>VGZC01000044.1 GCA_016872725.1 Planctomycetota bacterium
CGCCGCGCGCGACCGAGCCCCGCGCGAACGAGCCCCGCGCGAACGAGCCCCGCGCGAACGAGCCCCGCGCGAACGAGCCCCGCGCGAACGAGCCCCGCGCGAACGAGCCCTGTTCGGAACGCGGCCGGGAACGCGGCGCGGCCGATGACGTCGGAACGGCCGTGGTGGCGGCGCTGCCCGACGCCGGGGCCGGCAACGTGCACCGCGGAGAAACGGCGGATGGAATGGGACTCGGACAATCGCTCGATCGGCTGCGGCGTGAAGTGGAATCGTGCGCGCGGTGTCCGGAGCTTGTGCGGAACCGCACGAGGACCGTGTTCGGCGTCGGAACGCCGCGCACGCGGCTCTGTCTGCTCGGAGAAGCGCCGGGCGCGGACGAGGACCGGATCGGCGAGCCGTTCGTCGGCCGGGCCGGCGAACTGCTCAACAAGATGATCGCCGCATGCACGCTGCGGCGAGAGGATCTTTACATTCTCAATGTGCTGAAGTGCCGTCCACCCGACAATCGGACTCCCGAACCCAACGAGGTGGAGAACTGCAGGCCGTATTTGGAACGCCAGTTGGACATTCTCCGGCCCGAGTTCATTTGTTGCCTGGGCGCGGTCGCCGCGCAGAGTCTGCTGCGGACGACGACGCCCGTGGGAAAACTGCGCGGGGTCGTCCACGCGTGGAAAGAGGCCAAGGTGATCGTGACGTACCATCCGGCCTACCTCCTTCGATCTCCGAATCAGAAGCGGGCGGCGTGGGACGATCTTCAGTTGTTGATGGCCCAAATGGGGATTTCCGTTCCGCATTCCCAGCCCGGTTGACGGATTTGCTCGGCGGAACTGCGAGCCACACGCGATCATGCAGCGGAAATCGGTCACGATCGTCGGTGTCGGGTTGATCGGCGCCTCGCTCGGGCTGGCGCTTCGCCGGCGCGACGCCCAGCTTGAAGTCGTCGGCGTGGGGCGCCGCGCGTCGCGGCTCCGCGAAGCCGAAGCGATCGGCGCGGTGACCCGCTGGACCACCGACCTCGCGGCGGGCGTGCCGGAAGCCGATCTGGTGATCGTGAGTTCGCCGGTCGGCCTGGTCGCCGAGCACGCGGTCGAGTCGTTGCGCGCGGCGCCGCCGGACGCCGTCGTGACCGACGCGGGGAGCGTCAAGCGGACGATTGTGGCCGACGTGCGTCGCGCCGCGGGGCCCCTCGCGCGGCGGTTTGTGGGCGGACACCCGATCGCGGGCGGCGAGCGCAACGGACCGGGCGCGGCTCGGCCGGATCTCTTCACCGACCGGCTGGTCGTGTTGACGCCCGGCGCGACGACCGAGGCGCGGGCGATCGAGCGGGTCGAGTCGTTGTGGCGGAGCGTCGGCGCCGCGACGACGCGGATGTCCGCCGCCGCGCACGACAAGATCCTGGCCGCGACGAGCCACATGCCGCACGTCGTCGCGGCGGCTCTCGCCGCGGCGACCCGCGCGGACGATTTGCCGTTCACGGGAAGCGGATGGGCCGATACGACCCGGATCGCCGCGGGCGACGCCGAGCTGTGGACCGAAATCCTGACGCGAAACGGCGAGCACGCCTTGAAGGCGCTCGACAAGTTTGCGAAAGTGCTCGCGAACTTCCGATCGGCCCTCGAACAGAACGACGCCCCTCGACTGACGCGTCTCCTCGAAGCTGGAAAGACACACCGTGACGCTTTGGGAAGTTGACATCCATCCGGCGCCCGGGGAATGGGACCGCGCCGGGGATCGGGTCGTCTCGGAAGCGGCCGAACTGGGCATCGCGTCCCTTCCGCGCGTCGCGGCCGCGCACGGATACCTGCTTCAGGTCGACGGCGAGCGGAGCGAAGTCGAAGAGGCCGCCGGGACGCTCCTCGCCGATGCGATCGTCGAACGGGTCGTCGTCGGCCGCGTGGGTGACCCGGTGCTGCGCGCGCCGGTCGGGACAGGCGCCCGGATGCGCGGCGGCGCGGCGCGCCATGGTACGGACGAGAGGGGAACGCCGGATAGCGATCGTCCGTTCGCGCGGATGGTCCATGTGCTGCCCAAACCGGGCGTCATGGATCCGGTCGCGCTCACCGCGCGCGAGGCGCTCGCGGAAATCGGGCTCGCCGTCGATGCCGTTCGCACGTTCCGCAAGTATTGGCTGAGCGACCTTCCGCCGGGCGACCTCGAACGGCTCGTCGCCAAGGTCCTCGCGAACGACTCGATCGAACAGGTCGTGCACGGGCCGCTCGCCTTCGACCGGCTCGAACTCGGCGCGCCCTATTCATTCGCATTGGTCCGGGTTCCCCTGCGCTCGCTCGACGACGAGGGCCTTCTCCGGCTGAGCCGCGAGGGACAGCTCTACCTCTCGCTCGCCGAAATGACCGCGATCCAAGCCCATTATCGCGGGCTTGACCGCGATCCGACCGACATCGAACTCGAAACGATCGCGCAGACGTGGAGCGAGCATTGCAGCCACAAGACGCTGGCGGGGCGGATCGCGTACCGCGACGAGCTGGGGGAACGGCGGTTCGAGAACATGTTGCGGGAGACGATCTTCGAGGCCACGGCCGAGATCCGCCGAACGCTCGCCGACCGCGACTGGTGCGTGAGTGTTTTCAAGGACAATGCGGGCGTTGTGCGTTTCGACGACGCGTACAACGTCGTCTTCAAGGTGGAGACGCACAACCACCCGTCGGCGATCGAGCCGTACGGAGGGGCGAATACGGGCCTTGGAGGCGTGATCCGCGATCCGCTCGGAACGGGGCTCGGCGCGCGCCCCATCTGCGGCACGGATGTGTTTTGTTTCGCGCCGCCCGATACGCCGCACGACGCGCTTCCGCCCGGCGTGCTCCATCCGCGCCGCGTGATGAACGGCGTGGTCGCCGGGGTCCGCGACTACGGCAACCGCATGGGCATTCCGACGGTCAACGGCGCCGTCTGCTTCGATCGCCGTTACCTCGGCAATCCGATCGTGTATTGCGGCAATGTCGGCATCCTTCCCCGCGACAAGTCGTTCAAGGAACCCCGCGCCGGCGACTGGATCGTCGCGATCGGCGGCAGGACCGGCCGCGACGGCATCCACGGTGCCACGTTCAGTTCGGCCGAATTGACGAGCGAGAGCGAAACGGTGTCGGGCGGCGCGGTGCAGATCGGCAATGCCATCACGGAGAAAATGGTCCTCGATGTCCTGCTCGCCGCGCGCGACGCCGACCTCTTTCACGCCGTGACCGACTGCGGCGCCGGCGGATTCTCGAGCGCCGTGGGTGAGATGGGGGAGACGATCGGCGCCGAAGTCTGGCTCGAACGCGCGCCGCTCAAGTACGAAGGTCTGTCGTATACGGAAATCTGGATCTCCGAAGCGCAGGAGCGGATGATCGTGTCGGTGCCTCCCGATCGCTGGGACGCGTTCCACGCGTTGTGCGCCTCGGAGGGAGTCGAAGCGACGATCCTCGGTCGATTCGTGCCGACCGGCCGTTTGAAACTGACGTATGCCGGTCACGACGTCGGCGATCTCGAGATGGCGTTCCTGCACGGCGGCCGGCCTCCCGTCGTGCGGGACGCGCGGTACGACCCGCCTCCCGTTCGTCCGATGGAGTTCACGCCCGACTCGCTCGCCGATCACGGCGAGACCCTACGGAGGATCCTTGGCTCGCTGAATGTGGCGAGCAAGGAGTGGGTGATCCGCCAATACGATCACGAAGTCCAGGGGGGAAGTGTCGTCAAACCGCTCGTCGGAGCCCAGGACGACGGCCCGAGCGACGCGGCCGTCGTTCGGCCTCGGCACGATTCGCCGCGCGGGATCGCCTTGAGTTGCGGAATCAACCCTCGGTTCGGCGATCTCGATCCGTACGCGATGGCGGCGAGCGCGATTGACGAAGCGGTGCGGAATTGCGTCGCCGTGGGCGCGGATCCCGAGCGGATCGCGATCCTCGACAATTTCTGCTGGGGCCACACCGATCGTCCCGAAACGCTCGGCTCACTCGTGCGGGCCGCGATCGCGTGCCGTGATCTGGCGATCGCGTTGGGCACGCCGTTCATCAGCGGCAAGGACAGCCTCAACAACGAATTCACGTACGAGTCCGACGGACGGAAGGTCACGATCGCGATCCCGCCGACGCTCCTCATCAGCGCGCTGGGCATCGTTCCCGACGTGCGCCGATGCGTGACGATGGACGCGAAGAAGGCGGGGAACCGGATCTTCCTGGTCGGCGCGACGCATGAAGCGCTGGGCGGATCGCATTTCGCGCTCGTCCGGGACCTCCGCGACGGGCGCGTGCCGACGGTCGACGGCCCGCTCGCCCGGCGCGTCTTCGCGACCGTGCACGCCGCCCAGCGCGCCGGAACGATCCGCGCGTGCCATGATCTCAGCGAAGGCGGTCTCGCCGTCGCGGCCGCCGAAATGGCGTTCGCCGGCGACCTCGGCATCGATCTCGAAATCCCCGACGCGCTCGACGGTCCTTCCGACATGCCGGATCGCCGAGCGATCCACGCGGCATGGCTCTTCGCCGAATCGAACAGCCGTTTCCTATGCGAGGTCGAACCCGATCGGGTCGAGGCGTTCCGTTCCCTGGTCGGCTCGATTCCATGCCGCGAGCTCGGCTCGGTTCGGTCCGAACGGAGGTTCACCGTGCGCGCCAAGGGAGGCGAACGGCTGATCGATGAGCCGATCGAGGGGCTCAAGGAATGTTGGCAAGCGCCCCTGCGCTGGTAACGCCCCATCCCAAGACCTAGAACCTAATACCTAATACCTAATACCCAATACCCATTACGCAATACCTAATACCTGGAACCTGGAGACATGGCGGCACCCCGCGTCTTGATTCTGAGAGCTCCGGGCACCAACTGCGATCGGGAGACCGCGCACGCGTTCGCCGTCGCGGGCGGGCAACCCGAGTCGATGCATGTCCGCGCGCTCGTCGAGCGGCCCGAATGGCTCCGTACGTTTCAGATCCTGTGCATTCCGGGTGGATTCAGTTACGGCGACGATCTGGCGGCCGGGCGCGTGTTGGCGGTGAAGTTCCGGCGGCGTCTCAGGGAGTTCCTGGCCGAATTCCGCGAGGCGGGCAAGCTGATTCTCGGAATTTGCAACGGGTTCCAGGTCTTGATCAAAGCCGACCTGCTTCTCGCGCCCGATGCGCGCGGGCCCCTCGCGACGTTGACGTGGAACGCGTCGGGACGGTATCTCGACCGTTGGGTGCGGGTCCGCGTCGAATCGACAACGTGCGTGTTCCTGGCGGGAATCGATCGGATGGAACTCCCCATCGCGCACGCGGAGGGTCGATTCGTTCCGCGCGACGCCGCGGTCCTCGAAGGACTGCGCGCGGAAGGCCGGTTGGCCCTGCGGTACGATTCGGAATCAAGCCGTTCCCACGTGAACGAGGACGTGTTGCCGTTTCCCGACAATCCGAACGGTTCGATCGCGAACGTCGCGGGAATCTGCGACGCGACGGGACGCGTCTTCGGGCTCATGCCGCATCCCGAACGGCACCTCGACCCGACCCATCATCCGCGCTGGACGCGCGAGCCGCGCGGCGACGAGGGGGACGGCATGGCCGTCTTCCGGAACGCCGTCCGGTACTTCGCGTGATTCCGCGCGCCGATCACGATGGACGGCACGCGGTGCCGCCGTCGCGACGATCCCGCCCGCCCACCGATCACGCGCGTTCGGGGCCCTGTAGGCGCATCGGCGGATGGCCGACCGCGATGACGCAAATGCCGCCGCGCTGCGCGACGTTGACGACCTGTTTCTGCGACGCCCGGCCGAGGATGGCGATCCCGTACTTGGACGGCGCGAACCCCATCACCGTGTAGAACGGCTCTAGCTGGAAATGATCGGTCTCGTCGATGATGGGGAACTCGTTGACGGGAATGCCCGCGAGCTGCTGGACGACCCAGCGATCGGCGGAAGGGGCGACGGCCGCGTCGAGCGCGGCGTCCCACTGGGCCGCCTCGCACGCCAGTCCGATCAGGACGCGGTCGCCTCCGTAGGATCGATTGGGTTTCAACACGAGCCGTTCCCGTTCGAGCCTCGCGAATTCGAGCAGATTCCCGCGATGGCCGTCCGGCAGCGACGCCTCCCGATCCTCGAGGATGCGGGTCCAGAGGATATGGCGGCGAAAGACGTGCCGTTCCTCGGGTCCAAAATAGCGCTGCGTGATCTCGGGATCGGTCAGCACGTGCCAGCAGCTTTTCTGGTCGAGCTCGGCGGCGATCGACGAGACCATGCGGTTCGTCTGGAAGAGACGCCGCATCGGTTCGACGTTGCTGCCGCTCGCTTCGAGTTCGAGCAGGTCGGTCACCGTATAGTCGCGGTAGGCGACGTCGATCCGCTCGCCCCCTCCGTACACCTCGCCGTCGGCGCGGAGCTCCAATTCCCTGGGATCGGCGTGGACGACGCGGAGGCCGTGCCTGTCGTGGAAGTACCGGGCGACCGCATCCTGCTCGTCGATGCCGCTCGCCGCGTACTTCGGTTCGAGAAAGCAGATCGTGCGGACCGAGCGTCGGATCGATTCGAGGTGGTCGAGCACCTCCTGCATGAGCAGTTCGCGGATATCCTGGCCGACCTCGAGCCGCAATTCGGGATCGGCCTGTCGCAGCAGGGGAAACACGAGTTCCGCGAGGATCCGTTCGCTGGTCGGCACAAGATGCAAACCTCCGATCCCGCTCATGTTCGGCTCGACGAACCGAAGCGACTCTTTCCACATGGGGCTGCTGAAGTCGACGACGGCGTCGAGGCGGCCGAAGATCGGATTGCTTTCCTGGTGGGACGGACCCCAGCATCCCCACAGCCATTGTTCCTCGGCGGGCGGGAGCCGGAGGATCTCCCGCACGGCGAAGTCCCGCATGTACATTTCGGGGAACCGCTTGAGCGCGTTTTGGATGGTCAAGGAGACGTAGTGCAGGTAGGCGACCTGGTCGGGCATGACGGCGATCGGGCAGGCCAGAAGGCGGATCGTCTCGACGGCGCCGTCGCGGAGGTATACGACCCGTCGTCGCGAGCATTCGTCGCGAATCGACCGCGTGAGTTCGCGGACCTCCTGGGCGGGGAGGCGGTAGAACGCGCGCCGCACGCGCCCGGCCAATTGCATGCCGCTCAGCCCCATTTCCTCCGCCGGTGTCAGCATGCCGCTCTCCTCGCGCACAAAAACAAGCGTCCAGCCCAACCCCCGGCGCCACGACGCCGAGGGCCACGACGCCGAGGAACCTTTTCGTCGGTTCCATACCCGTCGATTCCCGACCGATTCCCGGGACTCTCGGGGGCTTTTCCCCAACGGGGATCGGTTTACCATATCGGTTCGCGTGTCGCGGGTTCATCATGATGATGGCAAGCATCGCGGAATTCAAGCGAACGGCCCGAATCGCTCGGAAGGCCAAGGACCACGGTCGGCATGCTCCACGATCATCCGGTTACCGCGTACGAGGAATTGGTCGACAGGTCGCGTGGGCGCGCGATGCTGGTCTCCTGCCTCGAGTTGCTCGCTTGGGACGAACTCACCTGCATGCCGCGCGGCGGGGTCGGGAACCGGGGGCGCCAGACGGCGTACCTCGTCGGCCTCTTGCACGACGCGTCGAGTGACCCGCGGTTCGGCGATCTGCTCGAGCTCGTCGAAGGATCCGACTTGATGGAGGATCCTGAGTCGGCGAGCGCGGTCAATGCGCGGGTATGGCGGCGGCAGCACGATCGAGCGGTGCGTGTTCCGCGGGGCCTGCTCGAGGAACTCGCCCGCGTCACGACGATCGCCCAGCAACAGTGGGCCGAATCGAGACAGGACGGCGATTTCCGGTCGTTCCTGCCCCACCTCGCGCGCGTCGTGCGGCTCAAACGGGATGAAGCGGCCTGCTTCGCCGGAACGATGGACGCGTACGACGCGCTCCTTGACGATTTCGAGCCGGGTTGTACGCGGGCGCGGCTCGCGCGGTTGTTCCGAGCGATCCAGGAGCCCCTCCAGGACCTCTTGGGACGCATCGCCGAGAAGGGCCCCATGGTCCATTCGGTCGTCCTTCGGCGCGACTACCCGATCGACCGGCAGCGCATCCTCGGCGAATCGATCGCGGCCGATATCGGGTTCGATTTCGAATGCGGGCGGCTCGACGCGACGACTCATCCGTTCTTCAGTTGTGTCGGGCCGGGCGATTGCCGCATCACGACGCGGTACGACGCGCACGATTTTGGCGAGTCGTTTTTCGCGATCCTGCACGAGATCGGGCATGGGCTCTATGAGCAGGGCTTGGCGCCGGACGCGTACGGCACGCCGATGGGTGAATCGTCGTCGCTGGGTGTCCACGAGTCGCAGTCCCGCATCTGGGAGAACCTGGTCGGCCGAAGCCGTTCATTCTGGCGGCATTGCTTTCCCCGGGTCCGCGACCTGTTCCACACGGCATTGCACGACATCGATGAGGAGGACTTCCATCGCGTGTGCAACGAAGTCCGACCGTCGTGGAACCGGGTGCGCGCGGACGAGGTCTCGTACGACCTGCATATCCTGGTCCGATTCGAGCTCGAACAATCGATGATCGCGGGCGAACTCGACCCGAGCGATGTTCCGGGCGCGTGGAACGAGCGGTATGCGCGGGTGCTCGGCGTCACGCCGCGCGACGACCGCGAGGGGTGCCTGCAGGACGGCCATTGGGCGGCGGGCCAGTTCGGCTATTTTCCGACGTATACCCTGGGTAATCTGTTCGCCGCCCAGTTGATGGCCGGCGCTCGCCGGGATCTTCCCGACCTCGACGATCGGTTCGCCGAGGGCGAGTTCCGCGGTCTGCGGGAATGGCTGCGCGAGCGGATCTACCGACACGGTCAGCGGTATTCGGCGGACGAGTTGGTCCGCCGCGCGACGGGTTCGCCGGCCGATCCGGCGACCATGATGGAACGGCTGCGCCGCAAGTACGAGGAGCTCTATGAAATCTAGCCTACGGACCATCGCTTCGCTCGCCTTCGCCGTTCTCGCCGCCGCCGCGCGGGGCGACGAACGCACCGCGCTTTCCGTCCCGGCGGGACTTGACTCGGCCGAGGTCCGCGAGACGTTCACGGCGGCGCAGGGACTTCCGAGTGACGACATTTTGTCACTCGCCGTCGCGGCCGACGGAACGATCGCCGCGGGAACGCCGGAAGGCCTGGCCCTTTTCGACGGCGCGCGATGGCGGGTCGTCGACGGCGTACCGGGGCCCGTGACCCGCGTCGCGGCGCGCGGACCGGCATCCGTGCTCGCCGCCGCCGGAACCCGGTTGTTCGAGGTCGCGTCGAGCGGAGAAGGGCCGGTCGCGATCGCCGAATTCCCCGAAGGGCTCCGCGGCGCGGATGCGCTGCGGGACCTCGCGGGCACACCGCGCATCCTCGCCGCGGGCTCGGCGGGGCTCTTCGAACGTCACGAAGGGCATTGGCGAGCGATCCCCATCCTGGACAAGACGCGCGACATCGCCGGAATCGATACCGCGCCCGACGGACGGCTCGCCGTCGCCGCCCGGGACGGACTGTTCGTCGCCGACGTCGACGGGAACTGGACGCCCCTTGTCCCGAAAACCGATCGTCAAGCCTGGGCGCCGATCGACGTCGCCGGCGTCGCCTTCGACACCGACGGCCGGCTCTGGTTCGCCGGTTTGCAGGGAGTCGGAGTTTGGGACGGCACGGCCTGGAAGCTGTTCACCGGCGACGAGGGCCTGCCGTACGACGGGTTCACGGCGATCGGCCGGGGAGAACCCGGCGCCGTCTGGTTCGGAACGCGAATCGGCGCGATCCGATACGCCGACGGGCGCTGGGAATACCGCATGGCGCCGCGATGGCTGCCGGACGACGGGGTGCGCGACATGGCGATCGCGGCCGACGGAACGGCCTGGTTCGCGACGCGTCGGGGCGTCGGGAAAATCGCGAGGATTCCGATGACGCTCCGCGAAAAGGCTCGTCGCTTCGAGGCGGACATCGATCGCCGTCACCGCCGCACGCCGTACGGCTATGTCGATTCGGCGCATCTGCCCGCTCCGGGAGATCGGAGCGCGTGGACCGGGCGCGACAGCGACAACGATGGACTCTGGACGAGCATGTACGGCGCGGGCGAGTGTTTCGCGTACGCCGCGACCAAGGATCCCGACGCGAAACGCCGAGCGACGGCCGCCTTCGAGGCCGTTCGGTTCCTGAGCGAAGTCACGCGGGGCGGCTCGCACCCGCTCCAGGGATTCCCGGCTCGCTCGATCCTCCCCACGAGCGGCCCCGATCCCAATCAGAACGACTCGGCGGAACGCGACCGCCGGCACCAGGAACGCGATCCACTCTGGAAAATCATCGCGCCGCGCTGGCCGACCAGCGCCGACGGAAAATGGTACTGGAAGTGCGACACGAGTTCGGACGAACTGGACGGACATTTCTTCCTGTACGCCGCGTACTACGATCTCGTCGCGGAGACCGACGAGGAAAAACAACGCGCCCGCGATGTGACGACCGCCATCGTCGACCATCTCATGCGGAACAACTACGCGCTCGTCGACCACGACGGGAAACCGACGCGCTGGGCCCGGTTCGGACCCGACGTGCTCAACGGCGGCATCCTGTTCGAGGAACGCGGACTCAATTCGCTCAGCATCCTCTCGTACCTGAAGGTGGCCGAACACATGACGGGCGACGCGCGCTATGCCGATGCCTATCGCGAACTCGTCACGACCCATTCCTACGCCGTCAACACGCTCCACCCCAAGATGTGCATGGGTCCTGGAACGGGGAACCAATCGGACGACGAAATGGCCTTTATGTGCTACTACAACCTGTTGAATTACGAACGCGATCCCAAGCTCCGCGAGACCTACCTGGCGTCGCTGCGATGGTATTGGACATTGGAGAGGGACGAGCGGAATCCGCTGTTCCATTTCATCTACTGCGCGCGCGATGCGGCCGATCCGTCGAGCGCCGACCGGCTTGTCCGCCAACGGCAAGCGATCGAGGACTCGATCGATGCGCTGCGCCGGATCCCGATCGATCGCGTGCGTTGGGGCTATCGAAACAGCCATCGGCTCGATATCGTGCGGATGGAAGGGTACGAGGACGACCGGCGGGCCGTGGGTCGATTGCGGGACGGCAAGGTGATTCCGGTGGACGAACGGGATCTCGAACATTGGAACCAGGATCCGTGGGTCCTGGACGAAGCGAGCGACGGCCGGACGCTTACCGACGGCGCCGCGTTTCTTTTGCCCTACTACCTTGGGCTCCATCATCGGTTCCTGGTCGAATAGACGAAGGCGGCATGCGGCATGTCTCGATCCTATGCGTCGCGCGGGCCGGGCGAAGATCGACCGCCGGTCGATCGGGAATGCGGCCCGGAGGGAACGTCGAATGAGGAGCCGCGCGCCGTGGCGCTCACCGTCGCGTGGATGCTGACCGCCATTGCGTCGCTCGCGTCGGAGCTGGTCGCCGTCGCGGCGATGGTCCTCAACCGCATGCTCATCGATCCGCACGACGCCCAGAAACTCCCGCCGTTGGCGCGCGTCCTGCCGGGCTGGTTCCTGTTTTGCGCATTGGCCACGGGCCTCCTTTGCCTCGCGCTGACTCCCGCCGTCTGGAAGGTGCGGCGCGAAAAACCGCCTCGGTCCGTGATGTTGTTCGCGATCGGAGCCGGGTTCCTGCCGATCGCCACGCTGTTCGTGATCCGAGCGTAAGTTCGCGAATGGCAATCGCTTTGCGGGTCTCGGTCCGTCCCGCGGCTTTCCGCGACTCGCGGCGCGGCCTATAATCGCAGCGTCCATCCACCGAACGCCGATCCGGGCCCGAGGGACCCGCCGAACCCAAGCCTGGGTCCATATCCAAGGCTGGGTCCGTGCGAGGGCGATCGGCAGGGGGCCTTTCATGACTTCGTTCGACCGCTCAATCCCGTTCATCGCGATCATGGCATGCGTTTTCGGATCCGCACCGGTCCTGAACGCGCGGCAAGACGGCCCTAACGACTCGCCGTCGAAGGACGCCCGTTCGGACGCGGAGGGCCCGGAGAAACGGCCGTCCGACGAGGGGCCTCCGCTCGAAGCCGCGACACAGCCCACAGGCGGCTCGTCCGAAGCGGCCTCCGTGATCTTCATGGAGGTGCCTCTCCCCATCGAGGAAAACACCGATCAGATCCTCCGAGCGCGGATCGAGAAGCGGCTCAATGATATTCCGTCGGGTACGTCGCGCCCGATCTGCGTGCTTGAATTCGTCGCGAAGGACGACCGGGGCGGAGCGGGCAGTTCGTTTGAACGATCGCTCGGTCTCGCGCGATTCCTGGCGAGCGATCGGATGAGTCGATTGCGAACGGTGGCGTATGTCCCGAAGACCGTGCAAGGCCATGCCGTGCTCGCCGTGCTCGCGTGCGAGGAGATCGCGGTCACCGAGGAATCGCGGTTTGGGCCGGCGGGTACGGGCGAACCGGTCGACGCGTTCATGCGCGACGCCTATCGGCACATCGCCGAACGGCGCCGAACGATCCCGTCGGCTGTGGCGCTGGGGATGCTCGATCGCGACCTCGAAACGGCTCGAATCGAATTGCTCGACGGCACGATCCGCTACGCGGCCGGCGCCGAGCTCGCCGAATTGCAGGCGGGAGGCGCGGTCAGCAAGATCGAAACGCTCGCCGCCAAGGGGGACTTGGTTCAATTCCAAGGCCGCGCGCTGCGAGTCAAGCATGGATTCGCGGCGCATCTCGTCGCCGATCGCAAGGAACTGGCCGGAGCGATCGGCGTGTCGCCGGACCTGCTGCGCGACGCGTCGGACATGGACGCCGATTGGACCGTCGCGCAGGTCGATCTCAAGGGGCGCATCACGGCGGAGCAGGTCAATCGCGTCATCCACCTGAGTCAGGACCGTTTGCGGCGAGGTCCGGGGTGTTTGCTCGTATTGCGGATTGAAAGTCCCGGAGGTTCGCCGGCCGACAGTTTACGACTTGCCCAATACCTCGCCGGTCTCGACCGCCGTGTTGCCCGAACCTGCGCGTTTGTCTCGGGGTTTGCCCGTGGCGACGCGGCGTTGCCGGCGTTCGCGTGCGATGACCTGATCCTCGGGGAACAGGCGCTGGTGGGCGGGCCGGGCGAGCGGCATCTGTCGGCCGTCGAACTCGAACAATTGGGCGAGCCGCTGAAGGAACTCGCCAAGTCCGCTCAGCGGGATTGGTCGCTGTATCGAGCCATGCTCGATCCCAAGTTCCAGGTTTTCGAATGCCGCAAGGCGGGGACCGGCGAGACGCGGTATTTCAGCCGCGCCGAGCGTGACGCGCAGATCGACCCCGAGCAGTGGACGCTCGGAGCCGCCGTCGCGACGGAGAACGGGCTCTCGGCGTCCGACGCGAGGAAGCTCGGTTTGGTCCGGTTTTCGGCGGAACGCGTCGAGGAGATACCCGCCTTGTATGGTCTTCAAGAACAAACCGAAGTCCTGCAGGCGGGTTGGATGATCACGCGGATCGAGCAACTCGCGGCCCAGGCGTGGTTCAGCCGCACTCTGCTGTTTGTCGCGTTCTTCGCGATCATTTCGGAGGCATCGAGTCCCGGGATCGGTGTGGCCGGTTTCATTTCCGCCATCAGTTTCCTGCTCTACTTCTGGGCCCAGTTCCTTAACGGGACGTGCGGGTGGCTCGAAGTGCTCCTGTTTCTCGGCGGATTCGCATTCCTGATGATCGAGCTCTTCGTGCTTCCCGGTTTCGGCGTGTTCGGCGTCGGGGGCGCGGTGATGATGATCGCGTCGATCGTGCTCGCGAGCCAGACGTTCATCCTCCCGAGGAACGCGTACCAACTGCGTGAAATGCCGAAGTCGATGCTCGCCGTCGGAATGGCGGGCATGGGAGGCCTTGCGGCGATTTTCCTGCTTCAGCGCTATATCCACCGGACACCCTGGTTCCGCAACATGGCGTTGCCGCCTCCCGATCTCAACGATCCGGACTTGGAACGCCGCGAATCGCTCGTCGACTTCGCCTATTTGGCGGACAAGGTCGGCGTCGCGACGACGTTGATCGCCCCGTCGGGCAAGGCCCGTTTCGGCGACGAGATCATCGACGTGATCACGGAAGGCGAGGTCGTGGCGGCGGCGGGGCGCGTGCGTGTCGTCGACGTGCGGGGCAACCGGGTGCTGGTTCGGGCCATGAACGGCCCTCCGTGACCGGACGTCGCCGAGTCGAAGGGTTCCGGGTACCTGGGCGGTTGAGGAAGCCATGGGCGGTTGAGGAAGCCATGGGCGGTTGAGGAAGCGATCTATGGAACCGATGATCTGGCCTATCCTGCTCCTGCTTCTGGGTCTTTCCTTCGTCGTGATGGAGCTCTTTATTCCCTCGACGGGCATATTGAGCCTGCTTGCCGTGTCGTCGGCGATCGCGGCGGTGTATGTCGCCTTTTCACGAGGCACGCTGTACGGTCTGTCGGTCCTTTCGGCGGCCCTCTTGTTGACGCCCGTCGTCATCGGGCTTGCGATCCACTTCTGGCCGATGACACCCCTTGGCCGCCGCATGATGCTCCCTCCGGGCCGCGGCGACGAGGACGCGTTGCCGAACGACGAGGACTATCGGGAGCGGAAAGGTCTCATCGGGCAGGTCGGCGTGGCGCGCAGCAAGATGTTGCCGGCCGGGGCGGTCGTGATCGGAGGGAAGACATACGGAGCGGTGAGTCGCGGGAATCCGATCGAAGCGGGCGCGACGATTCGGGTGGTCTCGATTTCCGGGAATCGGATCGTCGTGGCGCCCGCCGACGCCTCGACGGCGTTCCGCGATTCGGGCGCCGATGACGCGTTGTCCCAACCGTTCGAATCGCTCGGCATCGATCCGTTCGACGAAACGGCCGGTTGAGACGGGCGGCGGAACGGGCCTTTGCCGCCGCCGATGGGGCCTGCTAAACTGGGACCGAATTCGCGGTCCCGCAAGCGCATGGCGAGGAAGGGCTCACGATGTTCCACTTGTTTCTGAATACGGCTGGTTCGATGTTGGCGGCGATCGATCCTTCGACCCTTGCGCTCATCGGAGCGGCGGTCGTCCTCATCGTGGTGATGGCCGTCTTGCTCGTGTTTTTCACCTACTTCAATCTCTGGATTCAGAGCGTCCTGACCGGCGCGGGAATCACGCTGCTCAACCTGCTCGGGATGACGTTCCGCAAAGTGAACCCTCGCGTCATCGTGAAGGCCAAGATCATGGCCGTCCAAGCGGGCCTCGGAGACGACCTCGATCTCACGTGCATGGCCCTGGACCGGCATTACCTCGCGGGCGGCAACGTGCCGCTCGTCATCCGGTCGCTCGTCGCCGCCCGCAAGGCGAAGACGATCAAACTGACGTTCCGCGAGGCGACCTCGATCGACCTCGCCGGACGAAACGTGCTCGAAGCCGTTCAAACGAGCGTCTATCCCAAGGTGATCGATTGCCCGGCGAAGGGTTCCGGCCGCGAGTCGCTCGACGCCGTCGCCAAGAACGGCATCCAGCTCAAGGTGCGCGCCCGTGTGACCGTGCGGGCGAACCTGCAGCAGATCATCGGCGGGGCGACCGAGGAGACGATTGTCGCGCGGGTGGGCGAGGGGATTGTGAGCGCGATCGGTTCGGCCGACGATCATCGCCAGGTTCTCGCGAGCCCCGACTTGATCTCGAAGGCCGTGCTCGCCCGCCGGCTCGATTCGCAGACGGCGTTTGAAATCGTATCGATCGACATCGCCGACATCGACGTGGGCGACAACATCGGAGCTCGGCTACAGGCGGACCAGGCGGAAGCCGACATGCGCGTCGCGCGGGCCCGCGCGGAAGGCCGCCGCGCGATGGCGATCGCGGCCGAGCAGGAGATGATCGCGGCGATCGAGGAGGCCCGAGCGAAGGCCGTGGATGCCGAAGCCGAGGTGCCACGCGCCATGGCCGACGCGTTCCGTTCCGGCAAACTCGGAATCCTCGACTATTACCGGATGCTCAACGTCAAGGCCGATACCGAGATGCGTCGCGCGATCGCGGGCACCGGCGTTCCCGCGTCGCCGAAGGGTGGAGGGCAATAGCATGGCGGACGACTTGGACGCCTTCCTCCAAAAGGCCGCGCAGAACCGCAAGAAGAAAAAACCCTCGATCGTCGTGCTCGACGGCGACACGGCGGCCGCTCCGCGACCGGCTCCGCCACCCGCGCCCCGCGCGCAGGCTCCTCGCCCGCCGAAAGAAAAACCGGTCCGGAAGGCATCCGTCCCGCCGACCGATTCGACGACGCAGCGCGAGATCCGCGCATCGGAAGCGAAGGACATCGACTCGTACGTCACCGCGCACTTGGATCCCGGTGAAATCCGCGAGCGGACCTCGCACTTGGGCGAGCACGTCGGATTGGCCGACGACGACATGGACGCGCATCTCCGCCATGTCTTCGAGCACCGCGTCGGACAACTCTCGACACCCAAGGGCGCGGAATCGGCCCCGAACCGTCCCGCCGGCGGCACCCACACCCGAGCGTGGCTTGATTCGCCGGACGATGTGCGCCGCGCCGTCATCCTCAATGAAATCCTCGGTCGGCCTGACTTCGATCGGTTCTGGCGCGATTAGTCCGATTCATCGAATCGGGTCCGACCGATCCGATCCGATCCGGGCGACGCAACAGGAGGCGGACTCGCGATGAAGGTCATACGCATCGTACCCGGAACGACTCGAGTCGGCTGGATCGGCCTGGGCGTCATGGGGTCGAGCATGTGCGGCCATTTGATGGCCAAGGGATTTTCGGCGACCGTCTTTACTCGGAGCCGGGAGAAAGCGTCCGCGACGTTGTCGTCCGGCGCCGCATGGGCCGATACGCCGCGCGAGGTCGCCGAGCGGTCCGACGTCGTGTTCAGTATCGTCGGCTTTCCCAAGGACGTCCGCGAAGTGACGCTCGGCTCCGACGGCGCATTGGCAGGCTGCAAGGAAGGAAACATCCTTGTGGACATGACGACCAGCGAGCCGTCGTTGGCCGTCGAGATCGCCGCGGCCGCTCGAACTCGGCACGTCCACGCGGTCGACGCGCCCGTTTCGGGAGGCGATATCGGAGCCCGTGAAGCGAGGCTTTCGATCATGATCGGCGGCGAGCGGCCGGTGATCGACGCGCTTCGGCCCTGTTTCGAGGCGATGGGCAAGACGATCGTCCATCAGGGCGGCCCCGGGGCCGGACAACACGCGAAGATGGTGAATCAGATCCTGATCGCGACCAACATGATCGGGATCTGCGAGGCCCTCCTGTACGCGTATCGAAGCGGCCTCGACCTCGATTCGGTCATGCAATCCGTTTCGTCGGGTGCGGCGGGGAGCTGGGCGTTGACGAATCTCGGACCTCGCATCATTCAGAACCGGTTCGACCCGGGCTTCTTCGTCGAGCATTTCCTGAAGGATATGGGGATCGCGCTCGCCGAGGCGAGCCGGATGGGAGTGGCGCTGCCCGGTCTCGCGCTCGCCAAGCAGTTGTACGAGGCGGTCAAGGCCCAAGGCCACGGCAGGCTCGGTACCCATGCCCTCCAATTGGCGCTCGCCGCCTTGTCCGATATCGATTGGCGCGAGCGGGGCGAAGGCCTTCACCCGGGAACGCCGATCTGATAGGCTCTTGGCGTGGTTGCGTGGGCGATCGGGCCGCGCGGAGTTTCGGCGTGGGTCGGACCTTGGCGATCGGCGCGCGGGAAACGACCGGTTTTCGGGAGAGGGTTTCGACGTGGGTGTGAAGAAGACGGGAAAAGGTCGCCGGAAGATCGGTCGGAAGAAGCGCCGGATGCGGGCTCGAATTCGGCATCGCAAGTAATCGCGCGGGGCGGGACGGCGGCTCCCTGGCATTCCAAGTGCGTCCATGACGCGCATGCACCCCATCGAAATCCGCGGCGCGACCCGCGCCATCGACGCCGCGCGCGACGGCGCCGGCGTTCCCCATCTGAGCGGCACGACCTGGCTCGATGCGCTCTACGGGCTCGGTTACATGCACGCGCGCGACCGAGGCACCCAGCTCCTGTTCGCGCGGAGTGTGGCGTTGGGACGGGCCGCCGAGCAGATCGCGGACGTCGCCGGGTTCGCCGAGACCGACCTGCTCTTTCGCCGTATCGGATTGCATTTGGGTCTCGACGAGGAATTGGCCGACCTGACCGCCGAGTCCCGCGACCAACTCGACGTCTACAGCGATGGCGTCAATGCGGGCCTCGCCGATCTTGGCCGTACCTGGCCGATGTGGGCCGTTGGGTTCCAAGGCGAACCGTGGGACGCCCGATCGGTCGTCATTGTGGGCCGCTTGCTCAGTTTCGGCGGACTCGCGATCGGCCAGTGGGAGAATGAACGGATCGTCCTTGAGTTGATCCATGCGGGCGCGGACGAGGCGGCCTTGCGGGAACTCTTCGCGCCGCGCTTGGACGACGTCGACTTCGAGTTGCTTCGGAAGGTGCGGATCAGCAACCGGCTTTCCGATGCGGCGATGGAGATGCTGGCGGACCTCCCCAGGCTCGCCGGGAGCAACGCGTGGGCGTTGAGCGGAGGCAGGACGGCGTCGGGTTCCGCACTGCTCGCCGCCGATCCGCATCTTGAAGTCAATCGGCTTCCCGCGATCTGGTACGAATGCGTCCTACGGTGGGGCGACGCTGAATACGTCATGGGAGCGAGCCTTCCGGGATGCCCCCTGTTTCCGGTCGCCCGGGCGCGCCGCCTCGCGTGGGGCGTCACGCACATGAAAGGCGACTTGCTCGATTCATTCATCGAGGATTGCCGCGAGCACGACGGGCGATGGCAATATCGGCGCGGACGACGTTGGCTCGATTTTCGCGTTCGCGAGGAGACTCTGGGCCGCAAGGGTTCGCCGGCGCGCGTCGAGCGGATCCTGGAAAACGACGTCGGCTCGCTCTTGGAAGACCCGTCGGGCGCGGGTCCTGGATATCATCTTTCGCTCGCCTGGACCGGCAACCGGCGCGACTGCGGACCGGCGATGGCCGCCTGGCTGGACGTGATCCATGCTCCGGCCACGCAAGACGCGATGCGCGTGGTCCTGCGCAGTTGCCATCCGGCGTTGTGCTGGGTCTTTGCGGACGCCGATGGGCGGATCGGCATGCAGGGAAGCGGACGATTCCCGGTGCGATCCCAGGGCTATTCGGGGCTCACGCCGATCCCCGCGTGGGATCGCGCGAATCACTGGCGCGGATGGCTTGATCCGAGCGCGCTGCCCAGCGTCATTGACCCCGCCAAGGGTTTCGTGGCGACCGCGAACGAGGAGCAGACGGCCGCCGACGGAACGGTCCTGGTGACGCAACCGGCCGCCGACTACCGGCTGCGTCGGATCCGCGAACGGCTCGAGTCATTCGCTGACGCCGACGTGCGCGACATGCAGGCCATGCAATACGACGTCGTGAGCCCGCATGCGGACGAAATCCTGGGAATTCTCTTGCCCGAGCTTCCGGATGGTCCGGTCAAGCGGAAGCTGGAACTCTGGGACCGGTCCTTCCGACCGGAACTCGACGAACCGACGTTGTTCTTTCGGTTCTATCTCGCGGTCATGATGGAGCTCCTCGGGCACGAGCGGGCGATCGGTTGGCGCCGGATGCTCTTCCTCTGTTCCCGGTCCGGCTATTCGCTCATGGTACTGACGGCGGCGGATCGGCTGTTGCGCCGCGCCGCGTCGCGATGGTGGCGCGGCGAATCCAAACAGGCGCTGGTCCGGCGCGCCGCCGAGCGCGCGGTCGCTCGTCCGCTCCAACGCTGGTCGGACGTCAACCACTTCCGTTTCACCGACCGGTTTTTCGGAGGTCGCCGAGCGGGCCGATTCCTGGGCTTTGACAGCCGCCGGTTGCCGATGCCGGGATGCCATGCGACCCTGTTCCACGGCCATGTCCTGCGGACGGCGACGCGTGAAACGACGTTCGCTCCCTCGTACCATTTCGTCACGGACATGTCGGTCGACGAGGCGTGGACCAATCTTCCCGGAGGCCCCAGCGAGAATCGGTTCTCGAAATGGTATCGTAGCGACATCCCGCGCTGGCTCGCCGGCGAATACAAACGCCTCGCGCCGCCGTCCGCGCACCCCTGACTCCCGCTCGACGCGCCGCGATCCTCCGGAAGACCCGATCCGCTCCCGTTCCACGAACCCGAAGGCCGGAAACCGCCGCATGCTCTTGCTCGTGATGGTCGGCATGTCGTTCGCCAAGGCGATGGTCGCGGCCGTGATCGGCGCCTCGATCGCCGTCGCCCTGCGTCTCATTGGACGGGGCCCGCCGTCCGGTCCGCCCGCATGGCTTCGATGGGGGCTCGGCGCATGCATCGCCGCGCTCTACGGGCTCGGTGTCATCGAGGCGCCGAATCCCGAGCTGAGCCAACAGGCGGCCCAAATCGAGCGATTTCATTTCGTGAGCGACGTCGTGTGCATGACCGTCGCCGTCCTCGGATTGTGTGCTTCGGGGTTCGTCTTCCGGAGGAGAGCGGGATCATGACGGCTCGGATTATCGATGGCAAGGCGATCGCCGCGGAGGTCGAAGGGGAAGTGGCTCGAGCCGTGGCGGAACGGCGTGCGCGCGGAGCGGACCCGCCGTGCCTCGCCGCCGTGCTCGTCGGCGAGGATCCGGCAAGCCAGGTGTATGTGCGGAACAAGCGCCGAGCCTGTGAACGGGTCGGCATCGAAAGTCGCCTGGACAGGATGCCCGACTCCACGACGACCGACGCGCTCGTCGCGCATCTCGACCAACTCAACCACGATCGTTCCGTGGACGGGATTCTCGTTCAACTTCCGTTGCCGGCATCGATCGACGCGGTCCGCGTCCTGGACGCGATCGATCCCAGGAAAGACGTCGATGCGTTCCACGCGGACAATGTCGGCCTGCTCGATCAAGGTCGGCCGAGGTTCCTGCCGTGCACGCCGCACGGCGTGCTGCGGATCCTCGCGCATGAGGGGCTCGCCGCGGCCGGTCGCGACGTGGTCATCATCGGCCGCAGTTCCATCGTCGGAAGGCCGCTCGCCATGATGCTCACCCAGCGCACTTCGATTTACGGGCCCGACTATGCGAACGCGACCGTCACGCTTTGCCATACCCGGACCCGCGACCTCGCCTCGCACGCTCGGCGAGCCGATATCCTGATCGCGGCCGTCGGCGTCGCGCGCGCGGTGACGGGCGACATGATTCGGCCCGGCGCCGTGGTAATCGATGTCGGCATCAATCGGACCGAGTCGGGGCTCGTGGGCGACGTCGATTTCGGATCGGCGGTCGCCGTTGCGGGCCGCATCACACCGGTCCCCGGCGGCGTCGGCCCCCTCACGATCGCCATGCTCCTTAAGAACACGCTCGAAGCAAAGCGCCAACGTGGAGAATGAAAGGCGTCTCGTGAAATCCGAAACCGAGCGTCTCGAGCCGCCAGGCTCGCCGTGCGGAGGCGACGGGCGAAGGGGGCAAGCAGGGATGGAGGACTGAACGTGCGGATCACGAGCACCACAAATCCCCGGATCAAGGCGATCTCGCGCTTGCGCGACGGCCATCGGCGGAGGGAGCAGGGATTGACGCTCATCGACGGGCTCCGCGAATTGCGACGCGCGCTCGATCGGCCCGAGCATGCGCGGAATATCCGCGAGGTCTACTGCGTTCCGGAGCTGTGCGAAACGCCCGACCACCGGACCGTTCTCGAACAGGCGCGCGACTCGGGGATCGCTCGATTCGACGTCGCGCCGCATGTCTTCGAACGGATCGCGTATGGCGATCGGAACGAGGGATTGGTGGCCGTGTTCTCGGTGCCTCGAGTCGAACTGGACGGTTGGCGCGAACCGCCGCGCGAGATCGTCTTGGTGCTCGAGTCGGTCGAGAAGCCGGGCAACATCGGGGCCGTCCTGCGGACGGCGGACGCGGTCGGCGCGGCGGTGGCGCTCGCGGACCCTCACACCGACCTTTACAACCCCAATGCCGTCCGCGCGAGCCTTGGAGCGGTCTTTCACGTTCCGGCATGCGAAACGCGAGGCGACGTGCTGCTCGAATGGCTTCGCGAACGCCGTTTCCGGATCGTCGCCGCGCGCGTCGACGCGACGTGCGCCTATTGGACGTGCGACCTCACCGGCCGTATCGCCATTCTTCTCGGAAGCGAGTCGCGAGGCCTATCGGAAATATGGCGGATCCCGTCGATTTCCGAGGTTCGTGTGCCGATGCTCGGAGTGGTCGATAGTCTCAACGTCTCGGTGACGGCCGCGGTCCTCGCCTACGAATCCGTCCGCCAGCGGTCGATTTCGCGGTAGTCCCCCTCCCGCCCTCCCAATGCCGACACCCGCGAAATCCCCCATGCGCCGTGCAACCGGAATTGTCGAATCGGCGCTTGCCCTCTCGCCTTGGGGATCGTACAAGGGAAGGGTGGACGCGAGGCGGATCGGTTCTTTGGACCTTCCGAAACGGATCGCTGGAATCCCATGAGCCAATTGCTGTATTTCGAGGATGTCCATGCGGCCGATTCCTGGACAAGCTTGGCGAGAACGATCACCGAAGCCGATATCGTGAATTTCGCGGGCATGACGGGCGACTTCGATCCATTGCACGTGGATCGTGAGCACGCGAGTCAGTCGCTCTATCGCCGGCCGATCGCGCACGGCTTGCTTGGGCTCGCCTGGGTGGCCGGGCTCGCGAGCCAATGCCCGCGCATGGCGACGGTCGCGTTCGTCGGCATTCGCAACTGGGAGTTCCATCGTCCGATGTACGTGGGCGACACGGTGCGCGCCGTGACGCGAATCGCGGAGAAGCGGCCGCGAAGCCGTCGCGCGGGCTCCGTCGTCTGGCATCGCAGCCTGGTCAATCAAGAAGGCGCGACGGTCCAGTCGGGCGAATTCGAGACGCTTGTCGCGCTGCGCGTACCCGAACTGCGGCGTGCCGCCAAGGACGCCGTTCAATCAAGTGTCGGGCCCGGCATCACCCATCCAAGATAGGCTCGGACACGGACACCTCGCGAACCAACCCATCCCCGTCCCCAGCCCCCCTTCGTCTCCGCATCACGAGCCTGACGGCTCGTGACGCTCGGCCTCGGGTTTCACGAGACGCTTTCATCCCTTCATTTTTCCACTCCATCCGCTCCACAACTCCGCGCCGTCCGGACGTTGGAGCGCGAGGCGTTCGACATCGATGGAGTGCGTCGCGCCGTTGGGAAGTGCAAGGGCGAGCAGGTCGCGTATCCGCGTCGCCGGCAGGTTGGTGGTGTGCCCGGTCAGCAGGATGAACCGAGGCATCGGAACAAGCAACGCGCGGCAGTGGGTGAGCAGACCGGGCATATCGCTCTCGAAGGACCACGTCTCGCCGCGCGGCCCTCGACCGAACGTGGGCGGGTCAAGGACGACGGCGTCGTAACGGCGTCGCCGTCGTATTTCACGTTCGACGAACCGCCGAGCGTCCTCGACAAGCCAACGGACGCGGTCGTGCGGCATATCCGACGCGTCGGCATTCGCGCGAGCCCACGCGACGGCCGACCTGGACGCGTCGACGTGCGTCACCGCGGCGCCGCCCAGCGCGCACGCCATCGTGCTGCCTCCCGTATAGGCGAAGAGGTTGAGCACGCGGATCGGCTCGGATGCGCCGCGCACGCGGTCGGCGAGCCAATCCCAGTTCGCGGCCTGTTCGGGGAAGACGCCGACTTGCCCACTCGACGCCAACCGCAATTCGAACCGCATCGGAGGATGGGCCACGGTCCACCGGGCATCGGCGGCGGCGCAATCGGCGAGCGGACCGGACCAGCGTCCCGACGTTCCAAGTCGCGGCTCGTCGAACCGGGCGGAGGCTTCGGCCCACCGCGCGGCCAGAGCCCTCGGCGCCCGGGCGGCGGGAGCTGGACGGTCGATCGTATGGAGTCCGAACCGCTCGAGTTTGCGCCCGTCGCCGAAATCGATCAATTCGTACTGTTCGCGCGCGAACATGGCGGCCTCCGGCCCAGGCGGGGAATCGCGGTCGCCGGCTCGGGCGCGCGCGGCGCGGATCGTCATGCCGCCCGCGCGGAACGGGATGACAAAAGTATGTCACATGTTTCCATGACGCGTTCGGCGGAAATGGCCCGCATCGCGTCATTGGGAGCCGTACGGTGGGCACGGCGGGAGGTCGCCTGGTAATACGCTTGGATCGCCGCGTGATCGGGTCCATACGCGCGGCTCACCTCGGCGCGCGTCGTCCCGTGCAGTCCGACGCAGGTCGCGCCGACCGCCGCCGCGATGTGAAGCGGACCCGTGTCGGACGCGATGACCAGGCGGCTCATCCGCAGCAGCGACGCGAGTTCCCGCAGGTCGGTCGACGGCGCGACGATCGCATGGCCGTGTGCCTTGCTCTGCACAAACTCGGCCAGAATCCGTTCGGAGGGTCCGCCCCAGACGATTACGGTCGGCAGGCCGTGCCGGCGGCCCATGTGCCGCGCCACGTCCGCGAACCGGGCGGGCGGCCACTGTTTGGAATGCCATGTCGCGCCCGGATTCACGGTGAGGAATGTGGGACCGACGGCGCTGTCGAGCCAATTCCGCATGCGCTCGCGCTCCTCGGCGAACGCCGGCATCCGGAACTCGACGATCGGATCGACAATGCCGAGTGGTTCGAGCAGATCGAGTTGCTTTCGAACGATGTGCGCGTGTTTCGAATCGATGTTGACGTGATGCAGCCAGTGACTGCCTTCGCGGCCGAGCGGCCGCGCGAAGCCGATCCGGCGCGGCGAGCCGCTGATCCACGCCGCGACCGCGCTCTTGGCGAGCGACTGCGCGTCGATCGCGACATCGAATTCCATCGAACGCAGCGTCCGCCGAACGCGGGCAATCGATGTGGCCGACTGGAGCCACCGCCGAGGGACCTCGATCAACGCGTCGAGGCATTCGTGATCGCGCAAGAGGGCCGCGCCTTGAGGCTGGACGATCCATCCGAGCATCGCGCCCGGAAAATGCCGCCGCAAAGCGCACAGCACGGGGACGGTGAGCATGCAGTCCCCGATCGCGCTCAGGCGGCAAATCAGAACCCTCGGCGATCCGTCGCGCGGCATGTTGTGACTCCCTCGGATTTCAGGCGGCCCGACGTTTTCCGGAACCGGTTTCCTCCCCGAATCGTTCCCGCAGCTTCCGAACGATTGTCCTCGCGGCGACATGCTCGCCCAAATACGCCGCGATCTTCCTCGCTCGGTTCCTCACATAGGCGACGCGCGCGTGGTATGTCCAGAGGTTGAATCGCGACATGCCGTCGACCGCCTCGCAGACGCCCTGCGCGCCGATCGGAGCGGCGTCCGCGGCGTCGGTCCGGCGGACCAGCAGCGCTAGATCCGGATCCCGCGCTCCGCTCAGCCACGCCGCCGGCTCGAAACCGGCGGCGCGCGCCATCGCGCCGAGCGTCGCGGGGGTGAAGTTGTGGATGTGCGCCGCGTGGAAGTACTTGCCGGGCGCGGCGAACGGAGCCGCGAGGTTCGGACACTCGATGTAGAACAGGCCGTTGGGAACCAGGAGTTCGCGGATTCGTTCGAGGGCTGACCGAGGCGACCGGAAATGTTCGATGACGTGCACGAGCAGGATCGCGTCGTACGGCCTCGCCGGACAATGGGCGAACAAGTCCTCGTTCCGCACGTCCGCGCGAATCACGTCGCTCGCGTAACGCTGGAATCCGACGTGCGGCTCGATCCCGGACGCATGCCAACCCCGCAGTTCGAAGTTCTTGACCGTACAGCCGATCCCCGCTCCGACCTCGAGCACGCGCGCCCCGGTCGGCATGTGCGGACCAAGCAGACCGCAAATCCGTTCGCCGTTCCGCCATGCCCGCAGGACTCGGCGGTCCGAAGGCGTCGTTTCGCCATGGTAGGCCTGCCGGTATTCGTGGGCATAGAAGGTGTCGAGTTCGGCCGAGGTGGGAATGTGCCAGTGGCGAACCAATCCGCAACGCGTGCAAAGGACGGTGCGCAGCGGTTTGCCGCGCCGGTCCCGGGCGGCGACGAGCGAACGGGCCCGCGACCCGCAAAGATCGCAGGCTGCGCGGCGCGATTCGGTTTGTTCGAGTCTCATTGCGGCGTCCTCCTGGCGCTCGCCGGCGCGCTTCCCGGTTCCTGGTCTTGGTCGGGCGCCGCGGGCGACGGTGTGGTTCCATTCGCATCCATGGGAGCCGCCGGCGCGGGAGGGCCGGGCGACGCGGTATTGGATGCGTCGGTCGCGGCTGGTGGGCTCGGCGAGGCCATCGACTCGTGGTTCGCCGCGCGCACCTCGCCGCTCCCGGAATCCGATGGCAGCTCGTTCGAATCACGGAATGTATACGATTCGTCGATGGGCACGACGTCCTTCGGCGGGGCGGATTCCGGCGAACGCCTCCATGGCGCGCGCAGCTTGGTGCCCGCGAAACGCGGGCCGTGGTAGATCGATCCCGTCTGGAACGGGCCGATACCGAGCACCCATGTGTTGCGCGCGTCGCTGAACGCGACCGACGCGCCGGATTGCCAGATCGGCACACGGGCGGGGCGATCGTACGCGTAGACCAGGATCTTCGCGGCGCCGACCTGATCGCTCCGGCGGCCGACCGATACCTCGGGCATCGTCGGCAGGTCGGGCACATTCGGAATCGTCGATAGACCCGAACTCAGCGCCTTGCTCGCCGGCATTCCGTACGTGACGTCGTGCGCATCGGTCGCCAACGACCCGACCCGCGCCTCGACCACGATATCCGCTTCCTCAACCTTGTCCTGGAGCCGGCACCCCGCCGCGAACATCTGCTGCCGCAGCGCGCTGACATAGTACTCGGAATTGACGAACCCCAGACCCTTGACGTTCTGGATATACTGATCGTCGAGAAAGACCTTTTGGCCGGCGAGGATTCCGAAATCGATCCGACCGACCGCTCGATCGACGGCATCGGACATCAAGAGCTGCTGCGTCGCCAAGTTCGACTGGGTGGTGCCGCAACCCGTCGACAGGATGAGGCACAGCGCGGTCATTCGCACCGCGCGCGGCCACTGCCGGCGATCGGCTTCCCTGCCGAACCTCATCGCGCTTCCCTACCGACTCTCGGTTCCGTGACACGACGCGCGTACGGGATCTTGCGCCGTTTGAGCATCCCGGCGGCGCCATCCCACCACGCTCCGACGATCCATCCGAATTCCAGGCCGCCTTGACGGCTCGGGGAGTATAGTCCAATCGCCGCGGCGAGGAAACGTCGATTCTCGCGATCCTCCATTCGGGGGCGCATGTCGCCATTTGGTGAAGGACCGGATGGAGCGTGGCGGCATGCGTTGCAACCTGGCCGGCGCCAAAGCGATGCTCAACGTTCGCGCCATCTACGAATCGGACTGCCGCAAAACCTTCCAAAAGCAACGACGCGAGGACGAATCGAAACGGTACCATCCCCACCGGGGCCTGCTGGCCGACTATCAGCCACTCGCCCTGGCCATCTAGGCGCGCGGAACTCCGGTTACACCCGGGCGCGGTGAACGTCGGTACGACACCCAAGGTGCAGCGTGGTCGCGCGAGCGGCAGCGCGAACACGATCCGGCCCACGACCATATCGTATCCGGAGGGCCGAGTGCTCACGTACGGCTACGACGGCGCGGCAACCGCCGGTGGCGCGAGAACACGGTGGCCACGTCGCTATCCAAGTATTCTGATGTGCCGTAGCGGAATCTCGTCCTGCTCCACCAACTTCGTGATGCTGTCGCCCTATTCCCATTCGCCGAGCGTCGCCTTGGCGGTCCGAAGGACGAGGCCTCGCGAGAATTCGAGGCTCAGCGCGTTGCCTTCCTGGATCTGTTCGAAGGCCCGCTGGAGTTGCTCGGGCGACGTGACAAGCTCGGTCCCGATCCGATGGACGACATCGCCCGGGGCAAGGTCGAGTTGCGAGGCGAGCGAGTTGTCGGCGAGCGCCGTGATGCGGCAGCCGAGCGGATCGGCCTGTCCGGTGATTCCAAGCGAATCGCCGGCTCGCACGACGCGCGAGGCGGCCTGCGAATCGGCGTCCCGCACGTATTGCAAGGTCACCTCATTGCCGGGCCGATTCTTCGATATGAGGGCGGTCAGCGCGTCGAAATCGCCGACGCGCTCGCCTTCGTACGTCACGACGACGTCGCCCGGCTGCAGACCGGCTCGGGAGGCCGCCGTGTTGGGCCGAACGGTTCCAACAAGGCAGCCGATCGTGTGGTGGTCGCCGCTGATTCCAAGAAAGGCGCCCGCCCGGATATCGATACGAGCCAGCGGAAGCGCCGCGCGAAGCCGCTGGCCGCCCTCGACCGTCACCGCCGTGCCGTAGAGCTTCATCGTGTCGATCGCCGCGAGCTGAACGAGGTCTGCGACCGCGTCGTCGCCGATCGGGACGTACTTGAGTTCGAGCAACTTGAGCGACTGGATGCGCGCGATCCGCTTGGCGGCGGCCGGCGTGATCGGGGCGCGGCTGATGGTCAGCGTATTGAGTTCGGTGAGCTGACCGGCGTGCTCGAGCCATCCGTCGCGGACGCGATCGCCCGAAAACACGAGTTGCCTCACGTTGCGCATCCAGCGGAGACGGCGAAGATCCTGGTCCGTTCCGCGCCACGCCTCGCCGAATTCGAGACCCTCGACGTACTCCACCTGCGCAATCCGTTCCGGCACGGTCTTCGCGCCGAGCGCCAGGAGTTCATCGAGTGCGCGGCGTTGGCGGAGCAGGCTGAGCGCATTAAGTGTCTGAGCGGCGTTTTGGGAGGGCGTTCCAAGCCGCATGGCGACGATCCGTTCGAGCGCCTCGGCCGCCGAATCCCGCGCGGGTTCGTCGTCGCTCAGCGCGATCTGTTTGAGCACAAAAACCGTACGGACGCGCGACTCGACCGAATCCGACGTCCGGACGTGTTCCACCAACGGCTCGATCGCCGCGATCCCCGCGAGGACGAGCTGTTCGGTCGCCTCCTCGCGATCGAGGAACTGATCGGCGTTGAGACGCGCGATCCATCGCGCGATCGGCTTTGGGTCGCGTCCGGAGACCGTCGATTGGGAGGGAGGGCCTTGATCGGCCGTGGGAGGCGACTGACCGGATGCCGTCCCGCACAGCGCGACGACGAGCATCCACGCGCCGCAAGCGGTTGGAGGGAACCGGCACGCCGCGGCACGGCGTTCATATCCGCGCGGGCAGGGTGTCGAGCGACCCGGTCGTGGTAATGGCGACATACGCCTACGCTTCCCGTGGTCGGAGGGTGTCGAGGGTGGGGGGGGACGCGCTGCGCGCTCCGTAAAGGTAGGGGTTCAACGTCGGGTCATTATACATCTTGAACTGCCGGTATGTCTTGTGGCGGCGGACTCCGGTCACGAGGTCGTCGACCAATTCGCCGAGGGATCGGCTCAGATCGTTTCGTTGTTCGAGGCATACGGCGAGCTTGCGGGCCGTTCCCGCGCGATGCGCGTCGGTGGCGTCCGACCGCCTCGCCTGCTCGTCCATGTGGAAGATACGCAGCGCCAGAACCGACAGCCGATCGACGATTCCGCCCGGCGTTTCGGAATTCCGCCGAGCCGATTCGTCGGAATGAACCGCGTGCCGCTCGAGCCACTCCGTCACGCCGTCATCGATTTTCTCGATTGCGTCGTTGCGGCTCTGGTTCAGCCGATCGATGCGTCGCTTCGCGGCCGCGATGCGAGCGTCCCCCACATCCGGGCTGCGCGCGATATCCTCTTCATGCCAGAGCTCGAAATTCCACGCGTGCTGGGCGCATATGACCGAGTACAGTCCCTCGAAGGGGTTGTCGATCGGCTGGGCGTGCCAGCGCACCACCATTTCCTGATGCAGTCCGAGGACTTGTTGGACGTCGATCATCGATCCGTTCCCTCGGATGGCGTTCGACTCGTTGCGCGGTATCGTTCGGCCGCGATTCTACGGGCCGTTCGGACCCGACGGCAAGACCGATCGCGCGCGGGGAGGCCGGCAAACCGCTGAGACGTACCGATACGCCTAATCCAACGCGGCGGCACGCGCCAGGGATGCGATCTCCTCCGCCGAGAGCGGGCGATCGAAGACGGCGACCTCGTCGATCCGTCCTTCCCATCCGTCCATGCGATCGCACCGGCCTCCGAGAAAGATCTGATCAAACCGGGGCGGGAAGTCGGCCGGCGCGGCCGCGTCGATTTCGACCGTACCGTTCAGATAGACGCGCACGTGCGAACCATCGCGGACCAGGACGACATGGTTCCACGTCCACCGCGGGATCTCGGTCGTGCCGGCGCTCGGCGCATGGTCGCCGTCCTTGCCGTGCTGGAAGATGATGCGTCCGGGCGCGTTCGAGCCGCCCAATCCCAATTGATCGCTTTCCGCATCCAAGCCGTGGTCGCGGCCTCGCGAAACCAACCAGCCCGCCACGCCGCGCCCGTCGACGGGCATTCCGTTCCAGAACCAGAGCGATACCGAGTAGCTCTCGGGCAGATCGGGAATCCGCGCGAGCGCGCGGCCACCCGCGAAATGCGCGGCGCGGTTCGTCTCGCCGTTGAGGCAAAAACGATTTGAACGCGGACCGTCGAGGAAAAAGACGACGCCCGGCTCGTAGATCGCGTCCCGAGCGTGCGGCCCCGCGTCGATCATCCGCGGGCCCGCCATATCGTCGAGACGCCAATAGGCGGCCGGGTTCTTCGCGAGGATCGCGTCCGAGGCCGGCCCGCGACTCGATACGAGTACGCCGCGGGTCCGTCCGCTGACCGTCTCGAGCGCCTGAAGGGCGGCTTCGACGATCCTCGGCTCCGCCTGGACCTCGAGTCCCGCCGAGCGCGCGGGCCACGTGTTGTAGCCGCCGAGCAGATGCTGCTCCGGAGGCGGAATGTAGCCGTCGCCTCCGTTGGCGAGCTCGATCACCATCGTCTTGTTGAGCGGGCTTTGGTGTTTGATCTTCAGGCCGCTCAGCGCGTACGTTTCGTTCGGCGTCGTCGCGATCGCCATGTCCCCGATGCGAACCGCCTGGACGACGACCTCCGTCGATTGCCGTTCGTGCAGCAAGACCTGCTCCCGCGCATAAACCTCCGCCGTGTCCTTCGGCAACCGGTCACCCATTTCGGATACGACGCGCCGAGCCCATTCGAGCCGCTGTGCATCGGGGACACGGTAGTTCAATGTCATGCGGGATTCGGTCATCCGGATGTCGGACACGGCTTCGTGCCGGATCGCGTCGTAACCCTTGATCGCGATGGCGAGGAGTCCTTGGGTGAACGAGTCGATCGTGTGATCCTCGGCGGGAGGAGGCACGGGTTTGGTGTAGTCGCGCCGCCAGATATCGCCGCTGCACCCATGCGAAAGGACGGCGACGAACGGCGGCTTGTCCGGAATGGATCGCGGAGCGGCGTGTTCCTGAAGGCCGTCGCGGAACTTGCCGAAATAGTCGGCGCTCACCGCCTCGTCGCCGAAATAGTGCATCGAGAAATTCGCGAGCGCGGCGATCGGTCGTCCGTCGAGCGCGACGAACGAGAGAATGGTCAGCGCGGGGTCCTCGGGCCCCGATTCGCCCGTCACGTCGTCCCAGACCCGGCCCGCGTGCATGTTCGCCCGGACGGTGCGATTGCCGAACGGATCGACGTCCATCCGATCGGGCCTTCGGATCCACCTCCGTAGGGCCGTGAACTCCGCCGCGTTCTCGACAGCCCAACCGGCCTTTGCGGGTTCGAGGTTCGCGGCGGCGGCCGCGACGGCCTGCGCCAGTTTCTCGCGAAGGTACGGCACGTACGCGGCGTCCGCGTCGGTTCCAAGGCATCCCATGCAGGATGGGGCCGAGTGCGTGTGCGTGGCCGACATCAGCATGCGATCGGCGGGTATGCCGGTCCGCTCGGCGGCCAGTTGCTTGGCTTCATCGAGCAGCGGGCGCGGCATCATGCAACTATCGACGACCACGATGGCGAGTCGTTCGGCGCCGTCGTCGAGCACCAGCGCGCGGGCCTCGACGGGCGTCTTGATCTTCTCGGCCGTCCGGCTCAACATGCCGCCGTTGATCAACACGGGGAAGGAGGTCGGAGAAACGTCCGTCACAGCGGCGCCAACCCGCAGCTCGCCAAATGCTGGAACGCCAATGAGCAGCGTGAGCAACAGCGCGCCGCCGATCGCGCGCCGATTCGATGAGGTCGTCCGGGTATGGGAAATACGGGTTCGCATCGTCGTTCACCTTGATGCAACGGCGGTTGGGTTGCGCGGGGGACGTCGCGACGTCCGTCATCGAATGTCCAAAGCGGTCTCCCGGTATAGCGCCGCGACGGCATCCGCGTCCAGCTCGCCGTCATAGAGACGCACATCGCATATCGACCCGAAGAAAGAGTCGGTTGCGCCCGAACCGATCGTCCAGGGTGCGCCCGAGTTCAAATCGAACGAGGCCCCGTCGAACGACTCCGATTCGGCCGCCAAACGGCCGTCGATGAACAACCGGAGTCGATCGACGGTCCGCGCGCCGACGATCTGATGCCAACCGCCGTCCAACGGGCGGTCGCTCGTGACGCAGCGCCCCGATTGCATCGAATGGACGTGGCCGCTCGGCAACGTCCCGCAGAACAAACGGCCCTGGTACTCGGCCATCGTCCATGCTCGTCGATAGACGACATCGGGCGTTGTGTCGAGCCGTCCCGAGTGGATCCATCCCGCGCCCCGTTCATATCGATAGACCTCCGCGAGCGGAAGGCTCCCCGCGTAAAGCACGCCGTTGTGAACGAGCATGCCCATGACTTCGAGTTCATTGCCGAGCCGTCCGGTATCGACCCAGTTGTCATCCGCTTCGTACCGATAGACCCGCCCTGAGCGCCATGTCCCGACGTGCAGTTTGCCTTCATGCACGGCGAACGAGTAGGTCTGCGTGTTCTCTTCCGGTCCGACCTGGCCGCAATCGAACCAACGGTCGCCGTCGAACCGGAACACGTGCCCCAAATCGTAGCTGCTTGCGAAGAGTTCACCGTTGTGAACGGCCATCGCCTCAACGCGCTTGCCGCCCGGTGTTTGAAGCGATTCCCACTCGGTTCCGCCGACATACCGATGGAATCCGGCGGGCCGATAGAGCGAGGACGCGTAGAGCCGGTTCCCGAAAACGGCCAGACCGCCAATCGCGTCGACGCCGGGCGGTCGGCCACAGGGCGTCCACCGTGATGGGCCGTCGTAGCGGTAGACCGCGCCGCCCGGATGTGGATTCTCCGATTCGGGGAGCGCGGACCCGGCGAGCCGGTATCGGGCGACACCCGCGTAGAGCTGTCCGTCATGGACGGCCAGCGCGGAAACGGAATTGCAGCGATCCGGGCTCCCGCAATCGGTCCATCGCGCGCCGCCCTCGAATCGATAGACATGTCCCGCCCCATCCGCTCGCGGCTCGCACGTTCCCGCGTACAATTGGCCGTCATGTACGGCCAGCGCGAAGACCAGGTTCGCGTCGCCGAGTCTTCCATGATTGGTCCACTCCGGCGGCGGACTCGCTTGATCGATACCGAAGTGAACATGCCTTGAGTTGGATTGGTTCGTGGTGACGCCCGCGTGATGATTGATTCCGAATTGAAAACCGGTCCGTCGTCCGGCATCCCATTGACTCACCACGCATCCCGGCACGTCGGTTCCCGAATCATCGAGCCGAATCCACGCGGCGATCGTGAAGGGGCGGGCGCCGAGTTCCGGCGCGAGGTCGGGCGGAACGTCCACGCTCGCGCTTCGGCCGTCGAATCGCGCGGCGGAACGGGACCGTGCGTCGGGATCCGCCGGCTCGAATCGTACTCCGCGATGGACGGCGTGCCGCCCATGCCCAGAAACGTCGCGCGCGTCGTGGGCGAGCGGCCAGTGCCCGATGACGGATGCCGGTTCGCCGCCCGCCGCCGGCGCGAACGGCGTGACAAACGCGAGCAACCCGACGAAGGCGGATCTCATGCACGTCACTCCTTTTCGCGCGGTCGTCCGGACTCCGAGCACATTTCGGTGCGAATCCTCGTTTGACTTGCCGCGCGACGTTCAGCCGGGCCGCTGATAGAGCCAGTCCAGTCGGACCGTCATCACACTCTCCCAGTTTCCGATTCGCGCGGGTATCGTCCCGCCGATCAGGATAACCGATTCCGCCGGCTTTGCCACGCCACGCGGTGGTGAATCGCGCGCGGGTGCCGCATCGGTTTCTTGACATGGGCCGACGGCGGTTCGTACGATGGCGACGCCGGAACGAGCCGTCGGACGAAGCGGGGATGCGTGATGGGAAGCGGCGGGGAATCGGTTCGAGCGCTGCGCGACGCGCTCGAAGCGTCGCCCGATAACGTGCCCGTCGACCGTCGGCTTACCGTGTCCTCCTTCCCGACCGATTCGGAACTTCCCCTGGAAAAAAGGAGGAACCAGCGATGCGCGCCGGTAAACGCTTGACGCGTGCAATCCTGATGATCGGACTGTTGTCGCTTGCGCCGCGCGCCGCATCGGACGAACCGACCGGCGTGTTCAAGATCGTGGTCGTGGATGAACAAACCGGCCGAGGTGTTCCGCTCGTGGAACTGCGCACCATGGCCCAACATCGGTACGTGACCGATTCCGCCGGCGCGGCGGCGATCCGCGATCCGGAACTGTTCGGACAGACGGCCTTCTTTTACGTGGGCAGCCATGGCTACGAATTCGCGAAAGACGGTTTTGGTTTCCAGGGAAAGTCGGTTTCCGTCGTGCCCGGAGGCTCCGCGCAATTCATGATCAAACGGATCAACATGGCCGAACGCCTCTATCGTGTGACCGGCGCCGGCATCTACGCCGACACGGTGCTCGCCGGTGGTCGGGCGCCCATCGCCCATCCGCTGCTCAACGCGCAGGTCACCGGTTCCGACAGCGTCGTGACCGCGCTCTACCATGGACGCATCTATTGGTTCTGGGGCGACACGAACCGACCCAAGTACCCGCTCGGCCTCTTCCACGTCCCCGGCGCGACGTCGCGTCCGCCGAGCGATGGCGGGCTGGATCCCGACAAGGGCGTTGACCTCGAATACTTCGTCAATGACGACGGATTCGCGAAAGCCATGTGCAAGATGCCCGGTGAAGGGCCCACGTGGATCAACGGCTTGACCGTGCTGCGCGACGCCGACGGACGCGAGCGGCTGTTTTGCGGGTACGTCAAGGTGCGCGGAATGCTCGAAATCCACGAACGGGGCATCGCCGAATTCGATGACGCAAAGAACGCGTTCCGTCAGGTGAAATCGTTTGCCAAGGACGTCCCCCTATTCCCGGGGGGGCACCCGGTGCGGCATTCGGTCGACGGAGTCGATTACGTCTATTTCGGCGAAGCGACGGCGACGGCTCGCGTGCGGGCGACCGTCGAGTCATTCCTCGACTTGAGCCGATACGAGGGTTTTACGTGCCTGGTGGCCGGGTCGCGAGCCGATGCGCCGCGCGTCGAACGCGATGATGCGGGGCGCGTCGTGTGGGGATGGAAACAGGACACCCCGCCGATCGATCGCGGCCTCGAAGAAAAACTGACCCAAAGCGGTCAGCTCAAGGCGGACGAGGCGCGCCTGCGCACCGTGGATGCGGATAGCGGTAAGCCCGTGCTCGTCCACAACGGTTCCATCACCTGGAATGAACATCGGGGACGGTGGATCAGCATTTTCACGCAGAGCTTCGGTTCCTCGATGCTCGGCGAGATCTGGTACGCCGAGTCCGACGCGCCGGAAGGCCCGTTGCCGAAAGCGGTGAAGATCCTCACCCATGACAAATACAGTTTCTACAATCCGAAGCAGCACCCGTATTTCAGCGCCGGTCGTCACGTGTACTTCGAAGGGACCTACACGCATACGTTTTCGGGCGGCACCGAGCAGACCTCCCGGTACGACTACAACCAGATCATGTACCGGCTCGACGTGGACGACCCGCGTTTGAAAGGGCTCCAGTGAGGGTGTCGGGGCTCGAACCCGAGACCTACGGATTAAAAGTCCGTTGCTCTACCGACTGAGCTACACCCTCAAGGTGTTTTGCAGTAACGCTTTAGGGCGATTTGTCCGAGCCCGCCTTCTCCGGGTACGCCTCAGACTACCCCCCCATTTTTCTTGCACGGGCCTTCCGCCCGATCCCAGGTCGCCGATGCCCGAATCGACGACTTGGGACTCGGTCGCGCAGTTTACCATGCGCCGCGCCGACCGCAAACGGCCCACCGCGCGGCCGCCAACCCGTCCCGCGACAGCGGCGACCCATGAAGGCCGCGCCGTGCACGGAATGCGAGAATCGGTTGTTTGGGAAGAAGGCTGAACTTGCCCGAATCCCCGGAGGTTGTTACAAGGTTCTCCCGCCCAACGGCGTGTGGAGCCACGGACGTTTTCTTGGGTTGGAGCGTGAGTTCGAGCCGACGCCCATGGCGCACCCAACACTTCCATGCCTGTTCCGGACGCTCCGCCATTTGCGATGGAGCCAGGTCGTCGCGAGGCTGCGAAGAACGGCGCTCCGCACGTTGCGACTCACCGACTGGCCATGCCCCGCGATCGGATCGGTCGACGCGCGTTCGGTCCGAGACGATTTTCCCCGGATGGTTCGTCCGAGTTCCCGTTCAACCGAAGCGTTGGAGCGTTCGCTCGCTCAGTGGAGTGACGGCGTCTTCGAGCATCTCGGGCGCGCCGAGTCGATTGGACGGCATCGTCCGGACTGGCGGCTTGACGATCCCAAGCACGACCGCCTGTGGACGTTCACGCTGCATTACCACGGCTGGGCCCATGAAATGGCCCGCATCGTGGGCTCAAAGGGCAAGCATGCCGATCAGGCGGCCTTGCTTCTTCATGCGTACCTTGGCGATTGGATGGAACGATGCGCGCCGCGAAGGATCGATCCGCGTTCGCCCGCATGGAACGCCTACACGGTCGCGTCCCGAATCGTGTCGTGGATCCGCGCCTACCACGGCGCGGGGGCCGATCCGCGCCTCGCGCTTCCTTCCTTCCTTCCGTGCCTTTGGCGGCAGGCTCGGTTCCTCTTCCACAACATCGAATGGGACCTGCGCGCGAACCACCTGATCCGCGATGCGGTCGGCCTCGCATGGGCCGGTCGGTTCTTTGAAGGCAACGAGCCGCGCCGGTGGCAAGCCCGCTCCGATGAGCTCGCCGCCGACCAGTTCCGCGAACAGATCCTGGCCGACGGATCGCATTTTGAACGCAGCCCGCACTATCACGTCGAGGTCATGCGGGATTGTCTCGATCTTGCGTGCCTGACCGAGGATCACGGTCTCGCGACGGAATGGAAGCGGGTCTGGCGCGCGATGGCCGGGTACATCGCGTGGCTTCGCCATCCCGACGGGTCGTGTCCCCAATTCAACGACGGCGGAACGTGCCGCCCGGATGGGATGCATCACGACATGCCATGGGCGTTCGAAAGCTCACCAGACGCGCGGCGGCCCGAGGGAGCTCGGCATTTCCCGCGGGCGGGCATCGTCGTGTGGCACGGCACGCCTTGGACGGTCTTCTTCGATGTCGGTCCGATAGGTCCGGATTGCCAGCCCGGCCACGGTCATGCCGACACGTTGACGGTCGACGCGTCGTACGGAACCGATCGGCTCCTGATCGACGCGGGTTGCCATGGTTACGACAACGACGCCCGTCGCGCGTTCGACCGCTCGACCGGAGCGCACAACACGGTGCGCATCGACGGGGTCGATTCGAGCGAAATGTGGGGCATCTTTCGCGTGGGTCGCCGAGCGCGACCGATCAACGTCGGGTGCGATGCGGACGTCGCGGGAATGCGCGCCGAAGGCTCGCACGACGGCTACGATTTCCTGAACGGAGCACCACGGCATGGCCGATCGGTGCGGGTCCGCAACCACGGAAGCCTCGAGATCGACGATCGAATCACCGGCGCGGGGTCGCATCGGATTGACGGCGGATGGCTCCTCGCGCCCGGATGGCGCGCGTCGGCCGTGCCGGGAGGCTGGGATGTCATGAATGACGGGCAGGCGATTCATGTGCGATTGGCCTCCGACCAGGACATTGCGCCGTCGGTCGAGCGGCGGTCCGTGCACCCGGACTACGGCGTCGAACGAACGACCTGCCGACTGCAATGGGCCTATCGCGGTCCGTTGCCGCTGCGCGTGACAACCCGGTTTGAACCGATGGCGATCCGCCCCGGCGCGAACGCGGAGCGGGCGGACATGGTTTGGAACGAGCCGCAAGCCGGCGGAGTGGAACGGAATCCATGCACATTCTCTTCTTGAGCCACAACTTCCCGCCGGAAGTCAATGCTCTGGCGACACGGACGTTCGAACATTGCCGCCGATGGGTCGCCCAGGGCCATCGCGTGACGGTCATCACGTGCGCGCCGAATTACCCGCGAGGCGTCGTGTTCCCCGGGTACCGCAACGCGTGGCGGACCGAGGAGACGATGTCGGGCATCCGAGTCGTGCGCGTCGGCACGCTGATCGCCGCGAATGAGGGTCTTCTTCGCCGGACGGTCTATTACCTGAGTTACATGCTCCGCGCGGCGTTCGCCGGAGCCGCGCTGCGCGATGTCGACGTCATCGTCTCCAGTTCCCCGCAGTTCTTCGGCGGCTGGGCGGGGGCGCTGTGCAAACGCATTCGGCGCAGGCCGTTCGTGCTGGAAGTCCGCGACCTTTGGCCCGAATCGATCCTCGCCGTCGGAGCGATGGAACGGACGGCCTTCATCCGGTTCCTCGAATGGCTCGAACAACGGATGTACGCCGCCGCCGACCATATCGTGACGGTCGGCGACGGATACCGGCGCCAACTCGTCGCGCGCGGAGTCCCGCCTACCAAGATCGATGTGGTTCCCAACGGCATCGATGCCGAATCGGCTCGACCCCGGTTTGATCCGCGCGACGTGCGCCGCGGGCTCGGCGCCGAACGAAAATTCGTCTGTGCCTATGTCGGAACGATCGGCATGGCGCATGGACTGGGCGTCGTGCTGGACGCGGCCGAGCGCGCCCGTCTGGCGGGAAGGCGCGACGTCGAGTTCTGGCTGGTCGGCGACGGCGCCGAGCGGCGATCGCTCGAACGCGAGGCCGATCGCCGACGTCTCGACAACGTGCGGTTCCTCGGCCTCGTCCCGAGGGACCGGGTCGCCTCGTACGTCGCCGCCGCCGACGCGTGCCTCGTGCACCTGCGCGGCGCTGCACTGTTCGAAACGGTGATCCCATCCAAGATCTTCGAGACGATGGCCGCCGAAACGCCGATCGTGATGGGCGTGCGCGGAGATGCGTGCCGGATCGTCGTCGAACAGGGCGCCGGTGTCGCCATGACGCCGGACGACGGCGAGTCGCTGCTCCAATGCCTCGACCGCATCGCCGCGAACCCCGGCGCCTACCGCAACGGCCGCGCATTCGTGCTGCGCGAATACAACCGCGATTCGCTCGCCCTCCAAATGCTCGACGCCATCCTGCGCACCGCCGCGCGCCGCGACATGGGCGGCGTTTCCGCGCCAGGCGGACCCCAAACCCAATCCGACCCGGCGATGGAGTCCCGCCGCAAGGCCGCGTGACGCGGGAGCCGATCGGTCAAAGGAAACACCATGTCCCATTCGGTTGGGCTCGAACGCGTGCTTGTCACCGGCGCCAATGGGTTCATCGGCGCCGCGCTGGGGCGTCGGTTGGTTCACGAAGGCGTCCGGGTCGCCGGCGTCGTGCGTCGATCCGAAGCGGCCCGTGAACTGCCGCGCGGCGTCGAACCGATTCTCGTCGGCGATTTCCGTGATTCCGCCGCCCTGGATGGGGCTCTGATGCGAGCGGGGTTTCGTTCGTTCGACGCGGTCGTCCACCTTGCCGCGCGCGTCCATCAAATGCGAGAGACGGCATCCGACCCCCTCGCGAGCTACCGCGAAACCAACACGCTTGCGACGCGGCGGCTCGCACGGTGGGCCGCGCACCGCGGCGCGCGGCGGTTCGTCTTCGTCAGCTCCGTCAAAGTCCACGGTGAGGGTACCGCATGGGGCGAATCGCCAAGGACCTACGTCGAATCGGACCTGCCCGAGCCCCGCGATCCGTATGGGATCAGCAAGTGGGAAGCCGAACAGGAACTCGAACGCGTCGCGGCGTCGACCGCCTTGCAAACGGTCGTCCTCCGACCAACGCTCGTCTATGGGCCCGGAGTCCGCGCGAATTTCCTCGAACTGCTGCGACTCGTTCGGTCCGGATGGCCGTTGCCGCTCGGCGGCGTCTCCAACGCGCGAAGTCTCGTCCACATCGAGAACCTCGTCGATGCGATCCGCGCGAGTCTGGGCCACCCTCGAGCGGTTGGCGAGACATTCCTGGTGAGTGATGATGAGCACCTGTCGACTCCCGAGTTGATTCGGCACATGGCCTCCGGAATGGGCATCCAGCCGCGGCTCATTTCCTGCCCGCCGGCTCTCCTTGTGTGGGTCGGGCGATGCACGGGACGGTCGGCGGCCGTGAGCCGGATTCTCGGGAGCCTGCGAGTCAGCAACCAGAAAATCCGGGATCGGCTCGATTGGCGGCCGCCGTTCTCCGCCCACCAAGGGCTCGAAGCGACGGCCAACTGGTATGCGACGGTCGGCCGCGCCGGGTTGAACGCGCCGAGCGATCGCCGCGCGGCCTAACGAAACCCGCGACGGGTAAGGACGGTGCGCGTGTCGCGTGGATCCAAGAGGACGGCTGAAATGAAACGATGGATCGATATCGCGGGCGCGGCCGGAGCGATCGTTCTGTTCAGTCCGATCATGCTGCTCGTGGCCATCGCGGTGAAGATGACATCCCGCGGCCCCGTGTTCTATTGGTCGGATCGAATCGGCCGTGAAAACCACGTCTTTCGGATGCCGAAGTTCCGCACCATGCGCGTCGACACGCCTCAGGTCGCCACGCACCTGCTCGCCAATCCGGTCCGCTACCTTACGCCGATCGGAGCGTGGATTCGGGCGGCGAGCCTCGACGAATTGCCCCAATTGTGGAGCGTTCTTGTCGGAGACATGAGCCTCGTCGGGCCGCGCCCGGCTCTCTTCAATCAGGACGATTTGATCGCCCTTCGGACCGAGCGGGGTGTCCACCGGCTCACTCCCGGTCTGACGGGCTGGGCTCAAATCAACGGCCGGGATGAACTGTCGATTCCCGAAAAGGTCGCGTACGACGCGCACTATCTCGCGCACCGGTCGCTCGCGTTCGACGCGATCATCCTCGCCCGCACCTTCATCAAAGTCGCGCGTCGGGAAGGCATCGCGCGCGCCGGATCGCGCGGCGCGTGACCACGGGCGCGCGGAACGCGTGAATGCGTGGCCGTGATGCCCCGGGGAATCCGATGTTGAGCGTATTGGGCAGGCGCCGCTCGGGATGCCCGTTGAGCGTCACCGACGGACCGAACCGCGAAGTCAGCTCGCGCCAAAGGCGATCGCGCAGTTCAAGAATCGCCCGATCGTCGATCCAATGGCCGGCGAGCGGTGTGGTCGCGTTGTAGTCCAAATAGACTCGTTTCATTTGGCTCGAGCGGCCCTGCGACGCGGCCTTGGTTTGGCGTCCATCGATTTGCGGCTTGTCTTTTCCCGCGAGGCCTTCTTGGCGAGTGCCGCGGCGAGGCGGGCCTTGTCCGCCTGAAGATCGGCCGACGTGCGTTTGACGACCGCGTCGTTTCTCCCCACGATGCGGAGCACGTCGATCACGAGCTTGGGTCGGCACAGGTAATAACATTCGAATACCCAATCGCCCGCCACCGTGCGGCACAAGACGAGTACTCGACTCGGAGAGTCGAGCGACATTGTCGCTCGGCCCTCCGGGCCGAGATGCAGCGCGCGGGACTTTGCGGAAGCGGTACTCGACTCGGAGAGTCGAGCGACATTGTCGCCGCTTGGGGTCCTTCGTCCGCTTGCTCGGCGCCCGTCGCATGGGTGAAAATGGCCCGTTGACCGGGCGGTCCCGACCCTTTTCAACGGCGAGGTGATCTCATGGCATCGACATCGCGGCGGACGTTCTTGATGGGCGCGGGGGGAGGAATCGCCGCGCTGGCGGCCGGAACCGGTCGATCCCGCGCCGCGCAGCCCGAACCGATCCGCCTCGGGCTCATCGGGTGCGGCGGAATGGGGTCCGGTCACCTCCGCCAACTGTCCTCGCGGAAAGACGCGCGCGTCGCCTGGGTATGCGACGTCGATCGGAATCGGCTCGCCGACTCCGTGAAGCTCGTCGACTCGCAATCGGGCTCGGCGCCCCAAGCGACCGGCGACCTCCGCAAGGTACTCGATGACGCGTCGATCGAGGCCGTCTTCATCGCGACCCCCGACCATTGGCATGTGCCGGCCGCCGTGCTCGCCCTCGACGCCGGAAAACACGTCTACGTCGAAAAGCCGTGCTCCCACAACATCCATGAAGGCCGGTGCCTGGTCGATGCGGCGCGCCGTTCGGGCAAGCGGTTGCAGGTCGGCACGCAGAGCCGGAGCACGGCCGTCATCCGCGAGGCCATCGATAGAATTCGAGGCGGGGAAATCGGCGAGATCCTCGTCGCGAAGGCATGGAACAGCCAGCGAAGGGGCTCGATCGGCAAGACCGGACCTACCGATCCGCCCGACCATCTGGATTTTCCTATGTGGCTCGGCCCCGCCCCGGAAACCACCTATCGGTCGAACCTGCTGCACGGAGTATGGCGCTGGTGGTATGACTTCGGATGCGGAGACATCGGCAACGACGGAGTCCACGATATCGATGTCGCGTGCTGGGGGCTCGGCGTCACCTCCCATCCGTCGTCGGTCGCATGCATCGGTAACAAATATTTCTTCGATGACGATCAGCAGTTTCCCGATACGCAGTACGCGGTCTTTGAATACGCCGAACCCGCGGGCCAGGGACGGAAACGCCAATTGATTTTCGAGCAACGGATCTGGTCGCCGTATGTGCAGGAAGGGTACGAAAACGGCGCCGCGTTTTACGGCACGAGCGGCCTATTGGTGCTCGGACACTCCGTCGGATGGAAGCTGTACGGCGAACGGAATCGGCTGATCGCGGAGAACGCGGGGCCGGCCGATCTCGTCGCCCACCACCAGAACTTCCTCGATTGCGTGCGGGGCGACGCTCCCGATACCAACGCGCCCGCGACAGCGGGCCACCTCGCGGCGACCCTCGTGCATCTCGCCAATATCTCGGCCCGCGTCGGCGGCCGGCTCACGTTCGATCCCGAGACCGAACGGATCACCGACCACGCCGAGGCCGCGAAAATGGTCGGCCGAACGTATCGATCCGGACATTGGGCCATTCCGAGAACCGCGTGATTCGAGGATCGCCGCGTCGGACGCATCGCACCGGGACGATCGAACCCTTATACTGCGTTCCGTCCGCGTGCGGATCGCTCGTTGCCGCTCCGATGGAAGCGGAGTCCTTTGAAGGGCCGAAGCGTGATGAATCGATGCCGATCCCGATGCGTCGGGCTCTTCCGTCGTTCGGACCTCCGTCGCCGAAACGGACTCGGTCATGGATTCGCTTTCTTGACGGTTCTCTCGGCATCGTTCGTCGCGCGCGGGGACGAGCCGATCGCGTTCGTCGGCGCGCATCTGGTCCCGATCGCCGGCGCCGAATGCGAGCGGGGCGTGCTCGTCGTCCAGGATGGCCGGATCGCGGCGGTGGGGCCCGAGAGCACCGTTTCCGTACCGGCGGGCGCGCGGCGGATCGACGCGGCGGGCAAGTGGATCATGCCCGGGCTCGTCTGCACGCACAGCCATGTCGGCGACATCGGTGGAGCGGACGGAAGCCATCCGATCCAACCCGGAGTTCGGATCCACGATTCGATCGACATCCGGGATCCCGGCTTCCGGCGCGCGGTGGCCGGTGGCCTCACCACGCTGAACATCATGCCCGGTTCCGGACACCTCATCAGCGGGCAGACGATCTATGTCAAGTTGCGATTCGCGGCCGAAGGCCCCCGCACGATCGACGACCTCATGATCGTCGGCTCCGACGACCGGCCGCTCGGCGGACTCAAGATGGCGAACGGCACCAATTCGATGCGGTCGTCGCCGTTTCCCGGCACCCGGGGCAAGTCGGCGTTCCTCGTGCGTGAGGCGTTCATTCGCGCGAAGGAGTATCAGCTCAAGATCGAACGAGCGGGTGGGGATGCCGCCAAGCTCCCGCCACGCGACCTGAATCTCGAACCGCTTGTCGAGGCCATGCAAGGCAAGCGCCGAGTCCACCATCACACGCATCGCCACGACGACATCATGACCGTCTTGCGGCTAGCCGAGGAGTTTGGTTTCCGGGTCGTTCTCCATCATGTCAGCGAGGGTTGGCGGGTCGCCGAGGAAATCGCGCGCGCCAAGGCCCCGTGCTCGATCATCCTGGTGGATTCGCCGGGTGGCAAAGTCGAGGCGCGATACTTGATGCTCGACAACGGCCGCGCGTTGGAGGAGGCCGGTGTTCGGACGGCGTTCCACACGGACGATTACATCACCGATTCCCGGGTCTTCTTGCGGATGCCCGCGTTGGCCGTTCGAGCCGGCATGTCGCGCGGCAAGGCGCTCGAAGGCGTCACGCTCGCCCCCGCCGAAATGCTCGACCTCGCCGACCGCGTCGGTTCGCTCGAACCGGGTAAGGACGCCGATTTCGTGATCCTCGACGGCGATCCGCTCAGCGTCTACACAAAAGTCCTCGAGACATGGGTCGAGGGCAAGCCGGTCTTCGACCGGTCGCGCCCCGAGGACCGTCTTTACGCCGAGGGCGGGTTCGGCGCGGGGCGCGCGCGGCGGCCGTACCTTTGCTGCGCCGAGGATCAGAATCAATAGCGGGCTTCGCGCGCCGCGCGCGGAACGAGAGTGAACGACACCATGGAAAACACGGCGACGCGATTCCAAACCCGCGTTGATTCGGTCCGGACGGAACGGAACGCGACGCGCTCCGCGCGGGTCGCCGTCGCGATCGCCGCCTGGTTCGCGGCCATACTCACCGCCGCGCCGCACGCGTCGGCGCAAGTCGCCGTCCGCGCGAAACGTCTTCATACGATGCGTGGACCGGCCATCGAAAACGGCGTCGTGCTCATCCGCGACGGCAAGATCGCGGCGGTGGGGCGCGAGGGCGAGGTTTCGATTCCGCCGGACGTCGAGACGTTCTCCGCCGAGATCGCGATGCCGGGATTGATCGACGCGAGGACCACGGTCGGCGTATCGGGCATCTTGAACGTTCCCCACGATCAGGATCAGCTCGAACGGACCGCATCGATGCAGCCCGAACTCCGCGCCGTCGACGCCTACAACGCGCACGACCCGCTCGTCGAATGGGTACGCGGTTTCGGCGTCACGACCATTCATACGGGCCACGCGCCGGGCGAATTGATTTCGGGTCAGACCATGATCGTCAAGACGTTTGGACGCACGGTCGAGGACGCGATGATCCGCGATTCGGCGGCGATCGCCGTCACGCTCGGTTCCGCGGCTCGCAAGGAAGGCGCGGCATCGCCGGGCACGCGAGGCAAGATGATCGCCATGCTCCGCGCCGAGCTCATTCGCGCGGACGAATATCGATCGAAGATGAAACGCGCGGGCGCCGAGCCTCGCGACGGGGCCGCGCAACCGGACGGCGAATCGCCCGCGCGCGACCTGCGGCTCGAAACACTCGCCCGCGCGCTCGATGGTGACCTTCCCCTCCTCGTGACGGCCGACCGGGCCCCGGATATCGCGTCGGCGCTTCGCCTCGCGCGGGAGTTCTCCCTGCGCGTTTGGCTCGACAGCGCGGCCGAATCCTACCTCCTGACCGATGCGATCCTGGAAGCGAAGGTGCCCGTTATCGTCCATCCGGCGATGGCGCGGGCGATCGACGATCGCGAGAATTTGAGTTTTGAAACGGCCGGCCGGCTGAGCGCCGCGGGCATTCCGATCGCCCTGCAAAGCGGTTACGAGGCGTATGTGCCGAAGACGCGCGTGGTCCTGTTCGAGGCGGGAGTCGCGGCCGCGCACGGGCTTCCAATCGACACCGCGCTGCGCGCGGTCACCGTCGATGCGGCCCGATTGCTCGGAATCGACCATCGAGTCGGTTCGTTGGCGGTCGGCATGGATGGTGACGTCGCGCTCTTCGACGGCGATCCGTTCGAGTACACGTCGCACTGCGTCGGAGTCGTCATCGACGGGCGCGTGGTCAGCCGCGGGAAGCGGTGAGTCCGGCGTCCTCCGCGATCCGGCGAGCCGCTTCATAGATCGCCATCAGCATGGCGTGGTTCGTCGCGCTGGTGTAACGCCGTTCGAACTCGCTCCGCGCCGCGCGCCGCATCGATGCGAGTTGTTGCCGTTCATTCCAGATCGACGTGACGGCACGCGCCAGATCGTCCGAATCGCCCGGTCTGAAATGGAGGCCGGTGGTTCCGTCGAGCACGAATTCGGGCATCGCGCCGAGCCGCGACGCGATGACGGGCGTTCCCCGCGCGAGACTCTCGAGAAGCGTCTTGGGACAGTTCTCGTACCAAAGCGAGGGAAAGACGAGCAGGCGGGCCGATCCCAGCAGTTCGGCGATTTCGCTGGATCGCCGCCAGCCCAGAAACGTGATCCGCGCGTCGTACTTCGCGGCCCGCTCGACCCGATCGCGGAACGGACCGTCTCCCGCGACCCGCAGTGCGATGGGTGCCTCGATGCGATGCCAGGCGTCGAGCAATACGTCGAGCCCTTTCTCGGTATCGAGCCTCCCGACAAAGAGGGCGTAGTCGCCGTCCCCGCGGCCCATGCCCGGATCGGGCGCGACGAAATTCGGTTTGACGAACATCCGCGCCGCGGGCAAACCCGCTTCGATGAACTTGCGCCGCGAAAACTCGCTGAGCGCGACATACGCGGCGATCGGATCGCCGCGTTTTCGGCGCGCGGCGAGCGAGCGGATGAGCGCGGCAACGACCAGGCTTCCGCTCCGGCTGCCTCGGTAGCAGCCGTGCACCACGGCGGGCCAGGCGAACGACCGACCCACGCACGATTCGCAGACGCGGCCCTCCCGCATGAGGAACGCGTTCGCGCACATCAGGCGGAAATTGTGCAGCGATTGGACGACGGGTACCCCGAAGTCGCGGGCCGCGCGGTGGACCGCCGGCGAAATGAGCGGGAACGTGTTCGTGCAGTGGACGATGTCCGGACGGCGATCGCGCAGGATTTCCGCGATGTCGCCGTATGTTCGCGGATTGTCGATCGTTCGCGCGGCGACCCGCCAACGGCTCATGCCGCGAATCTCGTCGTTGTGGCGTTCGTACCGGATCGCCTCGCAGCCATGCGCCTCGAGGAGAGCCGACTCGTCATCAAAGACCTGGTCTTCGCCTCCGGCGCGTTGGTACCGATTGTGACAAAGCAAGATGCGCATCGATTCGTCCAGCGGTCCCGTCACGCGCCGAGCCCGTTCGCCGCCTCGCGTGGTTTGTGAAAGGCCGTACCGTACGCGGCGCCGACGAGCATGAAAAGGGGGCTCATATAGGCCGCGTTGTAGACAAGCGTATTGTCGGTCAGCGAGGTGAGCAGGAACCCCCACCAGCCCAACATGGCGGCGGTGTAGGCGCGGCGGACGGCGCCCCGCGTCGTAAGGGCGAGGCGGTGGAGCGCGACGTACTGCGTCGCGGCCGCGAAGCCGAAGATCACGAAGCCAAGCGATCCGAACTCGAGGAATACGCGCAGATAATCGTTGTGGGGATGGGTCATGTTCTCCCAGACCTTCGGAACAAACGCCGCGCTGTAACCCGCGCCGTGGCCAAGCCAGGGACGCGCTCGCGCCTCGCGCCAGATGGCCGGCCAATTCTCGAACCGCCCGAAACTCAGGAACTCGCCGCGCATCACCTGCGCCAATGTGCCCGTCCCCGCCTCGCCGAAGAACCGATGTTGGAATCCGGCCGATTGGAAGACCGTCCATCCGATCAAAGCCAACACGACAAGGCTAAGCAGCCTCGCGCGAATCGACAGCCTCGGATGGAACATCGGCAGACTCAAATAAACGGCCGTCGCCATGCGGCTTCCGGTGACGAGCGCCGGCAGGAGCATCGCGGCCCACCCCATCGCGGCCCACCCGGCGCGGGGCGGATAATGCGCGAGCAACACAGCGCCGACGAGCACCGCGTAGAGGGCTGAAGACCGGTCGTCGGTCGCGATGCCGAGTCGCGCGAGAATTCCCGTTCGCGAGAGGACGGCGATCGCCACGACGAAGGCACCCGAAGCGCACACCGATCGCAGCAGGGTTTCGAGGTGGTCCGAGCGGCGCACGGCAAGGGAACTGAACATGCCGATCGCGATCGGCAACGTCAGTTGCATCGCGTCCTGAACGGCGCGCAAGCCGGGGACGTCGCACCAGACAAGTGATGCCCAAACCCAGGCGCTCCAGACCAGCCAATTCGCGTAGGGTAACGCAATCCGAGCATGGGGCGCGAGGCGGGCCTCCATCGGGAACGCCACGGCAAGCGCGGGAATGAAGCCGACCCACAGCATGCCGGGCAGCGAACGACCTCCCACCGCGATGTCCAAATACACGAGCGCGGCGTTCCATGGGATGAGCAGTAACAACATGAATCCGGCGGACGCGCCCGGCAAGGACTGTCCGCGCCGCCGCGCCGCGTCGCCTTCAAATTCGTGGATGTCGGTTCGTGTCATCGCGTCGGCTCGGCGCTACGGTCATTCGCGTTCCGGGGGCGGCGGAAACCGACGTTCGAGTTTCCGGTCCCGGCGCCGGAGAACCGGATTGTAATAGAGACACTGCTCGACGAATCGAATCCACTTGCCGACGTTCGCCGATCTCAACCGGCGCCATGCGGGTTTGCGAGGTCCGGCCGTCACGCGCCACAACCCGACCGAAGCGTGGTCCATCGCGATTTCCCGGAGGACTTCGACGGCGAGCGGGCGGGCTCGTCCTTCAAGGGCCGACAGGAAGACGACATTCATGGCGCGGAAGGTCCTTCCTTGGATGACCGATTGCCGTCACATGGATCGGCGTCCACCGCGCGAATGCGCGACATGTCCGCCTCGCTTCGAAAGGTCGGAGGAGGCGGAGCGATCCGCGCAACGAGTCCCGGCGCGAACTGATGCCCAACGCATTCAAGATAGCCCGCGTTCCGCCAAACATCGACCCGGTGCCCCATGGCGTCGGCGAGCCGTCCGCGACGCCAGGCGATCCATGCGCGCGGGCCCGTGACGAGAAGCAGTTTGAACGCCCGGACGGCGGCGAGCGGCGCGAGGCCGACGATTCCTCGAGAACGCCGGTCGCGCCGGCAGAAGCCCCAACCAATGCGCCGGCACGCCGCCTTCAATACGTCGGGCTTCAGCCGCCGATAGGGCACTTCGTGCTCGATGCGGGCCGACGGCGCGAACCAGATCTGAAGGCCCGCTTCGCGAACACGACGGAAGAAGTCGATATCCTCGCCCGCCTCAATCAACGATTCGTCGAAGTCGCCGAGCTCCTCGAAAACGGATCGGTGAACGAGCAGATTGCCCATGCGTGGTCCTGCCGCGCCGCGACGCCACGTCCCGGGAAGGCCTTCCTCGGTTTCACCGAATATCCGCCGGATCGACGCGGGAATCTCGGCGCCCGACAGGTACGCGCGGACCTCATCGGGCGCGTCATGCGGAACGGGTTCCCGGCGAAGGTGAACACTTCCTCCAACAACTCGAGTGCCGCTGCGGTCGGCCGCCGATGCCAGCTCAAGCAGCCAACGCGGATCGGCCGTCTCGTCGTCGTCCATGAAGGCGATCCAAACCCCCCGAGATTCACGAACGGCCCGATTGCGGGCGGCGGCGATCCCCGGCGAACCTTCCCGGAAATACCGAATGCGGTCGGGCGCGTCACTCGCGATTCGGTCCACCACGGCGCGCGTGTCGTCGGTCGACCCATTGTCGATGACGACGATCTCGTAGATGTTCGGCGCGGGCAATTCCTGAACCAAAAGACTCCTCAGGGCCGAGCCGAGTGAGCGGGATCGATTGTACGTGCACACGACGGCGGAGTAGACGATCGGCGCGGCGTCATTCGGATTCGGACTCGGTCGAGGCGCGGCGGACGCGGAGTTCATCCTGCTTCTCCCTGAGCCATCGTGACAGCCGCGACTCTATCCGGCGATTCGACGTCATTTCCGGGAGTCCAGCCGCGTCGCGCGCAACGCAGCATGACGAGCCTCACCATCAGGCCCGCGAGGGCCGACGCGGCGAGCGTCAAGGCCGCGCCGAATGCGCTCCATCGAGGAACCAGCCAGGGCGCGGCGGCGAGCGCGACGGCCAAAACGCCGAGGTCCGCCGGGAGGTTGTATGCGGGACGATGCAGGACCCATAGTCCGATCACAGCGACCGTACCGAGCCCCGAGGCGAACAACGAGAAGGCCAGGGCGATTTGAATCGGGCCGAGTTCGGCGAATGCCCCGCCGAAAAGGGCCGAGGCAATCGATGGCCCGAAGGCCGCGACGACGATCCCGAAAAGACCGATCACCGCGCCGAACAGGGCGAACCGGCGGTGAAGGAACCGATACAATCCGTCGACGCCCTCCCGCGCGAGGGTTTCGGCTGCGAGTGGAGCCATCGCGTTGCTGATGGCCGTGACGAATAACTGGCCGACACCGACCAACGTCGCCGCCGCCGCGAGTGCTCCGGTAGCCGAATCGCCGCGGATCGCCGCCAGCGCGAACGGGAGGAAATAGGGGCCGAGCATGCCGATCGTGTCGCCCGCGAGCGACCACCGCGCGAACGCCCAATGACGCCGCCACGAACGGCCGACCGCGCGTCCGCGGAACCGGAGCTCGGGCATCGACCGGATCCACCATGGGACCGAGACGGCGGCGGACACCGCCGCGAGGACACCGAGCGCGGCCGGGGCGGTGAGCAGGCCGAACGAGGCAAGCAACCACAGGCCCCCAACCTGCGCCGCGGCGGCGATCGCGTCGATGACCGCGACCTCGACGAACCGCAGATGGGCGAAAGCGAACTGCCGAAGGAACTCGCGCATCAGGAACAGCGGGGAGACGACCGCGAGAATGCGAAGCGGGCTGACCCATTTCGCGAACCCCGCCGCCGCGACCGCGTACGAAGCGGACCATGCGAGCACGCACGATGCGATCGAAAAGAGGATCTGCTGACCGAACGAGTCCCCGGAACACTCGGCGCGCCGATCGTCCGGGATGCGATGCAGGAATACCGTGTACGGAATCGAAATCACCTGCCGCTGAATGCCCCGAAGGAAAAGCAGCATGTTGTAGGAGACAAAGTATGGCCCGGACCAAAAGTTCTGCAACACATCGAGGGGATTGGACTATTGTAAGATATTCGACATGCAACAACGAAAGAAGATGCCTCGAAGCAGCTCGGGATCTTTGGACATCGCCGTCAACTTCT
>VGZC01000045.1 GCA_016872725.1 Planctomycetota bacterium
CCATGCGGCGCAGTCGAGGCGAGCGAGGGCCGAATCCCGTCACAAAGATGCCTCGGCGATTGATCTCGTACGCGAATTGCCGACCGTCAAGCCATGCGGCCTGCAACCGCAGGGCGCCGCCCATGGGCGGCTCGCGCCGTTCGATCGTCGCCTGCGTGATGATGATCATGGCCTCGCCCGTTCCTCTTCTTGCGGCGCGCCCCGTTGCCGCCGCGGGACCCGCCCGATTCCCGATCGCGCGTCGGCGAGTCCTCCTCGCCGATGAAGAACTACGCGGAGCGCGCCGTGGACGCGGTTGATTTCCATGGAAACGACGCCTGGGAATACTCGTTCCACGTCATGACATCGACTCGGTATTTCAATTCGCGAAGCGTCTCCACGATGACCCGCGCCGCGTCCGGATGGAATGCCGTGCCGAGTTCCCAGACGAGCAAAGGTCGATGGCCTCCCGAAACCCCACATCCGTTGCGTTCTTCGGCTCGCATCGGCGCCTCCGGCCGTTCCATCGTCCCGGTTCGCCGTAGGGGCTCGTCGCGTCCCACCGCCCCATCGAGCGGCGCGTCCCACCATTCCTCGTAGCACCACATCCGCACGGGCTTCTCCTCGATGTCCTGGTAAATCAGGAACACCGAACACGCCGAGCCGTGCGTGATGACGACGAACGAGTGGATTTCGCGGCGGCGGATGATCCCCTTGTGTGCCCCGCTGGAAAGCCGAACGTGTCGGTGAAGGATCGTGAATTCCTGCGGCTGCGTCTTCCTCCCGCGCCGACGCGATTGGATCGTCAGGAAGGGTGGTGAACGCGGGTTCTCGGTATCATGGCTCCGGACGACCTCGTGAATCACGGTCGTGCGCCCGCGCGGATTTCCCAGACTGAGAATCATCGGCGATCTCCTGGATCGACGCTTGCCGAACGGCTGGCGCATTGTAACGCAATCGCGATGGCCTTTTCCAGGTCTATTGCCCGCCACGCTCCCGCCTCGGCCCGCGGGTCGTCACGGCCCCAGCCTCCACGCGACCGTATGCCAGGCCGGACGGTTCATCCCGCCTAGCCGCGAAGCCACATTCGAAAATACATGTACGGCGGATAGGCCCATCGCACGAACGGCCGGACGCCGATCGCCCGCAGGGTTTCGCGACTGAATACGGCGCATTGGCTGAACATGTGGTATCGCTGCGTTCCCTCACGGGTCGCCTTGACCGTCGCCCGTACGCTCTGCAAGGCCTTCTGGAAACCCGATTCCGTCACGTCGTACATGACCATCCGCGTCCACCCTCGACGGAGCGCCATCCGGCATAACCGGTCCGTATCCGAGGCGATCTCGGCCGGAATCCCGAACCGGTTGCCCCCGAATACGAACTTGGCCAGATCCCGGGGCACGCCCGGTCGAAAATCGGTCGCGGGATAGAACCCCACGGCGAACCGGTTGCCACGCGGCCGCTGGAACACGACAAACGCGTGGCCGATCTTGTCATCATAGCCGTGCAGGGAAACGCCGATCCCGATCTTGTGGTTGAGGATACCGTCGTCGATCGCCGGCACAATCGCGTCGGCGTGCCGGAAACTCCCCAGCACGTTGCCGCTCAAGCCGGCCATACCGCCGAGCAATTCGATCGAGTTGTCCAAGGTGAGGCCATCGCCGTACCATGCGCCATAACCGCCCCGCACGATTCCGGCGCCGTTTTGCGCCATGTCGTAGTAGAAGGCGCCCTTGGCCAACGTCTGGAGCCAGGGGCCTTTACCCGGTTTGGCCATGCGTCCCGTCGCCGCTCCGATCAGGAGTTCCTCGCTGATGCGCAGGATTCCAAACGCCGCGTCGTACCCGACCATCCGGTCCGCCTCGGTGACTTCCAGGAGTTCCCACGGAGAATCCTGGAATCCGAGCGTCACGGCCGATTTCAACGTGGTCGCCGTTCCGTTGACGAAGACCTTGCCCGACGTGACCAGCCCTTCCCCCGCGCCTTGCAACGACGCGGTGGGATACCGGGCCATGAGTCCCAAGTCGTCGAGGAACCACTGGAGTCCCGACTTGGTTTGGATCTTCCCGGCGGGAGGCGGCGTTGTTTGGAGACCGAGCCGCATCATGGCCGCCGCGTCCATGGACTCGGGTCGAAACGCCCGATTGGGCGCGACGAACACGGGACGTTGTGCGGGCGTCCACACGGATGGGCCCGCCGACGGCGAGGGTCCGATCGGCGCAGGGCCCAAGTCGATTCGGCCGCCCTCGTCCGGACCGCTCGGATGCGGGAAGTACGCCGCGATCGATTGGAGCGTCTCGATCCGATCCATGAGCGCGCCGCCGAGCAGAGGCATCGAACCAAACAGGAACGAACCTCCCGGCAGAATCCAGCCGATGTTCCCGGCGTTTTCTGTCCACACGCTGCCGCCGGACAACGCCGCATGACCGGTCGAGACCAATTGGCGGTCGGCGTCCGCCTGGGACGTGAGGAGACCGACACGCGCGGCGCCGCTGCGGCCGGCGAATGTCGCGTTCGCCGAAGACTGCGCGGTGAGGAACGCCGCGGAGGCCCGTTGTTCGGAATCCGCCCATCGGTCGTCCACACGCGTCCGAGCCGACCACCGCGACGTCTGGGCGGCGCCGATCGACGCGGTGAGCGGGACGGAGGCGGACGCGAGGTCCGCGTCACGGATCGCCCAAGGCGAACCGTCCTGTGCGGACCATGCGGAGAACGCGGATTCCCGCGCCGCGGCGCGGGCCTGTTGGTAGTCGGCGTCGAGCATCGCGATGGCGGATGATCGTGCCGCCGCGGCGAGCGCGACGGCGGCGTCGAACCGGCCGAGCGAGTCGGAAACCGAACCGCCCCACGACGCGTCGGCCGACTGACGATCCAAACGCCACTGGGATTGCGCGTTCGACATGGCCGTCCGCAGTGCGGAACCGGCCGTCGACTCCGCCGCATCGTAGACCCGACGGGCCGCGTTGACGGCGGCCGACCGGCGCGCGGCGGCATCGGCGAGCGCTCGGTCGTACGCTTCACGCGAGCCGCTCACCGCCAAATCGCGTTCGGCGTTCGCCACGGCCACGCGGTAATCGTGCTCCGCCTCGGCGATCGCCTGGTCCAAGAACCCGGCCGGATTGCCGAGGTATTGCGCATAGCCGACGCGCGCAGACGTCTCGGACGCCGATCGCGCGTGTTCGGCGGCGGATGACGCGATCGCGCGCGACGTGTCCGCGTCCGCGACTCCTTCGATCATCCGCTCAAATGCGCCGCTCGCGTCCAACGTGTACTTGGATTCAATGCGATTCACGCCGTCAATCCAAGCCAAATAGGCCGGTTGATCGGCGATCTCGATCCGTTCCTCGACGACCGCGAGGCCCGCGTGGTACCGCGTCCAGGTGGACGGGTGATCGGCGGCGAAATCGGTGAGCGTTACGACGTTTGCGCGACGAAGGTCGGCCATCCATCGGACATGGGCGGCGGCGGTGAGCCGCCGATAATCGTTGTTCGCCGCCGTTTCGTCTTTGGCGAACGAGGCCCGCGCATGCGCCTCGTCGTTCACTCGGCTTTCATCCGAGACGGCGAGGATCGAACGATACGCGTGCTCGGCGTCCTCGATTCCCCGGCGCAGATCGGCCGCGGCGGCAACGGACGTCCACGTGTGGAACGACTCGCCACCGATCAGGATCGTCTGGTGCTGGAGGTCGGCGTCGGCTTTCGCGACTTCGAGACGCCGAACCGCGTCCGCGACGGCCGTGCGGTAGGCCCGTTCGTCGTCGGGCGACGCGGGCGCCGGATACGCCATGGCGTCGGCGACCAGCAGTGCCTTGCCCGCCGTTGCGACCTCCATATCGTGCGAGGCCACCGCGTCGGCGTAGGCGTCCTTCAGCGGACCGTCCGCGCGAACGGCCAAGCCCATCAACCGCCCGTCCTCGGTCGCGGTCGCGACCTGATGCGTGATGTACGCTCCGACGACGGCATGGGTGAAGTCGGATTTTGCTTGACCGGCCCGTTCGACACGCGACGCTTCGGCGACCGCGATCGTGATATCGCGGTTTCCCGCCGCGCTCGCGATCTGATCGTCGGCGTACGCCTTGGCGTTCGCGGTTTGCTCCCGCAAGCGGACATAGGAGGGTCCGACGGACATCAGCCACGCGCGCCGGACCCGGTCCGATTCGGAAGCGGTCCCGGCCGTCGCGACATGGTAATCCACCTCTTCCCTCGCGGTTTCCCTCGCGTGGACAACGTCTGCCAGGCCGACGGCGTGCCGGTAATCCTCCCACGCGCCGGACGTCGCGTTGGTCCACGCGACCACTCCGCCCGCGTGCGCCGATTCCAACGCCGCATCGGACGCGGCGATTTGGTCCGCATGATCGCGCGCCGCGCTGGTGGCGAGGATCGTGAACGCCGTCGCGGCGGCGTTCCATTGGAAGTCCAATCGTTGATCGGCCCCGGCCATCCGCGCGGCATGGTGTTTGGTCGCGGCGCCGAGCGCGGTGTGCAGATCGATCCACGCGTCGCCGGTCGAGCCGGCCCGGACGACGGCGGCGGCCTTGGCGGCCGCCGCGTAAGCTCTGTCGGCAGCGCGGATCGCCGCGAGATAAGCGCGCTGCGCGGTGGTGAGCGAGCCTTCATCGAGTCCGCCGGCGCCGTCCATCGTCTCGCCGGCCACGTGCAATGCGGCTCGCGCCTCGGCCGCGCGGATCGTCCAATCGCGGTTCGCCGCCGCGACCGCCGTTTCGAACGCGTGATCCGCCCGGATCACCGCGCGCTGACGGCCGGACTGCGCCGCCGCCGTCGATCGCTCCGCTCCGCCTTCGCTCACGATCCGGTCCTCGACGTGCATCCCGAACGCCTGGCGCCGATCCCGCGCGTGGTGCGACTCCGCGGCGGCGACGCGCGTCGCGAGTTGCGTGTCGGCGTCCGCCCGTGCGACAATCCACGCCTCGTCGGCTCGGTTCCGTTCGTCGTTCAACGCCCGTTCGGCGGCGAACCGCGCCGCGCTCATGCGATCGGCCGCGTCCCGCACATCTTCGGCGTGCTGCGCGTCAAGCCGCGCGACGGCGGCCTGGTAGTCGAGCAGGCCTTTTTCAAGATGCCGGTCGGATTGTGCGGCGAGCCGATCGGCGGCCGCCTCTTTCCGCTCGGCGAACGCATGGAATCGATCGACAAGCAAAGTACCCGACGCATGGCCTATGGCCAATTGCGATGTGAACTCGGTGTCAACGTCGGCTCGATGCCGCGCCGACGCGGCGTGCCCGACATCGATGTTCCAGTTCGCGTCGATCTCGGCGAGCCGCGTTCGGAACGCGGATTCGGCCCGGTCCGACTCGAAGTGCATCTGATGCCAGGCCGCCAGTTGAGCCCGCGCATCGGCTTCATCGGCCTGCAGGTAGGCGCCGGTCAGACGCTCGGCCGCACCCGACCATCGATCGACATGCAGGACGGCGGCGGCGCTGGTCGCCGCGTCGTGGGCTTCCTGAGCCGGAGCGATTGATTGCGCCAACGCGACGAACGCGTCCCCCTCCTTCACCCGTTGAGCGCGCATCGCCTCGCGGATCAGCGACCATTGCTCATCGTCGGTGATCGTATCGAGATTGCGGGCGAGGAAGATATGACTGGCTTCGCGACGCAATTGGAATTGGGCGTCGCGCACCGCCTCTTCATGAATGCCTTCGGCCGTCGATTCGATGTCGAGATATTGCCGATCGGCCTGAACGCCGGCGGTGTAGAACCCGAACGTCGCGTCCGCCACGTCGTCGCCGCTCGCCACATAGGCCGATTCGTAGCCGCGAATGCGCTGCATGTGGAGCGACGCGACGTCGGAAACCAGCGTCGCGTACGCGGCGACGCCGTCGCTCGTGCGCGCGGAATCCGCCGCCCCTCGATCGGCGACACGCCGCTGATCGGCGGACGTCCAAGCCGCCACCCACGCGGTTTCGCTCGCGCCGTCCGCGATCGTTCGGGATTCCTCGGCTCGCGCCACGGCGTCGTGGTACCGTGCCCAGGCCGTGGGCACGAGCGCGTCCGACGCCCAAGCCGCGACCCATCGCACATGCTCCGCCGCCAGGCGGGCGCGATGCTCGGACACCAGTTCGGACTCGGCGAGCGCCAATTCGTCGTCGATCCGCGCCAAACCGTTATCGCGATCGGATTCAAGCCTCGAGAGGAACCGGATCCACTCGTTCTCCGCTTGGGACATGCCGACTCGCCGCGCGCCGTCGGCGTCGGACGCGGCGACTTCGAACGCCGCCGTGGCCCGGCTCGTACCGCGCGCCGCGGCGCGGTCGGCATCGGCCGTCGCCAAGGCCCGCACCGCGTTCGCTCCGTGCGCCTTCAGTTCGTATTCGACCGTTTCCTCGACGTCACGGTCGGAGTAGGACTCTTCGACGCCGATTGCCGCCTGTTGGTAGACGTGGGTCGCGGTCGCGCAGCGGTATCGATGCTGCCGAGCCAACTCGGCGAGCGGAACCTCGATGGGAGTCGCGTGGTATTGAAACATGTAGTCGAGCCGAACGTCCCGTTCGCCGACCGCCAGATCGAAATCGATCTCGGCGCGGGACATGTCCCACTCGGATTGCCGATCCGCCCTAGCGATATCCCGGTCCAGGCGCGCGTCGATGACATCGCCGTACAGCGCGAACCGCGCGGCGAGTTCATCGCGGGCTTCGAGGGTCGCGGCGTCGAGTATCGCCCGCATCCGGTCCGCCTCACTCGCCGAATACCCGTGCTCACGGCGCATGGTCGCTCGGGCCGTCGTCGCGGCGAAGTCGAGTTCCGCGCGCCCTTCATCCGATCGCCGTATCCACTCGGCTTCCGCCGTTCGGCGTTCCAAGTCGGCCAGGAGCTCGGCGGTTTCCGTTTCGGCGGCGGTCCTCAGGTCGGCGAGTTGCCGGTCGAAATCGGCCGTGATCACTTCCGGCATCCGTTCACGGCGTTGGGAAAAGAGCGATCGCATCGCGTCGACAATCCGCTCGAAGTACGTTTGCCGGCCCTCGGCCGCCGAACCGGCCCGCGCGCGCCGCGCGTCGGACATCCGCGACTCGCGCGTGAACTCGGCCACCGCCTGCTGTTCGGCGTACTCGGCGTCGCTCGACGCGAGCGATCGGGTCAGCGCCTGCCAGGCATCGATCCGGCGATGCTGGTCCCACGCCTCGAACTCGATGCGTTTCGCAAGGAAGAGCGACTCGGCGGCCCGCAGGCCGCGGTCGCGGCGCGCGAGGGCGAACGCGTTCCGGGTCGCGAGAAGCTCGTTCGCTTTCGCGATGCCTTCGCTGTAGTCCCGCTTGGCCTGCGCGATTTCCGTGAACCGGTCCCAGTGGATTTGGCGCCGCCATGCGAGATGCGTGCGATAGTAGTCGCCCGAGCCGCCGCCTGGCGTATTGTTGAGCCGGTCCATTTCGCGGTCGAACTTCAACTGGGCCGCGTCCAGATCACTTTGGCGTTTCACCGCCAGGCGGGTCACCTCGGTGAAGTGTTGTCCTTCGTGGAAGCGTTTGGCCGCGTCGTAGTTGTTCTGAATCCGCTGAACGGCCGCCTGGTAGTTCGTCATCTCGAGATCGATGTCGAGATCGGGATGGGGCGACTCGACCGAATCGGCGTAGGTCCGACCCGCTCGGCGTGTTTGCTCCTCCCAATGCCGCCGCGCCGTTTGCGAGCGTTCGAGGAATGCGGAATCCGCATCCGAGATCTTCGCGTCGAACCGTTTCGCCGCGAGTGTGTCGTTCGCGTTCCGTTCGTTGGAAGCGTCGGCCGCGGGGTCCTCGAACGCGTCCGCCGTCAAGACGGACCGCCATCGGCCCGCGTCCGCCTCGATCGCGGCACGGCCCGGAGCCGGTGGCGGGATCGGCGCGTCGGCGTCGGAGTCACGGCCGGCATCGGGCGATTCCGGCCATACGAGCAGCGGAACGGCGGGCGAGGCGCGATCGGCCAACCGTTCCATATTCGTCGCGAATCGGTCGGCGGCCGCGCGCTGGGCGTCCGCAAACGCGGTTTGCGCTTCAGCCATCGCGCGATGAAACGCCTCGTCCGCGTCGCGAAGGCCGTCCGATCGAGCCGTCCCGTCGGCGACCCGCGCCGCGTTGCGGTCCCGAGCCGCCGCCGTGACCGCGTCGTGCCGCTCCCGACCCGCATCATCGACCGCCGACCAATACGCGGCGACCGCCGATTCGCGCGTGAGCTCATAGTCGCGAATCGACGCCGCGAGCTCCTGGATATCCGGCCGATCGGGATCGTCCGAAACGACAAATCGCGTCCGCAACCACGGACTCGGCTCGATGCCCTCCGCGCGCGCAAGCCGGGCGGCGATCGACACAACACCCTCGGGCATCGGGCCCGGATCGAAACGGAACGTACCATCGGATCCCGTTGCGACGGTCGTGTCCGCCCCATCGTCGCCGTCCCGGTCGATCTCGACGATGCGTCCACCGAGAACGGCGCCGTCGATCGCGCCCGCGATGGACGCGTCCGATGTGGCGCGATCCGTTGATGACGCGCCCGTATCGCGGGACAATGCCAGGGACAGAACCCGATCCGATGCGGCCGCCGAAGGAAGCACCACGGGAACCTCCAGCTCGAAAAGAGGCACGTTGAGCGTGGTCCATCCGCCGCGCAACGTTTCTCCCGTGAGCTTCACCTCGGTCGTCCGCATCCGCACCACCGAGTCGCCAGTCAGCGGTGCGGGGAGCGTGATCTCGAATTGTCCGTCCTCACGCGTGATTCCGGTCGCGTCGATCGCCGCGTCGCCGTCGGCGTCGATCTCGATCCGTACATTCGCAAGCGTACCCTCATTGACGATCCGGCCGGACACGATCCGCGCGCCGGCCGCCGACACGATCGCGGTCGGATCGACGATTCGGGCCGGCTCGTCCGCGTGTGCCTCATAGACGAAGTCCAGCGCCGTCCAATCTCCAAGAACGTAGCGTTCGCCCGCCGCGTCGAATCGGGCGGCCCGCGCGCGCACGGAGACCGGACCCCGCGTTTCGGTCGCCGCGTGGTAGGTAAAGCGGCCGGTCGCATCGGGAACAACGAATCCGTCCGGCTCGTCGTCCGCATTCAGGTCCCATTCGACGAACGTATCGTCATAGGAACCGACGAGCGGGCCATGACCGTCGAGTTGGCCGGTTATCCACGTCGTGGCGGTCCGCCGGTCGTTCGCGTCCGTTCCCGTATCGGCAAGCAGTCGCATCATGGCGACGGCGGGAGCCGCGACACGGTCCGCCTCGAAGGTGAATGCGAATTCGGTCCACGCGCCGACGACGGCGCTTTGGGACCGCTCATCCCACGCGGCCGCGCGGACCCGAACGGATTGCTGGCCGAGGTCGGCGTCTCGCATCGGAATGGCGAAGCCGCCGTCACCGTCGGCCGCGTACCGGTCGTCGGCGGCGCCGTCCGCATCGCGGTCGACGTCAACCCACGCGACCGCATCCTCGACGACCGCTCCGACTTCGTTCGCGTCCGAAAGGGCTCGCGCTTCCACCCTACCCATCAATGTCGGATCGGACGTCACCCGGTCGTCCGGGCGATCACCCGTATCGCGCGCGAGACCGAGCGAAGCGAGGTTCGCGCTCAGTCGATCCGCCGCCGTGATCGTGTAGGAAAACAAATTCCAGTCGCTTGATCGAATGGTCCGATCCCATGCGCCCCACGCCGCGGCGCGTACGGCAACGGCGCGCGCGCCGGCATGCGCCGAACTCACCCCGCGCGTGAACCGTCCCGAGGCATCCGTGAGCGTATAGGCATCGGGAACACCGTCGCCGTCATCGTCGAATTCGACCGCGATTCCTTCCAGCGGTTGCTCGATCCGCCCCGCGAGCGACACACGGGTTTGCGACGGAGATCCACCGTCGCGGCTCGACGCGTCCAGCGTGAGGTCCACGACATCGGGCGGTATTTCGGGCGCGTAGTTGAAGTCCAAGACCGCCCATTCGCCGAAAACGTCCGCCTGCGCTCGGTCGTCCCAACGGCTCGACCGCACATGGACGCTGTGGCCGCCCTCGGGAAGGCCCAGGGGCCGCTGGACGAAACGTCCGTCGCCGTCCGCGCTCGTCGTCGCGTCGCAAACGCCGTCGCCGTCCCAATCGAAATAGACCGCCGCGCCCGCGGACGCCGGGCCGTCGAGCCGACCTTCGATGGTCGGGTCGCTCGTCACACCGTCGTGCTCGTCGGCGCCCGTGTCGCGCGCCAGCGACAGTTCGGCGACTCGCGCGGCCGGCTCGGGAATCAACGTCCACGCGATCGTCGTCCATGCGCTTTCGAGCGCGACGCCGTATTCGGAGTCCCAGATCAGCACGCGGGCGTTCATCGTTTGGGGACCATACTCCAGGCCGCGCGGTTCGAACGTGAATGCGGCTTCACCATGCAGCCACGTGCGCGCGTCGACGTCGCCGTCCGCGTCCGTATCCCATTCGACGGCCGCTCGATCGGTCGGCGCCCACGCGACGGCGGACGGCAATTCCGAACCGGCCACGAACCGCTCGTCCAGCGCGCCGAGGCTTCCCGTCCATCCCGAACTTCCGCCCGTACGGGTGCCGCCTTGATCGCCAAACCCTCCGGCGCCTCCCGTGCCGGCCCCTGAGTCCCCGTCGCCCGCGCCGCCGGTCGAACCGGAGTCTCCCGAGTCGCCGCCCGCGGAACGGCCTCCCGCCGGACCGTCCGGCTCGTCGCCTCCCCAGTCGCCGCCGGAACTGCCGCCGTCGCTTCCCGAACCACCGCCCGAGCCGCTCAGATCGCCACCGCCCTCGGACCCGCCGCCCGACGATCCACCCGATCCGCCCGATCCGCCATTGCCGCCTCCAAGCGGAGGATTCGAACCGATTGCGCGAACCCGACCCACAAGGATCGGAACGGTCGTGATGCCGTCCGACGCGGACGATCCGGTGTCCATTTCGAGACCCAACGACTGGAACTCCCACGGCGCGGCGGGTGGTGGTTCGGCGGTGAACACGAACGACGCCCAATCCCCGGTCCAGACCGGGTTGCCGCCGGAATCACGCAGCACGCCTCGGTAGCCGACGTCGATCGGTCCAACCAGAGCCCGCGGCGATGCCTCCGAGTCCCTCGGATCGTAGGCGAACGTCATTGCGCCCGGTTCAACCTCGACTTCTCCGTCGAGCCTCGCGTCGCCGTCGTGGTCGAATTGCACGAACGCCCGAAGACCGGTCCATTCCCCTTGCAGATTGCCCGCGATCGTGGGGTTCGCGGAGATTCGATCGGCACCGGACGACCCCGTATCGTGGAGCAAGCCCACATCGCAAAGCGCGAACGACGGATCAACCGTCATCAGTTCGCGCCGCTCGAGCGATTCCGCGCTCAAACACCGCCGATTCCGTCCGCGGTTTCGGATCCGGCTGATTCGACGGAGCATTCTATTCCACGGCGCGATTTCCGTTCGCATGATTGTCCACCCTGTCTCGATTCGCGACCTTCGAAAGGGACCGAGCCGGCCCGCGATCGGACCCGTGGGAACTCGGCCACCCGATGCCAGTTTTCGCGGTTGCGGCGGGCCGCCAAGGGATCGGCGCGTTCGAGTGACAGGACATCGTCACTTCATGCGCAAACCGGTCCGTCGAGCACATTTCCAGGCGAATGGGACGCTCCACGACGGCGCGACCCGTGCCATGCCGACGGCCGACCCGGGCGTCTTTTCCTTCCGCGGCCCGGGAAAGGGTGGACATTCGGGTTTTCAAACAGGCGCGCCGTCCGGGGCGACCAGGGCGGGCCTCCACCGTCTTCGCCCCATGCGAACGGCATTTTTGGAGCGACCGGCCGGATCCCTACGCCGACTAGGCTTGCTCTTTTGGTGAAAATAGGAAAGATAGTCGAATTGTGCCGGGTTCCTTGGGCGAGCGCCGGGGAAACGGGGCCGATCGCGGGCCGAGCCGGGAGCACGACCCAAACTTGGGCAAGCGGCTTGGGCGACGCGTGAGACCTTGGGGGCGACGCGTGAGGCCTTTGGGGGGCGCGGCGCGAGGTGAGTGGGAAGTCGAGCGGGAACATCAGGGAGTGAACCGATGATGGGATTCCGAGCGGGCCGGTCCGTGGCGTACGCTTCGGTACTGCTGGCGATGGGGTTTTCCGTCTCGGCTCGAATCGGAGGTTCGCCCGCGCTGCGCGGTCAAGAGGCGACCGGATCGGGTGGAATCGCGATTGACGAGCTGATTGAGATCGCGAAGAGCCACGTTGGCCGGTTCGCTCCGCCGAAACGCGATGATGTGGTACGGAAACAGCGGATCGCTCGGGATGCGGCCAAGGCTCTCGACCAGTTCCTCGCGCGCGGTGGTCCGTCCGTTCGCCGCGGCTGGCATGTCTATCTGGAATGGGAGGTGATCGCGAAGGAACTCGCGGAGGAACAACCCAATCTCGAACGGCTCAACGGCGCGTTGCAGAAGCTGTACAGCGACGTGAACGGTGTCGAGAAACCGGCCTATCGGACGTTCCGCGCGGCGCTGCACGACTTCATGAATGCGGCGGCGGTCGCGAACACGGCGGCGATCGCCGAACAACACGACAAGCAGCTCGAAGCGATCATCGCGGCGCTCACCGATTACCGGACGACTTCGAGCGCCGAGTCGGCGCTCGCGATCGGTCGCGGGCTCGGTTGGCTCGCCGATACGGGGCAAGCGCCCGAACTGGTGCGTCGATACCGCGAGGTGCTGGCTCGACCGAATCTCTTGACCTCCGTATCCGCACGGTTCATTCGCGCGGGAGCGGACGAGTCGGTTGACGAGTCGATCCCGATCACGGACGAGATCCTGGGAACGTCGATTGTGGGCGTGGCCCGCACGATCGGCCGGGTGAAGGTCGACCTCGTTCCGAACGCGGAGAAGGCCGAGCTGGAAATCCACCTTGACGGAACGGCGTACAGCGACAATACGGGCACGAACCGGGGCGTTGTGATCCATTCATCGGGCACAACGCGGATCGCCGCATCGAAGCGGATTTCCGTGGACTCCGAGGGAATCCACGACGCGCCTGCGAAAGCCGTGTGCGCGACGTCTTCGGTCATCACGGGCATTTGCCATCGATTGCGACTGGTCCGCAAGATCGCGTGGCGCAAGGCCGGCCAGCAGCAGGGCGACGCCGAGTCGATCGCGAACGGCAAGGCGGAATCGCGCGTGCGGCGCCAGGTGGATGAGCGGGTCGCTTCGATGTTGAGCGAGGCGCGGGAGCAGTTCATCCAGCGGTTCCGCAACCCGCTGCTCCGCAAGAACGAGTTCCCCCAGCGTTTCGAGTTGTCGACGACCGCCGATCGGCTCGACGTCACCCTCCTTCAGGCCAACGCGTTCCAACTCGGTTCCGTCTCGGAGCCTCCTCCGATCGGAACCGGATTCGACCTGGCCGTGCGTCTGCACGAATCGTTCGCGGGGAATTTTTCGGAGGCGACGATCGGCGGCGTGAAACTGACCGACGAGCGGCTTGTCCGGATCCTCGAAGAGAACAAGCGCGAAGTGCCCGAGGAACTGCGCATTGATCCCACGAAGGACCCATGGTCGATCACGTTCCCCCGTTCGCAACCCGTTCGATTGGAAGTGCGCGATCAGACGTTGAAGGTCGTGATTCGCGGTCGCGAGTTCTCGCGGGGCGAGCAAGTGGTCGCGTCCGAGATGGACATTTGGGCCGTCTACCGACTCGAACGGACGCCCCAAGGCGCCCGCCTGACGCGCGACGGCGAAGTCCAGGCGGAATACACGCGCGGCGGATTCGAAAACGCCGCGAAGATCGCCGTGAAGACGCTCATGCGGAAGAAATTCGACGCCCTCTTCAAGTCGCAGCTCGACGGCCAAGGCTTGCAACTCGGCGGACGCTACGATAAAGTCGGCCCGCTGAAGCTCGGGCATCTCGACGCCAACGCCGGTTGGATCTCGCTCGGCTGGACCCTGCCTCCGGATCCCGCGAGCACCGCGGCGAATTGATGATCGCCCGCGCCGATCGGAACTCCCGTTTCGGGACAAGGACGCATGAGCCGCGCGGTCCACGTGACGTTCGATTGCCTGCCGCTTCGCAGCATTCCCCGGTTCGATGTCCCGATCGACGCGTCCCCGAAGTACCAGGCGTTCTGCGGGCGGGTCAAGTCGGCCGCGGTAACGCACGGCACGTTCAACGCGTATTATCTCCACAACGCGCGGTGCGCGTACCGTCTGACGAACGATCCGGATGTCGGCATGATCGAGTTCGCGTTCGAGGGGACCGTGATGACCGACGATTCGGACACGCGCGCCGTCCGGTCGGATCTCATCGTCGAACTGGTCCGGGAGACCTGCGACTGGCTGACCGAACCGATCGTCGTCTGGTTCCGGCGGACGGTAGCGCGAACGGTCCAGGCCGAGTTCGATCGGTACATTGCGGCGGGCGACTTGGACCGAGCGCGCGAACGGCTCGCCCGCATGCAGTCCGAAACCGATGCGCAGGGCGGGTTCCTGGGCCTCTTCCTCTAGCCCGAACCTCGCGCATACGCGTGGGCCGCCGATCCTCACGCGGTGCGGCGCGAATCGTCCGCTTGATTCCGTGTGCTTCCGTGCGATTCCGCGGCCGACAAGAGGAGTTCACGGTATTGGGGCAACGGAACCATACGGAACGGCACGACACAAAGGCCAAAATCCGAGACGGCCGTATCGTGTCGTTCTACGTGGCGCGATCGTCCTCGATCGCTCGCTCCTCGTGAAACGGCGCCTATCGATTGGCTTGCCGTGTTGGCTTTTGCCGTGTCGGCTTTTGCGGGGTTGGCTTTTGCGGGGTTGGCTTTTGCGGGGTTGGTTGAGCCGAGAACGGCCGAATCTCCGCATCGTTTGGCTGCGGTGGGCCGGGCGTGCTGCGACCCTCGCGCTGGTATTTCTCCAACAGCCCTTTCAGCTCCTTAACGCGTTCGGGCTTTTCGGCATAGTGGTTGCGACGTTGGGCGGGGTCCTCACGGAGATTGAAGAGTTCGCCGGCGTGCGGGTGGGACGTGTAGCCGCGTTCCTCCTTGAGCCATCGGGGTTCGCCGTTGGACCGATTGTCGTCGCCGGTGGGCGCGTCGATGAAAACCCAGTCGCCTTTGCGGATGGCGAACTTGCCCTGGGCGCTGTGATGTATGGTCGCCTCGCGGACGGGCGTGGAGAGCGTTTCCCCAAGCAGCACGGGCAGGACGTTGACGCTGTCTTCGGCGGCGTTGACGGGCAGTTCCGCGCCGAGGATGGCGGCGACGGTGGCGAGGAAATCCACATGGCACATGGTTTCGTCGCTCACCGCGCCGGCTTTGATCTTGCGCGGCCAGCGGGCAATGAACGGGACGCGGTGACCGCCTTCCCATGCATCGCGTTTCGCGCCGCGCAATGCGCCGGAGCTGCGGTGGCCGAATTGCCGCGCCCGGTCGTAGACGCCCGGCTTCACCTCGCCGGTCACCTCGGCTCCATTGTCGCTGGTGAAAATGACGAGCGTGTTCTCCGCCAAGCCGCTGCTTTCCAGCGCGCCGAGAACCTGGCCGATGGCCCAGTCGGTTTGATATACAAAATCACCGTAGGCACCCGCTTGGGTTTTCCCGACGAATTCGGGCGATGGCACGACCGGGTAATGCGGCGAGGTGAGCGGCAGGTAGAGAAAAAAGGCCTTCTTCGATTTCGCCGCGTCCTCCAACCAATTCACGGCGTGGCTTGCCAGGCCCGGCAGGATGTTCTCCAGCTTCCAGCCGGGCACCATGGGTCCGGGGATGTTGAAGTCGCCGCCATCCGCGGGCAGGGAAGGAATGCCAATCGTGCGATCGTTTTCAATAAAGCAATACGGCGGGTAGTTTGGCACGATGGTGCCGAAGTAGTGGTCAAAGCCCCGCGTGACCGGGCCATCGGTGATCGGCCTGCCGAAATCCACGTTTCCGAGCGCGTTTTTCGCCCCACCCATCGGTGGTTTGCCATCCGTGGTGGCGTACGTCTGGCCGAGGTGCCATTTGCCGATGCATGCCGTCGTGTAGCCGTGCCGCTGGAGGAGTTTTCCCACCGTGATTCGTTCCGGCGCGATGAGCGGCCTGTCCCACGGCCCCAACACATTGCGCTGCAATCGCGTCCTCCAGGCATAGCGGCCCGTGAGCAGCGCGTAGCGGGTGGGCGTGCAGACCGAGTCGGGGGAATGCGCGTCGGTGAATCGCATACCTTCGACGGCGAGTTTGTCGAGATGCGGCGTGGGGATCTTGGAGTCCTTGTTGTAGCATCCGAGATCACCGTAGCCGAGGTCGTCGGCGAGGATATAGACAATATTGGGAAACGTCCCACCGCGCGCGTTGGCGCAGACCGCGAGCGCCGCAACAAACGGAAGAATCAGGCTCTTGGTCATGGCGGGGCCGCTCGTTCTTGCCGCTTCATCAGCTTGAGGTTCGCCTCGGCGAATGCCGTGCCCATCATCGCGAACGTTTTTGCGCAGCCGAGGTAGTGGTAGCCGGCGTTGGATGCGCCGCGTTTCCACGTCGCGGCCTCGGCGGGGGTGATGAGTTTGTCTTCATGTTCCTTCACCGCCTCGCGGATTTGCTCCGTCGTCATGTGCCCGTCGGCGTTGGCGTGGTCTTTGTGTTTCGATTTCAAAAAATATTCCATCTGCCGCACCTGCTCGTGCTTCTTGTCGATGGCCGCGAGTTCCTCCGACCAGAACGGCGCGGTCTCGACGGCGGCGACGTTGCCGATGAATTCCGGAAGCGACGCGGGCGCGGCCATCGCCTTGCGGAACGTGAGATTGTCCTTGTCCGCGTTCATCCCGCCCACACCCATCACACCGATGACGAAGGGCATTTCCGGCGCGCCGAGGTCCCTGCGCACATCCCGAATGAAGTGCGCGAGCAGATCGCCGTATCGGTCAAAGCGGTCGGGCTTGCCGTGCGCGGGATAAACGTGGCCGTCCACCATGTCGTTGAACCCCTGCAACCAAACAAACCCGGCAATCTCGTAGCCGGCGGCCGCATCGTATGCGGGGCAAACGCGCTTCGGGTCGGCGAGCACGCTTTTCACATGCTCGATCATGTAACGGTAAAACCGGCCGGTCTCCCGTTTCTTCTCGGCGAGCCACGCGTCCATGTCCTTTGGCACGCCGTGGCCGGGCGGGCCGTAGTAGAGCTTCTTTTGGAAGTCATTGAGTACGTACGGCCCCGCGCTCGGCGGACGAAACTCCGTGTGCAGACTCCTGCCTCCCCAAGCGGTCTTGATGATGAGCACCGGCTCATCGAACACGGCGTCCATCGTGAGCCCGAACGTGAACTCGGGCCCGATCTTCCCGCCGTCCCGGGTCGGTTGGTCGCCCCGCGCGCCGAAGCCCGCGGTGAGCTTGCCCGTGCCTTCGGAATTCGCACTGCCGTCGTAATGGCCGGTCAAATACGAAATCCACACGCCCTCGCACACGGTCGGCTTTCCATCCGCGCCGCGCATCATTTTCAAGATCGGCGCCGTCGCCGGGTCATCGCCGATGTAGTCGAACGTCTCCACCTTCGCGTGCCCCTCCATGTTCGACTGCCCTGCAAGGATGAAGACCTTGAGCGGCTTCTTGTCCGCCGCGAGAGCGCGGGCGCCGAGGAGCGAGGCAAGAGCGACGACAACGAGGAAGCGGGGGGTTCGTTTCATGTTCTGGCCAAATGTGCGGTGACTCTTTTCGATGGGATTCTCAGCACCTGGAGCCTGAGCGTAGCCGGGAGAGGCTGGTCAAGCAAGTTGGCGTGCGAACGCGCACCGGGACCGAAAGGCCGAACCGCTTGGGAGTTCAAAGCGATGCGGCAAAGGGCTCCTTCTCCGGTTCGAGGGCGTCGGCAAAGACGGACGTGTCGGTGCAACGGAGAGTCCACGCGGTCGGGACGCATTGCGCATTAGGGAGCCGCGCGACGGCGCGACAAGCGAGGCTTGACTCGCCGTCCTTCAGCGAATTTGGGGAATTCAGAGCGACTTGCGCGAAAAATCAAAGTTTGACGGCGAATCGACCGATACCTGTGCTGCCGAATGTTCCGCTCGCGGTTCCGCCCGCGCGGTGCGTGCGGCCATGGGGGGAATAGCGAAGACGGGGAACTGGCGAGCGCCGGTGCTGCGCCCGTTTTCCGGTCGAGCTTACCCGCATGGACGCGTGCCCATGCGAACGGCTCGAAACGCCAACCCGCGGGAATTCCCATGATTCGGCAACTCTGGACGGCGACGACGTGGCTCGCAATCGGGCTCGTCGGCATCACGGGCTGCCATCCGACGCAGCCGTTCTACGCGCACGACGACGGCGATCTGTCGCACTATCTCGATCAGGCGACGGAAATCGAGTATCCGGACGTGGACCGCGCAAGGCTTGCGGACGCCGAACAGTCGATGCCTCCCTTGAATGTCGCGGACCCCGAGTTCGATCAGTTCTGGGACCTGACGCTCGAGGAGGTCATATCCTACGCCTTGCAAAACAGCAAAGTGATCCGCAGCGTGGGAGCCGTCACGCAGTTCGGCGTCGCCGACGGTCTGCTCAATCGCACGGCGGCCGCGAACACCGTGTATGACGCGGCGCTGACCGAATCGAACACGTTGGGCGGCCCCCGCGCGGTGGATCGGTCGACGGGCAGTCTATTCATGACCGATCTCCAGACGCAGGCGACGCAGCAGGGGGCCGAGGACGCCTTATCGGAATTCGACGCGCAGTTCTTTTCGAGTGTGAACTCGAGTACGACGGACCGTCCGCGCAACGTCCAGGGCGGCAATCCGTTCAATCCCGTCTTCTTCCAACAGAACAGCGGCCAATCGCTCGCCACATTGTCCAAGAAGACGGCCAGCGGCGCGATCTACAGCCTGCGCAACCGGAACACGTACACGTACAACAACATCCCGATCGGCATCGGCCGCGCGTTGCCGAGTGATTGGCAGACCGAACTGGAAGTCGAGGCCCAATACCCGTTGTTGCGAGGACGAGGCGAGCAGGTCAATCGGATTCCGATCGTCCTCGCACGCATCAACACAGACATCAGCCTTGCCGACTTCGAGGGATCGGTCCGCAACCTTCTGATGGACATCGAGAACACCTACTGGGACCTGAGCCTCGCCTACCGATCGGTGGAAACGTCCCGCATCGGCCGGGATAGCGCCCAGATCGTCTGGCGCAACACGAACGCGAAGCGCCAAGGGGGTGTCGAAGGTTCGCAGAAGGAAGCGCAGACCCGCGAACAATATTTCTTCTTTCGCGCCCAACTGGAAACGGCGCAGCACGAGCTATTCGAGACGGAGGCCCGCCTGCGCTGGCTGATGGGGCTCGCCGCGTCCGACGGCCGGGTGATACGCCCAAAAGACGCGCCGACCGCGGCGGAGGTTCATTTCGACTGGGTCGATGTGCGGACGGAGTCGCTGGTGCGCAGCCCCGAGCTGCGCCAACAGAAGTGGCGCATCAAACAGCGGGAGCTCGAACTGATCGCGGCTCGAAACCAGCTCCTTCCCCGACTGAACGCGGACTTGCTCTATCGCTGGGTCGGCGTGGGCGACGACTTGATCAATGCGGACCGCAACGGGATCGACTTTCCCGACGCGGGTTCGACGGCGTTCGATAGCCTGACGGGAGGCAATTTCCAGGAGGCCGTTCTTGGTCTTGAATTCACGCCGCCTCAATTCGGCGCGCGAAGGCCGCTCGCGGCGATCCGCCATTCCCAGTTGCAGGTCGCGCGGGCCAACGCGCAGCTCGAAGACATGGAATTGCAGCAGGTACACTTGCTGGCGACGGCTTGGCGCAACGTCAAGTACCGCTACTCGCTGACGGTGACGCATTTCGATCGCTGGGCGGCGTCCCAAGCCGATGTCCGGTCGGCGACCGTGCTCCACGAACGGGGCAAGGAGAACCTCGATATCGTGCTCGACGCGCAGCGCCGCCTCGCCCAATCGCAATTGGACTTCTACCGCGCGCTCAACGATTACAACAAGTCGATCGCCGAAGTGCATTTCCGCAAGGGATCGTTGATGGAATTCAACGGGATTTCGTTGGCGGAAGGTCCTTGGCCCGACAAGGCGTACTGGGATGCGCTCGGCCATGCGCGGGAGCGGGACGCAAGCTACTACCTCAATTATGGATGGACGCGCCCGTCGGTGGTGAGCCGGGGCCCCGTCGATCAAGGAACGGGCGGGATTCCGAGCGAGCCTTGGATCGATGGCGTCGGGCTGCCCGCCGAACGCATTCCGACTCCCTCCCCGACGCCCTCCCCGACGCCCGCCGAGGGCGACGAACGGGCGGCGCCGGCCGAGCCGACGGGACCGTCGGACACGGCGCCTCCGTCACCGAGCCATCCGTCGGTCACCCATCGGGCGCCCGTCGATGCGGACTTCGCGGTCCGACCGGCAAGTCACACGTCCTCGCGCCGCGGCGCCCTGGTTTCGCCGGCCGCGACGGAGAGGCCGACGGTCGAGCCGATCGGATCCGGGGTCGTCGGCAATCCGCTTCGGTCGCAATCCAACGAAACCGGTCGCGTTCCATTGCGGTAAGGGAACGCACGTCCATCGGTATTCGACCACCACCGCATGGGCATGGGGGCCGGGATTTATGGAAGGAGTCGACGAGACGGATCGCGGACAGAGTGAGGCGGATGGATGGCGGACCTCGGTGCGACGAATGCCGATTCAAACGAGCAAACGCGCCCGGTCTGGTTGCGGGAGGCGGGTGACGTCTTGCGCCGTTTCGCTTCGGCGGCGGGCGTTGTCCGCGATACGGTGGCGATCCAGGCCGCGCTGACGGCCGCGGATGACCCGGCGAATCCCCTTGAGCCGAGACTGGTGCTCGAGGACGCGGCGGGACGGCTTGGCCTGAGCGTGATCCATCGGGAACTCGCGCCGAGAGGTCTGCGCCAGGGTCTGGAGCGGAACCTGGTCCGGGCGACCGCCGTTGTCTGGAACGGCGCGACATGGTGGGCCATCATCCTGCGCGTGCGAGGCGGGAAGATCGAGCTTGACGCGGGCGCGGGGCGTTCCGTGTGGATGCGCATCCGCGATTTCCTCGCCCGGTGCGGCGATCACGCGGACCAACCCAGGCTCTGGTTGGCCGGCCGAGCCGCGATGCCGTTCGAGGATGCGTCGGTCGCCGGACCCGCGATGCCCTCCAGCGACTTGGATCACGTCGGGCACGCCGCGCCGCATCTCTCGCCGATCCGAAGGCTCGGCCTGATTCTCCAATGTGAACTCGCCGACATCGGCGCGATCGCCGTGTTCGCGGGAGCGGTCGGCCTGCTCGCGCTGGCGACACCGATCGCCGTCGAATCGCTCGTCAACACGATCGCGTTCGGCCGGCTGATCCAACCGCTCCTGGTGCTGTGTCTCATCCTGTTCACCCTTCTTGGATTCGCCGGGGTCCTGAAACTGATTCAGGCTTTCTTGGCCGAGATCATGCAGCGCCGCATCTTCGTGCGGGTCGTGCGGGACCTTTCGTACCGGCTACGAGCGGATCGAGCGCGCGCGGGAGAATCTGCGCCTGGCGCGTGCGCTTGAAGAGGCCGAACGGAAACGGTTTGACGCGGGGGACAGCGACCTGCTTCGAGTCGCCCTGCAGGAATCGGCGGCGATCGAAGCCGCGCTCCTGGAGATCGAATCGGTTTCCGACTATTTCCGCGCGAAAGCGGCTTATGACTGGGCCTCCGCGCCGATGCCCGAACCCGTCCCGGAACGCTGACAGGCCGTTCCGTCGCGTATTCACCGGGCGCTCAGGTCGATGCGAAGCATGTCGGCGTCGCGGCCGGCGCGGCGACGGGTACACCGACCGGCGGCGCGAATACGGGCTCGCGCGACGCGCGCGCGTCGCCGAAGCAGACGCCCAGAGCGCGGGCCGCTTGGACCGCCGATCCGTTGGGATCGACGCGCGAGAGTTGATTCACGGCGTCGAGGATCGGTACGCTCTCGATGTGGGGAGGCCGGTAGCAGACCATTTCGCCGAGCCGTCCCTCGAGTATCAAGCGGACCGCGTGCGCGCCGAACTGCGTCGCCAGGACCCGATCAAACGTGCTCGGCGGACCGCCTCGCTGCAAATGGCCGAGCACGACGACGCGCGTCTCCCGTTTCAAACGGGCCTCGATTTCGCCGGCGACCCGATTGCCGATCCCGCCCAACCGGGTCTGACGGCGATCCTGCGTCGATTCGGCGGTCACGAGCCGCCCGTCGGGGAGCCGAGCTCCTTCCGCGACGACGACGAGCGTGAACCGTTTGCCGGCTTGGTCCCGTTCGAGTATCTTCTCGCAAATCGCTTCAAAATCCCATGGGATCTCGGGCAACAGGATCACGTCGCCCCCACCCGCGATACCCGCGTAAAGGGCGATCCAACCGGCGTGGCGGCCCATGACTTCAAGGACCATCACGCGTTCATGACTGGCGGCCGTCGTGTGGAGCCGATCGAGGGCGTCGGTCGCGCAGGCCACCGCGCTGTCGAATCCGAACGTGAACGCCGTCGCCGACAAGTCGTTGTCGATCGTCTTGGGAACTCCCACGACGGGAATCCCGTTCTCGTGGAATTGCTGGGCCACGGCAAGGGAACCGTCGCCTCCGACGCAGATCAGTCCGCCGAGCTGGAGTTGTTCGCACGTGGTTCGCACTTCGGCGACGAGAGCGGGGTCGAGCTCTTGGCGATTGGAGGTTCCCACGGTCGCGGCGAAACGGCCCTTGTTCGTCGAACCGAGAATCGTGCCTCCCTGGGAGAGGATGCCGGTCGTGTTGCGCGGCGTGAGAGGAACGTAGGTCACGGGATCGGCGAGCCCCTCGTATCCGCGAAGGAACCCAACGATCTCCATTGCGTGCGCGTGCGCGGCCTTCACCGCGCCTCGAATCACGGCGTTGAGTCCCGGGCAGTCGCCGCCCGATGTCAGGATGCCCAGACGCCTCTTCGTGCCCATTCCGATTCTCCCGCAACTTCGGTGGAATCGGCCCGATTCCACCAGGAAAACGCCGCGCGGCCGCCCACAAACCTAGGTCACTCCGGCGCGCCGCGCGGCGCGTGCGTCAACGGCCCGCCCCGAGGAACGGGCCCCGTTTCTCTTGGATCCGAATCGACACCCTAGGAATCGGGCCCCTCGTGCCGAGGTTGGTCGTCGAGTAGGGACGGCCTTCGTTCGCACCGTTCGAGCCAACCCCATCGGAGCATACCGAAGAGCGCGGCCGCCGCTTCGCGCGCGTTGATTTTCGACTGGCCTCGACGTCGTTCGACGAACGTGATCGGGCATTCCGCGATGCGGGCGCCCGCCCGCTTGAGCCGCCAGAGGGATTCCTCGTGGAACGCATAGCCCGTCGCGCGGAGCGTGCTCAGGTCGATGCGTTTGAGGAACGCGACGCGGAAGCAGCGGTAGCCGCTGCTGCAATCGCGCACGGGCAGCCGCAGCGCGTTCCTCGCGAGCGTATTGACGGCGAAGCTCATCCACTTGCGCCGCGCGGGCCAGCCTTGCGTGCCGCCTCCCGCGACATAGCGCGAACCGATCACGAGGTCGGCCTCGCCGCCTCCCGTTCCGCCGTGCAATCGGCCCAGCAACTCGGGGATGACCGCCGGGTCGTGGCTCGAATCGCCGTCCAGATTGATGAGCGATTCATAACCTTCGTCGACGGCGATCCGCATGGCGCGGACGATGGCGGACCCCAAGCCCATCTTGCCGGGCCTCTCGATGACCCGCAGACGCGGCTCGTCGACCGCGCGCCGCCGAGCCCATTCGCCCGTTCCGTCGGGACTCGCGTCGTCGATCACCAGGACCCTCGACTCGGGCGCGACGTCAAGAATCGCGGCGACGAGTCGCGGCAGGTTGTCGCGTTCGTTGTAGGTCGCGACGACAACCAAGAGTCCGGCGCCGCGGTGCCGGGACGGCGGCTCCCCGTCGTGCGAAGCGACGTTTGACTCCACGGCCCATCCTCCCGCGCGGTCCGTTTCGCCGATCGACTCCGTTCGCCCGGTCGTTCAGTGCGACGACCTGACGGACGCGCCCGCCGTCGACCGTTCATGCCATTCGCGATAATACGGTATCGACCGTTCGAGCCCTTCCCGGAAATCGTATCGCGGTTCGTATTCGAGGACGCGGCGCGCCAAGGTGATATCGGCCATCGAATCGCGAATGTCCCCGACGCGAGGCGGCGCGAATTGGGGTTGAATGTCGAGTCCGAGCAGTTCATTCAGGTTGGCGACGAGCGTCAGGAGGTCGGTCGCGCGCCCGTTGGCGATGTTAAACGACCGGCCCGCCGCATCGGCCGTCGACGCGGCCCGCAAATTGCCCTCGACCACGTTCCCGACGAACGTGAAGTCCCGCGATTGCTTTCCGTCGCCGTAGATGACCGGTTGCCGGCCGCCAAGCATGGCCGTGAGAAAGAGCGGGATCACCGCGGAATAGGGACTGCCCGGATCCTGTCGGGGACCAAAAACGTTGAAATAGCGCAGGCAGACCGTTTCGAGCCCGTAGGTGTGGTACGCCGCCCGGCAGTAGTATTCGCCCGAGAGCTTGGCGGCGCCGTAGGGTGACAGAGGCGCGGGCAAGTCGGTTTCGCGTTTGGCCGAGTTCGGTTGATCGCCGTACAGGCTGCTCGACGACGCGTAGACGACGCGCCGGACTCCCGAGCGCCGGGCCGCGTCGAGTACGGCGAGCGTCCCTGTCGCGCATGCCGCGTGGGAATCGAGCGGGCATTCGACGCTCAGCGGCACCGACGCAAGGGCCGCTTGATGGAAGACACAGTCCACTCCCTCCATCGCCGAGCGGACCCCGCGCGGATCGAGCACGCCGCACTCGACGAATTCGACCGCATCCCGGAACGCCGCGATGTTGTCGAGCTTACCGGTGCTCAGGTCGTCCAAAATGCGAACACGGTCGCCGCGTCGAACGAGCCCCTCGGCGATATGCGAACCGATGAACCCCGCGCCGCCGGTCACCAGATAACGCGTCATCCGAGAGAATTCCCCATTCGAGCCACCGATTTCGGCACCGCGCGGCGTTCGCGGCCTCCGCGGCCTCCGCGGCCGCCGCCGATGCGATAGCCTAGGTTACTCGAACCCGCCGGACGCGATGCAGCCGTCGAGTCGTCGGCCGAGCGACGCGAGGGCTCGTCGCAATTGGTGAAGGTCCCCCCACCGCGTCCGTTCAACCCGCACAACCGCGAAAACACGGTCCGCGAACGACGCGAGGCGTGCCAAGTCGAGAACCGGCCACGCACCGCCGTCGATCAACATCATGCCGGACGGCCGCCATTGGGAAAGGGGAGACACCGTCGAGCACCGGTCGCTCGCCAAAACCGTTCCGGCCGGAATCAGCAAGGCGTTCGACGCCAAGGCCACGATGACATCGTCGAGCTCCGCTCGGCCGCCGAGCAGATCGCCGAGTCCCGGTCCGACATCGAGTTGCGCGAGCGTGCTGAGCGTCTTCCATTTCGAGTCGGCGTCGACAAGGACGGTCATCGGCCGGTGGTGGGAGACGGGGCAGGCGCCGATGAGGATTCGCGGAACGTCGATCGGGTCGGCGAACGAAATCAAGAGAACACGCCGCATCGCCGGTGCCCCGTCGCTCCAGCACAGGTCGCCGATCCGTTCCAATTCGGATCGCCTCAGGGGATCCCTCGCCAATTGATCGGCCGTCGCCCGCTCGAACGCGCTGGGGATCGCCGTCGGTCGATCGGGAGCGAACGGGCCGGGCCGCCGGACCGAGTCGGCGGACAGCCACCGGTCGACGCGCGACGCGAGGCATTCCGGCGCTCCGCCGTCCTCGGCGGCGTGGTGAGGGACGTTGGCCGGGTGAAGGAACGGCGTTTGGGGCCCGGCGCCCTCGCCCCGCGGCGCGAGGGCGGCCGCCGTCGCGCGGGCGCGTTCGGTCGGACGCGTCGAAGCGGGCGCCGCATGCGGCGCATCGATCCGCGCGACGGGACCGCCGTTCGGCGGCCGTCCGTTGATTGAGTCGCGGAACCACGCGTGTCCCGACATTCGTTCGTCGCCTTGATTCGGGCGGGAGCTCCGCTTGAATGACATATTCATGTCACTGACCATTTTCGGTCACCCTGGGGCGGACGGCCGTCGTCCCGCCGCTCCGGCCGAGCCTCGCATCGAGCGCGAACGATCCGGCGAACACGGGCTGCGACCAGATCGCGAGCATCTCGGCCGTCAGCTCGGCGCCCGGCCGAGGCGTCTCGACGGAGACGGCCGCCGCCGTGTCCCGCAGTTCCCGAACGGACGCTTCGAGCTCCCATTCCGGTTCCGGCGCGCCGCGCGGGGAGTCCGCCGGTTGCCGGCACGCGCCGTCGCACGCGCCGTCGCACGCGCCGTCGCACGCGCCGCATTCCGAGGCCCCACCCCGCGCGCGATCATCCGATTTTTCTCCCGGACGCGGCTCGTCATGGCCGTCGGCCGACGGATCGGGCCGCTCCGAACGCATCGTCACGGCCGGCAGCGTTCGCCAATCCGCGAACCGATCCAAGACCACCTCCTCATCCTCGAACGGGCCGCCGAACGGATCCACCGCGTGGACCGTGGCCTCGACGACCCGCGCATGCGCCTTTTCCGCGCTGTCCGTCACGGGGAGTTCCTCTTCGGTGTCGGATACGGGGATCGGTCCGTCAACGAGCGGCCGATCATTCGAAAGACCCGCCGGTTCGCATGCCGCGCGCGGCAGGGCGCCGAGCGGCGGAACGACGACCGGCTCGTCGTCGTCCTCGAACAAACCGAACTCGACGATCGACGCGCCGTCCCCTTCGGACACCGATCGCGCGGCGGGAAACCGCTGCAGGTCGGCCCATGCTTCCTCGATGCCCTGGCCGCTCACCTTGCGGATCCCGCCGGCGCACGCGAGGATCAGCGCGTGGTCGCACGTTTGGTTGATCAGCCGAGGGATCCCGTCGGTGGCCGTGAAGACGGCCCGATACGCGTCACTCGAAAAGAGCTCGTCGACCACACCGCCCGCCGCCGCGATTTGATGGCGAACGAACTGTTCCGTCTCGGTCTGATTGAGCGAACCGAGATAGCACCGCCCGACGATGCGCTGCTGGAACGAGGCCAGTCGGGGATGCGCCATGCGTTCTTCGAGCTGCGCGTCGCCGGCGAGCACGAGCCGGACGCGGGGCTGGCCGGATCGGACCAGGTTCGTGATCAACCGGACTTCCTCGATCAGCCGCGTCGGCATGGTGTGCGCTTCATCGATCACCAGCACGAGCCCCTGGCGGCACCGCTCGTTCGGTTCGAGGAAATCGATGAGCGAGAGCCGAAGTTCACCTTCCTCAAAGCCCCGATACGGCAGCTTCAACTCAAAAAGGATGTTTTGGAGCAGAGCCCGTCGGCTGTTCAGACGCGCGTTCGAGATCAGGGCGACGGAGAAATCCTTACGGAATCGATCGGCGATCCGCCGGCAGAGGAGCGATTTCCCGGTTCCCGCGGAACCGATCACGACGCCGATTCCCTCCGCCCGCTCGATGACCCGCTCCATCGTGGAAAAGGCTTGTTCGAGGAGCGCCGCCGGGAACTGGAAGTCCGGCGAAGGCACGGCGGGAAACGGGCGGCGACGCAATCCAAAAAACGTCTCGTACATGCGTTCCTTCCTTGGGCGGCGCGAACGACCGGCGCGGGCCGTACGATGAGCGCGGACCGGCATATTCTCCTGATCGGCGCGCGGGGAACGCCGCCTTCAACCCGTTTCTTGAACGGATCGACCCGGCAAGGCGGGGAACGGCCGCTTCCCATGGGGACGTGACGGCGGCTACCGCCGCCAATCCAGCGAGCCGTCGATCGCCTCGATCAAAGCCATGCGCGGGTCGTGGACGAGATTCGCGGCGAATCCAGGATCCACGATCCAGCCGATCAGGACGGCGGCGCACACGGCGACCAGGAAGAGCCTCGCGAACCGTCCCCACACGTCGGCGACCGCGTGGCGCCGCGAAGGGGGCGCCGGCCGACCAACGGCCGCGACGAGCGGAACGCCCCATGCGCCCAGTTGACTCAGATCGCGGAGGATGTGGTATCGACTCCGCTGCCGGATTCCGAGCGCGAGGAAACCCGCGGCCAGCGCCGTCAGGCCGATCATTCGCCATTGCGCGGGAGACCGTCCACCTTGTCGGGCCACGATCGACGGCAGCCGTGTGTCGACCAATCGGAAGGCATCGACGGGCGAATCCAGGCTCGCCGCCGGGCCGGACGTATCGGACGCGGCGGCAGCGGTCGTGAACGCGTCGAGCGATCGGCGCAGGTCTTGTTCGGCGCGCTCGGCGGCACCGCGATCGGCCGCCCACGCGTCGAGTTCCACTTGGGGTTGCCACTCCGCGTCGTCGTCCTCCGTGGGCGATGCGCCGACTTGGAACGGTTGGCCGAGTTCGATCGATGAGGATTCGACCATCGGGATCCGGTCGAGCGCATCGCTCAGTCCCTGGATATTGCGCCGAGCCTTCTCGACGTTCGGATGGCGGCTCGTGAACTGCTCCAGGCAATCGGCGAGTTGTCCGCGGGCCGCGTCGAGTTCCCGTGAAACGGCGAGCCAGCGGGGATTGACGGGCGTCGACGGCGGAATCCGAGTCGACACCGGATAGGTCGGTTCCAAGCGGGTCCTCGCGACCAAGAGCGACTGGTGGTTCATCGCGGCTTCAACGGCCGCGGCGTACGCATCGGCGCGGGCGCGCACGTCGGCGAGCGCTTGGGTGGTGAGCGTCGTTCGCCGATCGCGATCCGCGCGGAGCCAGAGGTCGGCCAGCCGCGCGGGGATGGCGCCCGAAAGCCCGGCGGCGCATCGTTCGAGTGCGCGAAGGTCGCGTCGAGGCGATCGGCTCGTCATGGAAAGATGGACGCGAAGTTGCTTCTCGGCACGCTCGATTTCCACGATCATGCCGGTTGAAAGTCCGCGGGCGGACGCGTGCGCCGCGCCGAGTTCGCGGACCGCCCGTTCCCCCGACGCGTCGATCGATGCGCCGGCCCATTCAAAGGAAAGCGTGGTTCGAAGGCCGCATTCCGCGATCGGGCCGGGCCAGCCGACGGCGAGCACGGAGATGGCCATGCCGCACGTGACGAGGACCAGCGCGGCCGCGTTCCAAACGGGCCGTTCGTTCGCGGGCCGAACCTCTTGGTCGACGTCCATGCGATGCGCGCTCGCATTTCGGCGAGCCACCCTTTCCTTGTCGGGCTATGATCCGACCCGGCGTGGGCCGTTCGGCGCGCCGCGGCCGGCGCGCGCGTTTTCGTCCGCATTCGTTTACATCGGCTGCGCCGGTGTATGGCCTTCATCCTGGATCGCGGGCCCGTGGCCGACTCGATCGTATCGCCCGCCTTCTTGCCTCGATCTCGGTCGCCTATCATCAAGGCGGGACGCGAACGCTCCGGCGACGCCGCGCACCCCCGTTTTCCCAATTGCGCCGCCTGTTTCCCGGAGTCGCCCGTGTTTCGGATCAAGGTCTGCGGAATCCGCGGTGCGGCCGACGCGATCGCCGCCCGCGACGCGGGTGTCGACGCCATCGGTCTCAACTTCCACGCGCCAAGCCCCCGGTCGATTGACGAGGCAGCCGCCGAGGCCATGCGGCGCGCGGTGCCCGGCGACTTCCTCGAATGGGTCGGCGTTTTTGTGAACGACGAACCGGACCGGATTCGGCGCGTCGCTCGGCGCGCCGGCCTCAACCACGTGCAGCTCCACGGCGACGAAGACGCCGAACGGATCGCCGAACTGGCCCCACTGTCGGTGATCCGAGCCGTTCGCGTGCGCGACGGCGAGTCACTGATGGACGCGGTCGAGCGGACGATCGGAACGATGCCTCCCGGGAACCTCGCCGGCCTTCTGGCCGACTTCCACCACGATCGGCTCTTTGGCGGATCCGGGCGGTCATTGGCTTGGAACGAGCTTGGCGCGCCGAGCGGCGCCTGGGGCCGCGTCCCGTGGATCTTGGCCGGGGGCCTGACTCCCGCGAATGTCGCCGTCGCCGTTCAAATGGCGAAACCCCACGCCGTGGATACGGCGAGCGGCGTCGAGTCGGCTCCGGGCAACAAGGATTCGGATGCGATGCGAGCGTTCGTCCGGGCCGCGCGAAGCGCGTTCGGGACGTTGTCCGAATGAGGCGGATCGTGGCGAAGGAGGCCGCTCCGCCGCGGCCGACGGATCGGACGTTCGAAGCGTCGATCCCGCCGCTTGCCCGTTCGCACGGTCATCGTCATACTGGGACCAAGCTGCGTTTCGTTCATGAACTTCTGAACAGCATGAGGAGATCACTCGTGGCTCCCGCCGAAGTCGTATCGCAGAAAAAACTCCCCTACAAGGTTCGCGATATCGCACTGGCCCCTTGGGGACGGCGCGAAATCATGCTGGCGGAAAACGAAATGCCCGGCCTCATGGCCCTCCGCCGGAAATACGGCGTGTCCAAGCCGCTCAACGGAGCTCGGATCGCCGGCTGCCTCCATATGACCATCGAAACGGCCGTGTTGATTGAAACGTTGGCGCAGCTCGGCGCCGAGGTCCAATGGAGCAGTTGCAATATCTACTCGACGCAGGATCAGGCCGCCGCCGCGATCGCCGACACGGGCGTTCCGGTCTACGCGTGGAAAGGCGAGACCGAGGAGGAATACTACTGGTGCATCGAGCAAACGCTCGTCTTTCCGAACGGCGAACCGCTCAATATGATCCTCGACGACGGCGGCGACTTGACGGCCCTCGTGCACGACAGGTACCCCGAACTCCTTCCCGGAATCCGAGGGCTTTCCGAGGAAACCACGACCGGCGTCAAGCAACTCCGGAAAATGGTCAAGACCGGCGCGCTCAAGATCCCCGCGATGAACGTGAACGACTCGGTGACCAAGAGCAAGTTCGACAATCTCTATGGATGCCGGGAATCGCTTCTGGACGGAATCAAGCGTGCGACCGACGTCATGATCGCGGGCAAGACGGCCGTCGTCTGCGGGTACGGCGACGTCGGCAAGGGCTGCGCGCAAGCCCTCTCGCGCTTCGGGGCAAGGGTCATTGTCACCGAGATCGATCCGATCATCGCCCTTCAGGCGGCCATGGAAGGATACGAGGTGACGACCATGGAAGAGGCCGCGCCGCGGGGAAACCTCTTCGTCACGGCGACCGGCAACAGGAATATCATCCGCGGCGAACACATGGAGCGGATGCCGAACGATGCGATCCTTTGCAACATCGGCCACTTCGACCTCGAAATCGACGTCGCCTGGCTCAACGGCCGCAAGGACCTGAAGCGTCAGGAAATCAAGCCGCAGGTCGATCGGTACACATTCCCGAACGGCCGCTCGCTCCTCTTGCTCGCCCAAGGACGTCTTGTCAATCTCGGCTGCGCCTCGGGGCATCCCTCGTTCGTCATGTCCTCGTCGTTCACCAACCAGGTCCTGGCCCAAATCGCCCTTTGGACCGAGGAGTTCGACGTCGGCCTGCATGTGTTGCCCAAGAAATTGGACGAGGAAGTCGCCCGCCTTCACCTCGAGAAGCTCGGCGTGAAGCTCACCCAGCTCACTCCCGAGCAAGCGGATTACATCGGCGTATCCGTCGAAGGTCCGTACAAGCCCGACGCGTATCGGTATTGATGGATTGCGGTGTGGGCCGAGCGGTGCTCCATGCCAGGCTCGGGACGGCGGGCGCTCGAAACAATGCGATGCCTTCGATAACGGAGTAGCGAGTCCATGCCGGAGATCCAGGCGTTCCGGGGATTGCGGTACGATCTCGGACATGTCGGCGCGCTCGGCGATGTGGTCGCGCCGCCCTACGATGTGATCGACGCCGATCGGCAAGACGCGCTCTACAAGCGGCATCCCGCCAATGTCATCCGGCTCATCCTGAACCGGCCTGAGCCGGGTGACGACGACGCGAACAACCGGTACACGCGGGCCGCTCGTTTCCTGAGGAATTGGCGTTCGGAGGGCGTTCTGCGCGTCGACGGGAACGCGTCGATCTACGTTTATTACCAGTCGTTCCGCGCCGGCGATCGCGAGTTGACTCGGCGGGGATTCATGGCCCGCGTCCGAATCGAACCGTTCGGGTCGGGCCGTGTCTTTCCGCACGAGGAGACGCTCGCGTCGCCCAAGGCCGATCGGCTCAAACTCACCCAGGCCTGCAAGACGAACCTGAGTCCGATCTTTGGGCTCTATCCCGATCCCCAGCGCCGCGCGGAACAGCTCCTGGACGACGCCATCGGAGGCGCGCCTCCGCTCGAAGCCGTGGACCATCTTGGCGTCGTCCATCGCATGTGGCCCGTCGCCGACGTCCATCGCATCGCCGGCCTCTCGCAACTCGTCGGCGATAAACCGCTCTTCATCGCCGACGGACACCACCGCTACGAAACGGCACTCAACTACCGCGATACGCTCGCCGCCCAACGCCCCCTCGATCGAATCCATCCGGCGAACTTCGTGCTGACAATGCTCGTGAGCATGAGCGATTCGGGCATGGTTGTGCTCCCGACCCACCGACTCTTCCGAGGTCTGCCGCCGATCGGCGTGGAGGAACTGCGGAATCGGCTGAGCCCGTGTTTCGCGCCGGTCGGAACGGCCGAGGGCCCCGAGGGTGGCCGATCGCTTTGGGAGGCGATCGAAGCCGACGGCGTTCAGGGTGAGCTGGCCCTCTATTCGGGCCTCGACCGGCGCTGGCTGCGCGTGCGAATCACCCGGGAAGGCGAACGTCGGATGGCCGAGGTCGCTTCCGAACATGGTGACGCCTGGCGAGGATTGGGCGTCGCCATCCTCCATCGACTGGTAATCGAGAGGCTCTTCGAAACGAGGGACGTTCCACGCCCCGAGTATGTCCACCAGGTGGACGAAGTCGTGGCCGGGCTGCGTGACGGCGACCCGTCAACCGGCTCGCATTACTCGCTCGCCGCGCTGGTGATGCCCGCCACCATCGAACATATCCGATCGGTCAGCGTGGCTGGCGAGCGGATGCCGGCGAAGAGCACCTATTTCTACCCAAAGCTGCTCAGCGGGCTGGTCCTGCACTCTCTGGAACCCTAGACCGCCGATCTTGCCGAGTTTCACGTGGAACGGGTTCGCGGTGGGGATTCGGGCTGGGTAGGCAATGAGTTCCACGTGTAACCAGCGGGGGGTTCCGTAACCCACCGTGTGGTGTGAAGCGCGGATCGCCGTGCGTGTACCACGCGCACGATGGCGCGCATGAGCGGGATGGCGAGGGAGAGGGTGGAGCGGGAATTCCTCTTTTCGCATTCGGGGCATCGTGGTTACAATCCGCCGCCGCGCGGAGCGGGGCGGCGGGGCATGGAGGCGGGCGCCGTGGTTCGGACGTTGTGCGTTGCCAATCAGAAAGGCGGAGTCGGCAAGACAACCACGTGCATCAACCTGGCGGCCGGGTTCGCGAAGGCCGGATACCGGACGCTCGTCGTCGACCTCGACCCGCAGTGCAACGCGACCTCCGGAATGGGAGAAAGTCCTGCTTCCGATCACCCATTTGTCCGCGAAGGCCGGCTTCCGGAGGCGATCCGCGCGACGCGCGTGCCCGGCCTGTCGCTCGTTCCGGGGTGCCGTGAATGGAACGCGATCGAGATGTTGATGCGGTGGAGCGCGGAGGATATGCGAGTCTTGCGACGGCGGCTCGAAGAGGCGTCGAGCGTGTTTGACGAGGTGCTGATCGATTGTCCACCATCACTGGGCGGCCTTACGCGAGCCGCCCTGTCGGCCGCGGATGAGGTATTGATGCCGATCCAGTGCGAGTATTTCGCCATGGAAGGCCTGACGCAGATGATCCACGTGATCCGGGAGGTCATGCGCGTCGAGCCGGGCCGATTGGAGTTCGGCGGCATCCTGATGACGATGTACGACGAACGGCTCGAACTGACACGCGAGGTCGAGCGGGAGGTGCGGGAGTTTTTTGGGGAAATCGCGTTCGAAACGGTCGTTCCGAGGGACGTGGCGGTGGCCGAAGCGCCGAGCCACGGGATGTCGGTGCTGGACTATGGCCCGAGGACACGAGGTGCTCGGGCGTACGTGGAACTATGCATGGAGGTGTTGAACCGTGACGAAGGATAGGCGACTGGGACGCGGGTTGGCCGCCCTGCTGGGCACGCCGATGGACGACGGATTTGGACCGCTGGCGGCCGACCTGGCCTCCGGTGCGGCGGCGTCGCAGGCCGGCGCGGCCGCGGACCGGCCTCGATTGAAGGTGCATCCCGCGGCGATCGACGACGAACCCGTTGCCGACGACCCGAACGACGTGCTGCTCCATCTGAATGTGTATGAGATCGACGACAATCCGTTCCAACCGAGGCGGACGTTTCGGGAAGAGGAGATCGCGTCGCTCGCCGAGAGCCTCAAAGCCCACGAGATGCTCCAGCCCGTGCTCGTGCGCCGGGTCGGCGATCGGTATCAGCTCATTTCCGGCGAGCGGCGGTTGCGGGCGGCGATCCACGCGGGGTGGACGACCGTGCCCGCGAGGCTGCGCGAAGCCGACGACCGGCTCGTCGCCGAACTGGCGATCGTCGAGAACCTGCAGCGGAAGGACTTGAATGCCGTCGAGAAGGCCCTTTCGTTCAAACGCTATTTGGACCAGCATCAGTGCACGCAGGAGGACCTGGCGCGGCGACTCAAGATCGACCGGTCGTCGATCGCGAACATGATTCGCCTCTTGGAGTTGCCGGCCGAGATTCTCGAAGCGATCAGCGCGGAAACCCTTTCGGCCGGCCACGCGCGGTCGTTGTTGCCTCTGGGCGACGAGCGGCTTCAGATCGAGTTTTGTCGCAAGATCCAGCAGGATGGCTGGAGTGTGCGCGACACCGAGCGTCTGGTGGCCGAGCGGATCGCGCAGGAGGACGGAGCGCCCCAGTCGCGTTCCTCGATGAAACGGCGGCTCAAGAGCGAACATGTGGCGGCCCTCGAACGCCAATTGCGCATGGCCATCGGAACGAAGGTCGAGATCCGGGCGAACGCGCAGGGAAAAGGGCGCGTCATTGTCCATTTCAGTGGACACGACGAATTCGAGCGATTGGTCGAGTATCTTTCGGGCCGCCCATCGGAAGGCTGACCGCCGAAGGGTTTTCGGTGATGATCCGCCGGAAGGACGCTATAATGAGCCTACCCGGAGACTGAGAAATTCGAACCACGACATGCCCTGCCACCACCAAGTTTACCCCCCTTCTGCCATTGGGGCCAAGATCAATGCGCAACTCGCGACATGCGCCCGACATGCGCCCGACATCCAGATCGTCGATCGGTTGATCTGGACGGATCGGGAGTTCCCGGCTATCCTCTTCGCCCTGGGGCGGACCGGCCCGCGACGCCTCCCGCCAATACGTCCGAGCACGAACCGCACGGGCCCGAATCGGTCGGCCTGCTGACGGCGATCGGCATCCGACGACGAGACCGCGATCCACAGGGAGGTGGTGATCATGCGAGCCGATCGACGAGTCCGGTGGATCAGCATGGTCCTGATGTGCGCGGCGAGCGCTGTCCGCGCGCAGGACTTTCGAGTGGAAACCGACGTGTTCGCGCCGGGCGCGAAGGAGCCGGCCGCCGAGTTCCTGACGATTTTCTACGGCAACACGATTTACGACTTTCGACTGTCCGAACCGCGCGAGATCACGGTCTTCGACATGGCCCGAGGCCGATTCATCCTGCTTGACGTCGCGCGGAAAATGAAGACCGAGATCACGACATCGGAGATCGATGCGTTCAACCAGGAGCTGCGGCGACGAGCCGGGGATCGCGACCAGGCCTTTTTTCAGCCCGATCTCACCTATTCGTTCGATGAGGAAGAGGGTCGACACGATCTGACGAGTGACAAGTTGACTTATCGCGCCAAGGGGATCCGGCCCAAATACGCCGAAGCCGTCGATCGATATCGGGTCTTCGCCGACGCCTATGCCCAGATCTCCGCCGTCCGGCCGGGCAACCTGCCGCCCTACGGTCGCCTCCAACTCAACAAGGTCCTGGCGGAACACGGCGAGATCCCGGAAGACATCGAGCGAACCGTGACGGTCGCCAATATCTTCCCGCCGAAAAAGATCACCGCGCGCACCCATCACTTGGCGAACTGGATCCTTTCCGAACAGGATCAGCGGCGGATCCGCGAGGCCGGCGATCAGATCGCCGAATTCAATTCGGTCACCATCGATCAGTATCTTGGCGTCCCCGCCGTAGCCTCCAAATAGGCCGTCCCTTTCAACGGGAACCGCGACCGCGCGCCGCGCGAATCGCCGTCATGGCGCCTTGGATTCCTTGCAATAGGCTTCAAATGCCTCGGCGATTCCGCCCTGAGCGGCGTCGCCCGCATGCAGGATGACTCGGTAATAGAGCCGCAGGTGTCCGCCCTTCGCGACGGTGTGGGAACCGTCGGCCTTGGGATCCTGAAGGAAGTCGCGCAAGCCGAACGGATTGGCGGCAAACAACCCGTACGTGCGTACGTGCCAATAGGTCGGATACCGAAAGCTCGAAGGGTGGTTCAAGATGGCGAGCCCCACGGTTTCCCCGTCGACGGGCCCCTGGTAGTCGACCCACGCGGCGCGCTTGCCCCAAGCCGCGCCGTCGGCAAGTCCCTCACTGGTCACGATTCGACCGCCTTTCTTGGCGTCGACTTCCATCGACCCGGCGACCCGGACTCCGAACGATCCTTCCTTCGTATCGCCGAAAACCAGATCGCCGTCGGTCGCGCGGAGCTCGAAATCGAAATCAACCCATCGAGTTCGCCCGTCCGCGCCAAACACCATCGTCCGGTGCTCCTCGCAAACACGCTTGCCCTCCATGTCGAGCCAATCGGAGCGGGCCGCTAGGATCGCATGATTCCCTTCCGCGGTCGCCTTGGTGTACTCGCGATGCGCGATCGTCCCATGCCGGTTTTGCTCGTCCCAAAAACTCAGGCCATTGACCTCCCCGTGCGTGAACCAGCACGACCGCTGATGTATGTGGTCCCGTTTCTCGCCAGGCACGTCGCGCATCGGATACGAGCGGGTCATTTCCTTGCCCGTCGGTCCGATCAACGGCCACAAGATCGGTTTCGTGCCCGATTGAGCCCAATACCGGGCGAACAGGCCGTCTCCGACTCTCACTGTGATTCCCTTGTCATCTTGTTCGAGCGTCAAGCGGCCGTCCTCGGCGGTCACCCGATTCCCCAGCAAGGTCGCCGCGATCCATGCGCAGGACGCAACAAACCCAACGCAGTCCCTGAACAAAGCTCGATGTCGCGAACAGGACATGGCATGACCTCCAGCCGGGTGAATCCCATCGACGGCAAGAACAGGGCGGCGCGCGGATCGAGTGAGCGGTGTCGCCCCGTATCGCTTGCGAGCGATTCGCCATGGTACTCGCGTCCGGGCGCTCGTTCCAGCCGTACATCCCGGCTCGCCGCCAAAGCGCGCCTGTTTTGCCCTTTTTTTCACGGCAAGTTATTCCGCCCACTCTGCCGATAGTTACTCCTGATGATATCTTTCCCATCCTTCCCGCACGAGCCGCGCGGATTCGCGGGGAACGTGCGACCATCATCCGAGGAGCGATCGCACACCATGCCGGCGGACGTCGCACGCATTACGGATTTGCGGAGTTTACGGTCCTACATCGAAATGACGATTTGTGAGCGGAATGAACTGGAGGTCGGCGCGTTCCGCATGACGGAACGGATCCTACTGCGCGGGGGAACGGCGTGCGGCATCTACTTTTGCATGCACGGCCCGCGCAGTGTGAAACTCACGGCCATCTGGGAGACCGATCGGAATACGATCCTGTTTTACGGCTCGAACGGTCAGCGGCAACACCGAACGCAGTTGACCGCCGACACGAGCCTGACGGCGACGACCGCCTGATCGCCGAGCGAATCGGGCATGCCGTACGCCGATCCCTCGTTTCGCGACCGACGGCTACCGAACGGCATGCGGGCGGAAGGCCGGCGTTCTCAGCCGTTCGACACGGAGCACGAAGAAACACCTGGACAAATGATCACAAAGCCCGCTTGACACGCGGCGGCGATTGTGTACAACTGTTCACGTTCCTGGTCATCGCAATATCACATGGAGGTAGCTGGGATGCTCGTACTTTCGCGCAAGGAAACGGAACGGATTCGGCTGGGCGACTCGATCATCGTGACGGTGGTGCGGGTCGCCGGCGACAAGGTGCGGCTGGGAATCGATGCGCCGCCCGATGTGCTGGTGCTCCGCGAGGAGCTCGAACCTCACGACCGGATCGCTCCGCTTGTCCCCGCGACCGACTTCTCGGCGCCCTGAGGCGCGGGCGGGCTTTCCGTCGCTCACCGCCATGCTCGGGACCCGTGGCTGCGCGCACAGTCGATTCCGCGCACAGTCGATTCCGAATTGGACGGCCCGGTGATCGAGACCGGGCACACCTGGGGATCGGATGGCGCGCGGCGGGCCAAGTGGGCGGTCAGCGTTTTTCCACGACGACCCGGAATTCGATCGACTGACCGGCTCGAACGATTGTTGCGACGACCGATTGCCCGGGTTCCAACCCTTTCAGCATATCGGAAAACGCGCGCAGGTCGGCGATCGGCCGTTGATCGAGTCGCACAAGGACATCGCCGGCCCGCAAACCGGCCCGCGCGGCGGGTGAATCCGCGACAAGCGACTCGAATCGGACACCCGGTCCTTGGAAGTCGAACGCGGGAACCGCGCCAAAGACGACGCGCCGGCCCGTGCCTTCCGATGCGGGCCCGGTGGACGACGCATGGCCCGCGATGCGGACGGTGAGCGGCGGTTCGCGTTCGGCGATGTAGGCCACGGCCTCCTTGAGGAATGTGGCGATCCTGACCATGCCCGCCGTGTCGATTTTGTCCGTCGTATCGGTCGGCCGGTGATAGTCGGCATTCGCGCCCGAGAAGATCTGCACAGCGGGAATGCCCTTTTCCAGAAAGCTCGCTTGATCCGAACCCTCCGCGCCTTCCGCGATGTTCTTGCTCGGGATCCCCGTGACGAACGTGCAGCCGCGGAAAACATGTTGCCATTCCTCGGCGGAACCCGTCCCCAAGACCTGGATCGGTCCTTCATGGAGGCGGCCGACCGTATCGACATTGACCACGGCGCGGAGTTCCTCGAGCGGGAACGGCGGGTGTTGCGCGTAGTGCTTGGATCCCCAACGGCCGCATTCCTCGGCGGAGAACGCGGCGAAAACGATGTTGCGGGGGGCTCCGCGTTCCTCGGCGAGCACACGGGCCATTTCGAGCAGAATGGCGACGCCGCTCGCGTTGTCGTCCGCGCCCGGATGGACTTTTCCCTCGTCTCCGGCGTGCACATCGGGCCATCCAAGGCCCAAATGGTCGAAGTGCGCGCCGATCACGACCGACTGCGAAGCCCACTCGCTCCGCGCCCCGCGAAGGACGCCGACGACATTCCGGCACTCAACGGGCGCTCCCTTCGGACCTTGCTCGACGACAAACGTCTGAAAAAACGTGCCTTGATCGCCGGCCGGTTCGAGCCCGGCCTCCTTCATCGCGCGCGCGATGTATTCGGATGCGTCGCGCAGCCCGTTCGAACCCAGCCCGCGTCCCTCGCGTTCGGGCGAAGCGAGCCATTCGACATGGTCGCGCAGCGCCTTGCCGGCGAACGCGGGAGGGAGTTCGGCGAGCGCGGCGCGCGGGGCCGGTTGCCGGACCGTGTTCGCGTCCCGAGTGCCCGGCAGGTCGACGACCATGGGAGACCCCGTCGGCGCGTGCTGACCCTTGACCGTGTTGGTCGGCTCGACCCCTTCAAACGCGAGGTACGAGTACTTGCCGTAGTGCGGCAGTTTGCGGGCGAGCCCGGCAGCCGCCTCGCGCGGATCGATCGTGATCCAGCCGATCGCCCGCTCGTCGCTCCCGGGATGGCGGCGCATCACGACGGTCGAATGCCCGGCGAACGGAACACGCTCACCCTCGATTCGGATCGAAGCTCCGTCGCCATCCAAGCGAACGGAATCGAGATCGCGAAGCACATCACCCGCGAATCGGTTTGTTCGACCCAGGACCCACACGTTGCGATCGGGGGGAAGTTCGACGAGATCCTTGTCCAGCGCCGTCTCGATCGCATGCTCATCGCTGCGCCATGCCTCGACGACCTCGTTCCACAGGGCGAGTTCGCTTGCGCCTTCCGCGGACGGAAGAACGGCGAGTGCCCGCGGGTCGCCGAAGATCTGGCCGATCGAGGGCGGCGTTTCGCGCGGATCGAGATGGCGAAACAGGTCGAATGCCGGATCCACGGCGATACGGCTCGGCCGCGCGTCGACTTCCACGCGCCAGGCCGATTCGCGGCCGTCCGAAACGACAACCGTTTCCGCCGGATCTCCGGCACCCGTGATGACGATCGGTACGCGCAGCCGGAAGGGTTCGCCGTCCTGCACCTGCAGCAACGTGCCCGATACTTCGAATCGTCCGCCGCTCGGGCGCGCCTCGATGCCGCGCAACGCCAGTTTCGGAGCGCCCGTGCGATGGACCCACTGCGTAACGACGGGATCGAGAGTCTGCCCGTGCGTTTCCTCCCAGGCACGCCGCAAGTCGTCGAACGTCGCCCGCGCGCCGCGGTGTTTCGCGTAGAACGCGGCGAGCCCCTTCTTGAACGGTTCATCGCCGATCTCGCGGCGGATCATGTGGAAAAGCATCAACGACTTTCCGTAGCCGACCGCCTCGGTCGCCGCGCTGTGGCGGGACCGGAACTCGACGAGCGGGAAGTCGCGACCCTCTCGCACATAGTCGCGGTATTTCTGCAGCGTGTTGCGCCGGTACTCGGCTCCCGCTCCCCGCTGCTCCTGGACCAGATGATCGGCGAGGTACGCCGTCAGGCCCTCGCACCAATTCCCCTTCGAGACATCGACGAAGACCGAGTTGCCCCACCAGTTGTGCAGGATTTCATGCGGATACGACGAATGCAGGATGAAGGGGAACCGGATGACTTGCGGTCCGAGCAGCGTGAAGGACGGCATCCCATAACCGGTTTCCCAGGAATTCTCCACGAGCGCGAACTTGGCGTAGGGATAGGGGCCGATCAGTCCGCGGTACATCTCGATGTAGCGGGAACCCGTATCCAGGTATTTTTGCGCCAGGGTCGGATCGGGCGCGCGCAGGTAGACGCCCAGTTCGACCGTTCCCGCCGACTCGGTCTCGCGATGGAGCGGACCGCCAACGAGATAGATGTCCTCCATCGGCCCTTCCGATTCCCATCGAGCCATGCCGTCGTCGCCGCGCGATGTGCCCTTTCCCTGACTGATCAGATGCCATTGGGGAGGAACGGGCGCTTCGAGCGAGAATTGGATCAGACGATCGCCGAACGTGGGCACCCACGTGCTGCGACCGTCGAGATAGACGCCTTGGTCGCCGATTTGGCCGAGCGTTTCCCGGAAGCCTCGGGTGTACTCCTCTTTGGGATCGGACAGGCCGTGGTCGACGACGCCGGCGAAACGGATGGTCAGCGTTCCGTCGGCCGCGTCGCCGGCAAGCCGATAGGTGGCGGTCGAGCCCGCCGCGACGGTTGCGTCGCGCGCGACCGGCGGATCGCTTGACTCGATCGCCAGCGCCGCATGGAGCGTGAAAGGCGTGCCCGCCGCGCGGAGCGACGAAGGCAGTCGGATTCGGTCCTCGACCATCAACCGGTGTGCCGACGGTTCGAGCGAGACCTTGACCGAATGGCGAACGGGCGAATCGGACGGACCGCCGTCCGGCTCGGCGAAGGCGTCCTTCGAACCGCCGAGACCGGGAAGCCATTGCAGGGTCATCTGGTTTTCGAAGGCGTCGAGATCCCGTCGAAGGTCCCTCAGCCAATCGGGCGACGCGTGAAACGTCGCGGGCACGAGCAGGATGTTCTTGCGGTTTTCCGATTGCAGTTTCGCGAGCACGCTCGGCGGCGCGAGCGGGCCGTCCGACGTCGCGACGCGCAGGCGGTGGAATCGGCTTTGTTTGGCGAGCGGATCATCGCGTTCCAAGGCAAGCCAATCCTCGACGACGTTCGCCGGCGTTTCGGGCGGCACGATGAGCACCGTCGTGCCGCCGAACGGGCCGGGACAGCGAGGCAATGCTCCGGGCCGCGCCAACCGTTCGGGTTGCGGTTCGCCCGTCAGCGCGATCGCCGACGCATCGGCGGGCCGCGCGGTCGTCGCGACGACATCGAGGTCGGATCGCGCGCCGGCCCACATCGCCTGCATCCGAGCCCAGTGCCGCGCGCGGGGCGATCGGTCGTCGACGAGCCAGTAGCCGCGCGCCGATCGAGGCTCGGGGGACGGGAGGCCCAGCCGATCTCGGACGGCGCCGAGCCACTCGGCGCCGCCCTTCCACGGATCGGCATCGACGGTGCGGAACTCGGTCGGCACACCGACGTCGATGTACGCCTTGCGTTCGGCGTCCCACCACGGAGCATCGTCGCCCTGGATCCACACTTCGATCGATCGGCGCGGAGGCCGTTCGTCGCCCCAATATTCGGGGAGCGGCAGCGGGAAGTCCTTGAGCTTCGCGAATTGGCGAGGCGCGTGGCCGAGTGCCGCGGCGTCGATCCGGCCCGTCAACAGGCCCACGGAAACGGCCACCGTCGCCCCGCCTCCTTCCCCGACGACCACGACGCGGTCGCCGTCGATCGGAAAATGGCGCATCAGGTACGCCCACGTTTCCTCGACCGCGCCCACCATGTCCCCGATGTCCGACGCGAACGAGTCGGCCCAGAACCAGCGGCCGCCCACGCCCAAGTCCTCCTGCGTCTCCCGGTGCGGTGGCTCGATGACGGCGATCGCCGCATGGTCGCCGATTTGATCTTTCCAATAATCCATTCCGTCCGAGGCCGAAAGGCCGTCGTCGACGAGCACGATGGCGAGCGGAACGCGCGCATCGGGCGGGCTCGACGGCATGTGCAGCAGGTACTCGACTTCACGGCCCGATCGCACCGTGTACTTCCCGTCGTCGATGTCGCTCGCCCGCGACTCGGCGAACACGACATAGTCGGCGACGGCCGGGCCTTCCCATCGCGCCGTGGCGATGCGCGTCACAGGAACCACGGAAACCGTCCGAATGGACGCTTGGGGCTTGCGGAGTCTCAGTTGATGGACCGTTCCATCCCAGTAGGTCGAATGGAAGTCGCCGTTCACATGCAAGACGCCATGGCCGGGGAATCGGTCGAGCGCCTTCGCGCACGTTTCGCCCATGGCGTTGTCCCAGAGCGACTGCGTGGAATACAACCGGTCCGCCGCGCGCATCGCGCCGGCGTGTCCGCGCATCGCATTGTCCGCTCGACGCCAGTACGCGTCGGTGTTCGGATGGAGTGATTCCGGGACGAGAGCCCGCGACTCGGGATCGAGTTTTTCGACGCCCGCCGCTCCCTCCGCGCCGACACGCGCGATCAGCGGCCGGGGAAAGTTCGAGGCCAGCACGGCGCGCGATTCCGATCGAGCCCGCTCGATCAAGGGCCGATAGGCCGTCGCGTAATTCGACCAGGGTCTCGCCTTCTTGAGGAACGAAGGCTCGTCGGTCTCACCCTTCAGATAGGCATCGAGGGCGCCTTGGACGTCGCGTTCGAACATCTCGAGCGCGAGCACGACCTTGCCGTCGCGGCGTTTCAAGAGGCCTTCGTACGCGGCCAGCTCGACCCGATGCGTCGTTTCATCCGTGTGGCTTTCGCCAAGGAACACGACGTCGGCGGCCGCGAGTTCGTCGAACATCGCGTCGAGCGACAGAGTGCGGCCCGTCTTGCCGTCCCTCACGACGATCGCCTGATCGAGGGGCGGCGATTCCCAGCGATGGCCGGGCGAATCGCCGCGCGACGCGGGCTCCCGCGACCGAGCATGCGAACCCGGTCCGGTCGGCGCGGCGATCATGCCCCCAATCAACAGCGGCCCAATCAACGCCCGCCCAATCGAAAACGTGCCAATCGAAAACGTGCCAATCGAGAACGCCGTGAACGGATGGGCCTTGTGCATCGATAGGACTCGCTTCTATTCACCGAATGGAACCGATCTCGGTCGGGGAACGGTCACCGGACCGTAGAACGCCGGTCGGCGGTCGTCGAACCGATAGATCATGTGCTTTCCCGGAACCCGAACGATGCGTTTGCGGCGCGCGCATTCGATGTCGATCTCGGCGCGCAGGATCGATTCGCCCTCGCGAGGGCCCTCGGCGAGCGTCGCGCCGGTCGGATCACAGATGCGACTCGACCCGATGAATCGGAACCCGCGTTCCGATCCGATTCGGTTCACGGCCATGAAATAGATATGGTTCTCGAGGGCCCTCGCGTTGGAAACGAACGCCGCCGTATTCTCCGCGCCGGGCGGCCAATTGGTCGGGAGGACGACCAGATCCGCGCCTTCGAGGGCCATCACGCGGGCCGACTCGGGAAACGCGCCGTCGTAACAGATGTGCATGCCGATCCGGAGGGGACCGGCCGAATGCACGGCGAACGGCCGATCGCCGGGCGTCGTGAATCGATCGACTCCCAGATAGGGCAAATGGACTTTCCGATACGAGCCCACGACGCCCTCGGGGCCGACCAGCGCGCACGCGTTGAAAAGCTGATCGCCGTCCCGTTCGAGCATTCCGAACACCGCGTAACACGATCCGGCGCGGCAGGCTTCGGCGATGCGCGACGTGCCCGGACCGGGAATCAATTCCGCATACGCCATGCCTTCCCCAAGGCTCTCGAAACAGTAGCCCGTCAGCGCGCATTCGGGGAACACGATCAGCTTCGCGCCCTCGGCGCTTTCCGCTCGGATCCGATCGGTCATTTTCGCCAGATTGGCGGCGACATCGCCGAGCGAGACGTCGATCTGCGCTCCGGCGATCTTCCAGGATATGGGCATGCTGCGAACTCCAACGAACGGTCCGACTCAAACTACCACAAGGTATAGCCGCCGTCGATGACGAGCGCGGCGCCCGTCATGTAGCGCGACGCGTCGCTCGCGAGGTACACGGCGAGCGGACCGAGATCGTCGGGCTCGCCGAGTTCGCCGAGCGGAATCTGGTTTCGAAACGTCTCGATGACCTCGGGATGCTCGCGGGCCCAGCGCTCGTTGGCCTCGGTCATGATCCCGCCGGGGCAGATCGCGTTGGCGGTGACTCCCATCGGCGCCCAGTCGGCGGCGACCGCCCGTGTGAATTGAACGAGGGCGGCTTTGGCCGTTTCGTAGTGCCGCCCCGCGATGCGCCGTCCGACGACCATCGCGTTGATCGACGCGATGTTGATGATGCGTCCCCATCGGCGCTCGATCATGCTCGGCGCCAATCGCCGCGTGCAGATCACGGCGCTCGTCAGATTCAAGTCGATCATCTCGCGCCAGGTCGTTGTCGGCATGTCGACGAGGGGCACGTTGAGGCGGCGGCCCCCCGCGTTGTTCACGAGAATGTCGATCGGCTTGCCGAGCGCGAGCGCCTCGTCGCACGCACGCTCGCACTGCGACTCGTCGCCCACGTCCGCGACGATGGGAATCGATTCGCGTCCAAGCGCGCGAGCCTCCCCGCATGTCCGTTCGAGGCACTCCCGATCGCGGGCGACCAGAACCAGGTCGGCGCCCGCGTCGGCCATGGCCAATGCGACCGACCTTCCCAAGCCTCGACTGCCGCCCGTGATGAACGCGCGCTTTCCCGTCAAGCCGAATCGATCCAGGATTCCCATGAAAACTCCTCCGCGCGGCGTGGGCCCGTCGAGCGGACGTTCGCTCGGTGTGATGGGCCTTCGGGCAAGATGCCGCGCCTCCGCGATGCTCAATTGGCCATGGTGTTGATCAGCTCCAAGAGCTCGGGCGGGATCGGTTTGTGGGAAGCGACGGTTTCCTCGAACGGCGTGAGGACGCACGTGTCATCCCGTCGTCCCGCCATCACGCCCGTCTTTCCCCGCAAGATGGCGGCGACGGCTCCCGCGCCCAAATGGCTGGCGAGGATGCGGTCCTCGACGTTGGGCGCTCCGCCCCGTTGCAAGTGGCCGAGCACGGCGACGCGCGTCGAGAACGGACAGGAACGGGCTTGCAACAACTCATCGAGTTTTTGAGCGCCGCCGAATTGGTCTCCTTCCGCGATCACCGCCATGACCGAGGTCTTTCCGCGCCGTTCGAGTTCGGCGAGTTGTTCGAGCAGTGCGTCGGGCGTTCGGTCGAGTTCCGGAATGCAGACGATCTCGGCTCCCGCGGCGATCGCCGTGTGGACGGCGATGAACCCGCTGTGCCGTCCCATCACTTCAATCAGGAACATCCGCCGATGGCTCTCGGCCGTGTCCCGGATCTTGTCCACCGCCTCGACCGCCGTTTGCACGGCCGTCGAAAAACCGATCGTCGCGTCGGTTCCGCAAAGGTCATTGTCGATAGTCCCGGGGCAGCCCACGATCTGGCCGTTCCAGTGCCGCGCGAGGGCCATCGCGCCGCGAAACGTCCCGTCCCCTCCGATCGGAATGAGCGCGTCGATTCGCAAGTCTCGCAGAATGCGGGCCGCTTCGATCTGGCCCGAGTCGGTTCGAAACGCCTCGCATCGACTGGTCTTCAAGAGTGTGCCGCCCAACTTGGTCCACCCCGAGACCGTTCGAAGGCCCATCGTGCATCCGCCTTCGCCGTCCTTGTGGAGACGCCGTTCGAGCAGACCGGAATACCCGTCGCAAATGCCGATGACCTCGTGCCCGGCCGCGACGGCCGTTCGAACGACGGCTCGAACACACGCATTCATGCCCGGCGCATCGCCACCGCTGCAAAAGACGCCAATCCGCATGGCCCGTGTTCCTCCAAGATCCCTCGCCCCGCCTCCGGCCAATCACGGAGCGCGACGACCGACCGCGCCTCGAAGGACTCCCCCCGACGTTTTTCCCGCCAACCCGTCAATGTAACGTCCATGGAGCCGGTCCGCCTGCCCCCCGGGTGTGGGTCACGGTGCGCGGCGGAATCGACCGTCGCACGGCCCGTGCCGCGGAATCGATGGTGGTTTCGCGAGAAAAAACGGCCCACTCGTCCAGCGGCCGGCACGCGGTGGCCGTCGCCCCGTCTTGGCAAGACAGGATAAATCGGTCGAGTTTGTGCTTGACAGGGAGCCAATCGTCCGGCAAAATCCGCCCCGCGCGGGCCGAGTGCGCCGGCGTGACGCTGGAGCGGCGGTCGTTGTGCGTCGACGCGATGCGCGGCGCTTGGCCGTCCACGCGGGGATTCGCGCTCGGCGGCCGACCTGTTCACGCATTTTATCGCGGAAGGGCAAGCCGATGCGATTGCGCGTCGAGCTGATCGCCGTTTGCATGGCGCTGGCCATTGGACCGACCGTCAAGACGGCCGTCGGTCGCGATCTCTTTGTGAACAACGAATCGGGCGACGATGCGAACGACGGCCTGAGTTCGGACGCGTCGGGACAGCGGAAAGGTCCGTTCCGTTCGATCGCGAGGGCCTTGCGGGCGGCGCGGAACGGCGACCACATCCACATCGCGAAGACCGAGACCGCGTATCGGGAGAGTTTGACCTTGCAGGCGGAGCGGCACGGCGGCGTCGAGAATCGTCCGTTCGTGATCGAGGGACATGGCGCGGTCCTTGACGGAGCCGACATCCTATCGCCGGACCAATGGGAAGCGGCCGGTCCCGACCTGTTCCGCTGCTCGGTGGAACGGAAGAGCTCGCACGTCTTGTTCCTCGACGGCAAGCCCGCTCAACGGCGCCGCGCGGCGCCGGGCGAAACGGACCCGCCGAACCTCGATCCGCTCGAATGGTGCCTCCATGACGGACAGATCTATTTTCGTGTCGAGCCCGGCAAACTGCCGTGGGCGTACGCGTTGTCCCATACCGCGTTGCCGGTCGGCATCACACTGTACGACGTGCGCCACCTGATCGTCCGCGACCTGGTCATTCAAGGATTCGCGCTCGACGGCATCAACGCGCATGACGGCGCGAGCGATGCGCGGCTTGCCGGATTGACCTGCCGGGGCAATGGGCGGAGCGGGATCTCGATCGGCGGAGCGTCGCGCGTGCGGGTCGAAGGATGTCTCGTCGGAGACAACGGCGAATCGCAAGTGCGCGTCGAGGGCTTTTGCCGCGCTCGTCTCGTGAATTGCGATCTGATCGACCATCCACTCGCCCCGGCGCTCGACAGACAAGGAGGGCGGGTCGAAGTCGAATCGGGTGTGGCTCGGGTGAGCGCCGACGTGCCAGGGGACCGGTAGCGCGGCGGAGCGGAATCCGCCGCCTGTCGCGCCTATTCCGCGGCCTCGGAGACTGCGGCGGGGCGCACGGGCGTCCCGTCGCGTCGGCCCGATGTGAACGCCAATACGCCCAGCCCCGCGATGGCGATCGTCGCCAAACGATAGGCGAGCGCGACGATGATGCCCGACCCGCCGGGATCGCGAGGAACGACTTCGTAGAGCGTGGTCATCGCCAGTTCGAACGTCCCGAGTCCGGCGGGAGTGAACGGAAGCGCGCCGACGATCGAACTGAGATTCACGATCACGAAGTGTTCGACGAGTGTCGGGTGCGTCGCGTAAAGCGCGGACGACATCGCATGGATCGACGCCGCGATGATCAAGTGAATGGAAAGGCTCAGGAAACCCAAACCGATCAGCATCGGGATGCGCCGCCGATAGAACCGAATCGCCTGGATGATCCGATCCAAGACGGGTCCGATCCAGGGAATCGATCCGATCCATTCGGCGAGCGGTCCGGTCGTGAATCCGGGGGTGAGCACGACGACGATTCCCGCCGTGCCGATCGATGCGGCCGCGTAGGTTGTCGTACGCACGGCGAGCAGTTCGGGAGTCGGATTCGGGATGCCTCCGCATGCCATGGCCGTCGCCGTGACGAGCACGAGCGCGAAGACGCCCATGAGTCGGTCGACCAGAACACTGGCGACGGCGAGCGTGCGGCGACCGGGATGTTCCCTCGCGATGAAAAACGCCTTAAACACATCTCCGCCCACCGCGCCGACGGAAATGAAACTGCAGAAAAAACCGGTGAACCCCAGCCGGAACGCGTCGCGCAGACGGAAGGGGAGTTCGAGCGCGCGCACCAGGAAATACCAGCGGACGAAGGTCAGACAGACGGCGAGCAGGATCCCGGACGACGCGATGAGGGCGACCGGCCAATATACCGACCGTTCGCGCAGCCCGTCGAACTGGTCGGCGTCGACGGCGGAAACGAGCCACCCAAGGATGGCGATCGGCGCGGCGATCCGGAGGATGCGGCCCGCGCGCGAAACGAGGGTCGGCAAGGGGGAGGGTGGCACGGATTCTCCAGGTTCGTTTTCCCCGGTCGTTGCGGTCACGACGGCCGGGCGGCCGATCTCGACGCCGATCTCGATGAGGCCGAGCGGCAAGGACCGCAAGGACCCGTTCTTCCATAGCTTATCCCACGATCCACGATAGGGTGGAACGTCCTTGACAGGTCGGAAAGCCAGTGATAGGGTGCCCGTTTCCATCCGGGCCCGCGACGTGGTCGACCCGGATGCCGGAACCCTCGGGGGATTAGCTCAGTTGGGAGAGCGCTTGAATGGCATTCAAGAGGTCAGGGGTTCAAGTCCCCTATCCTCCACCT
>VGZC01000046.1 GCA_016872725.1 Planctomycetota bacterium
GAAGGGCAGGCGGAACGGATGCGATCTGCCGGGCGTCCGCCGCATGATTTCGGCGACCGTCGGACGGGGCCACTCGGCGTCGAGGACAAGCACGCCGACGCGGCAGTGCGGGCATCGGAGTTCCGGCGCCTCCTTCGGTTCCGACGATTCGCCGCCTTCGCCCGGCTCGTCCGCGTCGGGCGCACCGTCGCCGGGCTACCGTCCCTCGTGAAACCCGAAGCCGAGCGTCGCGAGCCGCGAGGGTCGCGACGCGGAGGCGAGGGGGCGCCGTTCCAAGACGTCCCGCGCCGAGTGTTCGCGCGCGAAGGAAGACCCTCGCCTCCGGGCATCCGCGGCTCGCCCCGCGGACGCCGTCGGCTTCGGGTTTCACGAACGGGGCGACTCGATAATCGGTTGACACAATCGCGTCACATGCGGAACGGCATCCGATAGGACCGCCGCTTCGCGGCTTCCGAGCGCGCGGCGGGCATCCACCCGGGGCGGCGCCGCCGCGTTGCAAAACTCGCGTCGGCTTGCCTCGGGCTTTGATGGGACCGTCGCTTCGCGATGGGGAACGCGACTCACCGGTCACCCGGCTCCGGGAACGAGACTCGGGAGCGATTGACGGACCTGTAGCGCCGACATAATCTCGCAAGCGAGGCCCCGGTTGATCGGGGGTCGGTCCGCATCGGGACGAGTCGAACCGAGTCGGGTTCGCTCTCCGGTCGGTTCGCCCGACGCGCGCCGCACCAAGACGGCGGATGCGGGATCCTGGGCGATTGAACTTCGGCATGGTGGAGTGCGACGTGGAGCGAACGGGCGGGGGCGAGCGAGGGGAACCGGATTGGCCGCCTTCGATCGACGCGATCCACGCGCAGGGGCGACCCGGCGTGATCGCCGTGACGGGCGGCGGCGCGCTGGCCATCGGCGAACTGCTCGCCGTTCCCGGCGCGTCGCGGTCGATCGTCGAGGCCCATGTGCCGTACGCGGCCGCCGCGCTGCGAGGATTCCTGGGGGCCGCGCCCGAACGGGCGTGTTCGGACGCGACGGCGCGGTCGATGGCGATGGCCGCATTCGATCGCGCGCGGCGGCTCGCCGATTCCCACCCCACCGTTCCATCGTCCGGCTCGGGCATGCCATTCTGGGGCGTGGGCTGCACGGCCAGTCTGCGAAGTGTCGCCGAGAAACGCGGACCGCATCGAATCCATGTCGCCGGACAAACGGCATCGTCGACATCCGTCCTTTCCGTACCCCTTTGCACGGGAAAACGGACGCGTGCCGAGGAAGAACGGATCGCCGCCGATCTCGTCATCGCCGCGGTCGCCCGCGCGTGCGGCGTTCCGTGGCCGTCACCGCTGTCCCAGCTCCCCGAGAACGTCGACGTCGTGGCGCGTGAACGAACGGCGCCAGAGTCCTGGCGCGATGTCGTGCTCGGCCGCGTGGACGCCGTGCTTGGATGTGGGGGGGCGGGGTTGGACGGTCCGCGCGACGGTGAACGGTCGAACCGCCTTCTCTTCCCGGGCGCGTTCCATCCCGTGCATGCCGGGCATTGGGGCATCGCTGCGTGGGCCAAGCGGCATTTTGGATGCGATGTCGAGTTCGAGATCTCGGTCGAGAACGTCGACAAGCCTCGATTGGATTACGTCGAATTGGACACGCGGCTCGGTCCGTTTCCGCCTCAAACGACCGTGTGGTTGACGCGCGCGCCGACGTTCGCCCAAAAGGCGCGGTGTTTTCCCGGATCCCGGTTCCTCGTCGGCGCCGACACGATTCGCCGAATCGCCGACCCGAAATACTACGCGAACGAAGCGGGCCGCGATGCGGCGATCGATACGATTCGGGAACTCGGCTGCCGATTCGTCGTATTCGGTCGCCGCGAGGGTGACCGATTCGTGACGCTCGACGACCTGCCGCTTCCCTCGCGGCTGCGCGCACTGTGCGAGGCCGTTTCGGAGGAGGCATTCCGAGTCGACCTGTCGTCGACGGAAGTCCGAGCTCGCTCGGCATCCCACGGAACGCCGTAATGCCGCAGCATCCGCAATCCGATGACCGCCGCTTCGCATGGTTCCCCCCGCTCCAACCGCGCACACTCGGAACACTCTGCGGACTCCTGGCCGCGGCCGGTTATACGACGGCGAACATCGGGCTTCGCGCCGTCGCGCACCTCGATCCGGTTTGGGTCTCCGCGGTCAAGTCCGCCCCGACATGTGTCATCATGGTGCCGTGGCTTTACTGGCTTTGGATCCGCGGCGCGCGCATTTTCCCGGACCGCCGCCACACGGCGATTCTGGTTGTCGGCGCCCTTTCGGGTCAATTCGGAGGCAATGTGGGCTTCCAATGGTCGCTGGGCGTCATCGGCCTCGCGCTCACCTCGCCGCTGACCACCGGTTCCATGATCCTCAGCGGCGCGATCCTGGGTCGGTTCGTTCTGATGGAACCGATCACGATCCGCTCGCTCGGGTCGATGATCGTTCTCATCGCGGCCACGTGCGTCCTTTCGCTGGGCGCCCGCGAGGCCGGCGCTTCGATCGCCGTGCTGCCGCAACTCGATGCCCATTCCCCGGATTTCTGGGCTCAGATCGCCGGCGGCGTCGTCGCCTCGATCCTATCCGGCATCGGCTACGCGATCCTCGGCGTGACGATCCGCAAGAACTTGACGAGCCGGGTCCCCGCCGCCTCGGTTCTCTTTCTGGTGGCTACCGTCGGCGTCGCGACGGTCGGCGGATACGGAATAGCCCGGCTGGGCTGGGCCGGGATCGCGGGAATCGCGAACCGAGACTATTGGGCGATGGCGGGAGCCGGAATCTGCAACACGGCGGCTTTCATCTGCCTTGCGATCGCCCTGCGCGAAACCTCGGTGATCTACGTCAACAGCCTCAGCGCCGTCCAGGTCGCGCTCGCCGGTTTGCTCGGCGTTACCCTCTTCGGCGAAGTCCCTTCGTGGTCCTTGGCGCTCGGCGTCGGCCTCACCATGGTCGGCCTCTTCCTCATGCACTCCAGGACGTCCGAACGCCACGCGCCCAGCCCTGTTCGGACCGACGCCGAGCCGATTCGGTCGTGAACGGCGCGAATTCGATTTCGAGTTCGCTCAGCCGTTTGCCGATCCATGCGTTGAACGCCTCCCGCTCGGCGTCGTGAACGGCCGACGCGGCCGGGGATTCGGGCCTCCGCGCCGGATGCGCGGGGCCGGAACCGGAATCGTACCGTGCTTCGTCTCGAGGTCGCCTCTCGTTCATGACTCGTCTCCCATCGATGGGATTCGTTCCCCAACTTCCGCCGACCGACCCGCCATCGGCTACCCGCGTTCACTCGATCCCTGAGCCGGATCCAAACCGTTCACATCCCATATCCTTCCGTCGGCTCGTCGGCGCCTCCACCGCACGGACCGCACCAAGTGCAATCGCCGCGCCAATCCGACGAAAACCGTGATATCTCTCCGAAAATACTATGCAAACACACTTTACGACACGCGAAGTCGAGGCGCTGGTGACGGCCGGCAAGTCTGAACGGCAGCGCGGTGGAGCGAATTCGCAACACATTTCGGCGAGCGGTCGGTTGCCCCGGTCGTCGGCCGATCACTCCCATTGGACTCATTCGTCGCGCGGCGTTCCGTCTTGGGGGACATGGTTGGCGCGAGAAAGTTCACCCGCCGCGGGCGCGGCCTCCAAGAATGCCGGTCGTGCGGCGAACTACTTCGGTTGACGGAAATGGCGCGTCGGCAGGGACGAGCGGGTCAGGAGGCCGAAACCAGCCAATCGTGCGTGGGTCGGAACGGGTCAAACTTTTTCGGAGGGTCGGGTCGTGTTGAAGAAACTCGTCGTGGTTGGCGGAGCCGCGGTCCTGTTGCTGGGGCTCCTTTTTGGGCGTGAGGCGTGCAGCTACATTCGAACGTCCGCGGGGTGGGTGAAGCAGACCGTGAAAGAGAACGTTCCGGTCGAATTCGAACTGGAACGGGCTCGACGCATGATCCGCGAATTGGATCCGGAAATCCGCCGGAACATGACACTGATCGCGCGTGAGGAGGTGGGCGTGAAGAAGTTGGCCGACAACATCACGGAAGCCGAGAAGGAGTTGGCGCTTGCGAAGGCGGACATTCTCAAGTTGAAGGACGATTTGAAGTCGGACAGCGCGCATTACGTGTATGCGGGCCGAACCTATTCGATCAAGCAGGTCAAATCGGATCTCGAACACCGGTTCGAGCGGTATCGGACGAAGGACGAGGCGACCGAGCACCTGTGCCAGGTGCTCGACGCGCGGCGCACGACGTTGCAGGCGGCTCGCGAGAAACTTGAATCGATGATGGCGGCAAAATCCCAACTGGAGGTCGACATCGAATCGCTCGAAGCCCGACTCAAGATGGTGCAGGTCGCCGAGACGCGAAGCGAGTTCCGGTTCGACGACAGCCATCTCGCCCGCACGAAGGACTTGCTCGCCGACATCACGGCCCGCATCGATGTGGCGGCGAAGCTGGTGGATGCGGACGAATACTATCACGAGCAGATCCCGGTCAACGGGACCCCGGAATCGGCCGAGGACATCTCGGAGCGGATCACGGAGTTTTTCGGGGAGCGGGAGGGCGTGGAGTCGCTCGCGGGCGCGAAGTAGGATGGGGGTGTTGAAAGGGCTGAGGGATCAAGGACGCAATGCCTTGATCCCTTGCCTCGTTTTTCCGCGTTGAGCGCGGGCAAGCGGCATCTCATCCGGACTACGGGCCACCGTTGCGACGGGCCACCGTTGCGGCCCGCATGATGATGGGGCGTGGTGACGAGGAACGCGTGGTATTCGAAGGCGGGCCGCGCCCATGATGTTCCAAGGCTGGCGAATTCGACTCCGGGAGGCGGACGAGGCGTTCTCGCAAGGCCGACTCCACGACGCGGAACGGATCCTGCGGGAAGCCAAGTTGCTCGAATATTTGCCAGGTCGGCGATTGGGCGACAAGATCGCGGCGAAGCTTGCCGAGCGGGCTCGCGGATTGATGATACGAGGTGAATCGGTGGAAGCGTGGCGGGACATGGCGACGGCCCGATCGCTCGGGGGCGACACCGAGGCGACCTTTGCGGTGCGGCGTGAAATGACCGAGCTCGGCATCGAGGAGATCGAAACGCGGCTCCGCGCGGGCGACACGTCGGGCGCGCTGCGCGGGATCGCCCAAATCGAACCCCACACGACGCAGCTCGAATCCGTTCGCGGGCTCCGGACCATTGCGGAACGCATCGCGCGGTCGAGGGAGTTGGGGGATCGCGGAAAATTCGCGGAAGCGGCGGAACAGGTCGAGTCGATGATCGCCTTGCGGCCGAACTGGCCGGAGCTCGCCGCGTGGCGCGACCGGTATCGCGAGAAGGGAGATCGGTTCCGAGCCGATTCGGCGGAACTGCATCGCGCCCTTTCGACGGAGAACTGGCACGATGTCGTTTCGCTCGCCGACCAGTTGCTCGCCATCGCCCCCGAATGCCGGTTGGCCCGCGACGTGCGGCAGCGCGCCTGGGCGAAGGTCGGTTCGCCGCTTCGTGATTCGCGAAGCCTGGCCGAGACGCACTCGTGCGGAGCGCCGGGTCGGGAACCGGCGGTTCCGGCCAAAGGGATGGACCGTCGACGGCTCGACGACCCGGCGCGGTTCCGACTGTGGGTCGACGGCGTGGGCGGGTTCCTGGTCTGCGCGCGACCCGAGTTGCGGATCGGGCAGGCGGCTCCCGGTTCCGATGTCGACCTCGCCATGCTCGGCGACTTGTCCCGTACGCACGCGACGATCCGGCGCGAGGGCGACGGTTACGTGCTCGAACCGACGGCGGCGACGCGGATCGGCGGGCGGCCGATCGACGGGCCGGCCCTGCTGCGCGACGAGGACGTGATCGAATTGGGGCCGTCGATCCGGTTGCGGTTCCGACAACCCCACGCGCTCAGCGCGACCGCTCGGATCGACTTCGCGAGTTCCCACCGGCCGCAACCGTCGGTCGACGGCGTCTTGCTGATGGCCGAATCGTGCGTCCTCGGCCCCCGAAAGTCGAATCATGTGCTGTGCCGTGAATGGGCGAAGGACGTGATCCTGTTCCAGCGCGACGGACGGTTGTACTGCCGCGCGAGCGAACCGATCGAGATCGACGGGAATCTGTTTGACGGGCGCGGCGAGATCACGCGCCGATCGCGGATTGTCGGCGGCGATTTCACGCTGAGCACGGAACCGGCCTGAGGCGCGCGGGTCGGGGCGTGGCCGGGCGAAGAATTGGGAAAGCTGGACAAATGCGAAACACGCCCGCTACCCTGGATCAAGGTCTCGGTCGACCCGCGTCGGAACCTCCGACCGAACGACCGCCACAGCCTCGGCGGGGACCCGCGGTCATGAAGTTCACCTACCCAAGCGGATCGAAACCTCTCGCGGGATACACGATCAAGCGGGGCATCGGCATCGGAGGGTTCGGCGAGGTCTATTTCGCGACGAGCGACGCCGGCAAGGAGCTCGCCCTCAAGCGGATCCAGCGCAATCTCGACATCGAACTGCGCGGCGTGACGCAGTGCCTCAATCTCAAGCACGTCAATCTCATCGGACTCCACGACATCAAGTACGACGCGGACGGCGAAGCCTGGGTCGTCATGGAGTTCATTCCGGGTCCGAGCCTGAAAGAAGTCGTCGAGGGCAAACCGGAGGGCCTTTCGATCGATCAGGTCCGTCATTGGTTCACGGGAATCGCGGCGGGCGTCGCCTATCTGCACGACCACGGCATCGTGCACCGCGACCTGAAGCCCGGCAACATCTTCGACGACAACGGCACGGTGAAGATCGGCGACTACGGACTTTCCAAGTTCATCTCGTGCAGCCGCCGCAGCGGCCAGACCGAGAGCGTCGGCACGTTCCACTACATGGCGCCCGAGATCGGAAAAGGAGTCTACGGGAAGGAAATCGACATCTACGCGCTCGGGATCATCCTCCATGAATTGCTGACGGGACGCGTTCCGTTCGACGGCGAGACGAGTCAGGAGATCATCATGAAGCACCTGACCGCCGATCCCGACCTGAGCGCGATCCGGGAGCCTTTCGCCGGCGTGATCCGCAAGGCGCTCGCGAAGGACCCGTCGCGCCGGTTCACGAACGTGGACGAGATGGTTCGCGCGCTGCGGGCGGCGGGGGGCGCGGCGAGACCGTTTTACGAGACGGTCGTCCTGACGTCATGCCCCATGCCCGCCGCGCCGGATCGAACGCGGTCGGGCGATTCGGGCCCGATGATCGTGGACGGCGGGCCGGGGGCGGCGGACGCCGACATGGTGTTCGGCCCTTTGCGGCGACACGAGCCTGCCGAGGCGGGCGGCGCGGATCCGGCGACCGGGCCGTCCCCGTGCCGCGAGGGTGGAGCCTCGGGGGGACTCGATGAGGAACCGATCGCGCGCGCCTTTCGGCACGGCGCGCGTCGAGGCTGGCAACGACTCCAGACCTCGTTCGACGAGGCGCGGAACGGTTCGATCACGAACATCGTCATCCTGACGCTCATCGGGTTGTTTGTCGTCGCCAATGCCGGCGTCGCGCTCCCCTTCGTGCTTGTCCTCGGAGCATTCTACTTCATCTACTACGCGATCCGCCTGCTCACCATGGACGGCCGCGACCGGAGGGGACCGCGCGTTCCGACGCGCCGTGAGCTCCAGGCGCACGCGATGGCCGAATGCCGCGCGAAGACGGTGCGCGCGCGGTGCGCCGAGCTGTTCGGATCGCTCTTGCTCGCCGCGCTCGCCTGCCCCGCGCTCGCCGCGCTAGCCATGTTGGCGGCGGGACGATCGTTCAACAGTTCGCTGACGTCCGTGGCCTTCTTTGGTTGGATATCGATCATCACGACGGTCGGAGTCTGGCTGCTCTTGATTTGCGGCAAGTGCTGGGAAGGCGAGCCCGCCGACCCCGGCGCGCGGCGGCTGGCGATGGTCCTGGTCGGCGTCGCGACGGGGCTCGTCGCCGCCGGGCTCGCCTCCTACCTGAATATCGATACGGCCGATTGGGCCGAATCGCCGTCGTTCGAAGCGCCGCGCGTCACGGGCTGGTACGACGCGGAGGGAACTCCCCGGTTGCCCGCGTTTCTCGCGTATTTCGCGGCCTTGTTCGCGGTGCCGCGCTGGTGGCAACATGCCGATCCCCTGCGGCGCAACCGAGTCAGCTTGTTCTCGGCGTGCATGACGGTGGCGTGGGCGTGGATCGTCCACATGCTGCTCGCGTTCACCTGGCCCGTCGGAATCATGGTCTCGGGAATCATGGTCCTCTCGGCGCAATTCGCGGCGACCTGGACCGATTGGCGGCACGCGCCGCGGCGCGCGGCGGCCTGAGCGAGGAGGAAAGCGAACCATGTCGTCGTCCCCGTCATTCTGGATCGCCTCGGCGGTCCTCGGATTGCTCGCCGCCGCGCGCGGCGGCGAACCGGTATGGGAAGCGATTGCCCGACGCCGCGCGGGACGCCGCGCCGTCGGGTGCGTGAGCCTCGCTTCGGGACTGGTGCTCGCCGCCGCGTTCATCGGCGTCACGACCGGCTCGCGGGACGTCGACGCGCAGGAACCGCCCGCGACAACGTTACCCGCCGATTCGCGATCGGCGGATGGGGGCGAGTCGGCCGAACGCTCGGACAACGCCCCGCCATCGACGCCGTCCCCGGGTCCGCGACAGCTCCAAGTTCCCCTCGAATCGATCGACGGTTCGCCCGCCTCCGTTCGGCTCGACACAAACCGTCCGGCCTGGATCGACGAACCGCCGATCCTCGACGGCCCGACGCACTCCTGGCCGGTCAAGTCCGATTACCACGATCGCGAACAGGAGGCGCGGCGGGCGCTCGACGAGGAACTGATTCGCGGGATCCGGAACTACATCGTCGAGTATCTTGGTTCCCCTCAGGCGCCTCTCTTCTTCCGTTTCGACGCGGCCACGATTCGGAAACGGTTCCTTCCCGAGGACGCGACCTACCATGAAATCGTCCATTCGTCCGTTGGAATGATGCACCAACTCCACGCGCGACTCACCTTGGATCGGGACTTCCAATCGGAACTCGACGCATTCTGGAAGCAGGTCGTCTCGGCGACTCGACTGGTGGGGCTCGCGGGGATCGCGGCCGTCGTTCTCGCGTGCGTCGGCGTGATGGCGGCGTTCTTCCGACTCGATACGGCGACCCGCGGGTACTATACGATCCGCTTGAAGTTGCTCGCGGTGGTGGCCATACTGGCGGTTGCCGCGCTGGGCGTCGCGTACTTCCGTTTGCGTCTCGTGTTGGTCGAGTGGCTGCTCTAGCCGCCGGGTTCGGAAACGCGGGCCCATGGAACGGGATTCGAACCCGTCGTTTCGGACTCCCATCCACCTGGAGAGTGCGGCGCGGGACTCCCGGATGCGCGTGCCATGTCGAGCGGATCGCAAGTCGATAACCTATTGGTCCAACGCATCCGTGAAGGGGACGACGGCGCGTGGCGCGAATTGATCGCGCGGTACGAGGGGCGGCTGCTTGCGTTCGCCGAAAGCCGCCTGCGCCGGAGGGCATCGAGCGAGGACATCGTCCAGGAATCGTTCATCGGGTTCCTCAACAGCCTACCGAACTACGACGGCCGCCGATCGCTCGAAAGCTATCTCTTCTCGATCTGCGCCTATAAGTTGACCGACCACCTGCGCCGCGAGGGTCGGCGGCCCACGATCCCGCTGGCGTCGAGCCGCGAAACGGGCGGCGAACGGCAGGTCGAGGGCGCGGCGCGCGGAGCCAGCAGCATCGCGCGGAGCGGCGAGCGGCGCGAGCTCGAGGAAAAGGCGATCGTCGAATCGCTCGGCGAACAAATCGCGCGTTGGAAGGAGCGGGGCGATTGGACCAAGCTGATGTGCGTCGAGTTGCTCGTTGTGTGCGGCTGGGCCAACAAGGAGGTCGCCGCGCGGCTCGGAATCTCCGAACAACAGGTCGCGAATTTCAAGTTCGATTTCCTCGCCCGATTGAAGAGCATTCTCAAGCGTCGTGATCTGAACGAAGACGTGTTTCCGGAGCTTCACGTCGACGACCGGCGCGGAGGCAACGCATGAGCCGACCCATCCTCGATCATCAGCTTGAAGGGTACCTCGACGAGAGTCTCTCCGCCGACGAGCTGACGGCCATCGAGGGTCGCCTTCGCGCCGACCCCGCACTGATGGACCGCCTGCTCGCCATCATCCGGCGCCGCGACGCCGGCATCCATACGCTCAGCGAGATCTGGCGGCGGCATCGACTGAGCTGTCCCGGCCGCGAACAGCTCGGCAGTTATCTGCTCGGCGCCATGGACGACTCCGACCAGGCGTATGTTCGGTTCCACATCGAGACGGTGGGATGCCGCTACTGCATGGCCAATCTCGAGGACCTGCGCGAGGCGGCTCGGCGCGAGGAGGCGTCGCGCACGGTCGAGCGGCGGCGCCGGTATTTTGAGTCGAGCGCGGGATATCTTCGGCGACGGCCCGATTGATCGGAACTCGACCGCCGCGCCGCTCAGATCGACGACGGGCCGTTCGGCGGGCGCGGGCCGTTCGCCCGCGAACGGCCCGCCGCCGAATCGAACCAAGTCGTGGCGGGCCGGCGGCGCGTGAGCACGACGATCCAGAACGGAATGATGCCCGCGATCGTGCCCGCGCACATCCACTGTGAAATCGTCAGATCGGTTCCCCATTGCCCCAACTCGTCCACGCGAATGACTTCGAGCAGGAACCGCGAGATCGGATAGAGCGTGAAGAACGCGGCGAACGCGACGCCGTCCAATCGGCGCACCGGGAAGAGCAGCCAAGTGATTCCCGCGAGAAGGAAGGCGTTGAGCGACGCGTAGATCTGCGTCGGGTGGACGGGCCGACTCATGCTCGGCAGCGATGCCGCGTTCCATCGTATCGATCGATCGATCGAGCGCGTTTCGAGGATAAAGACGTCGCGCGTGGGATTTTCGGCCCGGGCGAGGAGCAACTCGCGCGGCGTCGCGACGATGACGGCCTCGAACGCGTCCCCCTCGACGACGTGCCGCTCGGCGGCGGGGCTCCCCGGAACGACGCGCGTCGCGATCCACCGAAGCCGCGCGGCATCGTATTCGAGCTTCAGGCCGAGCAACCGGCCCGACTGGAATTGCTGGATATAGGGCGGCGAACCGAACGGGAACGCCTGCGACGGCCAACCGCCTTCGGCGAGGCCTCCGAAACAGCATCCATTGAGTATGCAGCCGATCCGGCCGAACGCGAGCCCGATCGCGAGGCTCGGCGCGAGCAGATCGCCGGTCGCCAGAAGGGGCAGCCGCCGTCGCGCGGCGAACACGACGACGGCGCCGAGCGCGCCCAAGGCCGAGCCGTAGACGACCAATCCGCCCTCGGTGAATCGGAGGATTTCGCCGAGCGTTGCGGCGATCGTCGGCCGGCGGAACTCGTCCCAGTACTCCACCACATAAAACGTCCGGGCGCCCGCGATACCGGCCAGGAACATCCAGAAGGCCATCGAGAAGATGGTATCGAGATCCAGTCCGACCCGCCGCGCGCGGAACCCGGCCAGTGCAACGCCGGCGACGACGCCGACGAGCATGAACACGCCGTAGCCGCGAATGGCGAGTCCGAGCGGTTCATCGTGCAGACCGCGTTCCTCGATTTGCGGGAGCACGAAGACGATGACGGCGCCGACCACGAGCGCGAACGGAATCGGCTCCAGGCACTCGCGCGGCGTTCGCCGCCGAAGCCGGGCTCCAACGAGAACGCCGATCGAGACGACGATCCACGCCGCCAGCGCGATTCCCCATCCAAAGACGGGTATCCCTGCGATCGCATGCGGAATTCGAAACAAGGTCGGCAGCACGGAGCGCTCCTCGAAACCCGCCCTTCCTACGGAACAAGCCAATTGTCGATCAGCCGCGTGGTTCCCAACCGGGCGGCGACGAGCAGCATGGCGGGCCGCTCGGGCATCGCGAACTCCGCGAGTGTCTCGGGATCGGCGATCGCCAGGTAGTCGATGTCGGCGGGCGCGAACGCGTGATCTCGCAACAGACTCCGCATGGCGTCGATCGTGGTCTCAATGTCGCGGTCTCCCGCCTCCACGCATGCCGCGCCGAGTCGCAGCGCGCGGTACAAGCCGACCGCGCGCCGGCGTTCCTCGCCCGACAGGTATCGATTCCGCGAACTCAGCGCGAGCCCGTCGGGCTCCCGGACCGTGGGGCAAACGACGATCGCGACGGGAACGTTTAGGTCGCGGACCATGCGGCGCACGACGAGCGTCTGTTGATAGTCCTTTTGGCCGAAATACGCGACGTCCGCCGGCACGATCTGAAACAGCTTCAGGACGATCGTCGCGACGCCCCGAAAATGGCCGGGCCGCACTTGGCCCTCGAAGGGCGCCGCGATCGAGGGCGGCTCGACGAATGTCGAATGACCTTCCGGGTACATGGAGCTCGCATGGGGCGCGAACAGGCAATCGATGCCGCATTCCGCCAGGCGCGCCGCGTCCGACTCGAACGTGCGCGGATACCTCGCGAAATCCTCGTCGGGTCCGAACTGAGCCGGATTGACGAAGATCGTCGCGACCGTCGCCTCGCATTCGGCGCGGGATCGCCGAACCAATTCCAGGTGTCCGTCGTGGAGCGCTCCCATCGTCGGAACCACGCCGACGCGTTTTCCGGCGCGGCGCATCGCGTCGCCGAGCTCGCGCATTTCGTTCGGGTCTTCGACGATTCGCATCGACACGTCTTGGTCGCTCGCTTTCTTCGGCGCGCGCCGCACGCGTATGGTCCGGTCGCCCGCGTTGGGAATTCGATCGCCCGCATTCTATCCGATGGAACGCCGGAGCGCGGTCGCGGACGACCGATCGTGCCCGCGCGGCGCGCGATCAGGCGGTCCCTCCCATTCCCTCGAGGGCCGCGAGGAACTCGTCCGTCGATTCGTTCGGCCGCGAGGCGTCGAGCCGCAACCAGGGGCAGGCGGTTCGGGTTCCGACGGCGGCGACCCACGCGTCACAGGCGGTGCGCGACGCGACGCGCGTCCAATCCCCCAAGAGGACAATCAGTTTCCGGGCGACGCCGCATTCGGGCGGCGCGCCCTCGATCAACGTCCATGCGAAACGGCGCATCACGCCGCTCGGCGAACCCATCGGATGCGCGTCGTTCGGATCGGCCGCATCCGATCGGGGCGCCCATCCGGCGGCGGCTTCGAGCCACCGGCGCGACAGATCGCTCGCCGCCTCGTCGAACGACTCGATCGCCGCGACGTTCGGCCCCGCGTCGAGGTTTCGGACCAGTTGTTCGATCGATAGGCCGAAGATCGGGTGGATCCAATCCGGCGCGACTTCCGCGGCGGGCGCCAGGACGAACCGGCGCGTCGCCAGTCGAGGATGGGGAATCTCCAACTCGGCCGTGCGGATCGCGGCGTCGGCGTAGAGCAACAGGTCCAAATCGATCGGCCGCTCAGCCCACCGCTGGGTCCGGAGGCGTCCGAGCGCGCGTTCGACGCCGAGCAACCGTTCGAGCAGGGCGCGTGGTTCGAGGGTCGTCGCCAGAAGGGCGGCGGCGTTGAGGAAATCGTGCTGGCCCGAAGGCCCGCCCACCGGAGCGCTTGTGAGGAACGCGCTGTGCCGAACGACCGAGACGTCGGGAGCCGCCAACCGCCGCAAGGCTTCGCGGAGCCGCTGTTCCCGGTTGCCCTGGTTGCTTCCGAGCCCGATGAGGCAAGCGATCATGGTGGTGCGGCATTGTGCCGCGTCGCGTGCGGCGCGGCCGATCGAGGGTCCGCCGCGCGGGTGCGCCGGGGTCTTCGGCCAAAACGGGAATCATCGCGACGAAGGCGAAGAAGGCTCAACGAAAAAAAGGGGCGGCAAGCCGCGTGAGCGACTTGCCGCCCGATCCTTCGCGCATCCCGTGCGCTCGCGCCTTCCCTGCGCGGGCCTCCTGCCCGTTTCCGGCCACGTGAATGGCCGGGGGGGACATCCAAGCCTCGAGCCAAGTCGCCGACAGTCGCATCCATCGGTCGCCGCCCCCCATGTTCATGCCGCGTCGGTGCGATCGATCTCCAGCTATTTTCGGCTATTTTCGGCTATTTTCCGTCTCGTTCGCTCCGCGCGGCGCCGCGATCGGCGCGCACGACGACCATCAACCACGTTGCTCACGGGGAATAACGGACCGAGTCACGAGGACTCGCCGCGTTACCGAGACGGGATCGACGGACGCATCCGTAACCGCGCGCCGCCCGGCGTCATTTGTGTTGCGTTCACCTCCGTGACGATCCAAGACCAAGTTGTTTCGAAGAGAGTCCCGAACGGCGGCCACCGGATGTGCGTCTCATTTTGCGAAGCGATTGCGAATTGTCAAGCATGCGGGCGCGACGATTTTTTTGTTCTTCGAACCCATGCGGCTCGGTCCATTCCCCCGGGCCGTCGCGATGCGTCGCGGCGCGGATGCGTCCGACCGCGGCGCGCGGCATAATCACGCGACGGCGGACGGCGCGCCGGGAGTTCCGCCGAGCGGGCGTTCGAGCGGAGTGACATATTCGCGTCACTTGGATCGCCGAGTCGCCTTGGCGCGATCGGCTTCGTGGACCGGGCGGGCGCGGGAGGTTATTTCTTGGAAATGCGCGACGCGGCGAGTGCATCGGGGGACGATCGGCAGGGCGGGCCGAGCGATGCGATCGGGATCGGGGGATTCCCGGCGATCGCGAAGACGCCGCGGCGCGTCGCGGCCGCCATCGCGGCGCTCGGCGCCGCGCTGATCGCCTTTTGGGTCGCCGTCGAATCGATCGGCGCGCGGGATCGCGCGGGGCTCGCGCTCGCGATCGCCGGGTCCCTTTCGCTCGTCGCCGCCGTCCTCGCCCTGTTCCGCGCGCCCCTTCCGGCGCGAGCCCGCCTGCGCCGCGCGATCCGCGAACGCAAACGGCGGATCGTCGAGGCATCCAAGCGGCTCGCGGCGGCACAGTCCGCGTTCCTCATCGAGGTCGCCCAATCCAACGAACGGCTCGTGACCCGCGAACGGCGGCTCGATGAACGGTTCGCGGCGCTCCACGAATGGATGGAGTTTCCGATCGCGCCGAGCGACTCGGAATGGCGCGGCGGGGACGGCGGCGGATCGAGCGGGGGACCGGCCGACGATCACAGGCGGACGGCCGAGCTCGCCGAGAAGGACCGCCGCCTTCTCGCGCTGCTCGAGGAGGAAACGCGGGTCCTATTCCAAAAAATCCGGGACAACGCCTACGTCCGGGACGGGCGGTTTCGCCCGGAATCGTTGCGGGACGACGCATGGAGGCTCGTTGCCAACGTCGCCGCCCTGTACGCGCCCGGCTCGGACGAACCCTGGTTGGCGGCGAGCCTCGGCGACATCCTGCGTTCGGCGAGCCGAATCTGCCTGCAGTCGCTCGTCGTCCTCGACCACCTCCCTCTCAACGCGAAGGAACTCCCGCTCGCCGAACTCCACCGCGCCGCGCGTCAGGCCGTATCGGCGTACGGTCTGTACAAGGCGACCGAACCGTACCTTCCCTTCGTGAACGCCGCCTATTACGCGGGCCGCATCGCACTGGGCGCGAACCCCGTGTCCATGGGCGCGTGGTGGTTCGTCGGTCGGGGCGGAGCCCGATTGGCGCGCGAGGCGGGAACGCGGTTCGTCCATCGACAGATCCTCGCCTACCTGCGCGACATGGTGCGCGTCGTCGGATTCGAGGCGGCGCGCGCGTTCGGCGGCGACTTCCCGCACCGCGACGCCCATTGGATTTTCGGAATGGAACTGACCGAGCTCGTGCGGCAGGTCCCCTTGTCGCCCACCGCGTTCGCGGGCGCGCTCCAGGAAGTCGGCTCGCTTCCCCTTCGCGTCGAATACGACCGCATCTTCCTCTATCGATGCCTCGCGGCCGGGCGATCGGCCGGACCCCAACGGTACGCCGCGACCGACTTCCTCACTCCCGACGAACGCCGATCGATCGCGCGCCGGCTCGAAGCGTTCCTCGCCGCCTTCCGCGTTCGCGAGGCCGATCGGGCCTTCGAGCCTTGGGCGCGGGGCGTGGAAGAACGGCTCGACATCCGATTGCGCCGGGAACCCCGATCGGCCATTCCGATCACCGATCAGTACGCGAGCGCCGGACGATCGCTGGCCGGGTATCTGCTCGAAACCAAACAGCGGGAGCCCGACGACGTGCCGGGCCTGTTGGCGGACACCCGAACGCTCGGCGCCTTGGAACCTCCGCGACGCGGCGAACTGCTCGCGTCGATCGCCGTCGACCCGCCGTTTTTCTTCGAGCATCCCGACATCGATCCGAACGGGCCGGCGTCCGACCTGTTCCTCGATGATCTCGTGCGACTCGCCGTGCGCGTTCCGCCCCATCTCGGCGAGCTCGACCTGCCGCTCGCCAACGCCGCGCTCTATCTGCGGCGCGACCCCGACGCCGTTCGGCGCAAGGTCGACGACATGAGCCGCGCTCGATTCCTCGATCTGTGCGACACGGCGCCCCCGCTCGGCACGCGACTCACGCCGGCCGCCGTTCGCGCCGCGCTCGATCTCGTCGCGCCGGGCGAACGCATCCGATTCATCTACGGACGGCTGAAGCTCGAACGGGCCGGCGCCGTCGAGGCCGATCGCGGCGTGTATTGGCTCTTGGGCGTCGCCGACCGCATGGTCGTCTTCGCCCTCCGGGACGATCGCCCCGCGCTGGTCTGGTCGAATGAGGTCGCCGCGGAAACGGAACGCGTGGATTCCTGGTTGGGTCCGGCATGCCGGTTGCGCGGCGGCGCATGGCATGAGGAGTCGGATGACGCGCGGCCGGCTTGGATCATCCCCGGCCTTCCGTTCCACCGCTTCCACGACTTCTTCGCGCCGATCCTCGCCGCGCACACATCGAGGCCGTCGCCCTGATTGGGTTTGAACGGACGCCGAGCCTGACTTACGATGGGGGGCGAGCGCCGTCGCATCGGTCCGTAGCGCGGAGGATCGCCGTGAACGACAAGATGATTGGCAGGGCCATGGAGATCCTCCTGGTCGAAGACAGTCTGATGGACGCCCATGTCGCCATGCGCGCGATCCGCGACGGGCAGATCAAGCATCGTTTGACGCTCGTCGTGGACGGCAATGAGGCGATCGAGTTCCTGCATCGCGACGGGAAGTTCGCGAGGGCGCCGCGCCCCGACATGATCCTGCTCGACTTGCACCTCCCCGGTCGCGACGGACTCGATGTCCTCGCCGAAATCCGATCCGACCCCGACCTTCAGCGCACTCCCGTGGTCATTCTGACGGCGACCGGGGACCATGACGCGAAGAACCGGTGCGAGCACCTGCGGGTCGACGCGTTCATGGCCAAGCCGGTCAACCTCCGGAAATTCCTCGACGTCGTCCGGGAGATCAAACGCTGGATGCTCGAGGACGTCATCCTCCCCGTCACCGAATAGCCCGTCACCGAATAGCCCGTCACCGGATGGACCGTCACCGGATGGACCGTCACCGGATGGACCGTCACCGGATGGACCGTCACCGGATGGACCGTCACCGGATGGACCGTCACCGAATAGCCCGTCACCGAATAGCCCGTCACCCCCACCAACGCAATCCGCCGGACGTTGACTTATTCGTGTCATTCGTGGTTGACTTGCGTCCGGCGAGGCGCATGGGAACCAACCACGAATGACACGAATCATGCGAATGAAGAAGGGGAGCGGGAATGGAGATGTTGTCATGCCGGGGATTCTCCTCCGATGTCGTTCGTGAGTTCAGCGGACGGGAATGTGACCGGTAAAGGTAGCGTGGGCTTCAGCCCACGCGCCTCTCGGTCCGGTGCCATGCCGCGCCCACGTCGGCTAAAGCCGACGCCACAGGTACAATTCGTCGGACGGCGACGACCGGATCAGGTTGCGATACAATCGGGCGGAGTCAAGGCGCGGCGCGTAGCCTGAGCTATGATTGGCTCGGTGAAACGCCCCCGGCGGACGGCGGCGCGAGGCGGAAGGTGGCCTATGATTCCCGATTCGCTGGGTGTGTTGGAGACGACCGGACTGACTCCGGCCCTCGTCGCCCTCGACACCATGGAAAAAAGCGCGCCGATTCAGGTCGTTCAGGCCGAGCTTAACGACTATCTCGGTTATGTGATCAAGATCGCCGGCTCGTGCGCGGCGGTCGACGAGGCGATCCGGGCGGGGCGCGCCGTCGCGGAACGCATGGGCGGAAAACCCGTTTCCCAAGTCATCCACGGACCCGACCGGGAAGCCTGGAAGGCGATCGAGAGTCGCGTCGAATTCAATCCGCTGATTCAGCAGAACATCGTGATGAACCCCGAACCGTCGTTCGAACCGGCGGCGGGCGATTTGAAAAAGGAGCCGCGTGTGAGCGATACCCAGTCCTTCGCGTTGGGACTCATTGAGACCCAGGGTTTCACGGCCGTGTTCGAGGCGATCGATACGGCGTGCAAGACGGCGAATGTCGAAGTGGTCGGCAAGGAGAAGCTGGGCGGCGGCTACATCACGGTCGTGATCAAGGGCGACGTCGCGGCCGTCAAGGCCGCCGTGCAGGCCGGCTCGGAACGCGTCAACGGGCTCGGCAAGCTGATCGCCGCCCACGTCATCGCTCGGCCCAGCGCATCCGTCACCGGATTGTTGCCCAAGGCCTAAGGGCCCCGTGGGCCGAACGGTTCACGGCCATCTTGGTCCGTCGCGTTCGCCGAACGTCGTCGAGCGAACGATGCGGAGATGGCTCGATGAGCGTCCCGTGATCCTACGCGGGCGGCTCGACGGCGATCTTCTCGATGCGAACCGACGTGTGGATCTGTCGGTGTCCCGTGCGGCGACGCAGATTCTTGCGGCGGCGGAATTTCTGGACGGTGAGCTTTTCGCCTTGAACGGCTCCAACGACCTGAGCCGTCACCGTCACGCCGGCCACCGTCGGCTTTCCGATACGAATGTCGGAACCGTTGGAGACCGCGAGGACTCGGTCGAATTGAATGGCCGATCCGGGCTCGGCGTCGCGATAGTCGACGACCACGTTCTGGCCTTCTTCGACTCGGTATTGTCGTCCACCGTCGGCAATGATTGCGTACATCGCTGCAAGACCCTGCAAAACCCCGCAAAACCGTCCCCTCGTGGCCGGGCTGCCGGGACCAGCCCATCTTCCCACGTGACGAACGAATGAGTCTACTCCAGGTCCGCCGGGCCGTCGAGGGGGAATCGGAGCGCCCCGGCGGCGAAGGTCGAACGACGCTCGGAATGCGCCGAGCGTCAAAGGCCTACGCGGCTTGATCGAGCGTCCGGATCGCTCGGCGCGAATTCCGGAACCAGCCCTCGCCGAGCACCGAAAGGGCCACTCGGTCCTCCAGGTTCGGCCGAAAGACGGTGAGCAACAAGAGGGGCAAATACCAGGCCATGTACAGACCGCCGCCAAAACCGTGCCAGAATTGGATCGACACCATAACGGCCGCCGAGCAACTGAGGAGTGTGCCGAGGTTCTTTTGCGCGGGCCAAAGGGCCAGCGTCAGACTGAGCGTCACAAACAGGGCCAATACGGGGATTCGATAGACCGAGTCCCATCCGAGACCCCAGATTCCCTCGAGGCCAACCGTTCTCGGCCTGAAAATTCCGAACATCACGCGGACCTTTTCCGCGAACGATTGCATATCGGCCGAGACGAGTGCGAGCGAAAGCACCATGAGCAGGAGCATGGCGACGACGCTCGCCGCGAACCGCGTCAAGCCGCGCCGCCAATAGAAACTCAGCCAGAGCGGCAACAGGAACAGCGGGTAATAAACGACGCCCGCCGCCAGACCGATGCACATGCCGGCGAGCAAGGGCTGGCGGTAACAGACGACGGCCCACACCGTCAGAGCGGCGGGAAGCGCGTGGTCGACACGTCCGGTCATGACGGCCGTATAGGGCAACATCAAATAGAACGCGGCGACGCCGATCCCGGTCTGCACGTTTCCGAAGTGCCGATAGCCGATCAGCACAATCCCGATGATCGTCGCCAGATGGGCCGCGATGGCCATCGCCTTCGCGGCCGTCACATACGACGACGCATCCCCCGATGCGCCCGCGTCGCCGCTCACCTCCGCGCCGGACGCCGCCCGATCACCGGCGATCGTCGGAATGCTCGGCAGGATGCTCAGAATGGCATACGACGGACCGTGCCTTCGGAGGCTGTTTCCGTGGTCGCCGACATCGTGGCGCGCCAAGAGCTGCACGGCCGAGCGGGGTCCCTCGAGGTCGTCCCGAGTCGGTGTCGAAGTGATGATGTTCGCCATCAGGAAGACGAACAGGGATAGTCCGAGGAAGGCGAGGCCGCCGGTCGAGAGATTCGGTTCGAGCAGCGGGCGTCGGACCATCGTCGGATCCAGAAGGAGGCGGGCCAGCAGGACGGCCCCGACACCGAACAGCCAGTAGTATCCGTACCGCTCGTTGATCACGGCCCGCGCGAACCGCCATTCAAGACCATCGACCGAAATCGGCGACGGCTCGGCCGCGACCGTTTGTCCGATTTCCCCGGCCTTCGTTTCGGCAAGCTGGGAGCGCGCCCCACGGTCCGCTCCGCCGACCACCGGGCCGTCCGCCCCATCCCCGCCGTTTCGGTCGGAAACGATCCGTTCGAAGGCACCGTCGATCAGGTCATCCACCGAACCGACGGGCGGCACTTCGTGGCCCGCGCCGAGCAATCGATGGCGGATTTCCAACCGTTCCTCGCTCGCGAACTGGACGAGCAGCAATCCGGGCGCCAGCAGGATCACCAGGAAAAGGTCGAAATTGCGGACGCTCCACAAACGGTTGAACTTGAAGAAGAGGCCGATCGTGAGCAGCGACGACAGGTACCCCCATGTCGCCGGGTGGATCTTGTGATACTGCAGCAAGAGTTCGCTCATGAGCTTCACGAACATTCGAAAGGCGGATCCCGCCACAACCCTTACGGGCGAGGGCCACCGCCGGTTCGCTCACCGCAACACGCCCAATAGGAGCCATTAGAATAGGACAGTCCTCCGGCCTTGCCTAGTGCCGCAGGCACGAATCGGAGCGGGATGAGGCCTTGAAATCAGACCCTGTCGCGGTTTCCCGGTTCCGGCGCATCGAGGATCCGCGCGCGAGCCTCGTCGGCCCAAGGGTTATCGGGGGCGCACTCCAAAAAGCGTTCCCAATGACGGCGTGCGGCGGGAAAATCGCCGCAATCGTCGAACATTCGGGCCAAGTGGTAATGGGCATCCGCGTAGTCGGCATGGAGCGACAGGGCTCCTTCGAGCGCGGCGATGGCGAGGTCGGCTCGCCCCGATTCGGCCAAAACACATCCCAGATTGGCCCTCGCCTCGACGTAGTGCTCGTCGAGCTCGATCGCCATGAAATAGCGTTCCCTCGCGGCGGCGACATCGCCGAGCCGATAGAGCGTTTCAGCGAGCTGAAAGCAGAGTTCGGCGTTGGGTCCTCCGGCGGCCAGCGCCGCCCGGTACGCGTCGGCGGCCCCTTCGAGGTCACCGTCCGCTTCGAGTTCGAGCGCGCCTTCGACGAGACACTCGACGGGAGGCGTCGGTTCCCCGCGCGGCGCGAACGGCCACGTCGGCGACACGAACGGCCCGCGATCGCTGTCCGCCATCCGAGCCTCGGCGCGCCCCTCGCCGGATTCACCCGCGCCGCATTCCCCATTCACCCCATCGAAATCGATCCACCGCTGCCCGGCGGCATCCCGGAGCCCGTCGGATTCCCGCAGCAGGACGCGTTTGCCTTCGATGAGAATCGGCAGCCGCGCCGGTGTGAGGCCCGTGGATTCCGATAGCCTGGCGAGTTGGCGTTCGATGCGCGACGAGCCCTTTCCGGACGGAATCCGTTTGCCCAGGTCGCGCGCCGCCGTCACTTGCCCGAAGTCGTAGTAGGCGACCCGCCCGAGTTCTCGAACGGGTACGATCAAGCCGCGTCGCCGCCAGCGCCGTATGGTCGCGACGGGCACACCGATCAGCCGAGCGAGCATGGCCGGCGTGTAGAACGAACGGATCGGCGAGACCTCGCCATCGCGCGTCGGCCCTTCCGTCGCGGACTCGAACGCCCCCGCCCCGCCGCTCTCCCGCTCATCGCCCATCAATCATCCACCACGTGCCCGGATCGCCACCGATCGACAGGCCTACGTCGTCTTCGGCGGGCCCGCCGCCGGTTTTTCGGCCGACTCCGTTTCCGGCTTGGTTTCCGGCTTGGTTTCCGGCTTGGTTTCCGGCTTGGTTTCCGGCTTGGTTTCCGGCTTGGTTTCCGGCTTGGTTTCGCCGCTCGGAGCGCCGCTGTCCCTCGGGTCGCCCAAATGCAGCCGGTCCGGATCGAGGGCCGGCTTTCCTGTCGGATCGGAGTCCTTGGCATCGTTCGATCCGCTCGCCCCACTCTCCGGTTGTTTGCCGGACTCGGCCTGCTTCGTCCCATCGGATGGCTTGTCGGCTTCGGCCTTGTCGTTGGCCGATGCCGGGGCGGGAGACTTGGCCGATTCCGTCTCCGAGCCGCTTCCCGCCGCGCCTTCGGCCGCGGGGCGCTGGAGCGTGGTACGGGGGAGCGTGGTACGGGGGAGCGGGTCGGTCGCAGGCGCCGCGGCGGGTGGTGGAGGGATCACCGTGTCGATGGGTGAACCGCAGGCGTCGAGCGGCACGCGCATGACGACCGTCCGCGGGACGAGGCGTGTCGTTTCGTAGGGAACCCACTGCGCGACCGTCTTGGGTACCCGCACCTTCGTCGCCTCGGCAACCATGCGGCACACGCGGACGGGGATCTGCTCTTCGCGCTCCTCGTACTCGTACCGTGTCGTCTGCACGGGCACCTTGTGCACGGTCTCCTCGCGCACCCATTCAAGCCGCTGAACGGGAACCTGTTCGACGATCTGATCGGTCACCGGACGCTGCACGGTGTACGGAACTTGCCGAACCTCCTCGACGGCCTCGAGCCGTTGGACCTGGACGGGGACTTTTTGCACGACGACCTCGTCCACATACCGGGTCACTTGGACGGGTGTTTCCTGAACAACGGAGCGGGGCAAATAGGCCGTTTGAGGAACCTGCTGGGCCACGACATTGGGCACGTATTGGCGATAGGTTTGGATCCGCGCGGGATCTTGGGTCTCCACCCAATGAAGACCGCGGCGGCGATGCACGCTGTAGCCCGTAGCGGGATCGACGTACTGTCCGGGAGGCAACCATCGCAACTGGTTTCGCGTCGTTCCGGGAACGAGGTATTGATAGTCGACGAAGCCGCCCTGATCGACATATTGCGTCTGATACTGAGTGACCGGTTGCCACTCGGTGTATTGCTGCTGCCGCATGACCGTCTCATTCACGGCTCGGCGCACGACATGGCTTTGCTCGCGCTCCTGCGTTTCCCAGACGGGTCGGTAGGAAACATGGCGTTCCTCGCGCGCCGCGGTTTCGGTCACATAGCGGACCACCGTCCTTGTCCGTTCCTCGTAGGTCGTCTCCCATTGAGGACGGAGGACGACGCGCCGTTCCTCCCGGCTGCTCGTCTCGACGACGGGCTTGGCCACCGTGTACTTGCGCGAACGCATTTCGGTGATCCATTCCGGTCGCTCGCGGACCACCTCGCGTTCCTCGTAGACCGTATCGTATTGCAGCCGGTAGGCCGTCGTACGTTGCTCGTCATAGATCGTCTTATAGACGGTCCGATACGCCGACGGCTCATAGTCCAGGACGATGTCCTGCGCGCCGCTTGAGCGACCTTGATTTACTCCGGCGAGTCCGACGGCGGCGACCGCCGCGACGCGAAGGAAAAACGCGCCCCCCGTCGACGGCGCCCGAGCCGCTCGCGACGATTCCCGCCCTACGACCGCATTTCGCTTTGTCACTGCCTCACCTTGCCGTACTACTTTGCCGAACTACTGGAAGTCCGCCGCCACACCGTGCGATCTCATCGTACCTGCCGACGGTCCCTCGCGTCAGGGCAACCCCCGCGGTTGCCGCCCGCGCTTCGCCGAAGACGCGCGGGCACCCATCGAGTTTGCCGAACTTTGAATACGTTCGCAAACGCTTTTTTGGGTCGAACGACCCACTTCAAGTATTAACTATTTCCGCCCAATTGTTTTAAGATTCCGAAAATTTCTTGAAGTTCCCCGCGGGCCATGCCGACGGCCGGAAGAGGGTCCGTCACGCAAACGGATGCGGCGCCGCAGGTTCGGAATCAAGTTTGCGCAATCGCTACAAACTAACTTCCTTCAATGGGACGAAGGGGACAAGAAGCGATCGGCCTCGAGCGCCTGATTTCGGATGTTCTTCGGCAGATCGTCGGCCCGCAGGCGGGCGACGGCCTCTCGAAGCCGCGACAGGTCGGCGTTCGGCGCAGCCTGGGCATAGCGGGCCGCCGCCGAAATCGCCGCGCCGAGCACGTCCGATCGCTTGCGTTCCTTGGTTTCCTCGGTCGGTTCGTGTTCGACCGCGCTCGCATTCGTCGGATCGAGCATTTCGAGCAGAACGCGTTCGCAGCGGGGATCACCATGTCGAGCCAGACCGGTCGCCGCGTTGTATCGCGTGTTCGCATGCGCGTCATCCATGAGCCGGGCAAGCCGATGGAGGGCGGGATCACCGCCGAGCACGCCGAGCAGGAACGCGGCCGTCGCGCGCAGCGCGTCGCGTTCCGCGGCCGTATCGTCCGATGACCGTTCGCGCGAGACTTCCATGACGGCGTCGAGCACGCCGGGAGCGTCGCGGAGCCGTTCCGCGCCGATGTTGGCGGCAAGGACGGCAAGCCCCTCCATCGCGCAGCGCCGCACGACCAGTTCGCTCGGATCCCGGTCCGCTCGCGCGGCGGCGACGAGCGCGCCCGCGCCCTCGACGATTCGGAACTCACCCAGGGCGCGGCAGAGGTAGACCCGCAACTGAACGCGTTGTTCGTCGAACTGGCCCGCGGACACCTCTTGTTCCAGGACGCGCGCGAGTTCCGAGGCCAGCGCGCGATCCTCGCGCAGGGCATGGAATTCGGGGTTCCGCAGCATGTCGCCGAGCGTATAGGCTTTTTGCCAGCTCGCGTCGTTCAGCGCGCGGATCTCCCGGACGAGGTCGGCCGGGTCCGACGTGGACTGGACGACCCAACTGAAGCCCGACCAGATCACCACGATGACGACGACGATCACCAGCGGAACGAAGAAGAGCTGCAGCAGGAAACGTACCGTGGGCGCCTCGACGGGAGGCAGCACATCATCGGCGGAAACCGTCTCGGCTCGGTCGACATACCGAGGCGGTTCGGACCGACTCTCGTGCGAAACCATGAACCCTTCTCCTTCCCGGAAAACGCCGCCCCTGCTAGTTTAGCAAGCGCGGCGTGAATCGAAGAGTCCCCCGAATCGCGACGCCGCATCGGTTTCCCGGGTCGGAAGATCGGCGTTTGTCCGGCAAGCCCGGCGAGGATTCGGTCCTTGATCCCTTATCTCCAGCCGCGCCATGCGAATCCTCGACCTCACACTCCCGACGCCCGCCGAGAACCTCGCGCTCGACGAGGCCCTGCTCGATGATGCCGAAGCGGGTGGTCCGAGCGTCGGCGGCGTGCTTCGGTTTTGGGAATCCCCGGAGCCGATCGTGGTCGTGGGCCGAGCCTCACGCGTTCGGGACGAGGTCGACGTGGAGGCTTGCCGTGCGCGTTCGATTCCCGTGCTGCGCCGCGCGAGCGGCGGCGCGGCGATCGTCGCGGGACCCGGCTGCCTCATGTACGCGGCCGTGCTTGCTTTCGAGCGGGTCCCGGAACTCGCCGGCCGCGACTTGGATCAGGCGCACGCGCTGGCCCTGGCGCGGCTCACGGCCGCCGCGAGTCTCCAGCTTCCGAACGTCGCGCGCCAGGGGATCAGCGACGTCGCGTGGGGCGATTCCAAGATCTCCGGCAACAGCCTGCGGTGCAAACGGACGCACCTGCTCTACCACGGCACATTGCTCTACGCGTTCGACCTATCGCTCGCGCCCCGCGTCCTGCGCGCCGCGCCCAGACAGCCCGAATATCGTCGAGGTCGCGACCACGGCGCGTTCATCGCGAACGCGCCCCTCGATCCCGATCGGCTGCGAGCCGACCTGGCCGAGGCATGGGGAACCGATAGCCGACTCGAAACGTGGCCCATCGACCGAACCGCTCGACTGGTGCGCGAACGGTACGGCCTCGCGACGTGGCATGAACGACTCTAAAACGATCACCGCTTTCCGGGTTGCCACCAGGCGTCGAGCGCATCCCCGAGGCGACCGACGACATCGGGATGATCGGCCGCGAGATTCCGGGATTCCCAAGGATCGCGGTCCAGTCGATACAGTTCGATGTCGCCCTCGGGGACCCGTTCCCCGTGGGGCACAATCAGCTTCCAATCGCCGGCCACGATCCAACGATACATGAGGCTGGCCGCGGGATCGGACATGTGGCGCACGTCATGCTCGAATATGCCGCCCTGGACCGACTCGCGGGCGACGAGCCCTTCGCGATCGAGCAGGTCGCGGCCCGACAGATCGGCCGGCGGCGCGACACCGACGGCTTTGAGGATCGTCGGCGCCAGATCGACGCTGCTCACCAACAGGTGCTCTTCCCGTTGCGGGTCCACATGCCCCGGCCATCGGACCATCACGGGCGTCCGAATTCCTCCGTCATACGGACTTCGCTTGGATTTCGGAGCGAACTGCCCGGAATCGGGACGGTTGATCCAGCCGTTGTCCGTCACGTAGACCACCATCGTATTGTCGGAAACACCGAGCTCATCGAGCATCGCGAGCAGCTCACCGCACGATTCGTCCCACCACTCGCACATCGCCCAGTACTTGGCGATGAAGGGCGAACCGGTCTTGTCGGCGTAATGAGCGAGAAGTCGATCGGGCGGATTGTGCGGAGCGTGGGGGAGCATCGGCGCGTACCAAAGGAAGAACGGTTGCGTCCGCTCCTTCGCCATCGTGAGGAATTCGCGGACCGGCCCCAACCCCTCGCGCCCGATCTTCAGACCGTCGTCGCCGTGTCTCCCTCCCTTGCGCGGATCGCCGTGCGTCATTCCGTGCGTGAAGCCTCCGCGCGAATAATGGCCTTCCCACCATTTTCCCGCCTGAAAACTCAAATACCCGCGTGGCGCCAGCCATTTCGGAATCGTCGCGAGTCGATCGATGTGCCGCAGGTATTCCTCACGGGCCGCCGCGTATTGCGGACCCCGCCCCGCATTCGGCGGGACGGGAGGATCGTTGCCGACGATGCCATGTTCGTGCGGATACCTGCCGGAAATGATGGTCGCGAGCGAAGGTCGGCACAGACTGTCCGGCACATAGCCTCGCACGAAGACGAGGCCCTCCGATGCCAGCCGATCGAGGTTGGGAGTCCGGATGGTCGGATGGCCCATGAACCCGTAGTCGTTCCAAGCCTGATCGTCCGAGATGATCAGCACGATATTGGGAGGAGCGGCGCGAACCCCATCGATCGATCCGACGGCAACCCCTAGGACCAACCATGCCATGAATCGGTTCCGCGCGCCGCTCATGCGATCCTCCGTTTCCCCGGGTCACTTCTCCCCGGGTCACTTCTCCCCGGGTCACTTCTCCCCGGGTCACTTCTCCCCGGGTCACTTCGAGTCACTCGGCACGGCGATCAGCTCGACGCCGCGCAAGTCGAACAGAGCTCCGTTGCGAAGGGCGCCCTCCGGGCGCACGGTCACCGCATGGCGCCCCGCCCCAAGCCGCGCTCGGCCGACCTTCCTTCGCTCGTAACGATCCCATCCGCCCGTCGACGCCACGTCGCCCGCGATCACGGGATCGAGCCCATCGATGCGGAACCGGTTTCCCGCCGAATCCGGATGGCAGGCCCAATCGATCCATACGTCGTATTCACCCGGACGCGTCACGTCGATTCGCCACGACACGCGGTCCTGTTCGCCGTGCCAAAAGCCGATATTGCCGAACAACGACTCGAAGGCGATCGAACCGCCGTAGATCTCGGCCGCCGCGGCGCGGAGCTCGAGCCCGCCGTCGGATCCCGCCGTGACAAGCGAAGGCGCATTGCCTTCGAGCGTCTTGGGACGCGGGCCAAGTTCCATGAGGAACGCGATCAGGTCGCCGGCCTGCTCGACCGAAACGTCCTGCTCGAAACCGACCGGCATCAACGAGCGTCCCGAACCTCGGAGCGACTCGATGTCGCGACGGCGCAGCACGTGCGTCTTGCCCTCCTGTTCGGTCAACGTCACACTCGCGCTCGTCTCGCTCGTCATCAGTCCGGTCATCGTCCGCCCATCGGACAAGACGGCGACATAGGATTGATAGCGTTCCTCGACGTCGCGATTCGGATCGAGCAGCGCGTTGAGCAGATAGGTCGGCGACTTGTTCGCGAGCGCCGCCAAGTCGGGCCCGACGGCGTATCCGGCATCTCCGAGCTTATGGCACGCGGCGCAGAGTTTCTCGAAGGCGGCGCGTCCCCGTTCGGCATCGCCGCCCAACCGGGCTCCCGAATACCGTTCGACGATGCCACGCCGCTCCGCGTTCGCGCTGTCCTTCAGCGCGCGTTCGGCGCCGACTCGGACCACGTCGTCCTCGTGGGTCAACAGGCGTTGCCTTCGCGCGGCGTCGAGGCTCGCCGTCGCCACGCGGCCGGATTCGACGGCGGCGAGCAGCGTCCTCGCCCATTCCGGACGGCTCATCAGCCGGTCGAGGATTTCGCGTCGGAGCTCGGGTCCGGAGGAATCCCATGCATCGAGCAAGTCGTCCGCCGCGTCCGGTCCGGTGAATCGCCCCATCGCCTCGACCGCCGCTTGCCGCACGTTCACCGGTTGTGCGGGATGAACGAGTGCGGCGGCGGCCTCGCGATTGGCTTCGGTCCGCCATGCGCCGAGCAAGCCGATGGCATCGAGCCGCGCCGCCGCGTCGGCCGTGTCGTCGGCCGCGACCGCCCTCGCCGAATCGGACCACCGTTCGAGCAGCGCGCGGGTCGAATCGGCGACGTCCCCGGATCCGCTCCGCCCGCCCGCCTCGATCAGTTCGCTCGCGACGCGAAATCGCCACCGCGCTCCACGACGCTCGCCGCGCTCCCCGACCACCGCCAACGCCTCGTCCAACCCCTTTCCTCCACTCAACTCGACCGATAGGCCCATCATCGGTGACAACAAACGGTCATCCGCACCGTCCCCGGCCACACCGTCCCCGGCCACACCGTCCCCGGCCGCACCGTCCCCGGCCGCACCGTCCCCGGCCACACCGTCCCCGGCCGCACCGTCCCCAGTCGATACGAGCGCGCGGATGACGCCTACGGCGTTCGACCGGTTCATCGAGCTTTTCACGGCGGCGAGCATGTACGGATCGGCCGCATGGGTTCGTGCGAGGCGAGCCAGCATGGGGCCGGCGACCGAGTCGGGGCAGGCGCCGAGCGAATAGGCCGTTTGAAGGCGAACTTCGTATGCGGCGTCTTCGGCGAGTCGGCCGATCGCGGCCGCGATGCGTTCGTTGTGCGCCGCCGAGGACTCGGCGATTCGAACCGCGTGCCGACGCACACCCGGATGGGCATCGTCGAGCATGTCCTCGAGAAGGCTCGGGTCGGCGAGTTCCAGATCGGCGAGCGCGCAGAGCGCCTGGACCCGCGATTCGGGGCGATTCGATTCCCGCGCGATGTTCCGCAGCACCGAGCCCGCCTCGCGCGCGTTCCGCCAGACCAGGCATTGATGGGCGAGATCGCGCAAGGTCCCGTTCGCATGGTCGAGACACCGCGCCAACTCCTCCGGATCGAGCCGATCGAGCCTCGGCCATCCGCGCGCCGCGGACCCCTTCGGGACCACTCGGTAGATCCGGCCTCGAGTCGTTCCCGCCATGGGGTCGAGCTGGGCAAGGGTCTCGGCGGGAATCCACCGCCGATGCTCGATCACGTACCGATACATGTCGACAATCCACAGCCCGCCGTCGGGACCCGTTCGGACTTGCACGGGCCGAAACCAACGATCGGTCGACGCCAGGAACTCGCGGTCCCGTTCATCGAGGGAACGGGTCCCGCGAAAGACGGCCCCGTCGCGCGACAGGTCCATCCGATGCACGGCCTGATGCACGGGCTCGCACGTGAAACAATCGCCGTAGAGGTCATCGCCGAGCAACCGGTCGCGATAGACGTCGATGCCGCACGCCGACGTCGCGCGTCCGGGCTTCCCCGACAGTTGGAACAGGACCAATTCTCCGGGCGGGACGAGCCTGGAAGCCTCGGCGTCGGCCGCGACCGCGACGGCGGGACTCGGGGGAGCGACGAGCGGGTTGCGCCGCACGTAGTGATCGGAGACCGGGTAATGCATGGCGAGCGTTCCGTTGTCGCAGCCGAACCAATTGTCCCAATCGTCCCGCACACGGCTCTGCTGCGTCGTCCCGGTCGCCGGTTCGATCGCGCCCGTGTCGGGACGGATCCGGAAATCGCTCCGTTGAAGGTGAACGGCCGTTCCGTCGAAGCTGGTGATCTCGCCGCCGAAGAGGCCGCCCGAACCGTAGACCCAGCCGTCGAGCCCGAACCGAAGGCTGTTGACGCGCGCGTGCGGATTGTGCGTCGCGAATCCCGCATAGAGCGTCTTCGTTGAGTCGGCCTTGCCGTCGCCGTCGGTATCGCGCGCGAGCACGATGTTCGGCGCGTCGCAGACCAGGATCCCGTCGCGCCACACGGTCACGCCGGTCGGAAAGCGCAGGCCGTCCAGGAAGACCGTCGCTCGGTCGTACGTCCCGTCCTCGTCGGTATCCTCGAGCATTTTCACTCGGCCCGCTCCGTCAAACGATTCGTCGACTTCGCGCGAGTAATCGGGCATCTCGGCGACCCAGAGCTTTCCGTCGGGTCCGAAATCGATGGCGACCGGGTCGGCGACGAGCGGTTCGGAAGCGACCAGTTCGATCCGGAACCGCGGATCCAACCGAAAATCGCGAAGCGATTCGCCGGGGGTGCGCGGAGCCACGCCCTGGCTGCCCGGCGGCACGACGAATTCGGCCGGCGTCAGCGAGCGGACCGTGTCGATGATGGTCTGCTCGAGTCCCTCGCGGAATTTCTCCGGCAGCGCGAAATAGACAACCTCGGCGCCTCCGCCATAGCCTCCCTCCTTGAGCAGCCGTTCCGACGGAATATACGCGCAGAAGTCGTTGCAATATCCGTGCGGCCAGATGCGGTCGCGGCGCAGCTCATTCTTGAGCCGCAGCGAATAATCGACGCAGACCTCGCCCGCGAGGAAGATCATGTGCAACGATTCGCCGAACGTGATCGTCTGCACCGGATAGCGGATGCGCGTGGGAAGGGGTTCGCCCCGTTCGAGCCGCGCGAGCTGGTAGCGGGCGTTGTACGCCGCGGGGCCTTCCTGCTTCGCCAGTTCGCGCAGCGCGTCGGGCGACGGAGGATCCCGGAGCGGCAGGTCGACATGTTTGAGCCGCGCGGCGATCGCGCCCTGGACCGGCGCGAGCCCTTTCTCGACGACCCGCGCGACCTCGTCCGCGATCCGCGCCCCTTGCTCCGTCGCGATGTCGACTCGATCGTTCACGACACCCGAACTGGGATTCGAGTCGGATCCGCAGCCGATCGACACGAGGCCGATCGCCCCCGGGAATTTCCGCTCGATCATCTCCTGCGCGTACCCGGCCCAATCGCCGCTGATCCGGTTGTGGGAAAGGGTGACACAGTGGCACGCATACGACGTGTAGACCGCGCGGACGCCGCCGTCGTCGCTCCGCACGACCAGGATGGGAAGGTCGTGGTCCACGGGCCCACCCGCCGTGCGCCGGTTCTTCGCGAAGTCGACTCGACCCACGCCCCATTCGAGACGGCCCGGCTTCAGGTCGGCGACCGCCGCGAGGGCCGCCTGTTCGAGGGCCGACGTCAAGGCGTCCGTATAGCGATCGATGTGCGTCTGATGCTCGGCGGGGATCGGCGTGCTGAAGATCGTATCGGACGCGCCGTTGACTTTGGGCGTCGTGTGCGAATGGGTGAACGTGACGGCGATGCGGTCGCGCGTCACACCCGTTTTCGGCCCGATGCGCCGAACGACCTCGTCGACCATCGTCTCGCGGATGCCGAGGCTGTCGACCGACATGACAATCACCGGCGGACCCTCGCCGGCCTGGACGGCGAGCGCTTTTGCCCAGATCCGCTGCGTCACGCCCTCCGATTCCTCCCTTCGAAATCCGAACCCGTTCAAACGGATCGGATAGTCGGGCGTGATGTCGACCCTCGCCACACCGACCCTGTAATCGGCGGCCGGCGCCGCCACCCGATCGCACATGAGCGACTCGATGACGCACGCAACATGTTCCGGGTCCTCCTTGGCGACGAGGTATCGATGGGGGCCGTCGACTTGATCGATCCACGTGTTCGAACCGTCCTCGGCGACGACACACCGTCCCGGCGGAGACAGTTCCCACAGGGGGCGTTCCCCGTCGACCGCGCCGCGGACGGCGAAATAGACGGCCGTTTGATCCCAACTCTCGCGCGGCTTCAAGCCGTTGTAAAGCTCGTAGGCCCTTCGGACGGGATCGCGGGCGGGCAAGGCGGCGAGTTTCGGACCCGTCTTGATTCGATTGCCGATTTCGAAACCGCTGAAAACGACCGGCGTCGGCCAATGCGCGATCACCGCGCGCGACGCCTCGGCATCGCGGTGCACGTTCCACTCGCGGCCTTGGGGAAACGCGCCTCCCATGCAGACCCAAAGCCGCACTTTCCTTTCGACGAGTGTTTGGCCGTCGAGGGGACAGGCATCGTCGGGTTGCGATTGGAGCAACGCGCGGAGATTGGTGAGGAAACCGACCGTCACCACGACGACGCTCTGATCGGCCTGTCGCGCGAGCACGGAGCGGTAGACGCGCGAGGCCTCGGGCGCGTCGTCGTTCGACGCGAGATCGTGGGGGAATTCGGCGGAAACGGCCGGCGCGTACAGGGAGTCGTTTCGGATCGCGGCGCCGTGGACCGCGCCGATCGGAATGTCCGGGCGGGCGAAGAACGTGTTGAGCGCGTCGAGGCACGGGGCGCAGTGCGGGTTCCCCGCCGAAATGCCCATCGCCACGATCTCGGCCTCGCCGCGCCGCGCCAGCGCGTGCAATAGGGCCACCGCTCCGACGTCGTCGACGTCCGATTCGATGTCCGTGTCGAAAATGATCGTGACCGGCGCCGCCGACTGTGCCGGGGCGTCGGCGGGCCTGGCGAGCGACGCCCCGACCGCGACGCACATCATCAAGACAACCGAGCGAATCGCCACGGCACGGTCTCCCATGGGAAGATGGCGGAACACCGCGAATCGAGTCGCCGCGCCGGACCCGCGGTCGCCGCGGCGCACCCATGATAGCGGCGGGACCGACCCGTAGCCACGACGCGGCGGGCGTCGCGCGGCGGGGCGGCTAACCCGAAGCCTCCGCGATGATTCCCCGGAACCGATCCTCGGACATGCCGAAGGCCTTGGGCAGTTGTTTGAGCTGTTCGAGCCGCTCGGCCGAAATCTCTCCGCACGCGGACGCGATCAGGAACGCGCCCCGCACGATCCCGTTCCGCTCGTCCTCAGCGCGCCGCGACGCGATCGCGCGGCAATAGACGGCGGCGTCGACCGGCGCCCGGCGAGCCAGCGCGATATCCCGCGCGATGTCCTCATCGGAAAGTTCGATGCCCGCAATCTCGCCGTAAACACGCCGCAGTACGTCGATCTCGGCCGGCTCGGCATGGTCGTCGGCGAGCATGGTGAGCACCATGACGCGCCGGACGTCGTTCGCGAAATGGACCTTCTTCAGCCGTTGCTGGACCTCGGGTCCCAGCGAGGCGACCTCCATCGGAAACGTCCGCTTGCACGTCCGGCACCGGATGTGCTCCGAAACCGTGCTGATCGGGATGACCGGAATGAAGTAGACCGTCAGGAACCGCTTGACCCGGCGATGGTCGTAAACGCGGGACGCCTCGCACGTCGGGCAATGGAATTCGCCTTTGCCCTTCGACTTCGTAAGCGTCAGGTCCATCTCGCCGACGATCAGCATGGCTTCACGCTCCCATCGACTTGGATCACGACTCCGCGTCGGCGAGCATCCGATCGAGGGCTCGCAAGGCGATCGCGAACGTCGGACGGTTCTCCAAGTAGGTCCGCCACCACGTCGTCAGCAGGTCGGCGACATCGTCGGCCGCGGAGGCCAGTCCCCAAATGCCGATCGCATCGACCAATGCCCGCTCGGATGACTCGATCCATTCGACATGTTGCGCCGCATCGAGTACGGGCGGCAACATGGCGAACGGCGCGATGTTCGCCAGCCGGGCGGGCGGAACGTGTTCGCTGAAACGGGCGAGGTCGAGCTGCAATTGGGAAAGCAGCCAGGCCAATCGTACCGTCTCGGGCAAGTTCGGCCAAGGATCCTCGACCACCGCCTCGATGGTCACCGCGTTGCAGAACAGGTGGGCGGCCCCCGCTCCACCGACCGCCGGATGGACCAGCACGATCTCGGCGCGCGGCGCGATCAGTTCGGCCTCCGCCAGGTCCGCCAATCGGGTCAGGCAACCGGGGCCCCGCGCGTCCCACGCGTCGCGCGGCGGCCCGGAGCGCAGGGCGAGCTGATCGGCGAGGCCGGGCAGGGCCTGTCGAACGGCGTCCTCGACCCGACCGATCGCGCCGACCAGTTCGGCGGTGGGCGGGGCCGAGGGCCCGAGCGACTTTCGAGCGGCGACATCGACCAGTTCGCGGTTGTTCTCGATGCCCGACGCAAGGGCCCTCGCGACGTCCCACACGGCGCGGCCGCGGGGTCCGATTCGGTCCAGCGCGGCGCGCAGCAGATCCACCGGCTCCCGCAACGATTCGGCCAACGGGCCGTCGACGAGCGTCTTTCCGTCGAGCAGCGCGTTGGCGGCGTGTAGGGCGCTCGCCGAAAGGCTCGCCATCCATCGCAATTCCATTTTCAACACCTCCCGGCCCGCACACCCGTCGGAAACGAGACGCGGTCGGTTCCGATTTCCGATCTCGACCGGGTCGCGCCGGGTCGACCGCCGAGCACCGCCGATGCTATCAGACGGCGACCGCGAATCAACGCGCGGAAACGCGCCCGATCGCGTGTTGACGGTTCGGCGTCGAGTCGATCAAATACCAGGCGTGGCTCGCGGTTGGTTCCCTTCGACGGTCTTGCAATTGGCGGCACGGCGCGCCGATCTCCCGCCGTGTGGAAAAGAGGCCCCATCGGATGCTTAAGACGGCGCTCGCTCCCTGGACCGTGGCTGACGCCAATCAACTCTATGAAGTCTCGCGCTGGGGAAAGGGCTATTTTTCGATCAGCCGAAGCGGCCGCGTGTGCGTCCATCCAAACCGGAACCCCGACTGCGCCATCGACCTCAAGGATCTCGTCGACCGGCTCCAGCTCCGAGGCCTCGACCTCCCCATCCTGATCCGGTTCAACGACATCCTGCAGGATCGGTTGCGCGAACTGCACACCGTCTTCTCGGAAGTGCTGCGCGACAACGAGTACCAAGGCCGCTATACGTGCGTCTATCCGATCAAGGTCAACCAGCAGCGGCAGGTGGTCGAACAGATCGTCGAGCACGGTAAGCCGTTCGGATTCGGGCTCGAGGCCGGGAGCAAGCCCGAGTTGCTCGCGGTCGTCGCCATGTCGTACGAAAACATGCCGATCATCTGCAACGGATTCAAGGACTCCGAGTTCATCGAAATGGCCATGTTGGCGCACAAGATCGGGCGCAGGGTCATTCCGGTGGTCGAGAAATACACCGAGCTCGAACTGGTCCTGCACCACGCCGAAAAGGTCGGCGTCCGGCCGCTCATCGGCGTGCGGGTCAAACTGGCGACGCGGGGATCGGGACGTTGGCAATCGTCCGGCGGATACCGATCCAAATTCGGTCTCACCGTGACCGAGATCCTGAGGGCGTTCGAGGAACTCCGGCGCCGGGGCATGACCGATTGCTTCAAGATGCTGCACTTCCACTTGGGGAGCCAGATCACCGACATCCGCCAGATCAAGGCGGCCGTGATGGAGGCGTCGCGGGTCTACACCGATCTGGCCAAGCGCGGCGCGGGACTCGAATTCCTCAATATCGGCGGCGGGCTCGGCGTCGATTACGACGGATCCCAGACGAATTTCGAATCGAGCGTGAACTACACGCTCCACGAGTACGCGAACGCCGTGGTCAACAACATCATGACGGTGTGCGACGAGGACGGCGTTCCGCACCCGAACATCATCTCGGAATGCGGCCGCGCGGTGGCGGCGTACCACAGCGTGCTCGTCTTCGGAGTCATGGGCGTCACCGAACTCGGCTGCTCCGGGGAGAAGTCGCTCGAAATCAACGAGGAAGAAGCGGTCCAGCCGCTCGTCGCGCTCCACGAAACGTACCAGAACGTGAGTGTCCGCAACCTGCTCGAGAGCTACCACGACGCGCAGCAGTCGCTCGACATGGCGATGAACCTGTTCGCGCTCGGTCACATGCCGCTCGACCAGCGCAGCACGGCCGAGAACCTGTTCTGGGCGATCTGCAACCGCATCCGCCGGCTTGTCGACGATCTCGATTACACGCCCGAGGAGCTCGAAAACCTCGATCGGCTCCTGTCCGACACCTATTTCTGCAACTTCTCGCTCTTCCAATCGATGCCCGACAGTTGGGCCATCAAACAGCTCTTCCCGATCATGCCGATCCATCGGTTGAACGAACGGCCGACGCGCCACGCGGTGATCGGCGACATCACGTGCGACTCGGACGGCAAGATCGATCAGTTCATCGATCGGCGCGACGTGCGGCGGACCCTCCTGCTGCACGCCTGCAACGGCGACGATTACTACCTCGGCGCGTTCCTCGTCGGCGCCTACCAGGAGATCCTCGGCGATCTGCACAATCTCTTCGGCGATACGAACGCGGTGCATGTCGAGCTGCAGCCGAACGGCGAAACGGCCCTCGAAACGGTCGTGAAGGGCGAGACGGTGAGCGAGGTGCTCGACTACGTCCAGTTCAACCGCGACGATCTGATCCGCAGGCTGCAGACGGCCGTCGAACAAGCGGTGCGCGGCGGCCGGTTCACGCACGAGGAAGCGGGCCGGTTCGTCAAGTTCTACGAGGACGGGCTCAACGGCTACACCTACCTCGAAAAGCTCGATCTCTGATCGACCCCGCGCACGCGCGCGGTCGCTCGCCCGCCAATCCGGACGTTCGCGACGGCTCAACGTCCGCGACGGCTCAACGCGCCGTCGGCGCGCGGCGGCTTCCCGTTCGCCGCAGCGTCTCGCGGACCGACCGCAGCCCGTCGGCGAACCGGTCGATCTCGTCGACCGTCGTGTAGGCGTAGAAGCTGGCTCGAACGCTCGCCGAAACGCCCAATCGTTCGTGCAACGGCATCGCGCAGTGGTGACCCGCGCGGACGGCGATCCCGCGGTGATCGAGCAGTTCGGAGATGTCCTGCGGGTGGACCCGATCGATCGAGAAGCTGACGATTCCGGCCTTCCGGTCCGGCGCCGGGCCATGGATGGCGACGTCGTCGAATGCGGCGAGTCGTTCGTGGGCGAGTCGGGCGAGCCGCTGTTCGTGCGCGGCGATGCGTTCGAGCCCGACATCGCGCAGGTAGCGGCACGCGGCGGTCATCGCGATGGCGTCGGCGATCGGCGGCGTGCCCGCCTCGAACTTGAACGGCAAATCGGCCGGCGCGAATCGATCGCGGGCGACGCGGCGGATCATGCCGCCGCCGCCGAGGAACGGGGGCATGGCGTCGAGCAGGGTTTCGCGTCCGTAGAGCGCGCCGACTCCCGACGGGCCCATCATCTTGTGCCCGCTGAACGCCAGGAAGTCCGCCCGCGTCGCCTGGACATCGGTCGGTTCGTGCGGAACGCTCTGCGCGCCGTCGACGAACAGCAACGCGCCGCACCGGTCGGCCCGCTCGCGGATCGCGCCGATCGGATTGATTGTGCCGAGCACGTTCGAGACGGCGGTCACGGCGACGAGGCGTGTTCGGTCGGTGAGGAACGCGTCGAGCTGTTCGAGGTCGAGTTCGCCGGAGTCGGTGATGGGCAGGAAACGGACGGCCGCGCCGGTCCGCTCCGCCGCCTGCTGCCAAGGCACGATGTTCGAATGGTGTTCCATGTCGGTGAGGAGGATCTCGTCGCCGGGCCGCAGGTTCGCGTCGCCCCAACTCCGCGCGACGAGATTCACGCCGGCGGTCGTTCCCGACGTGAGGATGATTTCGTGCGCGTGCCGCGCGCCGACGAGCGCCTGGATCGACTCGCGCGCCTCCTCGAACAGGTCGGTACTCCGCTCACTCAACCAGTGGATTCCCCGATGCACGTTCGCGTAGTTGCGTTCGTACACGTCGCGCAGCGCGTCGATCACTTGCCGCGGACGCTGCGACGACGCCGCGCTGTCCAAATAGACGAGCGGGAACCGGTCGTGGATCGTCTGATCGAGGATCGGGAAATCGCGGCGGATCGCCGCCGGATCCAATGGCAAGGGACCGGATTCCACGTGATGCACTCCTCGAGCGCGGCGCCGTCCCGCCGAGCTCACCGCTTCCGCCACAATACGTCCTCGGCGATCCCCAACGCATGGCGCGCGGGCTCGATCTCGCGGCGGAACCGGCGCGCGTCGGCCGGGTATCCGGCCGTTGGACGAATGCCCGGAAGGCGTTCGCGCCAATAGGCGTTGAACGCCTTCATCGCGAGCTCACGAAGGTATTTGGACACCATCGACGCGAGTCCGCACGGGATCCGGCGATCTCCCTTCGCCGAGAATCGGAATTCGATCCGGTCGGGCCCCGTTCCCGCGCGATAGACGCTCTCGTCGCGCCGCTCCTGGTGGACTTCCACGAGCGTGTCGGGGAGCATCTCCTGGAGCGCGCGTCCGTATCGCGTTCGGCCTCCATGCTTGTCGCAGTATACGCTCGTCGGACCCTCCACCGCGTCCGACCGACGGCAGGAGTCGACGAGTTCGAGCGTGAGCCGCGTGAGCGCGGCGCCCTTCGTGCCGTCGGTCCGCACGACCGCGTTCCAGCGATGGGGGAAGACGACGAGCGACCGGATCGCGGACAGTTCGATCCCCGCGGCCCGCGCGAGGTCGTGCCAGTGCCGGGTCGCGTCGAGCACATCGCGGGACTCGGCCGCGATCGGCAACGGCGCGTCGTACCGATCGTGCCACGGCTGCGACCTGAAATCGTCGAGGAATCCCTGAGCGGCGGCGCCGGCCGGGCCTGTGGCCACGAAGGCGTCCCAAAGCCGCCTCCATGTGCCGCATGGAAGGCCCAGGGAGAGGGCCGCGCCGAGCACGACCTGTTCGATCGGGCCCAACGAGCCGCCCGAACGGTACAGGGCTTTCGAATCGCCGACCACCAGCGGAGCGGCGGGACACACTCCCGGCGGGGAGACAAACGGTCGCAGCGTTCGGTCGAGATCTCGCGGTTCGCATCCGTCGGGAAGACGCCACACGGTCGCCGTGATGACGAGCGGGCCGAGGTTCGGCCCGTAGCCCGCTTCATCGACTCCGATCACGTATCGCATGGACGCCAGCGTAACGCGCCCGCCGCGGCGCGGCCAGGGACCGCGACGCTCATTCGGGAAAGACCAGTAAACCAAATCCTTGCGGAAGGACCTCGACCGCGGCGGGCGTCGACCACGACTGGAAACCGGCCCGCGGCGCCACGCGCTGGATCTGGATCGCCCACGCCGCGCGCGGAGCGGGCGAGGCGGGCGCGAGTTCCGTGAACGGAATCGCCGCTTCGATCGTCCAACGCCCCCCGTCGTCCCGATGCGCGACGTACCACTGGGGATCCCACCGCGGGTTGCCCATCAACCGATCACCGGCCCAACCCCTCTGATCCACGGTCAACCGATAGTGGCTCGCGTAGTCCCGGTCGATGTCGACGCACAGTTCGATCCGGTCGAGATCGTCGCGCGCCGAGTCGCGCGCGCGACGCGCGGACGAGGGTTCGTACGTGTGTCCCGGCGCGTGTGCGACCGTCGCGGCGAAGTAGAGGAATTCGTCGTCGCGCGCGAACCGCGCCGTTGATTTCCATGCGGCGTCGTCCGACAGAGCGCTGCGCAGTTCGAGCGGCGGGCTGTTGGCCCAGGCCGGGTCCGACAGATCGCCGTCCAAATGCGGCCGGTCGGCCGCGCGGGGGCAAACGGCGACCGGTTTGGGCGCCATACCCCGTCCGTGGCGGAGCCATTGTTCGGCCTGAGCGCACGCCCGCCACGCCGGATCGCCGCCGGACGCCGCGAGCTGATCGATGAAGGCGTCGGCTTCGCGCCCAAGTCCGGCGATGCGCTGCGCGCCCGCCGCGGCGAACCGCAACTCGGGGCGCGCGTGCAGCGTCGGCAGCGTCCGGGAGACGAGCGAGGCGTATTCGAGCGCGCGGCGACCTCGGGCGAGGGGCGTATCGAGCGGCGCGGCCGTTCCCGCCGATTCCCCGTACGCCGCGACCGTCGCGCCGAACGGCCGGCCCTCTTGGCCGCCGGCGACCGCATCCGATGCTGCCGCATCGGACGCGCCGGCTTGCACGACACGCGTTTCCATGGCCGTTCCCGACCGGTCCCACCACGCCGCCTCGCCGCTCGCATGGTACCGCACCAGCCACATGCTCGCGAATTCCGCGAGCTCCTGCTCCCGGCAACTCGAAAGCAGCCGCTCCATCGTGTCGGCCGCCAACGCGCCCTGCCCCTCCTGTTCGTATCGCATGGCGAGTTGATAGAGGACCGAGGCCGCGATGGGAGGAGGGAATCCATTGGTGAGATCGTCGAGTTGGCCGACCCATCCGATCGGATTGCCCCCCGTCGTGGTCGCCTGGGCGACGAGCCGTTCCACGTTGCGCCGCTTTTGGACGAGCCTGCCGAGCGATTGCAGGTTGGCGACGGGCGGCGAACCCGGCTCACGCCGCGCTCCCCCGCCGTGCGGCAACTGCACACCGCTCAGCAAGTCGTGGAAACCGGCGTCCTGCGGAATGCGATTGACCAAGATCCGGAACTCCCACTTTTCCGGAGGCGATTCGCGCTCGCCCCGCATCAAGCCCCGCGCGTGGGCCGCGAAATCGTCGAGCGCGACGCCGAGATTGGCGGCGAGTTGCGACGTGCCGATGCGAATCGTCGAACTGCCGTCCGCCGTTCGGCTCAGCACTTTTTGCACCCGCCATGTGGCCAGGCCCGCCGCGATCAGGTCCGGGTACGCGGTGGAATCGGCCGCCCCTTCGACGGCTTGGAGCAGCGCCTGGTTGATTTCATGATCGAGGGGCCGCTTGCCGTCGGGGCTCGCGTCCTCGGTGATCACGACGTCCGGGCGCCACGTTCGGAGCTCTCGGACAAGATACGCGCGGAGATCGGCGCGCCCGTCGCCGTCGTTCACGCGATCCCAGACGGACGCAATCGATGAACCGTCCGGGTTGAGCCCGCGCTGGCGGACCGGGAAGCTCCAAGCCGTCCGCGCCGCGGTTCCCCCCGCGCTGACGACCGCCTCCTCGATGCGCGATTCGGGCGGCGCGTCATGCGCGGGGCCCGCTTCCAGGTCGCGCCGATTGACGTAGCAGGCCGCGGCAAGGTACCCGTCGTTGCCTCCGCAGGCCGCGAAACACTCCCATGGCGTCGCCGCCGGATCACTGAAGATCCCGAGCAGGGCGACGCGATCGCCACCGGCCCGAAGCGGCCACCAGGTCCGCCCGCCGTCGCGCGTTCCGAGGATCGCGCCGAGCGACCCGACCGCCCAGCCCCGGTTCGCATCGATGAACTGCAGGCCTTCAATGGGCGTCGTCCGGCCCGTCGCGTACGCCCGCCAGGTCGTGCCGCGATCCGGACTGAAGAAGACCGTGCTTCCCGGCGAACCGGCGATCCAACAGGCGTCGCCGACCATGGCCACCGCGTCGAGATCGAAAGCGATCGACCGGCCCGGATCGCCAAACACGGGATGCGTGATGACTTCCCAGTTCGCGCCGCCCGTTTGCGTGCGCAGGACAAGGCCTCCATCGCCGACGAGCCATCCGTATTCGCCGCGCAGCGCCACCGCGCGAACCCGCCGCGCGCCGACACCCGGTGTCCGCGACGGCACGATGCGATCGTACGAAACGACCGACAGACTTCCATCAGCGGCCGCGACGGCGCCCGTTCCCGTATCGGAAAAATCACCGGCCGCCAGTTCGCTCCAGGGGCCCGGCGGCATGGTCGACCAGCTTCGACCCCCGTCGCTCGTGCGAAACACGCCCGCCGGGTAGAGCGCCGACGACGCCCCCAACGCGATCCCGTCTCGGGGAGTGAAGAATCGGACCTTGCGCAACGAAGGGAGCATCAACCCCGGTACGCGGACCCATGTCTCGCCTCCATCCAGGGTCCGCAAGACCACGCCCGTCGTTTCATGCGAGTAGGCGTGCGTCCATCCTCCGACAATCCACCCGCTCGTTCGATCCGCGAAGCCGATATCGTCAAGCCGGCACGTCACGCCCGAACTTTGCGGCGTCCACTGTCGTCCGCCGTCGACCGTCCGCCAGATCACGCCCCGGTCGCCCACCACCCATCCTCGATCCGGATCGACGAAACAGACGGCGCGGAGCGTCGCGTCGGACAACGCGTTCGGCGGCGATACAGGCGGTTCCCCCCATGCGGGCGAACGGACCAACAGGAGCAGAACCAGGAATAGGGCCGGAACAACCGCGCCGCGGACCCATGGAGGGAACCGGGTCGGTTTCCCGCGATCCCTTTCGACGTCCGGGCGACGTTCGCTTGCCATGGTCGACCTCCCTGTCCCAATCGCCGCTCCATCGGTTCCCGATTCGAGGCGGATTGTAGCCGTTCGGGGAACGCACACCAAGTTCAATCGAACGGCCTTGATGGCCGTCGGGCTGTGCGGTAGATTGTCCGTTTCCCTCGAATCGCTATCCCCATCCCCCGGGGACGCCCGCGCTCGGGTCAGGCGCCGGTCGGTTCGGGCTGAGCAGGAGATGCCGATCGTGATTGCGCAGCGCACCTACATGGCGAAGCCGGGCGAACTCACCCACGAGTGGTGGCTCGTCGACGCGACCGACAAGGTCGTCGGGCGGCTCGCGAGCGAGATCGCCATGATTCTGATGGGAAAGCACCGCCCGACCTACACGCCCCACGTCGATACGGGCGATTTCGTTGTCGTGACGCACGCCGAAAAAGTCGTCTTCACCGGCCGGAAGTGGGAAAATAAGCGGTATACATGGTTCACCGGTTACACGGGCTTGCGGTCGGCGACCGCTGCCGAACGCCGCGAGAACGAACCCGAGCTGATCATTCGCGAAGCCGTACGCCGCATGCTCCCGAAAAGCAAGCTCGGTCGCAAAATGCTTGATAAACTCAAGGTCTATCGCGGCGGCGAACACCCCCATCAAGCCCAAAACCCCAAGCCGCTCGAGCTCGGCGCCGGGAACTGAATGCGAACCGGGAACCCCGGGGAACACGCATCGATTCAACTCGAACCGACTCGAACCGACGGGCCATCCAGGAATTTTTTCGGGAAGATCACGATCATGGTTGCCGTGAAGAAAGACAAGATCAATGGCGACGCGCTCGGTACGGGACGGCGGAAGACGTCCGTGGCGCGCGTGCGGATTCGACCCGGAACGGGCAAGATCACGATCAACCAACGATCGCTGGAAGAGTATTTTCCGAACGAACACGACCGGAACTGGCTCCTCGCGCCGCTCGAAGCCGTGCAGCAGACCGGTACCTTGGATGTCGTGATCCGCGTGAACGGCGGCGGTATGACGGGCCAAGCGGGCGCGTGCCGCATGGGCATCGCGCGGGCCCTGATGGGGCACAGCGAGGAATTCTATCCACCCCTTCGGGACGGCGGTTTCCTGACCCGCGATTCCCGCATGAAGGAACGCAAGAAATACGGCCTCCACGGCGCCCGGCGCGGAACCCAGTTCTCGAAGCGTTGATCGATCCGCCCTTTCCTTCGGGCTCCCCGTCGTTCGTCCGGTCGGTGCCCGTTCGGGATCGCGTGGCGCGGAAGGCACGGTTGTCCGCATAAGGAGCCCAACGTGTTCGAAGACGACAGGGCCTGGGACGACGCGAACCTCAACGGCCCCAACGGTTCGCACGGTGGCGATCCCGGCGATTCCTTCGAGGATGATCTCGACGAGGATGATCTCGACGAGACGCTCGGCACCGACGATTTCGACGAGGATATCGAGGACGATTCGTTCGCGAGCCTTGACGATTCGGACGACGACGGCGACGACGATGTCCATGACGAGGACGGTTTCGACTGGGAAATGTACTTCAAATTCGACCAAGGGACCCCAGCCATGGTCCTCGTCGATCTTTCATTCGACGAGGAATACGACGCAAACGCCTGGCCGTTTCTCACTCAGCTTCGCATTCGATCGCGATTCCCGGCGGAAGATGGCCCCGTTTCCGGGGAGGAAGCGAGCCGGCTGAACGACTTGAGCTCCGCGATCCTTGATGCGATCGAGGAGTCGAGCGAACCGAGTGTCGTGCACGTCGGCCGGATTTCCCGGCCGGAGTATACGGACTTCTACTTTTACGCGGACGACTTCGGAGTGTGCGAGCCGTTCCTGCGCGAGGTCCTCGCGTCGACCGAGGAGTCCCCCATGGAACTCTCGACCCGGTTGGACGAGGACTGGTCCACGTACGTCGAGACGCTCCTTCCCACGCCGCTCGAATTCCAGTTGATCCTGAATCGGCGCGTGCTGTCCGACCTCGAGGACCACGGCGACGATTCGGCGGTGCCGCGTGAAGTTCGCCACTGGATCTCGCTTGAAAACGACGCCGATCTGGAGCGGTTCGTGCGGCATGCCGAGGAGCGGGGATTCCACCGGGTTTCCCTTCCGACCGAAGGCGACGAGGACGACGAGGACGCGCCGGAAGGCGTGCTCGTTTGTGTCGGCAGGGAGGAGACGACCGAGGCTCGCACGATCAATGAGACGGTGGTCGAGTTGTTCTCGATCGTCGAGTCGCTTGGCGGCGAATACCAAGGTTGGGAGACGTCGATCCAACGCGGCAAAGGGGGCGACCCGTCCGAGGAATCGGACGAACTCGATTGAACGGATTCGCGGATTCGGCACGTTCGATCGCTCGGCGATCCGAGGCTCGGCTCCATGTGCGGGCGGTTCACGTTGCGAACGCCGCCGGACGTCCTGATGGAGGCGTTCGATGTCGCGGCGTTGCCCGAGTTTCCTTTGCGGTACAACATCGCGCCGACGCATGACGTGTTGATCGTCCGCGCGAACGGGCCCGATCGGGAAGCCGTGCTTGTCCGATGGGGGCTGATACCGTTCTGGGCGAAGGAGGTGTCGATCGGCAGCCGCATGATCAACGCGCGGTCGGAATCGGTGTCGGAAAAGCCGGCGTTCCGAGTCCCGTTCCAAAAGCGCCGCTGCCTGGTCGTCGCGGACGGTTACTATGAATGGCGAGCCGAGGGGGCCCGCAAGCAACCGTTCCTGATCCATGGGGACGACGACCGCCCGTTCGCGATGGCCGGCCTGTGGGACCGCTGGACCGGATCGGAGCCTCCGACCGAAAGCTGCACGATCATCACGACCGATTCGAACGCGGCCACGCGCGCGGTGCACGACCGCATGCCCGTCATTCTGGACGCGCGGGACTATCCGCGATGGCTCGACCCCGACTTCCGCGACACCGAGCGTCTGGCGGCCATGCTGATCCCGAACGAATCGATGGCCTGGCGCGTCGATCCGGTGAGCTCCTACGTCAACAATGTCCGCAACCAAGGCCCGCGATGCGTCGAGCCGTAGGGGGAGCATCCGGCCGGCGCGGCGCCTCGTGAAACCCAAAGCCGAGCGTTGCGAGCCGCCAGGCTCGCGACGCGGAGGCGAGGGGGCGCCGTCCCAAGACGTCCCGCGCCGAGCGTCCGCGCGCGAAGGAAGACCTCGCCTCCGGGCATCCGCGGCTCACGCCGCGGACGCCGTCGGCTTCGGGTTTCACCAGCGACGGTAGCCCGGCGACAGGGTACTCGACGCGGACGAGCCGGGCGAAGGCGGCGACGCGTCGGAACCGAAGGACGAGCCGAAACTTCGATGCCCGCACTGCCGCGTCGGTGTCCTCGTCCTCGACGCCGAGTGGCCCCGTCCGACGGTCGCCGAAATCACGCGGCGGACGCCCGGCAGATCGCATCCGTTCCGCCTGCCCTTCACACGACGAGGCGCACGATGCGCGGATCGGACCATCACGTTCCAAACAAACGGGCGTCTTGCGTCGAGCGACGACGATGCGCGCCGTTGACGCTCATGACGCGTTTCTGTCAGTCGAATGGGGCCTTCGCCCGGCCTCGCCGCCGCGCGAAACCCATTCGGAAACCGCGCCGGAACGCGCAAGACCGTACCGTATGTTCGCCGCGGACTCGGCGCGGCGCCAGACACTCCTTCGGAATCGAGCCGCGCGCCAAATACCCAAATACGGATGTATGCCGGTCGCATCCGTGCAATGATCTGTGCGTCCGGCATACCAGACGCTAAGTACGATTCCGGGCCGGACGGGAACGTCAGCTTGCAAACTCTATTGTCTTATCGCCGCCTCAGTGTGCGACTTGAAGATCAGAGTCTTGGGTCCACCGGCTCGCTCTCCAGGGCAAGCACACCGAAGACGCACTCATGCACCCGGCGCAGCGGCTCCTTGCGCGCGAATCGCTCCAGACCCTCGATGCCGAGCGCGAATTCCCCGAGCGCCAACGACCGTTTCTGGCCGAGACCCCGGTTCCGAAGGCGGGAGAGGTTCTCGTCGGTCGAGTAATCGGGGCCGTAGATGATGCGCCCCGGTACATGGGTCGTTTCGCTGGGCGACATCGTGGGTGGCAGGTAGATGAGCCACTTCGGATTGGCCGCGAACCGACTCATCACTTCAAGCGCCGCCGTCGCATTCGCCTCCCGAACGGTGACGCTTCCACGCAGGCGGGTCGTGATGATCCGCTTACCGAGTACGTCCTCGGCGTCGAGCACTTCGTCGTGGATTTGTTGGGCGGTGAACTTGGGGGCCTGCTGGTCGGCGTCGATGAAAGGCCGTGCCGGTTCACAGTACGTGTGCGCGGCTGGCACCGACACGAACTCTCTTTCGGGGTAGCGCAGGGCAGTGAGCTTGCCGCCGAAGACGCAGCCGGTGTCGATGTTGACCGTGCGGTTGAGCCACTCCGGTTCGGGAATGGGAGTGTGGCCGTACACGACCATCGCCGAACCCCGATACTCGGCAGCCCAATTGTGGCGCACGGGCAGCCCAAACTCGTCGGTCTCGCCGGTGGTTTCACCGTACAAGGCGAAGTCCCGCACCTTACCGGAGCCCCGTCCCTGCATTTCGGTTTTCATCCCCGCGTGCGCCACGGCCAGCTTGCCGTCGTCGAAGACGTAGTGGCTGACAAGCGCGTCGAGGAACTCGGCCAGTTCCTTGCAGAAAGTCTCCCGAACCTCACCTGGCAGGGCGTCAATCTCCGCAAGGCTCTGTGCCAAGCCGTGGGAAATCTGGACGTTCCTACCGCGTAGCTTGCGCATCAGCTTCACGTCGTGGTTGCCGGGGACGCAGAACGCCGAGCCGGACGTGACCATGTTTCGAACGAGCCGCACGGTGTCGAGAATGCGTGGGCCACGGTCCACGAGGTCGCCGACGAAAACCGCTTTGCGGCCCAACGGATGCGCGTGGACCGGGCCGCTGACGAACGCGGGTCCGCCCGGCGCAACTGACGTGACTTCATACCCCAACTGCCGCAGCAGGACCTCAAGCTCATCGCAGCAGCCGTGGACATCGCCGATAATGTCGAACGGCCCGTGCTCGTGGCATTTGTCGTTGTAGAGCGGCACGCGCTCGACGGTCGCGGCTTCCACTTCCTCTGGAGTTTCCAGCACGAAGATGTGTCGGAAGCCCTCTTTGGCGAGGCCCCGGAGGGACCGCCGCAGTTGCGAATGCTGCTGGCGGACTACGTGCGGGCCGAAGTCGCGCTCGTCGCGCAGCCGGTTGCGCTCATGGCAGACCTTCTCAGGCATGTTCAGAACAATGGCGACCGGCAGGCAATGGTATTGCCGGGCGAGGGCGACCAGCGGCGTACGGGCCTCGGGTCGCACGTTGGTCGCGTCGATCACCGTCAAGCGTCCCAACGCCAGCCGCTTACCGGCGATGAACTGCAAGACCTCGAAGGCGTCGTTCGTCACCGCCTGATTGTTCTCCTCGTCGCTGACCATCGCACGGCAAGCATCCGACGAAAGAACTTCGCTCGGCAGGAAGCGCTTGCGTGCGAAGGTGCTCTTGCCCGAACCAGAAGGTCCGATCAGGACGACGAGGGACAGGTTTGGGATCGAGATCTTCATGGGCTATCCATTTATCCGACCAAAACGAGTGAATGCGCTTCCGCCCACGTCGGCGGTTCCAACTTATCCACAAGGTGCTCGATCACCTTCTTGGGGACAGGCTTGGCCCGGCGCTCATTCTGCTGGAAGACCACCGCCAATGGCGGTTCGATGTACACGAGGTCGATGCGCGCACGGTAATCGGCGAAGTAGCTGTCCATTCTACGGCGCCGTCAGGAAGGCCTGGCGCCCGATGGCCGCGTTCGGCGATAATCTCGAGGGGGGGGCCTTCGTGCTCGTGCTCGTGCTCGTGCTCGAATGGAGAG
>VGZC01000047.1 GCA_016872725.1 Planctomycetota bacterium
CACCCATGCCACCGCCGAATCCGCCGCCCATGCCCTGATTGCCGCCGCCGCCCATGCCGCCCATGCCGCCGCCGCCCATGCCGCCGCCGCCCATGCCGCCAAGTCCGCCGCCACCGATTCCGCCGCCGATCGCCTGGCGCAGGACGGGAACGCCCGCGAACGCGTCGGGCAACTTGATGGTGACCGGCTGGCCGGTTTTGTTGACGAACAAGACATTCGCCTCACGCGCGTCGCGCGGGATGAAGCGGACTTCGAGTTCACCCGATTCCATACCTTCGAAGAGGTCCACGACCTTGTCGTGGATCACGATCTTCTTGCCGTTGGCCACAATGAAATTCGGATTCGACTTTGGATTTGGATTTGGATTCGAATGCGAACCCACATCGGTTGTCGATTTTCCGTCCGTCGCTCGCTCCTCGGCCCGCATTGACAGCGACGCGAGCGCCACTGCCGCCAAAGCAGCCAGTCCAACCCACGTACCGTGCGCAATCGTGCATCGCGAAATCAACATCTTCATACGCATTCAACCCTCCAGCCTTCTTCCCTGCGACACATTCTCAACGAAGGCCGACACGATGACCAGGCGCGAACGGCCGAAACAAAGCCGTGCATGCACCACGCTCACGGCGCGGGTGCACTAAACGTTACAATAATCGACGCCCGGCCGATCTCCAAGAAAAAAAATTCCGTCCAACGGTCGCGTCACCGATCGGCGCGGTTCGGCACTAGGTGTACGGGCGTTTATTTGACTCCAAAACGCCCGCGACGGCAGGTCTCGCACGGGCAATCGGCATCGTCATGGGCGGCATCGTCATGGAACGATTCGGACTCCGACGAGCCGTTCGTCGTCCCGCGCGATGACGATCTCGCCGCAGAATGCGGGATGGGCCCAGGTCGAACCGAGGATCTTGGTGCGGCCCAGTTCGGTCAGACCGGTGGGGGACAGGGCGGCAAGCACCAACTCACCTTCGGAATTGAGAGCGAACAGGCGATCTTCGCCGGCCCAGACGATCGAGGCGTGCGGGTTTCGATTAGCGGGAGTGAGCTGGTGCTGATCGGTCCAGACAATGCGCCCCGATTCGAGTTCGCAACAAACGATGCCGTGTTGGCGATCGAGCAGATAGACCAATCCGTCGCGATACAACGGCTGAGCCATCAAACCGCGCACGTGCCGAGTATCCTCCCACAGGAGGGTCGCGTCTTCGCGCTCGGGTCCGAGACGGACGGTCTTCGTACCTTCCCAATATCCCGAGACGAAGACGGTCCCGTCCGCGAAAACCGGGGATGCGATCGAGACGCCGTAGGTGACCTTATACGGGATTTCCCATAGCAGGCGTCCGGACCCGCAATCGATGCCGACGATATGTTCGGGTGTCCAACTCACCAACAGGTCGTGTTCCGCATGGCGCACAACGATCGGCGTCGCGTAGCCGCAAGGGTCGTTTCCCGAACGCCAGACGACGGCGCCGGAGTCGGGCCGGACGGCGATGAAACAGGCATCCGCTCCGCCGATGTGGAATATGAGTTTGTCTTCGTGCGGGACCGGAGAGGCGGAGAAGCCCCACGTGGGTTGCCGGCCTCCCCAATCGGTTACGGCGTGTCGGGTCCATAGGACATGTCCGGAGTTCACGTCGAGGCAAGCGACGTGTCCGACGGCCCCGATCGTGATGACTCGTCGATCGGCGACCAGGGGCGTGGATCGGGGCCCTTTTCCGTAGTCCAGATCGCCGTAGGCCGCGTCGTACGCGTATTCCCAACGCGGCTCGCCGGTCCGCGCGTCGTGGCAGAGCACCCGTTCGCGGCCGCCGGCCGAGTCCCGATCCATGGTGAATGCGTTGCCGTCGGCGACGGCGATTCCGGAAAAACCGGGCCCGATCGGCCGGCTCCACATCGTCCGAACGTGGTTTCCGGGCCAATCCTCGGGCCACGCGGGGGCGTGCCAACTCCCGATCCCGTCGGCGCCGCGCCACCGTGGCCAATCGGCGGGAGCGGCATCGGGTTCACCGCACCACGCCGACCCGGTTGCCAGGGCTGTGGCGATCGCAACAATACGCGAAATCGTTTTCGCCATGCCGGGTTCTCCCGATGATGGATGTTTGCCATGATAGGTTGGTTGACAGTCTTTTTGTTGTGCCAGTAAACTTCGGCCACGTCGACGGGGTACTCCGCGGCCGCGATTATTTTGAACAGGTCGAGGGCGCCGTCCGATCGGCCGAATTTCCACACATCTTCAGTTAGAAACGAGATCCGCATGTTCGCTTGTCGCTCGATGGCAGCCGCTTGGTCCGCTGCGTTCGCGTTTTCCACGGGGAGCCCGCGGGGAGCTTCGGGGCGGGGGCTCCGGAACGGCCGGTTCTCGACGTCGCTGATCGCGCTCGCGGCATGCGGACTCGATCCGTTCCTCGCGGTTGCGGCGGCGGACGAGGCGGCCGGCGCGGCGGCCGGGGGAGGCGGGGGACTCCAGACGGCCATCGTGTGGCTGGTTTGCCTCATCGCTTCCGTCCTGGCGCTCGTCCAAGCATTCCAGTTCTACAAGTCGATGGTGGCGTCGGATCCGGGTACGCCTCGCATGATCGAGATCGCGGGCTACGTGCGGCAAGGCGCGAACGCCTATCTGCAGCAGCAATACAAGGTCGTCGCCATCTTCTTTGTCGCGATCAGCCTGCTGCTTGCCTATGCGGCGTTCGGTCTGAACGTGCAAAGCCGTTTTGTTCCGTTCGCCTTCCTGACGGGCGGATTTTTCTCGGGATTGGCCGGCTGGTTCGGCATGAAGACGGCGACGCTCGCGAGCAACCGCACGGCGGCCGGCGCGCAGAAATCGCTCAACCAGGGTCTGCAGGTCGCCTTCCGCAGCGGGGCCGTCATGGGGCTCACCGTGGTCGGCCTCGGACTGCTCGATATCACGCTCTGGTTCGGGTTCCTCTATTGGGTCTGGCCGATGATCGCGGGCGAGTCGCTCGGACTCGTTGAAATCACCGTGACGATGCTCTGCTTCGGCATGGGCGCGAGCTCGCAGGCCTTGTTCGCGCGCGTCGGCGGCGGCATCTTCACGAAGGCGGCCGACGTGGGAGCCGACCTCGTCGGCAAGGTCGAACAGGGTATCCCCGAGGACGATCCACGCAATCCGGCGACGATCGCCGACAACGTGGGCGACAACGTCGGGGACGTCGCGGGCATGGGCGCCGATCTCTACGAATCGTATTGCGGTTCGATCCTCGCGACCGCCGCGCTCGGCGTGGCCGCTTTCACGAACAGCGACCTCGTGCCCGCCGGAATGTCCACCCTCCAAGCCCAATTGCAGTCGCTCTTCCTTCCGATGGCGATCGCGGGTGTCGGCATCTTCCTCTCGATCTTCGGGATCTACATGGTCCGCACGTCGGAAGAGGCCACGCAGAAGAACCTCCTCGCCGCCCTCGCGCGCGGCATCAATATTTCCACGGTCTTGATCATCGTCGCGTCGGTCCTGCTCAGCCTCTGGCTCATGCCCAATACGCCGGGCACTCGGTCTTTCGCGGGCATTCCGGGCGTGGCCTGGAGCATCATTGTCGGCTTGGCCGCGGGCTGGCTCATCGGAAAGTGGACCGAATACGCGACGAGCGACGAGTACCGGCCGACCAAAGAGCTCGCCGGCCAAGCCCTCACGGGCCCGGCGACGGTCATCATCGGCGGCATCGCCGACGGCATGCTGAGCGTTTGGGTGCCCGTGCTGGTCGTGTGCGCGGCGACCTTGATGGCGTTTGGGTTCTCGGCCGGATGGCGATTCGACGATCTGACCTATTTCGCGCTCGGCCTCTATGGAGTCGGGATCTCCGCGGTCGGCATGTTGAGCACGCTTGGCATCACGCTGGCGACCGACGCGTACGGTCCGATCGCGGACAACGCGGGCGGAAACGCCGAAATGTCGCACCTCGATCCGATCGTCCGCAAACGGACCGACGCGCTCGACAGCCTCGGCAACACGACGGCCGCGACGGGCAAGGGGTTCGCGATCGGTTCCGCCGCGCTCACCGCGCTCGCGTTGCTCGCCGCGTACGTCGAGGAAGTGCGGGTCGGGTTCGACCGCTGGGGAACCGATGTCGCGGCGCAGGTGACTTCGGACGGCGTCTACAAGGTTTCGGGCGGTTTCGTCGTGCGGAAGGCGGGCGACAAGGTCACCAAGTTCCTGGTCATGCCCGATGACCTGCGCGATCCGGCGGTTTCCGACGCGTGGAAAGCGATCGACGTTTCCAAGGGCCCGGCGTCCGTACCGTTCGGAAGCGCGGACGCCCTCGTGCGAACCGATGCCCCGTCCGGCGGACTCGTTCTCAAGACGGGTGGGCGGCTCGTGGATATCCACAAAGCGTCCCTTCCCGACTTCACCACGTACTACGATGCGTCGCTCATGAATCCCAAAGTGCTCGTCGGCGTCCTGATCGGCGCGATGGCCACGTTCGTCTTCTGCGCGATGACGATGAAAGCGGTCGGCCGCGCGGCGAAAGGAATGGTCGAAGAGGTTCGCCGCCAGTTCCGCGAACGGAAGGGGATCATGGCGGGTACCGAAACGCCCGATTACGCGACCCCGGTCGCGATCAGCACGCAGGCCGCCCAGCGGGAAATGGTCGTTCCGTCCCTGCTCGCCCTCGTCATGCCGCTCGCCGCGGGCATGATCCTCGGCGTCGGCGGCGTGCTCGGACTGCTCGTCGGCACATTGGCGACCGGCTTCTGCGTCGCCGTCTTCATGGCGAATGCCGGCGGCTCCTGGGACAACGCCAAGAAGTACATCGAGGCGGGCAACCACGGCGGAAAGGGCAGCGACGCGCACAAGGCCGGAGTCGTCGGCGACACGGTCGGCGATCCGTTCAAGGACACGAGCGGTCCGAGCCTCAACATCCTGATCAAGCTCATGAGCATGGTCAGCGTCGTGGCCGCCGGGCTCGTCGTTCGATACAGCCTGCTCGCGCTCGGTATCTTTTGACTCGCCCGTAGCCACCGTCGCCAGACGGTGGCTGATGCGAGACCGATTCCACCACGCTCGGGCGTGCGTCGCGACGCTGCCCGCCACGCTCGGGCGGGCGCGGCTACGGGCTGGGAGGTCGGTCGAGGTCGATGGTTCCCAGATCGAACTCCTTGCCGACGTGCGCGACGGTGATCGTGAACCGGAACGGCGTCTTGTCGAGGGTGAACTTTCCCCGGAACGGGTCGGCCGACGCGCCTTCGGCGTCGGGCATCGTGTTCGTGCCGACGACGACGAGCCGGTAGATGCCGGGAGGAATTCCCTTGCCGGGTCCGGAGAACGCGACGGACCCGTCGTCGGCGACCTTGCCCGCGTAGGCGCCCCGCGCGTGACCCTCCTGGCCGCCCTCCGGCACGAGGCTGACCTGAAACGGCGCGATCGCCTCCATGCCCGGAATCGGCGGGCCTTGATCGCTCGACCGAACGGCCGCGCCGAGCGGCTGGCCGCCCTTGAACAGTTTGCCCTTCACGACGATGCCCTCGTCGACCGATAGCTTATCGCCTTGGCATCCGAGCGTGATCGCCATCGCGATGAGGAGTGGGCTGAAACGGCCGAATCGCAAAATGGGCGCCCCAAAGCGCGGCGGATCGCATGGCATGCGTCGGTCCCTTGCATCAATCGATTGCGTTCCTTGTGGAAACCAGCGTCCGCCGACATGGTCGACTTCGTTCGTCAGTTGTTCAGGTTGACCGGCAACTTGTCGCGGCGGTTTCCGAGCCGCCGGAAGATCTCGACGTCGGTCATATAGGTGATGTAGCGGACCGACCCGTCGGCCATCGCGATATTGAAGCCCTGCGGATGCGACGAGCCGAATCGATGTTGGCCATAACCGCACGGCACGCCGCGGGAGTCGAGCCGCGTGTCGTCGCCGACGCAATCGGGGCTCGGCGCCCATTGCCAGCACGCTTGCCGGATCACATCGTGGTCCCAACCGCACGTATAGCCCTCGTTGTCGTCGGTCTGGTACTGTCCGATCATGTCGACCCGCAGCCGCTTTTCGCCGACGACGAACGTATTGGACGTCCCGTCCGTGATTTCGGCGAAGTCCATCATCACGCCCGTGCGCTGGTCGGGTGTCGCCGGCGTGTCCGGTCCGTTCATCCGGACGACAACCCCTTCGCTGCCGGTGCAATCGCCGGCCGAATTGAGGTTTCGCCCCTGCGCGGCCGCATAGTCGGTGACGCCGTGCGGATAGGTCTTCCGTGTTCCCACGTTCTGTTCGACGCCGTTCGCATCGGTATAGACGCGGTACCAGTCGGCGATCGACGGATTAGCGCGGGCGGGCCGTTTGCTCGGGCAATAGAAGGTCGGAATGGGCGTCGAGATCGAGACGACGGACCGATCGTATCCTCCACCCGCGGCGCCCGAGCCGTCGTATACGTTCTGTCCCTCCATGAACGGCAGGATCTGAAAACCCCAGCCGACCGTTTGCTTTTCGTTGGAATAGGGCGCGCCGCCTCCCGCATAGTTGACATGGAACCACCAGGCCTTGCCTCCGTGCGGAAAGTGCTTGAGCGCGTCGTGGTGCGTGTGGAACGCGAGCCCGATCTGTTTCAGGTTGTTCTGGCAACTCATGCGACGCGCCGCTTCGCGCGCCGCTTGCACGGCGGGGAGGAGCAAGGCGACCAGAATGCCGATGATGGCGATGACCACCAAGAGCTCAACCAGCGTGAACGCCGCGCGCCATCCAACCCGCTTCATCGTCGCACCCCCGCACAAGAGACGAACGGAATGAGAAGAGTGCTGGGCCGCGAGTGCCCAACGGGCGACGATTCTACCAGACAGGGGGTGCCACGCAAGTTTTTTTTTTTTTTTCCGACTACAATCCTTTTCGATGCGGTTCCCATCGGGTCCTTGCGGGAGAGTACGCCATGAGACGATCGGTGGCTGGGTTGACATGCGTCTTGGGTCTTGCGATCGGGGGCGCGGCGGCGGGCGGGGATTGGAATCAGTTCCGAGGCCCGTTCGGCAACGGAGTCGCGGAGGGGGAGCGGGGCGTCCCCGTCGAATGGTCGGCCGAACGGAATGTGCGATGGAAAGTGGACCTTCCACGCCAAGGGAACGGCAGCCCCATCGTCGTGGCGGGCCGCGTCCTGATCGCGGGCCCCGACGATGCCGACGGCAAACAACGGGCCCTCTATTGCTTTGATCGGAAGGACGGCGCGAAGGTTTGGACGCGGGTCGTTCCGCGCGAAGGCGAGTCGCCGACGCACGCGACAAATCCCCACGCAAGTTCGACGCCCGCGAGCGACGGCCAGCGCGTCGTCGTCTGGCACGATTCGGCCGGCTTGCACTGCTACGACCTCGACGGCAAGCCCCTGTGGTCGCGGGATCTGGGCGAGTTCCAACATATGTGGGGCCACGGGAATTCGCCGATCGTTCGCGGGGATCGCGTCTACCTTTACACGGGGCCCGGCAAGAAGCGGACGTTCATCACGGCGATCGACATCGCGACGGGCCAGACGATCTGGGCGACCGACGAGCCGATCGACGGTGATGGAGACCGCAATCCGGACGGCAAGTACATGGGTTCGTGGACGACTCCGTTGCTCGTGAACGTCGGCGGAAAGGACCAAGTCGTGGTCGCCCTGCCGACGCGCGTCGTCGCGTACGACGCGTCGTCGGGTGAAATCGCCTGGTGGTGCGACGGAACGCGCGGTCCCAAGGGCGATCTGGCGTATTCGTGTCCGCTGAGCGACGGCCGCGTATTGGTCACGACGGGCGGTTTCAACGGCCCGTCGTTCGCCGTCGAGCTCGGCGGCTCGGGCGACTTGACCTCGTCCAGCCGGCTTTGGCGGAAGGAACAGAATCCGCAGAGCATCGGATCGGGCGTGTTGCTGGGCGACGTCTATTTCATGGCGAACGCCGGGCCAGGGACCGTGCAGTGCCTCGAAGCGCGGACCGGCAAGGAACTCTGGTCCGAAAAGGCGGGTGGGGAACACTGGGCGTCGATCGTCCTCGCGGACGGTCGCCTGTACGCGACCGACAAGGAAGGGACGACCCTGGTCTTCGCGCCGAACCGCGACAAGTTCGAGAAGATCGCATCCAACGCGCTCGGCGATCCGACCAACGCCACGCCCGCCGTCTCGGACGGTCAACTCTTCTTTCGGACGTTCAAACACCTCGTGTGCGTCGGCGGATCGAAGTGACCTTGCGTTGAAATGAACGTCGCCCCCCGAATCCCGCTCGCTCCCCAAGAAACGCGAATCCCTCCTCCACGCCGAGCGTGAAGGAGGGATTTCGTTCCCGGTCTGTGGGTCGTCCTCCGGGCGTGGTCCGTACGGCGCCGTTTCGCCGATCGCGCGCCGTCAATCGACGAGCTGCACTTTGGGTGTGAGGATGATCTTCTCGAAAATTTCGACAAGCCGGTTCTCGTAGTTCGCCGGATCGCCCGATCCGCGGACACCGAGCCCGTCGTCATCGGCCGTTCCGCCAAGGCGGGCCATCCGGTCCATGAAGTCGTAGACCGTGCCCAAGCCGATGCCGACCGGCCAGACATCGTAGCCTTGGAGCTGCATCGATTGGCTTTGCATGAGGGCCGCGTCGAGCCACCAGGCGCCGTTGCCGTAGAAGTCCCCGCTCTGGTTGTGCGAGTTCACCCACGACTGGACCTGATTGGTATTGGTCACCCAGTCGTTCGGAGCGCCGTCGGTCAAGAGGACGACGACCTTGTTCGCGCGGACCCGGCCTTGTTGCTGGAGCACCTGCTTGGCAAGCGCGAGTCCCGAGTCGGTCGCCGTCGTGAATCCGACATCCGACGTCGCCTGCAGACTGACGCACGCGTTCATCGCCTGCGTGTAGTTCGCGCCGAGCGGATAATGGACGGTCGCGCCGTTCTGGACCGAATCGAACGAGATGATTGTCACCTTATCGCGGTGATCCGGGTTCGGAATGGCCGCGTTGCGCGACTCGATGATCGTCAGCGCCGCGATCATCGCTCGACGGCACGCGTGCATCGGCTGTTCGGCCGGCGGGAACTGGAACGACTTTCCGCGAACCGTGTCGACGTTCAAGGGCGACGGATACGCGTGGGACAGGGGCGTGATCCGGTTCGCCACCTTCCCGTCCCGGCCGTAGTCGCAAAGGAACTGTATGTAGGTGCGCGGACCGATCTTGTTGCGCCATTGCGAGGGGACCGACGTGTTCGCGCCCTGGTACGTGAACGTGTTCGGATTGTTGAATTTCGACGAGTTGATCCGATCGCCGTATTGGTTCGGCGGAAGCGTGCCCCGGTTCGCCGGCGGTTTGCCGAGCGGTCCGGACCCGCCGCTCTGGCCGAGCGCGAGCTGCGGGAAGGTCACACCGCCCCACGACCCGATCGTGCCGGTCAGCGCGGCGAACGGCGGCACCGCCGGTCGGCTCCAACCCCACGCCGTATCGAGTGACATGATTCCGTCATCACCGGTCGACGCGACGCGCCGTTCGATCGGCCGCGCGGTCGACGCGCCACCGCCCCGGGGAGGCGGAGGGGGCGGAGGGGGCGGCGGAGGAGGCGGAGGGGGTGGCGGAGGCGGCGGAGGGGGTGGAGGCGGCGACGGCGGGGGCGGCTTCGGAGGACCCGGAGGCGGAGGCGGTTTCGGCGGGCCGGGCGGAGGAGGAGGAGGAGGAGGGCTCGGCGTCCATATCGAACGGGGGATCAGCAGATAGTCGAGATACCGCTCCCAGAACTGGTAACTCGAACTGCTCGCGCTGTTCGGCGTCGGTTTCGCCGTCGGCATGAGCACTCGGATTTGGTTGTCGATGATCCAACTGTACGCGCGCTGCTTGCGCTGCTGTTCGCTGTGCGAGCTGCTGATCCGATACTGGCTCGGAATCGACGGCTTCGCCAGCGGCCCGTTGTCCTTGGTCATCTCGGCGTACGCGAAGTCGTTCTGTACGACCCCCAGCGGCTGACCGACATATTGGATCGAGCCGGGGAACGCACCGAGCCCGAAATCCTGGTAGATGCGCTGCATGACCGAATTCGCCGTGCTCGATCCGTACCGCGAACCGATTTCATTCGTCGCCCAACACGGCTCGGTGTCATCGTTCATCGAACCCGACAGGTCGACGACGATCGCGATGTCGCGCGGGTTGGCCATGGCGATCGCCGAAGCCCGCACGCCGATTTCGCTCCGTCCCAGGATCGACCCGAAAAACAGACGGGTACGCGCATTCGACGCGCCGTCGCGGTTCACGGTGACTCGGACCGCGTTGCCCTGCTGGGCGGAAGGAGTGAATTGGCGCGTCGCGATGTCCCAATAGCCGAATTCGATCCGGTTGTCGTTGAGCACGAAGTCGTCGACTGTGTTGTCCTGGGCGAATCGCCGCGCGGCCGAACGCACGTCGGCGTCGGGCTGGCCGAACCGCTGCGCGGCGGCGAGCGCGGCGGCGTCGGCGGCCGTCTGGAGCTGCGTGCGGGAAACGGCCACGACCCCCGTATCCACCGCGAACGCCACGAATCCGAGGATGACGACCAGGATGATCGCCGCGAATACGGCGATCGCGCCCCGGCGGTTCCGAAACTGGCGGCAAGTCGGTCGCGGACGGATCATACGCGATGTCCTCAAGGCGGCGGGTACCGCAAGGTAGGGTCGAATCGATTGCGACGGCGCGGGGGCTCGGGCGGTCCGGGGGCGGCTTGGGCCGCCATGGGAAGTCTAGGTCACGATCGACCGCCGCGCCCGACCCGTCCGCCGCTCGAAACGTTCTTTCCACGCGGTCCGCTCCCCATGCGCCATGCCCGGCTCCCCGCTCGCCGAGTCGTCGCGCAGGTCGACGGAGGACGCGGTACGGATCCCATCCTATGTTTGATCGGACTTTCCGCGTTTTCCGGGATGGCAACCCACGCATGCGAGCCGAACCGATGATCGACACGAGACACCGGACCACGAGACACCGGACCACGAGACACCGGACGGGCCGAATTCGGGGTCCCTTTTCGCCGTGGTGGCTTGTCGCCGCGATCGCGTCGAGCGGCGCCGCGGCCCGCGCCGACGACGCGGCCGCGCGGCTCGCCCACGGCGCTCGGCTTCGCGCCGAGGGAAATGCGCGTGAGGCTTTTGCGTGGGTCGACCAGTCGTTCCGCATGAAGCCCACCTACGCGGCCCTCATGGAACGGGGCCGCGTCTGGTTCGATCTCGGCGAGGACGACCGGGCGCTCAACGATTTCCGCGATGCCCAGAAATGGGAACCCGACGACCCGGAACCGCATTGGCTGCAAGCCAAGGTCTGGTGGAAGAAGGGGAAATTCGAAGAAGCCGAGTCCGAGTTCACCTGGGCCCTGCACGCGAAAGGCGATCATTTTCCTTCCGTCCTCCATCGGGGCTTCCTGCGGACCGCCATGGGGAACGCGACGGGCGCCGCGGCCGACGGCGAAACGGCCGTCCTGCTCGAACCCGCGAACATCGCGGCGTATCGCCTTCGCGGCCGAGCTCGACAGGAACTGGGGGACTGGGCGGGCGCCGAGCGGGACTACGATCGGATCGTGCAGGAGACCCCCGAGGATCCCGGCGCGTACGCGCTGCGCGCCGAGGCTCGTCTCGCCCTGAACAATCTCGAAGGCGCATGGCTCGACGCCGAACGCATCCGCCAACTGCACCCCGCCGACGCGCGGGCGGCCCGTTTTCGAGGCAACGTGTATCGCGCGCGGAGCAACGCGGCGCAGGCCGAACAGGAACTCAACAAGGCCGTGCACCTCGCGAAACCCGATGAGCGCGCGGCGGTCCATTTCGATCGAGGCCTCGCGCGGCTGGATTTGGGCCGCACGGACGAGGCGCTGGCCGACCTGCGGGAATGCCTGAAGCTCGCGCCCGAACGCAAAGACCAGTTCACTCGGCGGTTCGAACAAGCGCTCGCCGCGCGCGGCCGATGACCGTTCGAGGGGCGCCTCGCGACCGCGACCTTGCGGCCCCTTTCGCCGTTCGGCTATGCTGCATGGCGCTCCGCAACGGATCGTGTGGTCGCGGAGTCCGGATTCCCGCGTGGTTTGGCCATGTTCGAACGTCGTTCGCTCAAGTTCCCCATCACGCTCGGCGTCGTCCTGATCGTTCTGATCGTCGTCCTGATCGTTGGTTGGGTGGTGATCACGGCGTTCGGCGCCTCGGGCAGCAATCCGGTCTTGTTCGGAACGCTGCTCGCCGTCGGCACGTCGTTGCTCGTCATCGTCCTGGTGGGCGTGACGATGTACCTCACGTTGTCGATCAAGGCGATCAACCTGAGCCAGCGTCAGAGCAACTTCATCGACGCCGTGACGCACGAACTCAAGTCGCCCATCGCGTCGCTCAAACTCTATCTCCAAACGCTGTCGCGACAGGATGTGAGCTCGACCGAACGCGTGACGTTCCACAACATGATGCTCGATGACGTCGAACGCCTCGACCAACTGATCAACCACCTGCTCGACGCCGCGCGACTCGACCGCCAATCGCCGTCGGTTCCGCCGGAGGAGGTCGACGTCGACGAACTGCTGCGTGAGATCGCCTATGATGTCGCGGACCGTTACCGCCAGCCGCGCGACCGAGTCCGGCTCGAACTCGAACCGTGCGTCGTGGAAGCGCGCCGGGAGGACTTGACGATCGTGTTCCGCAACCTGATCGACAACGCGATCAAGTACGCGGGCGATCCGCCGAGCGTGCGCGTGTCGCTCGCGGTCGGCGACGATCGCGCACCATCGATCCAGATCGAGGACAACGGGCGCGGCATCCCCGCCGGATTGCGGCGCAGGATCTTCGGCCGGTTCGTGCGGCTTGGCCGCGAGCTCGAACGCGACCGGCCCGGCACGGGGCTCGGGCTCTATCTGGCGCGGTCGCTCGTGCAGAGGCTGAAGGCCTCGATCCGGATCCGCGATCCGGTGTCGGGCCAGGGCACGGTCTTCGAAGTGCGCCTTCCCGCCGCGAGCCTTCGCGGCGGATCGCACCGAAAAGCGAAACCGGTCGCCGCGCCCGATGGCCCTTCGTGACGCGAAGGACGATCCACGCCCAAGACGCTCAAACCGCCCAAGAGGATCCGGGGCCGTCGAGATTGTTCGGCGCATGACACGCATGAAGAAACCGCACATCCTGGTCGTCGAGGACGAATCCCACTTGGCGGTCGGAATCAAGTTCAATCTCGAGCGCGAGGGCTATCGCGTCACGACGGTCGGGGACGGTCCGAGCGCGCTGGAAGTCGTGAACCGGCGCGGCGACCCGGTCGATGTCATCGTCCTGGACCTGATGCTCCCCAAGATGAGCGGTTACGCGGTATGCGAGTCGCTGCGCGCGTCGGGCAACGCCACGCCCGTGCTCATCCTCACCGCCCGCACGCTCACCGAGGATCGGATTCGAGGCTTCGATGTCGGCGCCAATCAATACCTCACGAAACCGTTCGATCTGGGGGAACTGCTCAGCCGCGTTCGCAACCTGCTCGCCATGACGCGCCGCCGGACGGTCGAGCCGGAGCGTGAGTTCGGCGAGCTCGACACCGTGGCGTTCGGCGACGCGCGGATCGACTTCCGTTCGTTCGAGGCGCGGGTCGGAGACCAGGGTGTCCGATTGACGCGTCTCGAAATGCGCCTGCTCCAATATTTCGCCGAGCATCCCGGTCGCGTCGTTTCGCGCGCCGAACTCCTCGAACGCGTCTGGAACACGTCGTCGCAGGTCACGACACGCGCCGTGGATCAGTTCGTGATGCGCCTGCGCAAGGCGTTCGAACCCGATTCGGCCAGTCCCAGGTACTTCCTGACGGTGCGCGACGCGGGTTATCGATTCGACCCCGAAGGCCGCGGACCGGCACCCGAATAGCCGCGAAAGGACGTGCCATCGTGAGCAAGACCCCGAGCCGGAGAGTGGTTCCGCGCGCGTTCACACTGAGCTTGCTGTCGGGCATATTGCTCTGGGCCGCGTTCCCGCCCGTTGGTTGGTCGTGGCTCGGGTGGATCGCGCCGGTGCCCTGGCTTTGGCTCGTGCGGGACGAGGCATGGCGCTGCCGCCGCCCGTATGTTTGGGTCTGGGCGGCCGCGTCGATTCACTGGCTGGCGGTCCTCCAAGGCATCCGTCTTCCCTACTGGATCCTCTATTTCGGCTGGATCGCCCTGTCACTCTATGTGGCCGTCTATTTGCCCGTGTTTGTGGCCGCGACGCGCGTCGCCGTCCATCGATGGCGCGTGCCTTTGCCGCTCGCCGCGCCCATCGCCTGGGTCGCGTGCGAATTCGTTCGAGGCCACGCGATCACCGGATTCTCCGGCGCGCTCCTGGGCCACACGCAGGTCCGCGTCACGCCCCTCATCCAAATCGCCGATCTTGGCGGCGCGTACGCGGTCAGCTTCCTGATCATGCTCGTCGCCGGGTGCCTCGCTTCGCTCGACCGATCGCGGCGCGGGACCCGAACCCGTCTCGCCGTCGCGGCGCTCGCCGTGCTCGCGGCGCTCGCCTATGGCGCTGTCCGCCGCCTCCCGCCCGCGGAGTCGGACTACCGGGCGATCCGCGTCGCCTTGCTGCAGGGGACATTCAACACGGTCTTCGAGGCGCCCGACCCGGAACGGAATCGGGCCGTGTTCGAGCAGTACCTGCGGGTCGCCGAGCGGGCGGCGGGCGAACAACTCGGCATCGACCTGATGGTTTGGCCCGAATCGACCTTCTCCGAAAACAACCCGAATTGGCTTCTGGGTGACACGATCGTGTCACCAGATGGCTCGACCGTCGACTCGGGGGCATTCGAGTCCCGCGTGCGGGAGCGCGAGGCGTCGTTCCGCGCGAAATGCGCCGAGGTCGCGCGGCGCGTGCGCGCGGGACAGGAGGCGGCCCGCCGAGCGGCGTCGAGCGGCGCGGCGGACGGCGCGACACGCGCGACACGCCAATTGGTCGGAGTCGAAACGATCAACCTGCTGGGCCCACACATGCGGACGCACAATTCGGCCCTCCTGCTCGACCCCGACGGCCGATCCGCCGCCCGCTACGACAAAGTCCACCTCGTGATGTTCGGCGAGTACATTCCGTTCGGAGACCGGTTTCCCTGGATCTACTCGATCTCGCCAATGGCCGGCGGACTGACGCCCGGCGATGGGCCCGTCCCGATGACGGTCGGTTCGATGCGGCTCGTCCCAAGCGTGTGCTTCGAGAGCTTCGTACCCCACCTCGTGCGCTCGCAAGTCGCGACCCTGATCCGCGAGGGCATGCCTCCCGATCTGCTCGTCAATGTCACCCACGACGGTTGGTTCTGGGGCTCCAGCATGCTCGACCTCCACCTCGCCTGCTCGGTCTTCCGCGCCGTCGAACATCGAAGGCCCATGCTGGTCGCCGCCAATCCGGGGCTCACCGCCAGTATCGACGGCGACGGACGGATCCGGCGCGAACTGCCTCGATTGACCGAGGACTACCTGTTCGATGTCGTGGGAGCCGACACGCGCTGGAGCCTCTACTCGCGCCTGGGCGACCTGCCGGCGGCCGTCTGCCTGGTCGTGACGGTCGGTTGGTGCGCGGCCCACGTCCAGGACCGGTGGCGCCGGTCGCGCGGGTCGCAGGGCGCGGCGAGCCGATCGGCCGGTTGACCGGGACCGGTCCGCAATTCGAACCGGATCCCTCCCACGACCCGATCGGACGGACGAACCTCGGGTTGCGCCGGTAAAGCGGGGCGGCGTCCACTCATTCGGCCCAGTTTCCCCAAATTCCGGGAATTCGTTGACACCGGAAAAGGGCCATAATTATACTGAGTGAACGTTCCGTGCGTGGGATCGCGCGTCGCGCCGCGCGTCGGCTGTGGGGCGTCTCTTGATGAGGGTATGGGGCCGTGACGTTTATCGGCAAAATCCTGACGGGCCTGACGCTCGTTCTGAGCATCCTTTTCGCCTCGTTGTCGGTCGTGGTTTTCGCGACGCATCGGAACTGGCGTGACGAGTCGAAGAAGTTGGAGACGTCGGTAACCGAGCTGACGAACGCCAACACGCGATTGCGCGAGGACATCCAGCGATCGAAGGACGAGTACGCGCGGGAGCAGCTCGCGCGGAAGATGGCCATCGCGTCGCTCGAGACCCAGTTGCAGACGGCCGTCGATCTGGCGAAGCGGGCGAAGGACGAATCGGATTCGCTCAACGCGCAGATCGGAACGCTCGTGAGCAAGGGCAACACCGACTCGACGCAGCTTGCCGCCGTCACATCCGAGGTGTCCGAACTGCGCACGCAGCTCCGCGATTCGCGGGCGGACCGCGACTCCCAGTTCGCGGAAGCGACCCGTTTGACGGACGAGGTGCACGGATTGCAGGGTGTGAAGGACACGCTGACGGCGAAGAACGTGCAGCTTGCGGCGAGCAACGCGCGGTTCCAGAAGGTGTTGGAAGCGAACAATCTGACCGAGTTCGACGAAGTCGAATCGATTCCGCCGAAGGTCGACGGAATCGTCGTGGCGGTGGCGGAGCGCGACTTGATCGAAGTGTCGCTGGGTGCGGACGACGGATTGAAGATCGGCCACACGTTGGACGTGCATCGCGGCGCGGTGTATCTTGGCCGCGTCGTGATCAAGCAGACATCGCCGAACCGCGCCGTCGCTCAGGTCCTTCCCGAGTTCCGCAAAGGCCTTATCAGGACGAACGACCGTGTCGCAACCAGATTCGTCAATTAGTCGCGCTGCGCCGAAGAAGGCCTACGATGTCTACACGGTGATGCTGTTCATCGCCTTCCTGGCGTTGTTGGGCGGCTGCATCCTGTTGTATATCGAGCTCACTTCCTACGGCGCGTTTCCGTACTGGAAGACGGCCTAGCGAGTCGCTTGGGGGTCCGTTGGCGGCGGCCCGCGTTTCGGGTATTCGGCTCAGGGAATTCGCCGTGTGACGGGACCGCCGCGGTTTCCGTGCCCCGCCTGCGGCGGGAAGATCAAGGCGCCGGGCGGAAAGCCCGGCGACGCGGTCGGGTGTCCGCGATGCGGCGCCGCGGTGACGATCCCCGGCGGCCCGCCCGATCGGAAGGCATCGGGGTCGAGCTTGGAGGCGCGGCGTTCTTCGCCGTCCGCGGCCGATCCGGAGCGACCGGGTTCGACCGCGCCGCGTGCCGCGCCCCCGGACGGGAACGTTCGTCCAGTCCCACCGCGCGCACCCCGCATCGATCTGAGCTGCCCGGTGTGCGGAACACGGTTTTCCGTATCCGAATCGAAACGCGGGACGCAAGCGGCGTGTCCCGACTGCCATTCGTGGATCCGGGTCGAACCCAGGACGTCCGCGGCGTCGGGCGGGGGGCGATCGCCGGCGGCGCGCGTCGAGCCGGACGACGGCATCGCGCCGCCCCTTTCCGAACCGGTCGCGACGCCGCGCGTGATGCCCGTCGCCATTGATGGAATCGACGAGTCGTCGCTCTTTGGAAACGTCGCGGCCCGCGGGGAGACTCCAACCGCGCCGCCGAGCGCGGCGCAATCGCCGAAGTATGTGGCGACCGTGTGCCCCGTTTGTTCCACGCGCATCCACGTCACGGACGACTGGATCGGTCGCGAGATCCGCTGTTCCGATTGCCATACGCGTTTTCCGGTTCCCGCGCCGCGCGGGAAAGCCCCCAAGGCCGAACGGGCTCCCGATGCGGACGCCGAGTTCGCGTTGAGCGAACCGTTTGCACGGCCTCGCTTTGAACCGATCACGCAGGGCGGCGTTCGGCGCGAGGACCTTGATCGGGTCGAGGCTCCACCAATCGCGCCGCCGGCCGATCCTCCTTCGGTCGTCCCGCCGCGCCGATCGGAGGATCGTTCCGCGTTCGCGTTCGCGTGCCCAGTATGCGGGACGCGACTGACGGCCGACATCTCCCGGGTTGGCGACTCGGTGACCTGCGGGGATTGTCAATCGCAAGTGACGATTCCCTGTCCGCCGCGCAAGCGGACGCGCCTCAGTCCGGCGATCGCCGAGGAAGGGGAATCGATGGCCCCGGCCCTTCCGGTCGCCGTCGACTCGGCGGGCCCGACGGCCACGCCGCGCGAGGTCAGCCGATCGGGTCGCGCGGTGATGGAGAGCGCGCTGCGCGAGGCGCGCGAGCGGGAGCGGGGCTTCACGCCCCTTGCGAAGGTGCCCTACGCGCGGCGCATGTTCGGGTTCCTGCTCGCAAGCGGCGTGTGGGGTCGCGGGCTTGGCATCGCCATGGGCCTTTCGTTCATCTTCTTCTTTGTCCAGGTCGGGGTGAACGGGATCATCCACAAGACGGGCATGGTCCTGCTCATCCCGATCCTGATCCCCATCGTCGCCTCGATACTCGTTCCCGTACTCTCGTTCTGGTCCCATACGGTCATCGCCATCCTGCAGGAGACGGCGAACGGAAACGCGCGCGTCGAGGATTGGGGCGACGATGTCTTCCTGGACCTCCTGCTCGATGCGCTGGTCGTCGGACTCGCGTTGATCGTCGCATCGATGCCGGGCGGTTTGATCGCATACGCTTTGACATCGGCGGGGGTCCCCCTCCTCGCACTGCCGATCGCGATCGCGGTGAGCGTTTGGCTGTTCTTTCCCGTCGCCTTGTTGTCGCAACTCGAGGATGGCAAATTCTGGTCCTTGCTTTCGGCGCCCGTGGTCCGCAGCTTCGCGACGCATCCGACCGTGTGGATGCGGTTCCATGTCGAGTCGATCGGGGTGGGAATGGTCGGTGGAACGGCGGCCTGGTTGTCGATGCGTCCTTCGATCGGGGTTCGCGTCGTGGGGACCGTCTTCTTGATCGGCGCGACGTTCGTCTACGCGCGCGCCTTGGGGATTGCGGCGTCGAGGTTCAGTCTCGCGTTCACCGACGAGGCGCGTCGGAACGTTCTCATCGAAACGCAAAACGGCGGCGGCGGCCCGTCCTGACGTGCGGGGCCGGCCGCGCCGAGCGGCCCACGTGTCGCCGATCGGCATGTCGCAAGGGATGGATTCGCAATCACTTGCGGCGACGACTTTCCGCCGCGTCCCGTTGTCGATCGGACGAAAAACGGGTACATTGGCGCGGTGGCCGCCGACTCCGATCGGGCCTCGTTCGACCGACATCGCTTGGTGAAAGGATTCTGGATTGTCTGACGACTCGAACCTCCCGGAAGACCCGACGGAGGATGCGGAACCCGAACCGACGGGAGCGGAATCCGATCCCTCGGCCGGGCGTCTGATCGATCAACCGATCGAGGACGAGCTGAAGGAGAGCTATCTGACGTACGCGATGAGCGTCATCGTCAGCCGCGCGCTGCCCGATGTGCGGGACGGATTGAAACCGTCGCAGCGCCGCATCCTGGTCGCGATGAACGATCTCAATCTCGGGCCGGGCGCCGCGCGCGTGAAATGCGCGAAGATCTCGGGAGATACGAGCGGCAATTATCATCCGCACGGCGAGAGCGTCATCTATCCGACGCTCGTGCGCATGGCCCAGGATTGGAACATGCGCCATGTGCTGATCGACAAGCAAGGCAATTTCGGATCGGTCGCGGGCCTTCCTCCCGCCGCCATGCGATACACCGAGGCGAGGCTGAGCCCGATTTCCGCCGCCATGCTCGACGATCTCAAGCTCGATACGGTCGACTACTTGCCGACGTACGACGAGCGGAACGTCGAGCCGACGGTTCTGCCGTCGAAGTTCCCGAATCTGCTTGTGAACGGCGCGATGGGAATCGCGGTCGGCATGGCGACGTCGATCCCGCCGCACAACCTGGGCGAGATCTGCGACGCGCTAGTCCGCGTTCTGCGCGAACCGGACGTCACGATCCACCAGCTCCTCGAACACGTCAAGGGCCCCGACTTCCCGACGGGCGGCATCATTTGCGGTCGAGCGGGCATTCGGCGCGGATACCTGACCGGCCGCGGCACGCTTGTCGTTCGCGCGCGCACTCGGATCGAGGCGAACGCGAAGGGTCGATCGCGCATTGTCGTGACCGAGATCCCGTATCAGCAATTCCGGGACCGGGTCGTCGAGAAGATCGCGGCGTTGGTGAACGAGGACCGCATCAAGGGGATCAGCGAGATCCGCGACGAGAGCGATCTCAAGGAACCGGTCCGCCTGATCATCGAACTCAAGCGGGACGCAGATCCCCATGTCGTGCTCAACCAGCTCTTCCAGTTCACGCCCCTTCAGGATACCTTCTCGCTGATCTTCCTCGCCCTCGTGGACGGCAAGCCGCGCGAGCTGAATCTGAAGGAACTGTTGCAGGAATTCCTCCGTCACCGGGTGACGGTCATCCGCCGGCGCACGCAATTCCTGTTGCAGCGCGCGCGGCGCCGCAAGCACACGATCGAAGGCCAGTTGTTGGCGCTCGCCAACATCGACGAGATCATCCGCATCATCCGCGGATCGACCACGCAGGCCGAGGCGAAGATCGGACTCATGGGCGTCGCGTGCCCCGCCTCCATGATGCACCGGGCGCTCGGCGACGAAGGTTTCGCCGTGTTCCGATCGGAACGGGGCGTGGCCGACACGTACTCGCTCACGCCCATCCAGGCCGACGCCATCATCCGAATGACCCTCGGCCAACTCGTCAACCTCGAACAGGAACGGCTCGCCGGCGAACACCGAAAACTGCTCGACGAAATCCGCGACCACCTCCGGATCCTCGCCGACGAAAAAGAGATCCACGCGATCATCATCGAGGACCTGCGGGAGCTCAAGCGGAAACACGCGGATGCGCGTCGCACGGAAATCTCCGACGAGGAAATCGGCGACATCGATCTCGAGGATCTGATCGAAGAGGAGACGATGGTGGTGACGATCAGCCACCAGGGCTACGTCAAGCGGACGCCGGCGAGCACGTACCGGGCACAGCGACGGGGCGGAAAGGGCCTGACCGGGGCCAAGGTCGACGACGAGGATCCGATCGCCCATTTGTTCGTGGCGAGCACGCACGCGTACCTGTTGTTCTTCACGAACCGCGGCCGCGTCTATTGGCTCAAGGTCTACGACATCCCCCAGCTCAACCGCGACAGCCGGGGCCGCGCGATCGTGAACCTGCTGCAACTCGCCGAAGGCGAGCGGATCGCCGATTGCCGGCCGGTCCGCGATTTCGACTTGCCCGGCCACTTCCTGATGATGGCCACCCGCAACGGGCTCGTCAAGAAAACGCCCCTCGAAGCCTACAGCCGCCCGAAGAAGGGAGGCATCATCGCGATCAAGCTGCGCGACGACGACGAGCTCGTCGATGTCGTCGTGACGAAACCGGGCGACGAAATCGTCCTGTCGACGTCCTCCGGCATGGCGATCCGGTTCTCGGAGTCCGATGCGCGGCCGATGGGCCGCAATACGTCGGGCGTCAAGGGTATCCACCTTCAGGAAAACGATCACCTCGTCGCCATGGTGGTTGCCGATCCGAGCGCGACGTTGCTGACGGCGTGTGAAATGGGATACGGGAAGCGGACCTGCTTCGGCCCGGGCGACGCGCCCGATGAGGGCGGCGACGAGGAGTCGTCGGGTTCGAACCGGTACCGAACGCAGCGGCGGGGCGGCAAGGGACTGCGCGACATCAAGACGTCGCACCGAAACGGAAAGGTGATCGGCGCGGTGCGGGTGGGCGACGACGACGAGCTGTTCATGATCACGGCCGGGGGAAAGTTGCAGCGCATCCGCGCGGCCGACATCAGCATCATCGGACGCAACACGCAAGGCGTTCGGATCATGAGCCTCGACGAGGAGGACTCGCTCGCCGCCATCGTCCGCGTTCCGAAAGAGGAGAATGGGGAACGGAGCGTCGTGTGCGACGGGCACTGATCACGGGAATCACCGGACAGGACGGCGCGTATCTCGCCGAAGAGCTTGTCGCGCGCGGGGTCGACGTTCACGGCGCCACGCGTTCGCTCGACGCATGGGCCCAACGCCTTGGATCGATCGCCGACCGCGTTCGACCGCACGCGTTCCACGCCTCCGACCGCGCCTCGATCCGGTCGCTCCTCGACGACGTCCGACCGACGCTCGTGTTCAATCTGGCCGGTCCGAGTTTCATCCCGGCCTGCGACGAGGACCCCGAAGCGGCGGGCGATGTCCTCGGACTGTCCGTCGCGCGGTGGCTTCGGACCATTCTCGAATTCGATCCGTCCATCCGGTTCTTCCAGGCGGGGAGCAGCGAGATCTTCGGCCATGCGGCAAGCTGCCCCCAGAACGAAACGACGCCGCGCCGACCCCGCAACGCGTATGGGGCGGCGAAGAGTTTCGCGTACGACATGGTTCGGTTCTTTCGCGAGCGGCACGCGCTCTTCGCGTGCACGGGGATCTTGTTCAATCACGAGTCGCCGCGACGGGCTCCGCATTTCGTGACGCGCAAGATCACGCTCGCCGCCGCGAGGATTCACCTTGGCTTGCAAGATGAGGTGCGGCTCGGAGATCTTGACGCGCAGCGCGATTGGGGATTCGCCGGAGATTACGTCGGCGCCATGCGGCGCATGCTCGACCGGGACAGGCCGGACGATTTCGTCATCGCCACGGGACGCCGGCATTCGGTCCGCGAGCTGTGCGAACAGGCGTTCGCCGTCGTCGGCATGGACTACCGGGACCATGTGCGAGTGGATCCGGCGTTCGTCCGGCCCGGCGAAACCCATCTGTTGTGCGGCGACCCGTCCAAGGCCCTGAACGAACTCGGCTGGCGCGCCGAGACACCGTTCGAGGTGTGGGTGGGCGCGATGGTCGAGGCCGATCTCGCCAAAGCCTCCGCCGATTCCTGAGCTATAATTGTCCAACCCGTGGGGGGGGCGGAATCCCGCCGAGACCCTCGGGGCCCTTCGTCGGCGTCGACCTGCCGGCCATTCCATCGCACCCACAGGAATAGAGCGATCGGCCATGAAAATCGCCATGATCGGTACGGGGTACGTCGGTCTCGTCACGGGCACCTGTTTCGCCGAGTCGGGAAATCAGGTGACGTGCGTGGATATCGACCAGCGCAAGATCGACGGCCTGCGCGAGGGGACGATTCCGATCTACGAACCGGGCCTTTCCGAAATGGTGCTGCGCAACGCGAAATCGGGTCGCCTGTTGTTCACGACCGACATGGCGTCCGCGGTTCGGGCGTCCGATCTCGTGTATCTGGCCGTCGGTACACCCCAATCCGCCGATGGTTCGGCCGACCTGTCGGCGCTGCGCGCCGTCACGGCGTCGATCGCCCCGCACCTGCGCCCCACGGCGATCGTCGTGATCAAGAGCACGGTGCCGGTCGGCACGAATGGCGAAGTCAACGGTCGGCTGCGCGAACTGGTCGGACGGGATGTCGACGTCGCGAGCAACCCCGAGTTCCTCAAGGAAGGCGCGGCGATCCAGGACTTCTCGGCGCCGGATCGCGTCGTGGTCGGCGCGCGACGGTCCGAAGTCGCCGATGTGCTTCGCGAACTCTACGCCCCGTTCCTCAGGACCGACAAGCCGTTCCTGGTCATGTCGCCGGAAAGCGCCGAGTTGACCAAATACGTCGCCAATGCCCTGCTGTCGACGAAGATCAGTTTCATCAACGAAATGGCCAATCTGTGCGAGCGGCTCGGAGGCGACATCAACGACGTCCGGCGAGGTATCGGGCACGACCAGCGCATCGGATTCGCGTTCCTGTTTCCGGGCGTCGGCTATGGAGGAAGTTGCTTTCCCAAGGATGTCCGCGCGCTCGCAAGCATGTCCCGTTCGCGGGGCCTTGATCCGCTGATCCTCGACGCCGTCGACGAAGTGAACAACCGCCAGAAGCGGACGCTCATCCGCATGATGGACACCCATTTCCAGGGACGGCTCGACGGCAAACGTATCGCCGTATGGGGCCTTTCGTTCAAACCCCGCACCGACGACGTGCGCGAGGCGCCGGCCCTCGTGCTGATCGACTGGCTGCTCGAAAAAGGAGCCTCCGTGTCGGTGCACGACCCCGAGGCGATGCGGCATGTCCGCGCGGATTACGGCGATCGGCTGACCTACAACGACCAGGCGATGGAAGCCCTCCGAGGCGCCGACGCGCTCGCGATCAACACGGAATGGAACGAATTCCGCCACCCGAATCTCGACGAGATGCGCGATCTGATGAAGGGGCACGTCGTCTTTGACGGCCGGAATCTCTACGAGCCGCTGACCATGCGGCAGCGCGGGTTCGCCTACTACTCGATCGGCCGCCCCGCCGCCCGAGCCTGATCTCGGCCGCGCCCGACGATCCACGTAGGGCGATCGTCCTCGATCGCCCAGGGTCGTTGCATACTCCCGGACGACAGGGACTGTCGTCCCACGTAGGGCGATCGTCCTCGATCGCCCACCCCGCCGAAAACATGGCCTTTACCCGACCTGATTCGGCGTGTCCCGTCTGGATGGCCGCGACACCGGTTGCCCGCCCGCCGCATTTTCGGATAAACTTATCCACAATGGGCTGGTGCCCGCTCGGTTGGCGTTTTCGTGTGGGCGAAGGGGAGATCGATGGCGAGTCGTCATGACCGGCGATGGGGGCTCGGCGCGTTTTGGACGGTCGTCCTTTTCGGATCGGTCTCCTTCGCGCGATGCGCGTTCGGTCAGGAGTCCATTTCAGCGGACCGGAACGGCGAGGGAGCGGCCCTTTTTGAAAGCGACGTGCGCGGCCTTCTCGAAAAGCACTGCCTCGAATGCCACGGTGGCGAGAAGGTCGAAGGGGACTTCGATCTGACCACTCGCGAATCGCTCCTCGAAAGCGGAATGCTCGGCGACAACGCCGCGTCGAGCCGGCTCTTCGAGTTGATCACGCACTCCGATGAACCGGCGATGCCGAAGGACGCACCCAAGTTGTCCGACGACGCCATCGACAAGGTCCGGCGATGGCTCGACCACGGCGCGCCCTACGATCGGCCGTTGATCGATCGAGGCGGACCTCACCGAGAAGCGCGGGGCCGGGAAGTGACCGACGAGGACCGCGATCACTGGGCCTTTCGGCGGCTACAAACCGTCGCGCCTCCGGCGGTTTCCGCGGGCGAACCGGTTCGATCGCCGATCGACGCGTTTTTGCGACGCGAATTCGACGCGCTGGGGATCGCGCCGCCCGGCCGGGCCGATCGGCGGACGCTGATCCGGCGAGCCGCGCTGGACCTGATCGGCCTTCCGCCGACGCCGGACGAAATCGACGCGTTCGTGGCCGATCGGGATCCGCGGGCATATGAAAGGCTCGTGGACCGGTTGCTCGCATCGCCCGGTTACGGCGAACGGTGGGCTCGGCATTGGATGGATATCGCCCGGTTCGCCGAATCGCACGGATACGAACAGGACTACGATCGGCCGACGGCCTATCCCTACCGCGATTTCCTCATCAAGGCGTTCGATGCCGATCTGCCCTACGATCGATTCGTTCAATGGCAAATCGCCGGCGACGAACTCGCACCCGACCATTCGCTCGCGATCACCGCGACGGGTTTTCTGGGCGCGGGTCCGTTTCCGACGCAGTTGACGGAGGCCGAATTCGAATCGGCCCGGTACGACGAATTGGACGACATGGTATCGACCGTCGGTTCGGCCTTTCTGGGTTTGTCGATCGGGTGCGCCCGGTGCCACGCGCACAAATTCGACCCGATCCCATCGGCCGACTACTACGCGATGGCCGCGGTGTTCGCGACGACCATTCGGGCCGAGGTCGACTACGATCCTGCGGCGCGGATCGAGGAAGGCGGCGAGGCTCCAGCCGGCGCTGCGCCGCGCGCGAAGGCGTTGGTCGCGACCGAGGGGCTGCGTCCCCTGAAGCACCATGCGGACGACCGGGGATTCCCGCATTTTTACGCCGACGTGCATTTTCTGGCGCGGGGCGACGTGCGGCGGAAGACGGCCGTCGCGCCGCCCGGCTACCTCCGCGTATTGATGCGCGACGGATACGGGTCCGATCATTGGCGCGTGACTCCGCCCGAGGGATGGAACCGGACGAGTTTTCGGCGCGCCGCGCTCGCGAACTGGCTCACCGACGTGGAACACGGCGCCGGGCCGCTCGCCGCGCGCGTCATCGTCAATCGCATCTGGCTCCATCATTTCGGCCGGGGGCTTGTTGCGACTCCGAGCGACTTCGGCAAGCAGGGTGATCCGCCAACGCATCCCGAGCTCCTGGAATGGCTCGCCCGGGATCTGGTCGCGAACGGCTGGAGGCTCAAACGAATCCACCGGGCGATCATGACGAGCGAGGCGTACACGCGGTCGAGTGGGTTCGATGAAGGGCGGGCGAGCGCGGATCCCGACAATCGGTCGTATTGGCGTTTTGTTCCGCGGAGACTGGAAGGCGAAACGATCCGCGACGCGATGCTCGCCGTCTCCGGCCTGCTCGATCCAACGCCGTTCGGGCCCGGTTCCCTTGATCCGGCGATGCGGCGCCGAAGCGTGTATTTCTTCATCAAGCGGAGCGAGCTGATCCCGACCATGATGCTGTTCGACTGGCCCGAGCACCTGGTCGGAATCGGCCGTCGCGCCCGGACGACGACCGCGCCGCAAGCGCTCGCCTTCCTGAACAACCCGCGGATCCGTTCCTATGCGGAAGGGCTCGCGTCGCGCGTCGAGCCGCGAGCCGGCGGGGAACGGATCGACGAGGCCTATCGATTGTGTTTCGGGCGTCGACCGGACGAGCGGGAGCGCGGGGCGGCCGCGGCGTTCTTGGCCGATCAGTCGGCCGCGTATGCGGACGCCGGTGAATCCGACGCCGAACGCCGAGCGCTGGTCGACTACTGCCAGACTTTGTTTTGCACGAACGAATTCGCGTATTTGCCTTGATCATGTTCGATCCGCCGCATCTCCGCGCGTATCGTTTGACCGACAGGGGAACCCGCCATGAACCGCCTGATCGGACCGTCGACGCCGTCTTCGCCCGTCCTGCATCGGCGCGACCTGCTGCGCCGCGCGGGCGCCGGATGCGGTTGGTTGGGACTCGTCGGCCTGCTCGCCGACGACCGGGGTCGCGCGGCGCGCGGCGCCAATGGGCTCGGCGATCGGGCCCTCGCGCCGATGGCGCCGCGACCAAGCCATTTCCCGGCCAAGGCGCAGCGCGTCATTTGGATCTTCGTCAATGGCGGGCCAAGCCACGTCGACACATGGGACTACAAGCCGGGGCTCGCCAAATGGGACGGAAAGTCGATGCGCGCGTTCGATGCGGAATTCCAAGACACGACCGGGTTCTTCAAGAATGCGGTGGGCGCCCTGATGCGGTCTCCGTTCGCGTTCCACCCGCGCGGCGAGTCGGGCAAGATGGTTTCGGAGATCTTCCCGAAGCTCGGCGAACATGTCGACAAGATGGCCTTCCTCCATGCGTGCTATTCCGAGTCGAATAATCACTCGCCGGCCCTCTTCATGATCAACACGGGATTCGCTCGGATGGGTTTTCCGTGCGTCGGATCGTGGGTCACGTACGGACTGGGGAGCGAGAGCCGGAATCTGCCGGGCTTCGTCGTGATGAGCGACCCGAAAGGGCGCGGGTTGCCGAAAGGAAACGCGGCGAACTGGAGCGCGGGGTTCTTGCCGGGCGCATTCCAAGGGACGCATCTCCGGCCGACGGGTGATCCGATCGAGAATCTGACGCGTCCTCCATCCGTCACCGACGCGCTCCAACGCAACCAGCTCGACCTGCTGAAGGAACTCAACGGGCCTTCGAGCGAGTCCGCTCGCGTTGGGAGCGAATTGGCCGCGCGGATCGAGAGTTTCGAGCTCGCCTTCCGCATGCAGTCGGCCGCGCCGGAAGCGATCGATCTGAACGCCGAGCCGGAGTCTATTCACCGACTTTACGGCGTGGGCGAACCGCGATGCGATCATTTCGCACGCCAGTGCCTTACGGCTCGTCGGATGGTCGAACGGGGAGTGCGCTTTGTGCAGATCTACTCGGGCGGCATGGAGAACCAGCGGTCGTGGGACGGGCACATCGACATCGCCGGCAATCACCGCCAATTCGCCGAGGAAACCGATCAACCGGTCGCCGGCCTCCTGACCGACCTCGCTCAACGCGGCATGCTCGACGATACGCTCGTCGTATGGTGCGGTGAATTCGGTCGACTCCCCATCGCGCAGACGGGCGACAAGCCGGGCCGCGACCACAATCCGCACTGTTTCACCGCGTGGCTCGCCGGCGGCGGCGCGCGGCCCGGTGTTTCGTATGGGGAATCGGACGAGGTGGGTTACCGGGCCGACGTGAATCGCGTATCGATCCACGATCTGCACGCCACCATTCTGCATCTGCTCGGCATCGATCACCTGCGGCTGACCTACCGCCACAGCGGCCGCGACTACCGGCTCACCGATGTCTCCGGTAACGTGATCGCCGACGTCATCCGGTCGTGAGGCCTTCGCCCGACGATCCGTCGCCGCCGTCGCCGTTGCCACCGTCGCCAGACGGTGGCCGAACCAGCCCGAGATTCCGCCACGCTCGGGCGAGCGTGTCCGCGGTACGGGTCGCGCGGCCCTTGACGACGGGGCCTCTTCGCGATTTAATGGTGATTCAATTGAGCCTTCATTCAAGTGAGTTGCCATGAAATCGTCGCTCGGCATTCTCGGTCAGCCGTCCGGCGAGGAGGTTTCCTGCGCACGTGTTCTGAAGGTCCTGGCCGACGAAACGCGCCTGGCCGTCGTGGAAATCCTGTTGAACGGGCCGAAGACGGTCGCCGAGATCAATGAGACGCTGGGCGTCGAGCCGACGCTGCTCTCGCACCATCTCAAGGCCTTGCGCGAAGCGCAGCTCGTCACGCGCGAACAGCGGGGACGGTACGTGCGATACGCGCTGGCGCCGTCGCTCCTCGCCCGTCGAAAGGGCCGCGCCATCGATCTTGGCTGTTGCAAACTGTCGTTCACGTAGGCGCGCGTCCGACGCCGACGGATTCCGTTCCGCGCACAGGTCATTCCGTCATGAAATCAGTCCTCATCCTGCTGTTCACGGCCGTCATCGCGTGCGCGGGCTGCGCGAGTGCCTATTCGGTCGGAAACGCCCTGCCGATGGATGGGCACCGTGCGGGCCGGCTGACGGTCACCGGGTCCAGCACGGTCGCTCCGCTCGTGACCGAGATCGCGAAGCGTTTTGAACAACGGCACCCGGGCGTGCGGATCGACGTGCAAACCGGCGGCTCGGGCAAGGGAATCACCGATACCCGCGTGGGTGTGGCCGATATCGGAATGGCCAGCCGCCGTCTGAATCCCGATGAAACCGACCTCGTCGCGCATCCGATCGCCGCCGACGGAGTGGGGCTGATCGTACATCGGTCCAACCCGATCGAGGAATTGTCGGCCGAGCGGATCGTCGCGATCTACACCGACGAGGTGAACAACTGGCGGGACGTCGGAGGCGACGATCGGGGGATCACCGTCGTTCACAAGGCGGAAGGTCGAGCGACGCTCGAGGTATTCCTCGCGCACTTCAACATCGACAACACGAAGGTCGAGGCGGACGTCCTGGTCGGCGAGAACGAACATGCCGTCAAGACGGTTGCCGGAGCGATCGGGGCGATCGGCTATGTGTCGATCGGAACGGCCGAGGCGGCCATCGAGGGCGGGGTCCCCATTCGCCTGCTTTCGCTGGGCGGCGTCGAGGCGAATACGGCGAACATTGCCGACGGCGCGTTTCCGATGAGCCGCCCCTTGAATCTGGTGACCACGGATTCGCCATCGCCGCTCGCTTTGGAGTTCGTCCGCTTCTGCCGATCGGCCGACGTGCACGACCTGATCCGCGCGCAGTATTTCGTTCCTCGGGCAAGTGATCCCGATGCCGAGCAATGACCAGTGGCTCAAGATCGTCACGCGCGCGTCGGCCGTCCTGGCGGCCGGGATCGTTCTGTTGATCCTCGGGTTCCTCACGCGGGAGTCGGCGCCGGCCCTGCGGGAACTGGGGATTCGACCGTTCTTCAGCGATACGAGTTGGCATCCGCGGTCCGGTGAGTTCGATCTTCGGCCGATGATCGCGGCGACGCTGGTGACGAGTGTCGGCGCCATTCTGGTCGCCGCTCCGTTGGCCATCGGCTCGGCCGTATTCGTCCATTTCTACGCGCCCGCGCGCCTGGCGGTCTTGCATCGCCGACTTGTCGAATTGCTGGGCGGGATTCCGTCGGTCGTATTCGGGCTTTGGGGTCTGGTCGTTCTGGCCCCGATCGTTGCCCGTCTGGGTGGCAGCGGTCAAAACCTGTTCACCGCGACGATCGTTCTCGGACTGATGGTTCTGCCGACCGTCGCGCTGCTGTCGGACTCGGCCATCGCCTCCGTGCCGCGCGAGTGGATCCAGGGCGCGGCGGCTTTGGGCATGCAACGCTGGGCCATCGTATGGAACGTCGTTCTGCCCGCGGCGCGCGGCGGCATCGGCGCCGGAGTGATGCTCGCGTTGACGCGCGCCCTGGGCGAGACGATGGCCGTGTTGATGCTTGCGGGCAATATCGCCGCGATGCCCACGTCGCTTTTGTCGCCGGGACGCACGCTCAATGCGAACATCGCGCTCGAGCTCGGCTATGCGTCGGCGTCGCACCGTTCGGTCCTGTTCGTCAGCGGGATGATCCTCATGCTCGTCGTGGGCGTCATCGTCGTCGGCGTCACGGGCCGGGGAGGCCGCGCGTATGCGCGGTGACGATCCTACCGGCCGGTCCGCCATCGCCCGTTTGCCGTCTCATCGGCGACGCGAATGGTTCGCGGCGTCGGCCGTATGGTTGTCCGCGGGGCTGGTCCTCGCCGTGCTGGGATGGATCCTGGCCGACCTTGCCGTGCGCGGGCTTTCGCGGATCGATGTCGCATTCTTGATCGACGGCGTCGCGGATGCCGGGCGGGCGGGCGGCATCGGTCCCGTGATTCTGGCGACCGCGCTCCTTCTGCTGGTCACCTTGGCGGTCGCCGTTCCGCTTTCGCTCGCCGCGGCCATTGCATTGACCGAGTCGATCGATCCGAACGCGTCGCCGGTTCGGCACGTTCGGCGAAGTCTCGATATCCTGGCGGGAGTTCCTTCGATCGTGTTTGGCCTGTTCGGCAATGCTCTCTTTGTCATCACGCTTGGGCTCGGCTATTCCATTCTGTCGGGTGGTCTGACGCTGGCCTGCATGATCTTGCCGCTGCTGATCCGCACGTCGGAGCAGGCGTTGACCGCCGTCCCCCGCGAATACCATTACGCCGCCGCCGCGCTGGGCCTGGGCCGCTCGGCCACCCTGTTTCGCGTGGTTCTGCCGGCCGCCGCTCCGGCGCTGACGGCGGGTATCGTGCTGGGCGTCGGGAGGGCGTTGGCCGAGACGGCCGCGTTGATTTTCACGTCGGGTTATGTGACGCGAACGCCCCGGTCGTTGCTGGATTCCGGCCGTTCCATGAGCGTCCACATCTACGACTTGGCGATGAACGTGGCGAACGGCAGCCCTCGGGCGTACGCAACCGCCTGCGTGCTCGTCTTTCTGCTGCTCGCCATCAATACCGCGACGGCCTTTCTGCTTCGGATGGGCGGCCGGCGGGTCATGTCCCACGCGGGAGGCGAACGATGATCGCCACCCGGGACCTCGCGGTCGCATACGGTGGCCGAACCGTCGTGCGGAAGGCGTCGGTCGAGGCGAAGCCGGGTTGCGTCCTGGCCCTCGTCGGTCCATCGGGATCCGGGAAGACCAGCTTCCTGACCGCCCTCAACCGCCTGACCGACATGATACCGGGCGCATCGGTGAGCGGGCGCGTCACTTTCGACGGCAGGGACATCCATGACCTGTTTCCGACATCCGCGGAGCTGCGCCGCCACGTTGGAATGATCTTCCAGAAGCCGAATCCGTTCGCCATGTCGATCCGCCGCAACATCGAGCTCGCGCTCTTCGAGCATGGCGAGCGTCGACGAGGCGAACTTCGGCGCATCACCGAATCGGTCCTGCGCGACGTCGGCCTGTGGGACGAAGTCCATGACCGGCTCGACCATTCGGCGTTGGACCTCTCGGGCGGCCAGCAACAGCGCCTCTGCATCGCGAGGGCCCTTGCCCTTCGGCCGCGCGTGTTGTTGATGGACGAGCCTTGCAGCGCGCTCGATCCGATCGCGGCGGAGCGGGTCGAAGGGTTGATCCGCGCGATGCGCGGCCATTACACGATCGTGATCGTCACGCACAACCTGGCCCAGGCGCGCCGCCTGTCCGACCATGTCGCCGTCTTTTGGATGCGCGACGGCGCCGGAGAGATCATCGAGCAGGGCGAAACGGGGGCGGTGTTCGAGAGGTCGAGCCACGAAGTCGTGGCGTCGTATCTCTCGGGCAGAAGGGGATAGCGATTGCGCGGCCACCGTCGCCGTAGCCACCGTCGCCAGACGGTGGCCGACGCGCGCCACTTCCGCCACGCTCGGGCGAGCGTGGTTACGGATTGTGGTTACGGCCGCGGTACGATCGGAAGCACGATGCGCGAAGGATGCTCGGCGCTGTGATGGATCGTATTTGTCGCGATCACCGCGCGGCGATGCCGGTTGAGCCGTTCTCCCGTGTTCGGATTCACGTCGAACCTCGGAAAATTGCTGCTCGATACGTCCACGCGAATCCGATGCCCACGTTTGAAGACGTTGGATGTCGGGTAGAGCCGGATCGTCAGTGGGTGGATCGCGCCGGGCTCCATCATGCGCTCCTCGACGGCCGAATCACGATAACGGGCCCGTTGGATGCCGTCGGTCAGGTTCAATGCAAAACCGCCCGGAAAATCCGCGCTCGACGGATACTCGTCGATCAGTTTCGCGGTGAAATCGGTGTCGACGGCGGAGGACGACACGACGAGTTCCACGTTGAGTTCTCCGGTGACTTCAAGGTCTTGGTCGAGCGGCTCGGACCGGAAGACGACAACGTCGTTGCGGGCGGACAAGGGGATCGGTGCGGGCCAGTTCCAGACATGCGGGCCGCCCCGCTGGTCCCAAGCTCCTTGCAGGAGGATATCGTTGCCCGACGAGATGTTTCCTCCGATCGTGGGGACGGGATTCCGAGGATCGAAATCGAACGACGTCGACCGGGCCGCGCCGTTCGCGGGCTCGCGGCCCAGGTAGCCGTCCGGGCCGAGGTACCAGGGCGTGGCCGCCGCGCGCGCGGGCGGCCATTCCCATTCATCGCGCCAGAAACCGCCGTGGAACAAGCGGCCCTCGGGCGTCTTATGCCCGTCCCCGGTTCCCATCACGAAGATGCGGACCTTGGTCTTGAACGGTTCGGCGCGGCCCACGGCGGAATCGGGACTTCCCTTGAGCCATCGATCGTACCATTCGAGCCGCCAGGCGAGCGGATCGGCGATGGCCGCGTCCGTTCCGAAACTGACCTGGCCGTGATCCGACGCGCCTTGGGCGCCGTGGATCCATGGCCCCATGATGAGATAGACCGGGCCGCGAAGGCGCGCGTCGAGCGCGCGGAACGTCGCCGTCGTGTTGCTCGCCCACGAATCGTACCAGCCGCCGACGAGATAGACGGGGATGTCCTGGTATCGGTCGGCGTGATCGATGATGTTGTTTTGTTCCCAATACGCGTCGTTCGCGCCGTGCTCCATCGCGCCGATGATCCAGTCCTCGTATTCCGGCGCCAGTTTGAGCGGCGTGGCGCCGCGCCGCAGCGGCAAGAGGGAGAGGTACCGTTGCCGCTCATCGACCATTTCCTTCAAGACGGCGGCCGTTCCGGGGTCCTTCGCGGCCGCGCTGCCTCGCGCCGCGTTGAGCACGATCCAGTTCCAGAACCGCAGCTCGAACGCCCCCCCGTTCCGCATGCTTGCGTGGCCCATGTTGCAGACGGCGTCGACCGGAATCACGGTCGTGAGGTGGGGTGATCGGGCCATCGCGAGCGCGTGCTGCGTTCCGCCGACATACGATGTGCCCATCATGCCGATCCGGCCATTGGACCACGGCTGGTCGGCGATCCACGCCGCCGTATCCGCTCCGTCGGCGCCGTCGTCGGTGAGCCAGTGCCATATGCCCTCGGACGCGTACCGGCCCCGCGTGTCCTGCGCGATGTACACATAGCCCCGCTCGGCGTAGTACCGGGCGATCCGGTCGCCGCCCGACTTCTTGTCGTAGGGGGTCCGTGTGAGAATGACGGGAAACCGGCCTTCCGCCGGCTTGCCGTCCGCGCCGGCGGGTCGCCATAGATCGGTCGCCAACCGGACGCCGTCCCGCATCGGCACCAGGATGTCCGACTCGGCGGACACCTGAAACGTCGGCGGGCCGCCGGCCCAAACGACCGGCAGCCCGCGCGTTTCCAACAGATTCGGTCCGAGCGCCGCGACGACCGCGGCAAACCACCCGCGGACGGCCCATCGATGGCCCCGCGCGCTCGTTCCTCCGATCGACGTGGCCGCTCGCACTCCCGCGCCCTCCCGTTGAAGCCATGGCGTTCGTGACCGGACGAACGATCGACGGAAGGGATCGAGGCCGGACCGACCGATGCGCCCTGCGTTCGACACCGGCTATTTGCGCCGCTTGTAGGTGACCGTCATCATCGTCTGGCTCCCGCCGTTCCCGTCCGGCATCGACATCGTGAAGACCATTGTATCGCGATCCTTGGCCTCCGTGACAAGGTTCGCCTTCACCGGTTTTCCGTCCGGCCCGACCGTCTCGCTGACGGCCGTCAACACGTTGTCCTTCAACGTGCCCTCGAACGTCATCGGGCTGGTCGACATCGAATCGATCCACACGCCGACATATTTCTTGCGCGCGGGATCGTACCCGTCGTAACCGCGCCCGCTGAACTTGACGTCGCCGAACGAGGCCTCGAATGTGCTCACCAACCAGAGTCCGCCAAGGTCCATCTTGTAGACCGCGGTACCCTTCGAAATCTCCCCCTGCGAATCGACGGTCGCATCCCACGTCCCGACGAACCGCTCGAAATACTTGTGCTCGGGACCTGGCGTCGGGAACTGGGCCCGCGCCGACGTTCCCAACGCCAGAAAGCTCAACAGGGCGAACAACACAACACGACCCGAAAACCGCATGACCGTACTCCTTGCACCCCGGAATGAACCGAAACGAGACCCGGAAACGACACATTGAGACGCGGATAACTATAGGTATGTTTCCGATTTGGACCACCCCGACCCCACCGGATTCCGAAGCCGCCCGTCCGACCTCTTTACGCCGTTAATCGCCGACCCCGGCTGCGGTTCCTTCACGTATCAACGACTGTTCATTTTCGCAAAGGGTGGGACGGAGCATGACCGCGACTCGACAAAGGCCCGTATCACGTCGGCGCCGTGTGACCACCTCTTCGGGTGGCGTGGATTCCGAAACGAGGGTCCGGGCGGAGAGCCTGCTGCGGCGCGAGATCGAGTTCGTGCCGAATCGCGAGTTCCATTTGGGGTCGGCGAACCGGATTCTGGAGTCCGGGAAGGAGGCGGGGTTGGGAGGGGGCGAGGCGGGATGGGATGAGCCGCCGGGCGACTTGCCAAAGCATTTGATGCGGCTTTGCGAGTCGCCGTTGTTGACGCAAGCGGACGAGCATACCCTGTTCCGTGAAATGAACTACCTGAAATTCCGCGTCAATGCGATGCGGACTCAGATCGATCCCGCGGCGCCGAGCGGCGAGCTCCTGGATCAGGCGGACGCGTGGCTTGCCCGAGCGAAGGCGGTCCGCGACCGGATCGTGTTGGCCAACATGCGGTTGGCCATGTCGATCGTCAAGAGATTCGCGACGCCGACCTGTTCGTTCGACGAGTTATTGAGCGCGGGTGTGGTGGCGTTGATGCAGGCCGTCGAGAAATTCGACTACGCGCGCGGGTTCCGGTTCAGCACCTACGCGTACCGAGCGGTATCCCGGAGCGCGTATCGCACGGTGATGCACCGGCGCGAAGAGACGCGCCGCTTGTCGACCGGGGACGTGGCCGATCCCGCCGACGAAGAGGGCTGTCGCGCGTCCACCCGCCGCGATGGAATGCTCGACGAGCTCCGCGCATCGCTGGCGCGGTTCGTGAGTCGCCTGGACCGTCGCGAGCGGTTCATCATTCGCAGCCGCTATGCGCTCGGCTCGCATCGGCGAGCTCGGACGTTTCAGTTTCTCTCCGAAAAACTGGGCGTGTCGAAGGAGCGGGCCCGGCAGCTCGAGCAGCGGGCCGTGAAAAAACTCCAACAGATGGCCGAATCGGCGGGATTGCACGATCTATTCGCCCTGGCCTTCGACGCTCGGTGAACGGTCGGTACTCGAACGACCGTTCGCTCGACGACCGATCCGTTCAGCGGGTCCGAACGGTGATCACGTGTCGACGGGCCATGTTGGTTCAAGGCGCCTTGAGTTCCTCGGGGCGGATGCGGACGCTGACGATGTAAGGGGATTCGCCTTCGGTCCAATGCCCGTAGGTCGTCGCGACAATGGTATGATCTGGGAGGATTTCGATCGCCGGGTAGGCGCAGTCGGCCCCTTTGTGATTGTCCATCAGGCGGACGCGCAGTTGGCCTTCCCGGCCCCCGGTGATGTCCTCGTAGGAACCGACCCACGCGACCCAATCGCCTCGTGTGGGCGATTCGCGCGTCGTATCCCGGAACGAGACGAACAGCCGCCCGTCGGCGAGGTATCGGCCGACATGGCGATCGCCGGTGAGCGCTCCGGGAAGCTCGCGCGGCTGCGACCAGGTCGTCGCTTCATCGTCGGAGAGGATGACGAACGCATTGCGGCGCCGCGAGTTTTCGCGGAGCAATGCGGCGAGCTGATTCCCGTGGGGAGAGCGGATACAACCGGGTTCGCACAGATGCACGTCGGACCGCGTGTGGATGGGCGCGGGCTCCGACCAGGTCAGGCCGCCATCGCGCGAGATCGATTGCAAGAGGGTGAATTCGACCGGTTTCTTGACGTTCGGTTTCGCGCCGAGGAATCGTCCGTCGTCATGGAACATGGCCAGATAATGGCCGGGTTCCTTGAGCGCCACGACGCTGGCCATGACGACGATCCCGCCCCATGTTCCGGCCGGTTTGAGTTCGGTCCAGGTCGCTCCATCGTCCTCGCTGACAGCCAACCGGGCCGGATAAAGTCCCGACCACAGGATGAGGCGGCGTTTGCCGGACGCGTCGACGACGCGGTGCAGTGTCGGGACCTCACGGCTGGTCGCCCAATTCGCGGGGACATCGAGTCGGCCGCTCCAGGTCAGCCCGCCGTCGGTGCTCCGTTTCATCACGACGGCGCCGCGTCCGTGGCCTTTGGGATAGACGCAGAGCATGGTTCGGCCGTCCTCAAGCAGCACGGTCGTGGGATGTCCGAGGTATTGACCGGCCTCGCGGTCGACGACGATTTGGCGATGCGTGTCGGCCGCGAGATCGAGGAGCGGAATCGAGTAGCCGGAGGGCGGCTCCGCGCGTGTCGCGTCGGAGACGAGGAGTCCGAGCGCCAGGGCGACGAGCGTGCTCGACGCGACGAGGGACCGACGGGGCTCACGGTTTCCGAATTGGGCGGACACGATTCGGTCCTCCGAAAGACCGGGCTTGCGGTCGGCCCGAGGCATCGAGGCGGACAGCGATGCGGAAATCGGGGCATCCGCGGAGCACGATCAGGTCATTCCTTCGACCGCTTTCGCATGCGGCCGATCTTCTCGCGGGCGGCCGCGACAACGGCGGCGGGTGCCTTGTCGAGCGCGAGGACGGCTTGAAGGTCCTTGGCGGCCGCGTCGTCGTCCTTGGTCATCGAAAGGGCGAGGCCTCGATTGAGCAGGGCCATCGCCTTGATGTCCTGGGGCGCCTTGTCGAGCCGCAAGACGGCGCCGTAGTCGGCGATCGCGCCGTCGTAATCGCGCGCCTTGGCCTTTTTGAACCCCCGTTCGTAGAGGGATTGCGCGCGACCTCGCGCCGAGAAGAGACTCTTGAAACCCGAAAGCAATCCCATGGTCCGCCGACCTGTCGCGCCCCGCTCGATGCCCGCGACTCCCTGGATTCGCCGTACCCCGTTGGATCGCGCCGCCACGCATCGTACCGACCCGACCATGCCGTGTCCAGTTTGCCGGTGTCCCGATTCGCGACGGCTCCTCGCTTGTCCTCCCATCCGACGGGCGGGTAGGATGGTTGGGAATCCACCGATCGCACGTTTCGACATCGATTTTCCCGGGAGCGCTTCACTCGAATGTCCGCCGCGGACCCCACGACCAATGCCACCGTGATGAACGGAGCCGATATCCTCGTCAAGTCGCTGGTTGACCACGGCGTCGAGGTGGTTTTCGCGTATCCGGGCGGCGCGAGCATGCCCCTGCATCAGGCGCTGGTCCGGTATTCGGAGCAATTGCGCACGATCCTGCCGCGCCATGAACAAGGCGCCGGGTTCGCGGCGCAGGGCTATGCCCGATCGACGGGTCGGCCCGGTGTCTGCATGGCCACGAGCGGACCGGGCGCGACGAATCTCGTCACGGCGATCGCCGACGCGAAGATGGACAGCGTTCCGTTGCTGGTCGTCACCGGACAGGTTCCGACCCGCAATATCGGATCCGACGCCTTTCAGGAGACGCCCATCGTCGAGGTATGCCGGGGCATCACCAAGCACCATTACCTGGCGACGAACATCAATGACGTGCCGCGGATCGTCCGCGAGGCTTTCTTCGTCGCGACGACCGGGCGTCCCGGTCCCGTCCTGATCGATTTGCCCAAGGATATCCAAATCGATTCGGCGGCCGTCGATTGGAACGCGCCGATGAATCTCCCCGGCTACGAAGTCGACTCGCGCAAGGCGCTCCCCGAGCAGATCCGCCAGATCGCCGCCGCCGTTCGACTGGCCAAGCGACCGGTCATCTACGCCGGTGGAGGGATCATTTCCTCCGGCGCCGCCGACGAGCTGCGGCGGTTCGCCCGCACGACGGGCATCCCCGTCGCCATGACCTCGATGGGGCTCGGCGCATTCCCCAGCGACGACCCGCTCTGCCTTGACATGCTCGGCATGCACGGCAGCGTCTATGCGAATTGGGCCGTGCGGGATTGCGATCTGCTCCTCGCGCTCGGCGTGCGGTTCGACGATCGGGTCACGGGAAAAGTCGAAGCCTTCGCGCGGCATGCCAAGATCATTCATGTCGACATCGACGCGTCGGAGCTCAACAAGAACCGCGAGGCGCACATCCCCGTCTGCAGCGACGTCCAATTCGCGCTCTCCGAATTGAATCGGATCGTCGAGCCCAGGGCGGACATCGAGTCGTGGGTCAAGCAATGCGCCGAATGGAAGCGCCGGCATCCGTTCCAATACGACGTGGCCACCGACGACATTCTCCAGCAGCACGCCATCGCCGAACTGTCCCGAATCACGGCGAACCGGCGGACGATCGTGACGACGGGCGTCGGCCAGCACCAGATGTGGTCGGCCCAGTTCTTCCGGTTCCAATCGCCTCGCACGTGGCTGTCGAGCTGCGGGCTCGGTACGATGGGGTTCGGTCTTCCGGCCGCGATGGGCGCCCAGGCGGCCCATCCCGATGCGCTTGTCGTGGACATCGACGGCGACGGCAGTCTGCTCATGAATGTCCAGGAACTGGCGACCTGTTACTGCGAGAACCTGCCCGTCAAGGTGTTCCTGCTCAACAACCAGCATCTAGGCATGGTCATGCAGTGGGAGGATCGGTTCATGCGCGGCGTCCGCGCGCACACCTACTTGGGCCCGGTCCACCACGCCGAGGCGCGCGGGAAAGGTCAGGGGCGCCACGCCGAAGAGCGTTACCCCGACTTCGTGGGGATCGCGAGAGGATTCGGGTGCGGCGCGGCGACCGTTTCCCGCAAGGCCGACCTGACCGCCGCGATCGAAGAGATGATCGACTTTCCCGGCCCGTACGTGCTCGACGTGCAGGTCCCTTACCAGGAACATGTGCTGCCGATGATCCCGGCGGGCAAGACGGTCGACGACATGATCGTCCGTTAGGTTCGAGGAGCGACCATTTCACGGCAATCGGGTTCTCGTGCCCGTGGGATTTCCCGTACGAACCGGGTACAATCGGGCCACGCGATCGTCCGTGCTCCGCTCGCGGTTCCATCCCATATTCAGGAATTCAGGACGGACAACGGAGTGAACCTGGCTGGCGGTGTATTTACGTTGGAATTCGGCGAACGTCGGACGGGATCGTTCCGTTCGGCGTCCCGCGAGGCCGCGCCGGTCCGTGACACGTGGTATGTCGGAGACGATCGCTGCGCGCTCGTGCGGGCCGCGATCGAGGATCTCGTCCAGTCACCACCTCGGTTTCCGCTCGTCGTGTTCCACGGCCCCTCGGGCACCGGCAAGACGCTGCTGGCGCGAGGCCTTGCCCGTTGGTTGCCCGTCGAAGGAACGGGAGACGCGACCCTGGCCTATGCGGCCGGCGCGTTTTCCCGCGCGTGCGGCCTTGCCGCCGAAACGAATGGCCTGCCCGAGTTCCGGAGCCGGTTTGAACGGGCGGCCGCGCTGATCATCGATGACGTCCACCAGCTCGCCGATCGACCGGCCGCCGAAGGGGAGTTGATTTTCGCGATCGAACGGGGCATCGCGCGGCGCATTCCGATCGTCCTGACCATGTCGGTCGCTCCCTACCACGCGGCCGGACTCATGCCGGCCTTGTCGAGTCGCATGGCGGGTGGGCTGGTCGTTCCCCTGCAAGCGCCGGGCGAGCCGGGCCTCCGCCGGATGGCCCTTCGCGCCGCCGCCGAGTCGGGTGTCGACCTTTCCGACGACCTGATCGGTCCGTTGATCGCCTGGGCGACGGGGCCGGGCGGAATGGGTCATCCCCCGCCCGGCCTCCCCGCGTCGAACCGCGCGCCTTCGGTCGGCCAGTTCCTCAACGCCGTTCTCCGCGTGGCGCGAACCTTCGCGCTTACCAAGTCCGACGACGCGGGTATCGCCGATCCCTGCGAAGCCCAACCCGCGTCCGATTGGTCGATCGAACGCATTCTGTCGGACGAGTGGGCGGCGACGCGGCCCGAACTCCGCGCCATCTGCTCTACGACCGCTCGCTATTTCGATCAACGGCCCGACGACCTGCGCGGACCCGCGCGGCGCCGCGAACTGGTTCGCGCCCGCGGCGTGGCGATGTACCTTGCTCGATCGCTGACCAACAAGACGTTCGGACAGGTCGGCCAGTATTTCGGCAACCGCGATCATTCCACCGTGCTCCACGCCTTCCGCCGCGTCGAACAATTGGTTCAGCGGGACGATGCCGTCCGGAAGGCGATCGAGGAATTGACGTCCCATTTCGCCCGCCAACAATCGTCGGCCGGAACGCCATGAACGGTCCAAGCTCAAACACCCGTCGGCAACAGGCCAATGATCCGGGGACGGCCCGGCGGAACCATTGCCGAACGGCGCGGCGGCCGGGCGGTGGAAAACCGGTTGATCGACGTCTATGGCCGTTCCCATCCTGGCCCACGACCTGTCGATTGGCCCGCCGGCCGTCGGACAACGAACGGCACGGGTCCGCCATCGACGGGCGATCGACGGGCGATCGACGTCTTTTCCAGGTTGTCGCGGCACTCCGACTAGCACGGTTAACGTCGGGCCGTATCTACCTTTCCGTGTCGCCGCCCGCTTCGCGATCGCGCCGACCGGCCGTCGAACATACTGTTCACTGCATCAAGAAATACTAATAGCTGGGGATCGTCCATGGAGTTCTCGTGCGATCGCGAAAAAATGCTCTCCGTATTCCAGACCGCGGCGGCCGTGGTGCCGGCTCGTTCACCGAAGTCGATCCTGCAGAATGTGAAGTTCGCCGCCGAGGGTCCCAACATCGTCGTCATGGCGACTGATTTGGACATCAGCGTTCGCGTGGTCCTGGAAGGCGCCGACGTGCGAAGCGAGGGTGTCGTGATCGTGCCCGTGGATCCGTTCGGATCGATCCTGCGCGAGTCAAGCGACGCGAACATGCATGTTGTTGCGACGGAATCGGGGACGAGCGTGCGCGGCGACCGGAGCCGGTTCCAGATTCCGGCCAGGAATCCGGACGAGTATCCGGTGATCGAGGATACGCCTTGGGAGGCGTATCACGAGATACCGGCGCGGGTCTTGAGGGAATTGATCCACCGGACGACGTTCGCGACCGACGTCGAAAGCACGCGGTACGCGCTCGGAGGCGTATTGATCGAATTCGACGCGGAACGCATGACGGCCGTGGGAACGGATGGAAGGCGGCTCGCCAAGATGGAGGCGATCGCCAACTCGGTCGGCGGACATCGGGGTGGCGCGGCGGCCACGATCGTCCCGACGCGCGCGATGCAGATCATCGAACGCAGCCTCGTTGAAATGGACACGCCCGTTCACCTCGCGGCATTTGACAACAGTCTGGGCGTTCGCATCGGCAACACGCGGATCGTATCGCGGCTCGTCGAGGGCCGTTATCCGAGATGGCGAGACGTTTTCCCGAAACGGACGGCGGCGACGCGCATCGATCTGATCGTCGGACCGCTGCTCGCCAATGTCCGGCAAGCCGCGATCTTCAATGACAAGGACAGCCGAGGACTCGAATTCTCATTCGACGCGGGTCGGGTGAAGATCGCGGCCGCGGCGACGAATCTCGGTTCCTCTGAAATCGAATACCCGCTCGCCTATGATGGGCCTCCGATCTCGGTCGTTCTCGACAATCGCTACGTAATCGATTTTCTCCGCGTCCTGTCGCCGCAACAGGCCATCCAGTTGGAACTCGAGGGTCCACAGGGCGCTGCCCTCTTCACGACGGATGACGGCTACTCGTACGTCGTGATGCCCCTGTCGCGGGATCGCTGAATCGAAGGCGATCGGAGGTGGTCATGGATGCGTGGGATTCGGACGACCGGACCGAGGCGGAGGCGACCGCCGACTTCTTGCGGCTCGCGGAGCGAAAGCGAGGGCCGCGCGGTCCCGCGCGGATCGGCGATATCGTCAATGATCTCATCGCGCGGCGCGGATACCTGCAACGGCTGGCCGGCGCCGATTTCGCCCAAGCATGGCGATCCGTCGTCGGGCCCGAGCTCGCCCGGCATTCGGCCGTCGGAGGAATCCGAGGCGGAATACTCGAAATCGTCGCGGCCGATTCGGCCCTGGTGCAGGAGTTCACGTTCCGAAAGGCGGAGTTGCTCAGCGGCCTTCGCAATATCTTGACGCACGTGGGGATCCGGGGCATCCGGTTTCGCGTGGGACCAACGGGGGAATGAACGGAATGACCGACGATCATCCAAACGACGATCCTCCAGACGACATGGGAGAACCGGGCCCGGGCGGGGACGCCGCGGACGGCGGCGTCGGCCAATTCAAACGGGCCCAATCGGACTACACGTCGTCCGACTTGCAGCACCTGTCCGATCTCGACCATGTTCGGAAGCGGCCGAGCATGTATATCGGGGACGTGTACGCCCGCGGACTGCACCACCTGGTCTACGAAGTCGTCGACAACTCGATCGACGAGGCGATGGCGGGGTTCGCGACGCGGATCGACGTCACGGTGCACAATGACGGCTCGGTGACCGTCGAGGACAACGGTCGCGGAATCCCCGTCGAGCGGCACCCCGATCTGTCGCGCGAGATGGGACGCGACGTCTCCACGCTCGAAGGGGTCATGACGGTACTCAAATTCGGCGGCAAGTTCGAAAAGACGGCCTATCAGACATCGGGCGGCTTGCACGGAGTCGGCGTCACGGTCGTGAACTTCCTCTCGCAATGGTGCGACGTCGAGGTCTACCGGGACGGCAAAATCCACCAGCAGGAATACGAACGCGGACAACCCACCGGTCCCGTCACCGTCATCGGAACGACGCAAAAAGTAGGTACCAAGACGACATTCAAGCCCGATGGGCTCGTCTTCACCAATACCAAGTTCTCGTACGACACGCTGTTCAAGCGGCTCCAGGAACTCGCGTTCCTCAACCGGGGCGTTCGGATCCATTTCTTCGACGAGCGCGCGTCACAGGGCGAGGAGTTCCACTACGAGCGGGGCATCGTGGAGTTCGTCGAGTATTTGAACCGGGCGAGCGAAGTGTTGCACGGCGATGTGATCTTTTGCTCGGAGAGCCACGACGGCATCCATTTTGAAGTCGCCATGCAGTATACGACCGATCTGACAGAGAACGTCCACACGTACGTCAACAACATCCACACGACCGAGGGCGGAACGCACGTATCCGGTTTCCGAGCCGCGCTCACCCGGTCGCTCAACAACTACGGCAAGAAGAATGACCTCTTCAAGGCCATCATTCCGACGGGTGAGGATTTCCGTGAAGGGCTGACCGTTGTGATCTCGATTCGGATCGGTAATCCGCAATTCGAGGGCCAGACCAAAACGAAGCTCGGCAACAGCGAGGTCGAAGGCCTGATGAACTCGGCCTTCGGCGACTTCCTGGCCAAATACCTCGAAGAAACCCCCAAGAGCGCGCGGATCATCGTCCGCAAGGGAATCCAGGCGGCCGAGGCGCGCGAGGCGGCGCGCAAGGCGAGGGAGCTCGTGCGGCGCAAATCGGCGCTCAGTGGAATGGGATTGCCCGGCAAACTGCGCGACTGTATCAGCACCGATCGCGACAAGTGCGAACTATACCTCGTCGAAGGCGATTCCGCCGGAGGAAGCGCCGAGGGCGGCCGGCTCCGCGAATACCAGGCGATCCTTCCGCTGCGCGGCAAGATTATCAATGCCTACAAGTCGCGCGAGGACAAGGTGCTCGCCAACGAGGAAGTCCAAAGCATGATCTACGCGATCCGGAGCGGGATCGGGCCCGAGCAGGATATCTCGAAGCGGCGCTACGGCAAGATCATCATTATGACCGATGCCGATGTCGACGGTTCGCACATCCGGACACTCCTGCTCTGCTTCTTCTACCGGCAGATGTTCCAGCTCGTTGCCGCCGGCCACGTCTACGTCGCCCAGCCGCCCTTGTTCCGGGTGCGCGGCAAGGACCAGACCTATTACGTGCAGACCGAGGAGGAAATGAAGCGGCAACTCCTCGATCGCGGACTCAAGGACGCCGTCTTCGATCCGATGGACGGCCGGGTGATCCAGGGTGAGGCCATGGACCGGCTCTGCCGAACGCTCGCCGCCGTCGAGGAAGGCCTTCATGGTCTCGAACGGCGCGGAATCAGCCTCCGCGCGCACGCCGAACGGATCGATTTCCAAACCGGACGCCTTCCGATCTACCATGTCACGCTCGGCGCGGAAAGCCGATGGTTCTTCCACCGACCGGATATCGATCCGTTCCTGCGCGAACGGGGTGTTGATCCCGAACGCGCCGAGAAGGGAACCGAGAAGGGAACCGAGAAGAAATCCGGGGAGGGGGACGGTCCGGAGGTCGCGACGCCCGAGGACGAACGGAGCGACGGGCGCGAGGTGATCATCGACGAGTTCCACGAGGTCCGCACGATCAACGCGGGGCTGAAGGAACTCGGTGAATTCGGTTTCGACATACAGACTCTCATCCCGCAGGAGCGGACGGGCGTCGAGGAACCCCGGTACGTTCTGCGGCGCGGCGACGCCGAGACGCATCTCGAAGACCTCAGAGGACTGCTGCCCGCTGTCCGCGAGGCGGGCGAAAAAGGCCTTCAGGTCACCCGGTTCAAGGGACTCGGGGAAATGAACGCCGAGGAACTTCGCGAAACGACCCTCGATCCCCAAAACCGCACTCTGCTCAGGGTCACCATGGCCGACGCGGGAGCGGCGGACGACATGTTCCGGATCTTGATGGGGGACAAGGTCGAGCCCCGGCGCGAGTTCATCGAGAAACACGCGCTCGATGTCCGCCAGCTCGACGTTTGAACTTTCCAAAGGAGCGCTCATCATGCCGCGCGCGATTCGCCCCGTTGGCCTCGTCCTCCTCGCGATACTCTATCTTGCGCCGGCGCGGGCCGAACCGCCCGAGTCCCCACCCTCCGAACCCGCGGGGGCGCGGCCCATCTTCAACGGCCGCGATCTCGCGGGATGGGACGGCGATCCGCGACTCTGGTCGGTCCAGGACGGCGCGCTGCGGGGGGAAACGACCGAGGCGAATCCCGCGGACGGCAACACGTTCCTGATCTGGAAGGAAGGAACGACGCGCGATTTCGACCTGCGATTGACCTACCGCTGCAGCGCCTCCAACAACTCGGGCATCCAGTACCGGTCGATCCATGCCGTACAAGGCAACCCCCGGAATCCCTGGGTCGTTCGGGGATATCAGCATGAGCTGCGCAATGAAGTCGACCTGCCGAGCGTCGCGGGGTTCATTTACGACGAGGGCGGCAAGCGCGGACGGATGTGCCTCGTCGGTGAGCGGGCGACCTGGGATGCCGAGGGGCGCAAGACGGTTGCCGACGGGCCGCTCATCGATCAGGCGGCGTATCGGTCGTTGTTCCGGCTCGATGATTGGAACGACGTCGTCATTATCGCGAAAGGGAATCGGATACGGCATTACCTCAACGGCCGGTTGATCGTCGATTGCACCGATGCGGATCCTCAATCGGCGCGGCGCGAGGGGATCCTGGCGTTGCAGCTCCACGCGGGAAAACCGATGTGGGTCGAATTCAAGAACATCCGCATTGCGGCGCTCGACCCGTCGGGATCCTCCCGCGTCTTCGAGAATCGGCTCACGCCGCTCGCCGACCCGCCGCCCTTGCTCGCCGATTACCCCGAGTTCGTCGAGCCGGTTCGCGAGCGAAACCGGTTCGAAGGGCCTCGGCTCGTGGACGATACCGATGCCGACGTGTCGGTCCGCGCCTGGCGATTCTCATACAACGCCCGCGGCGTCGTGGAGATGCCGAACCGGCTGCGCGCGTCGCAAACGGCGGTCATCATGGTCCATCCCTGGGGCATCGACGATGGCCAGGGTTGGCGGACGCCGGAGCCGGCCGGGGTCTGCGATTTCTGTACGGTCGAGAAGAACCACCTGGCGGCGCGGCACACGCGCGAAGTGATCGATCCGTTCCTCAAGCGTCTGCGGGGCCGTGTCGCGTGCGTGATGTTCAGCCTGCCGGGCGGACGCGATCCGATCCGCGCGAAACTGTATCGCTCGATCCACGGTCGCCCGACCGAAGCCGAACGGCGGCAAGGCGCGGCCGAGCTTACCGAGCGGCTCGGCGCGTTTTCGTACGGGGGCGAGCCGCTGCTCGAACGGTTCGACGTCTCGACCGATCTTCCGGTGATCGACTACTTCAAGAATTTTCCGGGAGTCGACGCGTCGCCCAGGTACAACGGAGCCGGTTTTTGGGACCTGCCGATTCCCGTGACGCGCGACATCGGCGTCGATCCGGCGGACGTCGTGATCTACGATGCCGAGGGTTACGCGCCCCTTCGGCGGTTTCTCAAGGAGCAAGGCGTGCGGCACGTATTGCTGACGGGCTACGCGACCGACATGTGCTATTGCCGGACGACGGCGGGCTATGAGAATCTGGCGGACGATTTCAATGTCTTTCTGGTGGGCGACGCGACGCTCGCCACATTTCCCGCGAACGACACGCCGCGCTACGCGACCAACGCGCACATCTCGTACGCGGCGCTCAACCATCTCGTGACGCAGATTTCGTGGGTGGTTCTCGACGAGCAGCGCTGAGGCCGACGCGTGCGCGGGACGACGATCCCCGTCGTTCGGATTCCGCGGAGGCTGCCGGCGTGGGGCGTCGTCGTCGCGGTCGGAGCTGGTCCTCAGAGCCGATCCAATGGGCTTCGAACGCCGGTCGCGCCGACCGTGCTGACGTGGGTATAGACCATGGTCGTGCTCACGTCGGCGTGGCCGAGCAGTTCCTGGATGGTGCGGATATCCTGACCGTCTTCGAGCAGGTGGGTGGCGAAACTGTGGCGCAGCGTATGGCAACCGGCGGGCTTGGTATGGCCCGGACCAAAAGTTCTGCAACACTGATATTGCGTAGTTGTTGAGTTTCTGGGAAAAGTCGCTCACGATGAGCGACGCCGCGTATTCAACATATGATATCCGCGTTCGTGCGATGCGTGCAGTTCTTGAGGAACGATTGCCGGTGACCGTGGTTGCTCAGGCATATGGTACGGATCGATCTACGATTCATCGCTGGCTCTC
>VGZC01000048.1 GCA_016872725.1 Planctomycetota bacterium
CAGCCGGTGTTTCCGCTCGACCTATTCCGCGTCGTTCACAAACGACTCCGTCGATCTCGTTTGCACGGCGTGCTCCGAATCGGCCGAGGGAGCGAAGTCGCCGCCATCGGCCGCGGGGCGATAGCCCACGAGTTACGCGGATGGGCCTGCGAATCACCAGGAGCCATGCCGAATGATCTTCAGCAATGGCAATACACAATAAGCGAGCACAACGGTTCCCACGAAGACACCTACGCACCAAATCAAGGGAACTCGGGGATCGCCCAAAAACCTACTCATCGCCGTCTCTACCTTGGCGTTCAAGGGTCCGGCTACGTGATAGGGTACCCGGATTCGCTTCGAATCGGGAACCCGGGTATCCGTTCTCTTTTTCAGAACGACCGGGACGGTGTTCCACGTAGGGCGATCGTCCTCGATCGCCCATGACCTCATTTACCAACCATGCGACAAGAGCGGATCCCGGACGACCGGGACGGTGTTCCACGTAGCGCAATCGCATCCGGCTCGGCTATACTCGGAGGCGTTCCATATCATGCCACGGCGAAGGGGCTCATCGCATGCGCGCGCGATTCTTGGTTCTTGTCCTCGGTCTTTCCGTTTCACTCCCGAGCACCCCATGCCGCGGTCAGGCGGAACCCGCGATCGAGTCACTGTTCAACGGCCGCGACCTGGATGGTTGGGAAGGGGACGCCGAGTACTGGCGCGTCGAAAACGGCGCCATCGTCGGGGAAATCCCTCCCGGCCGGACGCTGCGCAAGAACACATGGCTCGTGTGGCGAGGAGGCGAACTGGCCGATTTCGATCTGAGCCTGCGGTTCCGCCTCACCGGTGCGCCCGCCGCCAATTCGGGGATCCAGGTCCGGTGCCAGGTCCGCGACGTCGATCATGTCTCCGGCTACCAAGCCGATCTCGACATGGGCGCGACTTGGCTTGGGAGGATCTACGACGAGCATGGCCGAGCCCTTCTCGTCGAACGGGGAACGCGCGTGTCGATCGAACCCGACGGTCGCCGGCATGCCGAGACGTTCGCGGACGCCGCCGATTACGCGGTCTTGTTCCGGGAACAGGCGTGGAACGACTATCGAATCGTGGCGATCGGCGATCGGATGGCCGTCTATGTCAACGGGACTCTCTTCAGCGAACTGCGCGACCGGCAAACGAACGAGCGCGATCCGAGCGGCGGGCTCGCGTTTCAATTGCACAGCGGCCCCGAAACGCGAATCGAATTCCGCGACATCCGTGTGGAGAAACTCGACGGTCGGGACGGTCGACTCGAACCGTTTTCCATCGGTGCTCCCGCGCCCGAATCGGCCGAGCGTTCCATCCGCAACCCGGTGCTCCACCACTTGGTTCCCAATCCCGCGCCAATCGCTCCGAATCAGCCCGGACGCGGGACCGTGTCTCGCATGTTCGTGCCGAGGGGTTTTTCCGTCGATGTGATCGCGGCGGAGCCCGACGTGCACCAGCCGATGGCGTTCGCGTTCGACGCGCGAGGCCGCCTGTGGGTCGTCGAGGGACATTGCTATCCCCAGAAACGGCCGGTCGGCGAGGGGCTCGACCGGATCGTCATCTTCGCCGATCAGGAGGGTGATGGCCGGTTCGAGAGCCGGAAGGTCTTTATCGAAGGCCTGAATCTGGTCAGTGGAATGGAGGTCGGCTTCGGCGGCGTGTGGGTGGGAGCCGCGCCCGAACTGCTCTTCATTCCCGACAGGAACGGCGACGACCAGCCCGACTCGGAACCCGAGGTCTTGCTCGATGGATTCGGATACGCGGACACCCACGAAACGCTCAACAATTTCCTGTGGGGGCCTGATGGCTGGCTCTACGGCAACCAGGGCGTATTCAATCAATCGCGGATCGGCATTCCGGGCGCGCCGGAAGGCGAGCGGCAATCGCTTCAGGCGGGCGTGTGGCGATTTCATCCGACGCGGCGCGCGTTTGAAGTGTTCTCGCACGGCGGCAGCAACCAATGGGGACTCGACTATGACGAGTACGGACAGCTCTTCATGACGCATTGCCGCAGCTTCTGGGGCCAGGGGCTCACGACGCACGTCATGCAGGGCGGTCACTACTGGAATCAGGTCAACGGCGGTTACGCGCCGTTCATTTCTTCGACGCCGCTTCCCGACCGGCCCGCGATGAAGAACTACCTGCTCGCTTCGGCGCGGTACGGGCATGGCGAGGGCGGCGCGGGCAAACCCGGTTCGAACGCGGTGTTCGGCGGCCACTCGCACGTCGGGACCATGATCTACTTGGGAGACAATTGGCCCGCCGAATTCCGCAATCACCTGTTCACGCACAATCTGCACGGGCACCAGTTGAACCACCAAGTCAATTTGCGCGAAGCGGGCGGATACAATACGGTCCATGCCGGCCGCGACATGCTGTTTTGCGCCGACCCGCGGTACATCGGCGTCGATCTTCAGACGGGGCCCGACGGCGCGGTCTATATCAACGATTGGTACGATCCGCGACTGTGCCATAATCCGAATATCGAGCATTGGGACCGAGGCAACGGCCGCATCTACCGTATGAAGTACGATGCGGCATACCGACCGGAAACAGTCGATTACGCCCGGGCGACCGACGAGGAATTGGTCGCGGCCCAATCGCATCGCAACGACTGGCATGTGCGCACGGCGCGCCTCGTGCTTGGCGAGCGTGCGGCGCGGCAGGCGATCGCGCCCGAGGCCGTCCGCCAACTACGGGAAATGGCGACGCGACACCCGAACGACGATCGTCGGCTTCGGGCGCTGTGGGCACTCCACGCGGTCCATGCGATCGACGCGCCGCTCGTGAACGCGGTGCTGGCGGATGAGAGCGAATATGTCCGCGGCTGGGCCGTTCAGCTCGCCGTGGAGTCACTCCCGCCCGCGGAGATCGCGGATACTCTGACCGAAGCGGCCCGCCGTGACGCGTCGTTGTTCGTGCGCCGGTATCTGGCGTCGGCCATCCAGCGCGTTCCGGCCGATTTGGGCTGGACACTGGCCGAGATCCTTTGTTCACAACCCGAGAACGCCTCCGACCGCGACTTGCCTTCCTTGATTTGGTTTGGCGTCGCGCGGTGGATGGAGGGCGACCTCGAACGCGCGTTGCGACTGGCCGACATGTCCCGTCTGTCCGCGGTGCGCGACGATATCCATTGGTACGCCGCAAAGCTCTCTCCGGAAGGCCGGAACGCGATCGGCCGGCGTTTGGCGGCGGCCGAAAAGGACGAGCGATTCCGATTGTTGAGTCTGTTCGAGTCGGCGATCCGCGGTATGCGCTCGGTGCCTCAACCCGAGGGCTGGCAAACCGTCGCCTCGGGACTCTATGAATCGTCCGACGCGCCGACGCGCCGCGCGGCCGAATCGGTGGGCGCGGCGTTCGGCGACGGCGCCCTGTTCGCCCGCATGCGGCGGCTTGTCGCGGACAACTCGGCAAGTCTCGAAGACAAAGAGCATGCCGTGGCGATCCTGGCTTACGATCCATCGCCGGAGAACCTGTCCCATTATCTGGGACTCCTCGACGACGAACGGCTCGCCGGCCAAGTCGTCCCGCTGCTCGGTTCGTTCAACCACCCATCGGTCGGCGACGCATTGATCGCGCGGCTTTCGAATTGGAAGGGCACGTTGAACGCGGCGGCCATGGAGGTCCTCTCGTCGCGCGCTCCTTGGTCGGAACAACTCCTGGATGCGATCGACGCCGGCCGCATCGACAAGAAAGTGCTGACCGCCTATTACGCGCGGCAAATGGCCCATCTCGGAAACACGCGGCTCGGCGAACGGCTCGCCACACAATGGGGCGCGTTCAGCGCGACTTCCGACGCGTTCCGCGAGGAAATCTCCAAGACGGTGGCCGCGTACCAGTCGGCGCCCCTATGGGCCTACAGCGTGACCGCGGGATCCGGCCATTTTCAAAACCTGTGCGCCGCGTGCCACCTGCCCGACGGCACGAATGAAAGCCTCGGCCCCAATCTCGCCGGTACGGGTGCCAAGGGGATCGGCTACATCGTCGAGAATATCGTCGACCCGCATGCCGTGATCGGACGCGCGTATCAGGCGCGCGTCGTCGCGACCGACGATGGGCGGGTGACGACCGGGCTGATCGAGGAGGAAACCGAAACGGCGATCACGATCCGCACGCAGACCAACCGTGTCGTGCTCCCCCGCGACGTCATCGAGGCAGTCCGCGTTTCGTCCCAGTCGTTCATGCCTTCGGGATTGCTCGACAGACTGAACGATCGGGAACGGCTCGAACTGCTGAAATATCTGATGTCCCTGTAGGCCCATTCGGTTCATTCGGTCCGGCGGCGCGTGACGACGTCGTAGAGCGCGAACCAGGTCTCGCGCAGATTCCCGCCGCATGCGCGGAACGCCCTTTCGACGTCCTGGCGGGTGATGGGTACGGGCGACGATCGGGTCATGCGGCTCGCGAGGGTCCATGCGAGCTCCGGAGTCGGATGCAACGTCCAAAGCACGGGAATCCCCCATTGGCGACGATGGCTCGTAACCAACAGCCCGCACGGAGCGCGGCGGCACGCGCGCCGCACGGCCCAGCGCCGCCATGGGCCGAGCGTTTCGAATCCATCGAGGATCACCTGATCGCCGGGCCGCCACGATCGCCTGTCCGAGCGTGTGAAAACAACCTTCGCGTGCGAGAAGGAACGGTACGACCACACACGTCTACCCGCCGATTCCAAGGCGCGTTCCAGTTCGATCAGCAGGGTTGACTTACCGCTTCCGTGCGGTCCGACGATTTGCCCCCAACCTCGGTGCGACCGCAGCGCGCCCAGCAGCGAGTCCACCGAATGGTCGTCGGGAAACCAATAAGGCGCCGCTCCCGGTCGCGTCCAACGCGTCGCGAACGGGTTCGTGTCGGAAGGAGGGCGGTCGCCGGTCACGGAGATCCTCATGCGCCGGTCGATTCGGCCGTCGCGGCCGGTTCGGGATTCAGGTGGGTGAGCCGCGGTCCGAGCTGGATCGGCTGTTCGGCGACAAGGCTCCGCCCTCTTCGAAGGAACACGCGCACCCGTACGCACCAGCGGATACGAAAAAGCAGACCGTCGTAACTCAGCGGGCTGCGTGGCATGTCCGTCTTGAAGCGGTGCAGCGCGCGCAGGTCGTGGTCCTCCGCGTCATAGCTCGTCCGTCGTTGGAAGAAATGGACACCCATGTCGTCCTCGCCCTTGCCTTCGGTATACCATAGCAGAGACGCTTCGACCGCCTGCACTTCGGTCGCTTCGACGGCGTCGATCTGGTATTCGCACTCGAAACGATCACCCGGCCGATAGACGGCCGCGGGTTCGCTTGGTTGGATGCTAATCAGCGGATCCACGTTCGGCGCCCTCGATGAGCGGATAGACGACGACCGGAAACCCGCGCACGACGCGCGGCCACCGGTGCAGGTCCAAGGTGACGACCAGTTTCCATGTGATCGCGTTGTGCGCGGACTGGAAGGAGTGCATGGCCGCGCGCGGAACGGCGAAGCGTTCGCAATGCTCGAACGGCGCCGATGGATCGATCGTGAAGCCGCCTCTTTCGAAAACGTCTCCCTCGTGGGCCGTACGCCGCTCCGTCCGCAGGTCGGTTCCCTGGCGGTAGGTGACTTCCTCCTCGCAAACCAGCGCGAGCCGCAGGTGGTTGACTTTCAAATGACCACCCTGGACCAATACGACCTCGTAGGCCCGGCCCGGATAGAGTGGGTGATCGGAGATCTCCACGCTGGTCGGGCCGATCCACGTGTGCAGGAGGAGTTGGCGGGTGAAGTAGTACACCGACCAGGCGGTGACCGACGAGAACGGGACGAGGAACGCATTGAGCGCCATTTCGGGTTTGCCGATGTGGAACGCTCGGATGGCGACGGCGATCAGGACGGTGTCGATGCCGACGCACAGAAGGGCCGTGACGGCCGCCGCGACGAGCCGCCATGCGGGCGACTCGAGTCCGGGCAGGCGATAGGCGAGTCGGACGCCGGGGCTATTGGTCAGGTTGACGTCGCGCGGGATCGTCGGAAACCGGCGGAAGCGCGAACGCGACTCGCGGATCAGCTCGATGTCGCCGGCGCGGCGTGCGAGGGCCGACCGCCGCTCGGCCGACGCGCCGACCTCCAGCACGGTGAAGAAGAGCCCGGCGCCGCCGATCAGGATGAACGAAGCGAGGACGAATGTGGCGAGCCACGTGCCCCATCCGATCGTGAAGAAGTCGGGGTGCGGCGCGATGGCTTGCGACGTCCAGTACGCGGCAAGCGCGACGGCTCCGAGCACGAAGAGGGCGCCGAAGAACGCCGCTTCTCCGACGGTACCGGCGAGCCGCGAGCCGGTGCGGCGTTCGCCGCGTTTCTTTTGCCAAAGCCGAAAAAATCGCGCCACGCTCACCCGCCTCGTTGCTGGTCTTCGCCGCTCGGCGTATCGTACGCGGGGACCGGTCCGCGCGATCGCGCGGCGTTCCGCCTCGACCGCCGCCGCGCACGGCGCCAACCGACGGAGACCACCGCGATGGAAGCCACAGCGTACCCGATCTCCGATCGCCGCCGAGCCTCGGGCCGAGCGATTGCGTTCCCGCTGATCGCCTGTCACGCCCTGTTGGCCGGCCTCGGCGCGCCCCCCGACGCGTCGCGCGCCGGTGATTGGCCCCAGTTCCTGGGCCCATCCCGGAACAATCGCGCCGACGACGACGAATTGCCGCCCCGGTTTCCTCCGTCGACAGCCGCTAGATTATCGTACGCGGTTGGAGCGGGCTATGCCGGGCCGGCCGTCGTTGGAGACCGGATCCTCCTCTTCCATCGCGACGGAGATACGGAACGACTCGAAGCCATCGACCGGGCCACGGGCACTTCCGTTTGGAAAGCGGATGCCCCGACCGCCTATCAAGGCGGATACAACGCGGACACGGGCCCTCGATGCGTGCCGACCGCGGCCGACGGGCGCGTTTTCGCATTCGGAGCCGACGGCCGATTGCGATGCGTTTCGCTCGCCGACGGTACGGTCCACTGGCAGCGCGACCTCGCAAGGGAGCTGCAATCGCCCGAAGGGTATTTCGGCGTCGGCAGCTCGCCGCTCGTCGTCGGTCCGCGAGTCCTCGTGCATGTCGGCGGACGATCCGGCGCGGGGATCGTGGCGCTGGATGTCACCAACGGGGAAACCGTCTGGAGTCGGACGGAGGATCCGGTAAGTTACGCGTCGCCCATCCTCGCCGATCGTGGCGGTCAACCCACGGCCTTGTTCCTGTCCCGTTACGCGCTGTTCGGAATCGACCCCGCCGACGGAACGATCGCGTTCACCCACGCCTTCGGCAAGAGAGGACTCACCGTGACCGGCGCCTCGCCGATCGTCTTGGACGATCGCGTCTTCCTTTCAGCCAGCTATCAGATCGGCGCCGAGTGCCTTCGCATTCGAGCGGACGGCGCGCCCGAACGGATTTGGGGAGGCGACTCGATCTTGTCGAGCCAATACGCGAATGCCGTATTCCACCAAGGGTACCTCTTTGGAACGCACGGTCGCGAGGATGGTCCGCCTTCCGAATTGCGGTGCGTCGATGCGGCGACGGGGAACGTCGCGTGGCGCCGACCCGACGCGGGCGTCTGCCACATCATCGCCGCGGGTGACCGGTTGCTGGTTGTCGAAGTCCAGCACGGCGACATCGTCCTCGTCAGCGCGAATCCGCAACGCTACGAAGAACTGGATCGCCGGCATCTGGCCGAGGAATCGCTCCGACCGCTCCCCGCGCTGGCGAACGGCGAGCTGTTGTTGCGGACGCACACCGACCAGAACACGGGCCGGCTGCTTATTGTGCCGCTGCGGTAGGAAAGGAGGGGGAAGTGGGAACCGGTGGTTCAGTAGGTCCAGACCAGGCCGAAATCGAGACCGTGCAACAAGAGGTCGCCGTCGACAAAGGCGAAGGCCGGGCGCTGCGGCTCACCCGCGGGAGGCGGCTGGTTCGGATTGATCCCCCGGTCCATGTGATCGCCCGGTTTCGCCACATGATTCCAGTACATGCAGGAGTAGCCCGCCCGTGCGAAGAGGCCGCTGGAAAGTCGATAGCCGACATGCAGACCGGCCTCCGGGGCGATGGCGAATTCACTGCGCGTGTAACGGCCGATGTTGGTGCTCTGCGCGAATAGCCCGTTGCCCGCGACGCTCGCGACTCCTCCCACCGTCGAAACCTGCTCGCCATCGATCATGACCGTCTGACGCATGTTACCCAGCGCGATGCGCCCGAGCAGATCGATCGAGGCGCGCCCGAAATCTCGCTGCAATTCCAGGCCCAAGTATGCGCCGTGGAATTCGTTCCTGGCGTCGAATAAGTCGGTGATCTCGATCGTCGTGTCGCTCGAAACGAGCGACGTCGCGCTGCGGATGCGCACCGACTCGTCGATGCGGGCCATCTGGTACCCGACGAGTCCGTCGAGTCGAAGTCGACACGACTCGGTGATGACTCGGCGCAAACCGACGTCGGCCGACAATATGTTCGAATCGCCGTCGATCTCGATCCCGCCCGTCGACGTTCCCGCGAGCGCGACGAGGAGACTATCCTCACCGAGATAACCGCCCTGCAAATCGTCCGTGTAGTTGTAGAATGGGCGAGCGATCGTTGTGATGGTCGACGAATCCACGGCATAGTGCCATGCGCCGTTGCCGAGCATCATGATACCCGCCTCGACACCTTCGCACGTACCGCCATTGAGCCATGATCCGAACCGGAGCCGCCCACCGGGCCGCGTGTCGTCGCCGACCCGGCCACCGCCGAATAATGTCGTCGCGTTCGGCAAAACCCCGTCGTCCGGATCGGTCGTCACGAGGATGGGGACCGGCTGATTCGATCGACGCCAAAGAAGATAGTCCAACTCGGCCCATGTCGTGTAACCGACCCCCGCCGGCTCGACGCAGTCGGTCCATGTTTCGTCGACGACCACCGGATTGGACTCCCACTCCGACCCCCGACCGGTCCTCGATTCGGAATCCGGCGGGGAAGGCGGACCATCGAGGGCGGACGCGCGGGGCAAGAGCCGAAGCTCATTCGGACGACCGGTGTCATCCGCGCGCATCCGGCCCGTCGCGGCCATCGCCATCAGGACGGCGACCCAAGTCCAGCGCGGGGGCGGCGTCCGAACGGATTCGTTTCGCAATGCTACGCGACGGACCATCGTGGATTCGGCTTGGGTAGCCTCCCCATGTTCCGAACGAAAAGACGTCATTTCGAACGTGACGAACAGAGGGCGATGGCCCTCGGCCGCCGGCCCATGCGCCGGCCTCGCCCCGGGGTTCATAATTCGGCTGGTCCGACTGTGATGATTGAGTAAACTTGTCCGATTGCGTCGAGTTTGGCGAGAATGGCGGAAGGATGGGTCGCCTCGGACGGCGACGCTAACTGGGAAGAATAAGAAAGGCGGACCGACCATGCTCGTCAAGACGCTGATCCCGGCACACGGTTCGGCGATATCCCTGTCGGAGATTACGCTTGTCGACGGAACGTCGGATATCGGAGCGGGTCGGGCGCTGGTCGAGATCCTCGAGCACGCGACGCGCGCGGATCGGGATAGCGGGTCGGTGGCGGGCGAGGCCGGGGAGGCGGACCGTTTTTTTCGTGACGTCCAATTGGTTTCGCCGCTGACCGAGGACCGTCTGCTTTCGGGTGTGATGCGAGCGGACGCGGGCGATGCGGCGGGCGGCTCGCCGACGGGCGAATCGGTCGTCGCCGGATTGGATCCGACGCTTGCGGCGCCGCTCGAAGTGCGCTGCCGCAAGGAGGCGTGGAGCCTCTTGAGGCGGCCCGTGTTGAGTGCCCAGGCCGTGGCGCGCAGCGACCTTGGCGAACTGTTGCGGCTGCGTTTCGCGCATCTCTCGGGCGCGCGGCTCGATGGGCTCCTCGAACCTGTACCCTCGGGCGATCCGCTGCAAGGCCCGCGCCGACTGCTGCACTTGCTGCAATGGGCGCCGGCGAGCGTCCTGGAATCGCTCAATGCGGCGATGGCGACGCTGTTCGACGATATCGTCATCACGCTCGATGCGTCGCGGGTCGTCGAGCTGACCCTTCGAACGGGCAATGCGCCGTCGCACGCGGATCCTCGTCGCCAGGCGCGGGCATTCGCGAGCCTTCCGTCGCTGGGGACACGGAGCGAGGCCGTGCGCCGCTGCGCGGCGATCCTGATCGTCTGCCTGTTGAACAAGGGACGTGTTCTCCTGTTGGATTCCGTCGACGGAGGGCTTCCCGCGCATACGGCCCGCGGATTGGGACGTTGGCTATCGGATCATCAGCGCGAACTCGACGCGCAGCTCATGATCGCGTCGGCCGGTTCGGCGTTCCGATCGGGACTCTGCTCGGGTGGAGCCGACGTCACGCTCGTGCGGCTGCGGCGTCACGAGGGTTTGATTCACGTGAACGCCGTACCGCCCGATGCGTGCCGGCTTCTCGAGTGTTCCGGCATCGCGCGGGCCGTCGGCGCCGGGGAGTGCCTGGCGGCGAACGGCATCCTGTTGACCGAAACGGACGTCGAGCGGGCGATCTACCAGAGCCTGGTCGACGCGGATGTTCCGGGTGAGCATCGGATCCATGTCGTTCATTCGTTGGGGCCCAGCACGCTGCTCATGATGCATACGCGGTTGGCGACGGTGGGGGTCCGCGTCGCCGTACTCGCGACGCTCGACGTTTTCGCGTCGAGCGAGCGGTTCCAGGAGTGGTGCGCGCGACTGACGGGCGGCGCGGCGCCTCGCGCGTGGATGTCGACCCGCGACCGGCTGGCGATCGAAATGGAAGGCGGGCCGGACCGAAAGACGCTCGCCGAGAACACGCGCGAACTCGAATCGTTCCTCGCCCAACTCCATGCGAACGCGAACGAAACTCCGCCCGCGATGGTCGCGGGCACGCGGCGCGCCTCGGATCGTTGGCGCGAACTTCGGGTCAAGGGCCTTTCGATCCTCTCAAGCGAATTGAGGCCGTGGGTCGAGGAGCTGGTCGAGGAACTCAAGCGATACGGTTTGTTCCTGTCGCCTGTGGGTTCCGTCCGGCAGTGGTTTCAGGACGGCCGATCGCCCTCGGGATCGCCATGGATCGAGGACGCGATGGCGAAGATCGAGCGAGGCGCATGTCCCGAACCGCTCCTGGCCTCGTTTCGCGAGACGATCACGTGGATCAGGATGCCATGAGCGCGACGCGCCTTTACGCCTACTCGCGCCCGCCGCCCGATCCTCCGCTTCCGCTGCTCGTGACGGGTGTCGCGGGTGTCGCCGGCTACAACGCGTTCTATTACTTCCGAGCTCGGTACGGCGACCGGGTCGTCGGCATGCGCCGGCTCGACAACCGGCTGCTCGCCGACGACGGGATCGAAGGCTGCGACGTCGACCGCCGCGAGGCCGTGCGCCGGCTCTTCGAGACCTATCGGTTCGCGGCCGTCCTGAATTGCGAAGGCACGTGCAAACTGAAGTCGTGCGAGCTCGACCCGCCGATGGCATGGCGCATCAATGTGCTCGGCGCGATGAATCTCGCGGAAACGGCGCGGGAGTGGAACGCGAGGCTCGTTCATTACTCGATCGATCTCGTCTTCTCGGGGACCGGCGGAGGCGCGTACGACGAGAGTGCCCGGCCGGATCCGGTGACCGTCTACGGCAAGACGATGGCCCAGTCGGAGCGGATCATCCTGAACGAGCGCGCGGAAAGTTGCGTCCTGAGGATATCGCTTCCGATGGGCGAGAGCTTCAACGGGCACGCGGGCGCGATCGACTGGATCCAGTCGCGGTTCCGGCAGGGAAAACCGGCGACGTTGTATTACGATGAAATCCGCACGCCGACCTACACCGATTGCCTCAACCGCGTGGCCCACGCGGTTCTCGCGAGCGACCTGCGCGGGCTATTCCACGCCGGAGGCCCCCGCCCGCTGACGCTCTATCAGATCGCCCAGATCGTCAACCGGTTGGGAGGGTACGATCCGGGCCTGCTCGAAGGCTGTTTGCGGCGCGACGCGGGACCGATTCCGCCCCGCGCGGGAAACGTCAGCATGAATTCGGAACGGCTTGGCGAGGCACTCGGATACGAGCCGTTCGCCCCTTGGCCGCTCGACGACCGATGGGCGCCCGACGGCGAGCGATGGCACGCCGCTCGGACCGGGCCGGAAGGCTCGCCCGCGAGGATCGCCGAGCGGCTCTATCGCAATCCGCTGCTCGATCAATTGGGACTGGCCCGCGAACGCGTCGGGCCTCGCCGACGTCATGCGCGGCACTGATCGGCCCACAGCAGGCCGATGATCGTCTTCGCGTCGCGGATTTCGCGGCGGCGAACCATGTCGATCGCCTCGTCCCACGCGACGACGCGGTTCTCGATCTGCTCGCCCGATTCGCGGTTGGTCGGCCCTTCCGTAAGGCCCGTGGCCAGGAAAAGGCGCATCCGTTCGTCGAGCACGCCGGGCGAGAGGAAGAACTCGTGCAGCAAATCCCACCGGGAAGCCCGGTAACCGGTTTCCTCCGCCAACTCGCGCTCGGCCGTGACGCGGGGGTCCTTGCCCCGTTCGAGCGTGCCGGCGGGCAGTTCGATCAACGTCTGGCCCACGGCGATGCGGTGGTTTTGGATGAGGCAGACATGGTCGTTGTCGACCATCGGGACGATCGTGACGGCGCCGGGGTGGCGGATCACGTCCCGCGACAGTTGGCGTCCCCGCGAGGCGTATCGCACGCGCTCGACGGAAAACCGCTCCCCTTCGTACAACCGCTCGGAAGCGAGCTCAGGCATTGGGTTCATGGATGGCCGCACCTTGGGACACCGAGGTCTGGGGAATCACACGCCGAGCGATCGATAGGGAACCGAGTTCCGATCGGATCAGCGTTTTTCAACAGGGACGAATCCGCGCAGCGTCGATCCGGTGTAGATCTGCCGGGGCCGGGCGATGCGTTTGTTTTCCGAACGGTGCATTTCGCACCAGTGCGCGATCCAGCCGGGCAGCCGCCCCATCGCGAACAGAACGGTAAACATCTGAACGGGGATTCCGATCGCGCGGTAGATGACGCCCGAGTAGAAATCGACGTTGGGATAGAGCCGACGCTCGACGAAATACGGATCGCTCAGCGCGGCCCCTTCAAGCCGCTGGGCGACGTCGAAGAGCGGGTCGTCGATGCGGAGTTTCGCAAGGAGTTTGTCGCACGCCTTCTTGATGATCGTCGCTCGAGGATCGTAGTTCTTGTACACGCGATGGCCGAACCCCATCAAACGGAAATTCGACTTCTTGTCCTTCGCGAGATCGATATACTTCTGGACATCGCACCCGTCGGCGATGATCTGTTCGAGCATGTTCACGACGGCCTCGTTTGCTCCTCCGTGGAGCGGTCCCCACAGCGCGCAGATTCCGGCTGAGATCGACGCGAAGAGGTTGGCGTTCGACGATCCCACCATCCGCACCGTCGACGTGCTGCAATTCTGCTCGTGGTCGGCGTGCACGATCAGCAGCAGGTTGAGCGCCTCGACGAAATCCGGATCGATTTCATATTCCTCGCTCGGCACGGCGAACATCATCCGCAGGAAGTTCTCGCAGTAAGCCAGCGAATTCCTCGGGTAGATGAACGGCTGGCCGATCGACTTCTTGTAGCTGTAGGCCGCGATCGTGGGGAGTTTGGCGAGCAGACGGTGGATCGAGATCTCGACTTGCCGGGGATCCTGGGGATCGAGCGAGTCCTTGTAGAAGGTGGCGAGCGCGCCGACGACGGAGGAGAGGATCGCCATCGGGTGGGCGTCGCGGGGGAACCCGTTGTAGAACGACCGCATGTCCTCGTGGATCATGGTGTGCCGGCGGATCGAGTCGCGGAACACGTCGCGTTCCGAGGCCGTCGGCAACTCGCCGTAGATCAACAGGTAGGACGTTTCGAGGAAATCGCACCGTTCGGCGATCACCTCGACCGGATACCCCCGATACCGCAGCACACCCGCTTCGCCGTCGAGAAACGTGATGGCGCTCGTCGTCGCGCCCGTATTGACGTACCCCTCGTCCAGTGTGATCAGGCTCGTATCGGAAAGGAGCCTCGAGATATCCAACCCTCGCTCGTTCTCGGTTCCGACGACGATGGGAAGATCGATCTCCCGATCACCCGTCTTGAGCTTCGCGATCTCGGACATAGTCCCTCTTCCTTCCTCCCGCGAACGACGTCATCGCCACGATGGAATCCGCACCATCCGCGGGACCGCCGCGTGTCAGGACGCAGTTTACCGATCGGATCGCTCGGCGACAATTCGCCCGCCGCGGTCGAAAACCGACCGCCCGCTCCTCATCGGGGCCCGTCTCCCGTCCACCCGGGTCCGCCGCCGCCGGTGGCACGCGCCGGTCGACTCGCCTACACTGGCCGCCAGCGGGCCCACGAAGGGCGAGGCCGACGCGCGGGATACGGCGATGCACATTCGGCGGAACATCGAGATCAAGGCGAAACTGGCCGATCCGGGCGCCGCGCGGCGCGCGATCCAGCGGATCGCGACCGAACGGATCGGGCAGCGCATCCAGGTCGACACTTATTTCCATTGCCGAACCGGCCGATTGAAACTGCGGGAGGCGTCGGGTGCGACGGCCGAACTGATCTGGTACGACCGGCCGGACGAGAACGGTCCCAAGCCGAGCCGCTACTACCTGGTGGAGGTCGCCGATCCCGAGACGTTGCGGTCGGCCCTTTCGGCCGCGCTGGGCGTTCGGTCGGTTGTCCGCAAGCGCCGCGAGATCTATCGCTATCGGTTCGTGCGGATCCACCTCGATCATGTCGATCTGCTCGGCGATTTCCTCGAACTCGAAGGCGTCCTCGAGGACGGAGTGGACGAGGTCGAAGCGAGACGCGTCGTCGCCGACCTCGTCGCTCGACTGCAAATCCCCGCCGCCGCGATGCGGGCCGGATCCTACGGCGAGATGTTCGATCGCGCGACTCCCGAGTAGGCCGGGCGACGGGTCGCCGATCACGGCCCCGTGACGGCCGAATCGCCGTGCGCGGCCGGCTCCTGGTCGTAGAGCGTCCAGACGGGGATTTCGCGGCGGAGTTTCGCGAGGTATTCTTGCAGCTCGGCCTTGCGCTTCTCTTCCTGGATCTTCTTCTTGATTGCAACCTGAGCCTCGGTGAACGGCGTTCGACCGGCTCCTCGACGCTCGATCACGCGGATAATGTGGAATCCCTGATCGTCCTCGATGATCTGGCTCAGCACGCCGAGCGGCAATTCGAAGAGTGCCTGGTCGATCGGCGCGGAGGCGAGGCTTCCCTGGTTGGTCCAATCGTGCCGACCGCCCTGTTCGGCGTTGAACGCGTGCGAACCGCGTTTGGCGACCGCCCACAGCGGAGCGCCGCCCAAGGCGACCTCGTTTCCCATCGCGGCGATCGCGTCGGCTGCGGCCTGCCGAGTCGGGAATCGGTCGAACCGAACCATGAGCTGTTCCCAGCGCGCCTGGGCCCGCACGGCGTAGTCGCCGGAGCGCGCCTCGTAGTAACGCAGCATTTCGTCGTGCGTGACCTCGGGTTCGCGGCCGATCTTCGAAAACGCGCCGGCCATCCCCAGATTCCGCTCGCCGTACATGCGGCGCTGCTTCGCGAGCGACCATCCGCTTTCCCGCATCTTCGCGTCCAATTCGGCGGCCGTTTGGACGTTGTACTTTTCGAGCAGCTTCGGCAGTTCGTCCTCGTCGAATCGCTTATGGACCGATTCCCAGACTTTCGGCATGCGATCGTTCACGACGTCGGCCGGCAAATCGCGCAGATAGGCGAAATAGAGCATCTTGGACTCGACGGCGACCGGCACCTGTTGCCGCAGCAGGAGCTCGCGTTGCCGATCGATCTGGTCCTTCGGCATCTTGTCCTCGTACGGCGCGAGGGCTTGATTGATCGGGCCGAGCAAATCGCCGGCGAGGATCACTTCGTCGCCGACCCGCGCGACAATGCGGGCCGGTTCGAATTCGCCCGTCGCACCACCATGCGGGTCCACGCCTCCGACCTGCGCAACGCGCTCGGACCGGTCACGCTCTGCGAACCCCGATGGCGCCGCGGGCGACTCCTGGTTCCCGTACGACGGAGGCAACTCCCCGTACGGCGATGCGGAAACGGCACGGGGTGAAACGGAGGGTGCCGCGGGCGGCGGGGCGGACTGGGGTTTCCAAAACGAGAGCCCCGGCACCGCGCAGCCGGCCGTCGCGGCCCAAACCACGGACAGGCAAGCGGTCGCCGCGATCGGCGCGCGCCGGCGGCGAGCCGGTCGCGCGGGCCGGTCGGTCCAGCGTCCGATGATAGGATCCGTCCCATGCACTCGGATTGGTCTGCCGTTACGTGTTCCCCGGGTCCGTGCCGAAAGGGGCGACCCGAGGCGGGGCGGGATTCTATCGCACGTCGGCCCGACCCCGCAACACCGATTTCGCGAGGTCGACGAGCCTCGCGTTGCGCGGCGCGTCGGCGCGCAGAGGCAGGTAGATCGACTCATCGTCGACGATCCGCAGGCCGAATCGGCTTTGCCGCACGAGCTGTTCCACACGCGACCGATCGGCGTACCGGAATACCATAAAGGCGTCCTCGAGGTGGATCGCGTTGATCTGCCACACGGTCGCCTCGATCCGAAGCTCGGCGAGCCGCAACAGGCCTTCCACCGGGTCGGGCAAGGGGCCGAATCGGTCTTCGAGTTCGCGGCGAAAATCGGCAAGCTGGTCGATGCCGGTAATGCGGGAAAGCCTGCGATACAGTTCGATCTTCGCGCGCAGATCGGACACGTAGTCCTCCGGCAGGTGCGCGCGGATCGGAAGATTGATCTCGACATCAACCAGCAATTGGGGCGGTAGCCGACGGAGCGAACGGACCGCCTGTTCGAGCAGCCGGCAGTACAGCTCATAGCCGACGGCCGCGATATGGCCGCTCTGCTCCGTGCCCAGCAGATTGCCGGCCCCGCGGATCTCGAGGTCGCGCATCGAAATCGCGAATCCAGCTCCCATCTCGCTGAACTCCTCGATCGCCAAGAGGCGTTTCGCCGCGTTCGGCGTGACGTTCTTGTTGGTGTCGATCAACAGGAAGCAATGGGCCCGGTGTTTGTAGCGGCCGACGCGGCCGCGGAGCTGATGGAGGTCGGCGAGGCCGTACCGATCGGCCTCGTCGATGAAGATCGTGTTCGCGTTGGGAATGTCCAGGCCGCTCTCAACGATCGTGGTGGCGAGCAGGATGTCGAACTCGTGGCGCACGAAGTCGACCATGACGCGTTCGAGTTCGTGTTCGGGGAGTTGGCCGTGCCCGATGCCGATCCGCGCCTCGGGCACGATGTGGTTCAGCTTCGAGGCGACGATTCCGATGTCGTTCACTCGGTTGTGCACGAAGTAGACCTGACCCTTGCGGCTCAATTCGCGCAGCACGGCATGCCGGATCAGATCGTCGCTCCATCGCGTGACCTTGGTCTCGACCGCCATCCGGTCCTCGGGCGGTGTTTCGAGATTCGAGATGTCGCGGACTCCCACCAGCGCCATGTGGAGCGTCCTTGGGATGGGCGTCGCGGTGAGCGTGAGAACGTCCACGATCGCGCGCAGGTTCTTGAGCCGTTCCTTCACTTCGACTCCGAACCGTTGCTCCTCGTCGATGACGAGCAATCCGAGATTGTGGAATTCGACGTCCTCGGAGGCGAGCCGGTGGGTGCCCACGACGATGTCGATACGTCCCGACTTGAGCCCCTCGACGGTCGCGCGCTGTTCGGCGGGCGTCGAGAATCGGCTGAGCTTTCCGATATCGATCGGGAATTCGGCCATCCGTTCGCGGAAGGTCCGGAAATGCTGTTCGGCGAGCACGGTGGTGGGAACGAGTAGGGCGACCTGGTACCCGCTCTCGACCGCCTTGAACGCGGCCCGCATGGCGACTTCCGTCTTGCCGAAACCCACGTCGCCGCACAGCAGGCGATCCATCGGCCGCGCGGCTTCCATGTCCCCCTTGATCGCGCGGATCGCCGTCGATTGGTCGGCTGTCTCGACGTATGGAAAGGCCGCGTCGAACTCGCATTGCCATTGCGAGTCGGGGGCGAAGGCGATGCCGGGTCGAGCGGCACGCTGGGCCTGGAGAGCGAGCATGTCCGCCGCGATGTCGAGGACAGCCGATTGCGCGGCGGCCTTCTGGCGAACCCACGATTTTCCGCCGAGCCGTGCGAGGGTGGGACGGGTCCGAGCGCCGCCCACGTATTTCTGAATGAGGTGGATGCGCGACGCGGGAACGAAGACGCGGACTCCCGCGTCGAACTCGATCGTCAGGTGCTCCTCCTCGCCGCCGTCCCGCACGATCAGCTCCATCCCCCGGTATCGGCCGATTCCGTGCGCGAGGTGAACGACGAGGTCTCCCGCGCGGAGTTCGAGGAAGCTGTCGATCGCCCGCCCTCTCGACGGTCCCCGTCGCACGTCGCGGCGCACGGACGTGCGTCGAAACAGGTCGTTTCCGCTCAACACGATCGTCCGTTCGGCGAGAAAGCGGAATCCGCCGCTCAACGCGCCGACCGCGAACCGCAAGCGGCCTTCGCTCGCCGCCGTCGCGCCGACGAGCAGTTCGGACAGACGCACGCTCTCCGCTTCCGTCTCCGCGACGATCAGCACTTCCCGACCGTCCGCCGCCTCGTCCAATTCGTCGCGCACGCGGCCGACCTCGCCGCTGAAATGCTCGACCGTCTCGAACGGAAGACGGTACGGCCGATCCGACGCACTATCGGCGATCGCCGCGACGTGGACCATCGCGAAGGCGCCGATCGACTTCCCCACATCATCGAGCGCGAAGAGCGGTTCCTCGGCGCGCAGCCGTTCCAGGAAAGCCGCGCCCTCGCGCCACGTCTGATCGGGTTCGAGCAGCGCGACCACCGTATCGCGCGGCAGGTACGCGGTCAGCCGTTCGTTGGGGACGACGTCGGCTCCCGGCGCGGTGATCTCCACGCGCGGCGCGGTCGCGAGACTGCGCTGCGTCTCCACATCGAACCACCGCAACGACTCAATCTCGTCACCAAAAAACTCGACGCGGACCGGCTGTTCGCCGTCCGCCGCGAACAGATCCAGGATCCCTCCGCGCCAAGCGAACTCGCCCGGCATCCGAACGGCGCTGATTGGCTGAAAGCCCCGATCCGCCAGCCAGCGGCGCAAAGACTCGCCGTCGATCCGATCGCCGACCGACAGCACGCGCGTTTGTTCGGCGAGCTGATTCGGAGCGGGAACCGGTTGCTGCAGGCTCTGGATCGACGTGAGCACCACCCACCGATCGCGCGGTGCGGCTTGAAGGAACTTGAGCGTTCGAAGGCGCGTGCCGAGCAGTTCATCGGTCGCGGCGCGATCGCCGGGCGAATCCTCGCGGGGAGGAAGTCTCCATACGGCGTGTTCGTCGAAGAGCGGCCAGTCGTCAGCCAACTCGTCGATGACTCCCCCTGTCGGACAGACGACGACCATCGGGCGGTCGACGATCCGCCGCAGCGCGGCGAGCGTCAGGGCGCGAGCCCCGCCGAACGCCCCTTCGAACGAAACCGCACGACCGGCGCAAACCATCCGCGCGGCATCGCGAAACGGTCCAAGCCGCGCGAGCTGTTCGGCGAGTGTTCGGATCCGCTGGTGGACGGCCGTCGTGGCAGTTCCAATCGCCATGGCTGGTTCCGTGCCCGAAACGACGACGGCAATCATACCGCCTCGCCGGGCCGACTCCTAGTGCACCCGAACCGGCGCGAAGAACCCGCGCGGCGTGGGCTCCAGCCCACGCCACCGACCCCCGTTTCCGCCCGCGGCACAAGCGGCGCCGCGCCCGCCCCGGAACAACCGGACGCTTCGGCCGCGCGCCGCGGAATAACCTATCCTAGGAACGGGCGGGCCGAATCCCTTGTCCGCTCGATCCCGATCCATGCGGCGACCGGTTATGAGAGAGCCTTGGGAATTCACGGCGCGGCCCCCTCGCCATACGGCCGCCGAGCCCGACCGCATCACACTGACGATCCGTCGCCGGGCTGGGGAGTCCGTCGAGGACCACGGCGGCGTGTTGATCGACTTTTCGAGGGGCGGCGCCCGGTTCTCCGTCGACCGGGCGATCGATGCGGGAACCGAAATCGAGATGCGTCTCACGGCGGACGACGGGTTCGCCGTCCGGCTCGCGGCGACCGTCCGGTGGCACGACGAGCCGGGGTCCCAAGTGACGCATGGATGTCAGTTCGCGAGCGATGTGCCCTGGGAACTGCTCGGCGAACTGCTCCTCCGCGGCGCGTTGACCCTCGACCACGTAATCGCGAAATAGGCTATCATCGGGCGATGGGATCGTTCTCGTGCCCGCATTACGACGAAGCGGGCGTTGCCGGACCGCGCGGCGCGGACGCGCCTTGATCCGGTCGAACACCCTATCCATGCGCGGGCGTGATGATGCGTTCGAGCTTCGCGAGCAAGCCTCCGCGAAACGTGTTGGGCAGAACGTCGTCCAGGTTCGCTTCCCCGCCGTCCGACCGAGGTTCGCTCCCCTCGCCCGCTCGAAGCGCCCGACCGAGAATCCGCTCGGCGGCCAGCAGCTCCTCCTTGAGCTGCCAAACGTAGCGGCTCCATGCGTGAAAGAGGTCGCGATCCCGGAGCTCCGTCAGACGCTCAAACAAACCTTGAACCCGTCGATCGATCTCCCGGAATCCGTGGATCGCCGCGTTTCGCGCGTCGTGACCCGTTCGAAGGACGCCTTCGACCGCCGACACCAATGCCTCGCCACCCCGGCCTTCCCGCGCGGGCAAGTGGAAACAATCGCACAGCAGGGCCACATCCTCGACCAAAACCGCGGATCCGACCGTCGCGAATGCGTCATGCCAGCCCGCGACGGCCGCACGATACGCGTCGTACGGTCGCCATGCGCCGCTCCCGCCACAAAACTCGGCGAACGTCCTGAAGGGGACCGTGTTGAGGCAAAACTCGTTGTTCGGATTGATCAAGATGCCGCGCGTCGCTCCGATCAGGTCCCGCTCCCGCCCCGAATACGGACCGCAATGCACGCGATGGAAGTCGTAGTCGTTCGCGAACAGATTGTCCCAAACCACCGGCGGCCGACCGATCCGCTCCGCAAGCCCGCGAATCGACGCCTCGGGTATTTCGGTCGATACGATATCCGGCCCCGTCCAAAACACGTCGACGCCCGGATGAAGCGACCGCCCGACGCGATCCAAATACCCGGCCCCTCCCACACCGTCGCGGTCCATTTGATCGCAATAGGGTGTCGGACAGAAAAGGAACCACCCGTCGGAATCGAGCTCGATCCGTTCGACGGTCGCGTTGACCACGTCGCAATGGGCGGCCGCGAGCGACGGATACGCCGATTGATCGCGGTCGCTCAGCGAACCGGGAAGGTCGTCGAACAGCAACGCGAAATGCCGCGCGCCGATCGCCCGCAGTTGTTCGAACCGCAGACCGAGGGCAAGCCGATCGTTCGGATCCGAGAACCGGATGTCGAGTCCCGGCGCGAGTGCGTAGACCCACGCGATGCCAAGCCTCTCGCAACGATCGATCTGTTCGCGGAACGGGGTCAGCTCATCGTCCGAGTAGGCTTCACGCCAGATCGCCCGATGTTTCAAATCGTCCTTGGGCGCGTACACGTAGGCGTTCAAGCCCAGGTCCGCCATCCGGCAAAACAGTTCGAGCCGCTGTCGACCGGTCCAAGGCCGGCCATAGAAGCCCTCGACGATGCCGCATCGCCATCGCCCGTTCGGATCACTCATCGACGTCTTCCGTATTTCACGATCGACCTGCCCGCATGTATGCCCTTCGTCCAATCCGTGCCGTTTCGCGTCGTCACCTCATGGAGATCATCGTGGACCGGCGTCGCGCAGCGACTCGGCATGTTCCGCGACCTTGCGAATCGCCGCCGCGACGCACTCGATCGCGTGATCGTCGGCGAGCAGCATGTGTTGGGGAAGCCAAACCGCGTCGCGACAGACCTGCTCGCAAACGGGGCATTCGACACGGGTGTAGTCCGCCCCCATGCCGGCGAGCGGCGCGAGGATCCCGTGGCGCGGGCCGATGTGGGCTCTCGCAAAAACTCCGTTCCGATGCACGGGTCGATACCAGCCTTCGGACGCCGGAACGCCTTCGGCGCGCAGTGCCTCCAGAAAACGGGCCCGCGGCAGACGCAACTCCTCCTCGTCGATCCGAAAGATGATCATGTGGTGGCTGCGCCGCTCCATATCGGACGCGGGAGGGAGCAGGCGGATGCCTCGAGTTCCAACAAGGCGTTCATCCAGGATGGTGGCCGACCGGTGGCGACGTTCCATTTGATCGGCGAGCCGTTCCAATTGGGCGCGCAGGAGGACCGCTTGGAACTCGGTCATGCGCAGGTTGCTTCCGTGCCGATCGTGATCGTACCACGCGCCGCCGGTGGTCCGTCCGCAATGGCTGAACGACCGGCAGAGGTCGGCCAGATCGGCATCGTCGGTCAGCAGGATGCCACCCTCTCCCGCCGTGATGTTCTTCGAGACCTGGAAACTGAACGTCCCGCACCGTCCGATCGCGCCGGCGGCGCGGCCGCGCCATCGGCTTCCCCACGCATGGGCGGCGTCCTCGACGACGGCGATACCGCGCGCGTCGGCGATTTCCAGGATGCGCCGCATGTCGGCGACGCGTCCCGCGACATGGACGGGCACGACCGCCTTCGTGCGCGGCGTGATGTTCCTCGCCATGTCCGCGGGATCGATGCAGAGCGTTTCTTGTTCGATGTCGGCGAAGACGGGTACGGCTCCGACCGTAACGACCGCGGCCGCCGTCGCGATGAACGTGTAGGCCGGCACGATGACCTCATCGCCGGGCACGACGCCGACGGCCCGAAGGGCCATTTCGATGGCGGCCGTGCCATTGGTGCAGCTCACGCCGTGCGCCGCCCCTTGGAACGCCGCGAATTCCCGTTCAAATCGGTGAACCTGCTCGCCGTACCACCACGCGCCCGAACGCAGCACGTCCAGCAATCCGGCTTCCTCGCGCGCGCCATGCACGGGCCACGTCGGCCACTCGATGGCGCACGCCGGGCGGCCTCCCAGGAGGGCCGGACGTTCGCTGCGTGAAGGGTGCGTCGGCATCGCGGGGCCTCGAATCGTACCCGACCTGAATCCCAGTCCGGCAGCGATTATGATGGGATCCTTCTTCCTCGGAAAGGAGGCTCGGTGGATCGATTGCAACGGTTCGGAGAGCGGGTCGCCCCCGCGCTCACGGCATTCAGCGACAACGCCTACCTCTCGGCGATCCGCGCCGGCATGGTATCGATCGTTCCGTTGACCATCCTCGGCGGCTTCTTCACGATCGCCGCGCACCTGCCGATCCCGAATTGGGAAGAAGAGGCCGCGCCGTACCTCCCCGTACTCGAAGTGCCCGTGACGGCGACGTTCGGGCTCCTTTCAGTCTTTGCCTGCTTCGCCATCGCGTACGAGTTGGGGAAACACCTGCGATTGGAAGCGGTCGTCAGCGCGATGGTCGCCACGCTCGTCTTCCTGTTGATTCAGATCCGAGCGGACGATCAGACGCTCGCGATGGACGGCCTGGGTTCGGCCGGCCTCTTCACGGCGATCGTCGTCGCCTTGGCATCGGTGCGCGTCCAGCGGTTCTTCACCGACCGGAACCTGGTGATTCGGCTGCCCGACAGCGTGCCGCGCGTCGTGATCGAGTCGTTCTCGTCGCTCACCCCGCTCTTCTTCCTGGTTCTGGTCGCGTGGACCATTCGATTCGTATTGCACGTCGACATCAACGGCGCGGTGCAAACGACCTTCCGACCGCTCCTGTTCGCGCTCAACACGTTGCCGGGGATCCTGGTCTACGCGATGCTCGTCACGGCCCTTTGGTCGATCGGAATCAACGGAGACAACGCGATGGACGCGATCGTCGCGCCCGTCTTCTTGCAGTATCTCGCGGCGAATGTCGCCGCCGTTTCCGAGCATCAGCCTCTTCCGTACGTCACGGCGTACGGGTTCTTCACGTCGTTCGTGAATGTCGGAGGCACCGGCGCGACGCTCGGACTGGCCCTCGTCCTGCTCCGTTCCAAGAACCCCGTATTCCGGAAGGTGAGCCGCGTCTCGCTTCCGACCCAGATTTTTCAGATCAACGAGCCGATCTTCTTCGGCATTCCGATCGTGCTCAACCCAGTCTTCATGGTTCCCTATGTGTCGAGCGCCCTGGTGCTCACGGCGAGCACATATGTTCTGATGGACCGCGGCCTGGTCGCGAAGCCGCTCGTCAACGTGCCGTGGACGACGCCGCCGATCATCGGCCATTATCTGGTTTCGGGCGGAGATTGGCGGGCGGCGGTCTGGGGCGCCGCCTCGATCGGAATCGCCGTGGCGATCTACTATCCGTTCGCGCGGTACGCCGAGCGCGTCGCGGCGCGTCAAGTCGGCGCGGGCGGCGCCGCGGAGGACTCGGACTCGGATTGCGGCGCGCGCGGGGCGTAACCCCGGTCAACGGCGTGGTGACGCCTCCGCGACGCCGACCTGGCTCGCGACGCGATCGGCCGCCGATTCACCGCTCCGAATGCAGAACGGAATGCCCACGCCGCGATACGCGTTGCCCGCGAGCGCGAGCCCATGCCAATGGGACGCGAGGCGTTCGATGGAATCGACGAGCGTGAGATGGCCGACGTGGTATTGCGGCATCGTGCCGTTCCAGCGCGTGAGCCGTACGAGCGTGGGATCGCCGCGGAAGCCGATCAGTTCTCTGAGTTCGTCGAGTGCCAACCGAAGGAGCGCATCGTCGTCGCATTCCATCAGGTCGGGCCGGCACGCGCCGCCCATGAAGATGCGGAGCAGGACATGCCCGACGGGCGCGCGGCCGGCGAACTTGACGCTCGAAAAACTCCCCGCCAAAATCGCGCGGTTCTCCTTCATGGGTACCACGAATCCAAAACCATCGAGCGGATGGGCGATCTGGTCGCGCCGCGCGCCGATCGAAAGGACGACCGAACTCGCAAGCGGAATGCTCCGGATCGCCGACGCCAATTCGGCGTCCGTTTCGTTCAAGAGGGTCGCCGCCTCCGGCGCGGGAAGCGCGACGACGACGCCATCCACGGCCGATAGGCGCTCGTTGCCGTGCGGATCGGCGATCGTCAACGTCCAATCGCCCCGCGCGTCCCTCGACAGACGCCGGACGCGATGCCCCACGTGGACCGAATCGGGTGGGAGTCGCGATCGAACGGCCTCGATCCAACTCGCCATCCCCAACCGGGGCGTGACGAAAAGGCCGTACCGAGCGCCCGATCCCTCCGTGGCCCTCGACCGTCCCTCGACGCGGGGCGACGTCAACACCGCGCGGATCAAGCCGCCCTGCTCCCGCTCCATCCGCGCGAATCGTTCGAGCGTCGCGGCCATGCTGAGCCGATACGGATCGGCCGTGTAGACGCCTCCGACGAGCGGCTGCACGAGCCGTTCGAAAACCTCGCGGCCGAACCGCCGGATCGCGAAGTCGGCCAACGATTCATCGTCGGTCGATCACCGCGCCCGCACAAAGACCTCGCCAAGCAGACGTAGTTTCCCGCGCCAGGTGAGCAACGAGGACCGCAACACGGGGATCAGTTTGCGCGGCTGAAGGAGGGTGAACCCCTCGGGGACGGGAAACAGGCGGCGTCCCATCGCGACGAACGCTCGGCGATTCCCGTCCTGGGTGTCGATCAGCTCGGAGTCGAATCCGATCCGACGGAACAGCGAGACAGCCCACGGCTCGATCGTGCTGATCATGTCCGCGCCACGCTCGACAAGGTACCCGTCGGCATGTTCCGAGCCGAGCACACCGCCGAGCCGTCCTTCGGCTTCATAGAGATCGCAGCGCAGGGAGGGCGCGGTTTCGCGGAACCGCAAAGCGGCGGCGAGCCCGGTGATGCCACCGCCCAGGACGGCCACGCGCGGCGCGGCCTGTTCGCCGCTCGTGAGTTCTGTCCCCGTCATCGTCTCCGCCTATCGATGCCCAGTCGCCATTCGACCCCGCGACGTCGGACCCGCGCCGATCGCCGCACCCGTCGAATCGATCGGTCGCCTCCGCGCGCCGCCGATCAACTGGCACGCGGAGACGTGGGTCAGTCGCGACAGCCGGTCCCCCATCGTCAGCCGGTGACTGCGTTTCGTCGTCATGACGGATCCTCCTGGAACGCCGATCGATCCCCGCGTCAACACAGCGTCGGCAAACAGTGTATCATAGGACCCGAGCCGGCGGTCATCGGGTCGGGGCCCATCCTCCGGTCCGCGCCGGCGTCCGGCGTTCTTTCCGAGGCAACGATCCGCCGGCCCGCGCCGGCGTCCGTTCTTTTTTCCTTCCGACACTTCCGACACGGGATGAATCGACAACCATGCGATCGCGAATGCTCTGGAACGTGGGTTTGACGCTCGTCGCCGTTGCCGCGATGGCCGCTTACCCTCCCTGCCGCGCGCAGGGAGGCGGGTGGCAAGCCGAAGCGCGGCATTACGGCTGGCAGCTCGATTTCGAGTCCGCGAAACGCTCGGCCAAGCGATCCGGCAAACCGCTCATGGTCGTCGTCCGGTGCGTGCCTTGAACGGCCTGCCATGCGTTCGACGGGCAGGTTGTCCGTCTCAAGGGTATCCGCGATCTGGCCGATTCATTCGAACGCGTCCGTTTGGCCGTGATCGATGACATCGATCTGAATCACTTCGAGTTCGATCTCGATTTGACGCTCACCGTGTTCTTCATGAACGCGGACGGCGAGGTGTACGCGCGATACGGCGGCCGGGACGGGACGAGTCCCGACGCGCGCCAATCGCTCGAAGGCCTGCGCTACACCATGGCCTCGGTCCTCGACGAACACAACTCAGGCCGGCCGCGCTTCGCGCCGCGCCGCGATCCCGCGCGGCTTCTGATCCACGAAGTGCCCTCGGCCCAGGGGCGGAACCGTTGCCTCCACTGCCATCAGGCCAAGGAGATCATGCACCAGGAACTCAAACGCGAGGGCAAGTGGTCGCTCGACCGGGCATTCCGCTATCCCCTTCCCGATAATCTCGGATTCCGACTTGAAATCGATCGAGGCAACGTGGTCGAACGGATCGAGCCGGGATCGGTGGCGGAACGGGCCGGCCTGCTTCCGAACGACCGCGTCTTCGCACTCAACCGCATCCCGATCCACTCCATGGCCGACGCCCAATTCGCGCTCGACGCCGCGCCCGAGTCAGGCTCGATCCCCGTATCGTGGTGGCGAGGCGACGAACTCCGGCAAGCCGACCTGAAGGCCGAACCGGGCTGGCGCCGGTCGGACATCAGTTGGCGCGCCTCGCTCCTGTCGCTGGTCGCCTTGCCGCGTCTCTACGGACCCGATTTGACCGCCGAGGAAAAGGCGGCGATCGGACTGCCTCCCGACCGCCTCGCGTTCCGTGAGCAGGACGCCGTTTCCGAACAGGCGGGCGCCGCGGGGGTGCGCGAGGGCGACATCATTCTCGGATTCAACGATGTTCCGCTCCGCATGAAAGCCCCGGAATTCGCGCGCTACGTGCGGCGACACTACATCGCCGGCGAAACGGTCCGGATCAACGTCGTGCGCGACGGACAACCGATCACGATTCGGATGCTCCTCAAGTGACGATGGGAACTAAAGACTCGGCCGCGCCGCGTCAACGGCGGGCGAGCCGGTCATTTCGAACAGACCGGGCCGGATATGTTCGTCGACGAGGTGCCCGACGACCCATCCCGAGTCGACCGATCGGATGACGACCTCGATCGTGCTGTTGAAATTGCCTTCCATGGTCCAGACATGGCCGGCTTGCTCGTCGTACGAAAGGAGCATGAAGCTGTGGCCCGGCTTCCGCACGTAATCGCCGTGGATCGGGCCCTGTTTGGCGAGACGCAGGATCTGGCCTCCGGAATTGTACGGGCGGCGCCCGCCAAAGAGCCGATCGAGGATCGCTCGGCCGTTCTGCGCGCCAACCGTGCAGGATCCGGTCGCCCAGGTGTAATAGGCGTAGCAGTCCATCGGATAGTTCTCGTTGCTGCGCCAGCCGCGCTGAGCATAATAGAACTCGCGGAATGTGCGCATCGCGATATGGCACCGGGCTCGATCGAGGCGGTTGTTTCCCGACGAGGCGACGTAGTAGGGCGAGACGACTTTTCCGAGCACGGTTTCCTTGCCGTAACGTCCGGACCGGCGGTGCAGGTTGACGAAGAGCCGATAGATGCGGGCCGGTTCGACGATCGGGCCTTCGCCTTCGGCGTTCGCGACCTCGAACGTGGCGAGCTGGTACTCGGGGGTCGATGTCGGCTGGAACGACACGGGGAAATAGCGCAGTCGCGTCGCCCGCTCACGACTCAAGTCGGTGATCTTGACCTCGGCCGTGACGCCTTCGGTCGCCTCCAGCACTTCCGGATCGCGAACGAGCAGGAACACGCGCAGGCGGTCGGGCAGCGCGTGTTCGTTCTCCATCGCCTTCTCATAGCTGTACGACGCTTGCAGCGCGCGGAAGTCGGTTGACGCCGGGTCGGCCTTCGGCGCGATGTCCTTCAATCCTCCCGAGTCGTAATTCGCGGAGCGGCGAGCGAAGAAGCGGCGCGGCGCCGCGTCGGCCGTCGGTACGGCGGCAAACGCCGCGAGAATCCCCATGAAAACGAAACGAACTCCGTTGCATCGAACCATACGTCCGAACCCTCCGTAACAAGCGACGTGTCGGCGAATGCGATCCATCGGGCTCCTTCGCCCGGCGATCGCCGGAGCCAAGTGACCACGAAACCACGACGCCTCCAAGGCCCCCCAACCGGTTTCCGTCGTGCGCAACGCGGGAAGATTCGGCGCTCCTTGCATTTGGAACGCCGGATTTTTTTCGGGCACACGACGTGCACGGCGCGCGGTCGGCGACAAGGCGCCGGCGCACGCCCGACCCATGCGAGGCGCGTCGCGCGCGGCATCGACGGCGCGGCGCGACAGGGCGAGGGCATGCGCCGGACCCGTGCGACGCGGGAAGAAGGTGGACTATTCGGCCGCGAGACGAACGGCGAGTCCACCGAACGTCGCCCGCTTCACGGGCCCTGAATAGCCGACAAGCTGTCGCTCGGGATCGCGCACGACGATTCCCAGGATGAGCACTTCGTCGCCGACCGCGTACGTGCCGCTCGGGTCCACGGCGCTCAGGACGACGGCTTGCTGATTCCCAGCGCCGCGCAGTCGCGTCTCGAAGAAGGCTCCCGTCGCCTCGATCGATGCGACCCGGCCGGAGACGACATTGCCGGCGAGCGGCCGATCGGACGACGCATCGTGCGACCGCGCGCCGACCGCCGCCGCCAGCGCGGCGGCTTCCGAGGGCGACGGCGCGATCTGGACGAGCCACGAGCGGACCGATTCGCCGACGCCCGCGGCGTCGGGATCGGTCGTGTCGATGAACGTGATGTCCCTCGCGAGTTCGACGAGCGGTTCCGCGATCTCGGTCGGCCGCTCAGCCGTCGGAGATTGCTCCCACAGGAGCTGGACCGAGGACAGCAGGGCACCCGCCTCGTCCGCTGGAACGCGTGGCGCGTCGGCGACTCCGACGCTCGCCGGCGACCGGTCGCCGGAAGCGCGCGGAAGGGTGGCCTCGCCGGTTCCAGGTGACATGTTCGCGTCACTCCCGGAACGCGGACCGGACCCTTCCGCGGGCGCGGTCCGCGCATCCGATTGCACCGAAGGCGTCGACTTGCCGCCGGTCTTTCCCCCTTCGCGCACGCGACCTCCGTTCGAATCGGCCGATCGACTCGGTGCCGGATCCGTCGCGGACTCCGACGCGCCCGGAACCGAAGCGCTCCGCGAATCCGGCTCGACGGAACTCCCGAGCGGCCCGTCGCCGCGGCCCGAGGACTCCGATGGGCCCGCCCCGTCGGATCGATCCTGCGAACGCCTTTCCGCGCCGCCCGTTTCCGACTCCGGGTCGCTCGGCGTCCCCGCGTAATCGGCGACAAACCCTCGGACGGCCCCGGGGACAAGGAACGGCGCGAAACGCCCGAATCGGCGGCCGATTCCCGCCGGGTCCCGCTGCGACAGGCCCCAGTTGCCCGGCATCCACCAGAGCACGAGCTGTCCGAGCGTCAGGCCGACAACACCGCCGGCCACGATCTTGAAGACCTCGTAGAACGGGTTCCGCCGGTCGACTCCGCGCGGCCGACGGCGCGGGGAAATCGGACGGCGAACGGAGCTTCGGCCCTCAATCCCCCGCGCGCGAACGGACTCCGACGCCGCTGTGCCCGTCGGCTCGATCCGAACGTGGGCGACCAGCGGGTCCTTTCCGACCACGATCAGCGCGGGAGGCGTTTCGGCGAGCGCCTCGGTCATCGAATACTGCTCCCCGCACAGCGGGCATCGCACGAGGACGCCGATCGTGGCCTGAGGGGGTACGGTCACCTCGTCCTGACAGCGCGGGCAGGAAATGATCGTCATGCGGGAACCCTCGGCATCGCCTTCCGCCTTCCCATCTCCAAGGTGCCGTCCCGCACCCGGTTGAGCCTACCAAGTTTACGCACCGGCGCCAAAAAACGTTAGCCTTGGGCCGGCGAAAATCCAAGATTCCGGCATGCGAGCCGCGTGCGATTCCCGCATCCAAGCCGTGCGCCACTCCCGTGGGTCGCGGAGCGAACCACGACAATGCGACTATCGGAAGTGAGCTTCGAGTCCGAGCGTGAAAGAGAGGTTGTGCATGGTGTCGAGCCCCGATCCGGACAACGCGAGATTGTCGAGCGCATCGATGCGCAGGGCCATCCATCGATCCACGTAGTATTTCACGCCGACACCGAACGGCGCGTGCAGGAGCGTCTCATGATAGGCGTCGCCGTCGGCGTCCGTGAACCGAAACGTGGCCCAACCGAGACCGACGGAAAAGAAAGGCCGCCAGCCCGCGTCGCCCCACGGGTAATGCAGGAGATGGACGTCGCCAAACCAGTTCCGCGAAATCCGCGGATCGGCGATCGCGTCCGCGTCGATCAGCTCGGGCCTCGCAAAGCCGACGCGCGCTTCCGCGCCCCAGTAATGATCCCAATCCCAGCCCGCGCGGTAACCACCGAATAGATCACTGCCCTGCTCGACGGCCCCGTCGATCAGCGCATCGCCGACCACTCCACCGACGAACCACCCCACGTGGAACGGCCGGTTGAGCCAGCTCGTTCCGATCAGCGGCCCGCCCCGTCCGATATGACGGGCCGGATCATCAGGGTCGCTCGTCCGGAACCCCCGCCACGTCGCGAGGTTCCAGGGATGGCCGATCGCCGGTTGTCCTTCGACGGATTCCGGCGCCGGATCCAATCGAGGTCGCCGAGATCCAAAGCCGAACTCGACCGGATAGTCGGTCGTTTCCGCGGCGCCGGGGTCCTCGGGCGACGTGATCCAGCGGACCGCGCCGCCGAACCAATCCGCGCCGAATGCCGCGCCACGCGGATCGATGCCGGGCCGGGCGAGACCGCCCGCCATCCAGACCAACGCGACCAGGACGGCGCATCGAGGCGTTCCAAGGCCCGATCGCGCGCCTCCATCCCGACCGATGGATGCCGTCGGCCGCGTCGCGTTGCAGGATGGGGACCGCATTGGCGAAGGAATGAGGACGGAAATGAGGCAAGGAGGATGCAAGGAGGTCAGTCCGCCTGGCGCAGGGCTTGACGCACGGCTCGGTTGGCCGCGCGACGAGCGGCCACGTCGAAACCCCGCACCGATTCACGCAGCCGCATGGCCATCGCGCGGAGCTCGTCGGCGTCGTCATAGAGGCCGAGATCCTCCAAGTCGGCCGCCGATCGGTCGAGTTGCCGGGCGTTCGAGCGGATTGTCACGATATCCTCGAGCGCGACGATTTCGCCCGGGGTTGTCGGTGACCGATCGGGAACGGTCGGCTCCCGACAGACCACGCGCTCGGGTTCCACGATCGGGCCGACGGGAGGCGTCGGCCGGTCCTCGACCGGCGCGGACGCGCCGGTCGTCGCCGGCGCGTCGGAAACCGGCAGCTCAAGGATGCCGCGTGATTCGGCCAGCGCGGCGACGGCTCGGGCAAAGTCCGACGGGCCGCTTTCCCCGAGCGACGTGCCGGCGAGCGGATCGCCGAACAGGCGGCGCAGCCCCGCGATCGCGGCGACCTCGGGACGGCCGTCCGCGCCCGAGGCCGCGATCGGCGAGTGGATTTCCGGCGCGTCCGCAATCGCCTGAGCCTGTACCACGCTCCCATCAACGGAGCTCGGCTCCGTTCCAACCGAATGGGCGAAACGGATGCCCGTGACCAAGACAACGGCCGTCACCGCAATGACGGCCGTGATGCGGCGCCCCATACTCGATGCACGACTCAATGCGCGTGCGTTTGCCATGACCGACCTCCCTTTCGACCAAGATCGCCGGACGGGCGCGGGTTCCGCCCCGAGCGCGGCCGGGGCGGGAGTATACCCGCATCTCCACGAACGGCCCAAGGGGAATTTGGCGTGGCCCGCCCCCCTCGCCTCTGCCCCTTCCCGCCGCAAATTGCTCAATCCCTCTTGATTGACAAGCCGTTGGCCGACTGTGCATGATAGAAAGCGAGTGTCCGGAACGCTCGCGACTCGTCCAACGGCGGTCCAGAGTCCGGTGGATGGGCAGCCCCAAGCAGCCCCAAGCAGCCCCAAGCAGCCCAAAACCGTCCAAGACCGTCCAAGACCGTCCAAAACCGTCCAAAACCGTCCAAGACCGTCCAAGACCGCTTGCCGGCGGCTCATGCGCCGACCGGTTGACCGTTTCGTTTCCGAGCCGAGGTCGTGTTACCCAAACAGGATGACCAAGCGCATGGCGATTCGTAAGGGCGAATACACCGACATTCTGCTGCGTCGCGGAGCGATCAGTCTCGATCAGCTCTCCGAAGCCGAACAGATGGCGCGCGAGCAGAAGGGGCTGAACACGGCCGATTGCCTCGTGCGGCTCGGCTATGCCACGGGTGAAGAGGTCATGCGCGCCATGTCCGAACACCACGGACTGGACTATGTCGATCTGTCCGAAGTCTCGATTCCCGCCGAAATCATCGAACTGATCCCGGAATCGGTCGCCCGCGAGAACGTCATCCTGCCGCTCGCCGAAGACGAAGACACGCTCACCGTCATCGTCAGCGATCCGATGGACATCGAAACGATCGAAAAACTGCGGTTCATTCTGAACCGGCGCGTCGAAACGGCCCTGGCGCCCCGCGACCTGATCCTGGAGAACATCAACCGGTACTACGGGCAGATCGAAGGCGAGTCGGCCGACTCGATGCTCCAGGAATTCACCGACACGGCGATCGACTTCACCGAGACCGAACAGGACACGGCGAAGGAGTCCGAGGCCGTCGATGAAAACAGCGCTCCGATCGTGCGGCTCGTCCATATGATGATCACCGAGGCGGTCCAGCTCCGCGCGTCCGACATCCACGTGGAGCCGTTCGAGGACCGTGTCCGCATCCGTTACCGCATCGACGGCGTGCTCGTCGAACGCGACACCCCCCCACGGAGGCTCCACGGAGCCCTCCTGTCCCGCATCAAAATCCTCGCGAAGATGGACATCGCCGAACGGCGGCGGCCCCAGGACGGCCGGATCAAGGTCTCCATCGGCGAAAAGGAGCTCGACCTCCGCGTCAGCGTCATCCCGACGAACCACGGCCAGTCGGTCGTCATGCGGATCTTGGACAAAGAGAACATCAAGGTCGGCATCCGCCAGCTCGGCATGTCCGAGGAGAATTTTCAGAAGTTCACGAACCTCATCCGCCGCCCTAACGGCATTATCCTGGTGACCGGCCCAACCGGTTCCGGTAAGACAACCACGCTCTACGCCGCGCTCAACGCGCTCAACCGGCCCGACCGCAAGATCATCACGGCGGAAGACCCCGTCGAATACTACCTGCCGGGCATCAACCAGTGCGAAGTCCGCCACAATATCGGGCTCGATTTCGCGCGCATCATCCGGTCGATGCTCCGCCAGGCCCCCAATATCATCCTCGTCGGTGAAATGCGCGATCGCGAGACGGCTTCGATGGGAATCCAGGCATCCTTAACTGGACACTTGGTTTTCAGTACACTGCATACGAACGATGCGCCCAGCGCCATTACGCGCATGGTGGATTTGGGTGTACCCAACTATCTGGTGGCGAGCAGTGTGATCGGCGTGATGGCGCAGCGGTTGATCCGCGTGATTTGCTCGCGGTGCAAAACGGCCCATCAGATCCCCGAGGCCGTCCTGCACGACGCTGGTTTTCCGCCGGACATGCTGGCCAGTCCGAAGTTCATGCGGGGCAAGGGGTGCAGTTACTGTCAGAAGAGCGGCTACCGGGGGAGGCTGGCGATCATCGAGATGATGCCCGTGTCGAGCAAGATCCGCGAGCTGATTTTCCAGAGCGTGGCCGCCGACGAGCTGCGGAGGGCGGCGATCCGGCAAGGCATGAAGACCTTGTACATGGATGGGCTGCTCAAAGTCGCGAACGGGGCGAGCACGCTCGAGGAGATCTATCGCGTGGCGAAGCGGAGCGAGCAGGATCAGCTCGTCGCCTGATCGTCCCGCACGGAAAGGAGGCGGGAAACACGGGAAGAGGATAGGGGCGAGATGGCAACAGGTGGGACGAGACCGGGCGCGATGAAGATCGAGGCGTCGAGGTGAACTTCGGGGACTGCGCTTGAGGCCCGCGGGAGCGGCGCCAATAATCGGCTCGTCAGCAGGATCGGTCACAAGCCCGTACATTCTGTTTCGTCGAGCTGATTCGAGCGGATCGTCTTGGAACACGATCATGGCAACGGTTCTGATCGACAAGCTGCTGCACGCCTGCATCAAGCAGGGGGCCAGTGATATCCACATCACCGTGGGTCAGCCTCCCGTCTTCCGCCTGCACGGCCGCATGCGCAAGCTCGAAACGAAGGTGCTCGACGGCGAGGACACCGTATCGCTGATGAAGAGCATCGCGCCCGAGCGGTGCCAGCGCGAATTGCAGGAGAACGGCAGTTCGGACTTCGGGTTCGCGTTCGGCGAGCTCGCTCGGTTCCGCGTCTCGATCTACAAGCAGCGCGGCAATGTCGCCATGGTGCTGCGGCAGATCCCCAATAACATGCTCACCCCCGAGCAGCTTGGGCTGCCGGAGGTCTGCGTGAAATTGTCGCTCCGGCCCCGCGGCCTGTTCCTCGTCACGGGTCCGACCGGATCCGGCAAGAGCACGACATTGGCGAGCCTGATCAACTACCTCAACGAGAATGTGGACCACCACATCATCACGATCGAGGATCCGATCGAGTTCTACCACTACCACAAGAAATCGACGGTCAACCAGCGGGAGGTGGGGGTGGACGTGCCGAGTTTCGCGGAGGCGATCCGCCGCGCGTTGCGGCAGGACCCCGACGTGATCCTCGTCGGCGAAATGCGCGATCTCGAAACGATCGAGGCTGCGATCACGGCGGCCGAGACGGGGCACATCGTTTTTGGAACGTTGCACACCAACAGCGCCCAGGGTACGGTCAATCGTGTCATCGACGCGTTCCCAGGGAACCTCCAGGACCAGATCCGCACGCAGCTCGCCAGCTCGCTGATCGGCGTGGTCGCCCAAACGCTCCTGCCCCGCATCGCCGGAGGCCGGATCGCGGCCTACGAGATCCTCGTCGTGACCTCGGCGGTCGCCAACCTGATCCGCGAAAACAAGACGTTCCGCATCAACTCGGCGATCCAGACCGGCGCCAAGTTCGGCATGCAGCTTCTCGATGATCACCTCTTCCGGCTCTGGCAACAGGAAATCGTGACGCTCGAGGATGTGCTCGCCAAAGCCCACCGGCCGGACGATTTGGCCAAGCGGGTGGTCCAGTACCGCCGGGGAATCGCGGCCGGCACCGAGGAGGAGGAAGAGCAGGAAGCGGCGGCCGAGGATTGAAGCCGACGCCTCCCCGCCGGCGCATGCGGATGCCCCATTCCGAAAACGCATTCAAGAAAACGCAATCGGAAAACCCAATCGGAAAACGCACTGAAGTTTGGTTTGCCCCGTTCGAATCCTCCCATCGCTCGGTCTTGAATTCGATCCGCGTTCCCGTCTCCTTTCGACCCTTTTCGCCCGGAATTCCCCATGGCCCTACGTCGCATCGGTCAGGTACTCGTCGACCTCGGCTTCATCACCGACGAGCAGCTCGAGTTGTTGCTGGAGGAGCAACAGCAGCAGCCGGGCGAGTTGCTGGGGAAGATCGCCGAGGAGATGGGACTGATCACGGACGAGCAGTTGGTGCAGGCGCTCGCCGAACAGCTCAACATGCGCGTGATCAACCTCTCGGAGGCGCAGATCCCGCAGGATGCGCTCGACAAGGTCACCGAGACGATGGCCCAGATGTACCGCATCGTCCCGGTGCGGTTCGCCGGCGATCGGTTGACGGTCGCGACGTGCGACCCGCAGAACATCCGAATCCAGGACGAACTGCGGACGTTCCTCGGCTACGACATTGAAATCGTGGTGGCCACCGAACGGGACATCCAGGCGTTCGTGGGCAAGCACTACGACTCGCAGCGCGAGTCGGTCGAGAGCATCATCATCGACTTGGAGAACGACGAGGAACTGCGGGCGAAGGCCGAGGCGATGGCGGGCGACGGGCCGATCGACCTGACGGGCGCCGAGGCGCTCGCCGACAGCGCGCCGGTCCGCAAACTGCTCAACATGGTGCTCCTCCTGGCGATCAAGGACCACGCGAGCGACGTGCATTTCGAGCCGTTCGAGGACGAGTTCCGGATCCGGATCAAGGCCGACGGCGTGCTCTACGAAATGGTGCCGCCGCCAAGGCATCTGGCGTTCGCCATCACGACGCGGATCAAGGTCATGGCGAACCTCGACATCGCCGAACGCCGATTGCCCCAGGACGGACGGATCGAGCTCTCGGTCGGCGGGCACCCGGTCGATCTGCGGGTGAGCGTGCTGCCGACGATGTTCGGCGAGAGCGTCGTCATGCGGGTCCTCGACCGGTCGGTCGTCTCGCTCGATCTGAACAAGGTCGGCATGGACGAACCGACGCTGAAGGAATTCCGTCAAGTGATCGAGATCCCCAACGGGATCATCCTCGTCACGGGCCCGACCGGATCGGGTAAGACGACAACCCTGTATTCGGCGCTCAGCGAGCTCAACGATATCCGGGACAAGCTGATCACGACCGAGGACCCGGTCGAATACGACATCGACGGCATCGTGCAGATCGCGATCGACTCGGACATCGGCGTCACGTTCGCCGCGTGCCTCCGAGCCATCCTGCGGCAGGATCCGGACATCATCCTGGTCGGCGAGATCCGCGACACGGAAACGGCGGAAATCGCCGTCCAGGCGTCGCTCACCGGCCATACCGTTTTCAGCACGCTCCACACGAACGACGCGCCGAGCACCGTGACGCGGCTCAAGGACATGGGGATCCCCACGTTCCTCATCACGGCGACGGTCGAAGCGATCCTCGCCCAACGCCTCGTCCGGCGCGTCTGCAGCCAGTGCCGCGAAGTGGTGCCCGGGAGCCTCGACGCCATGTTCGATCTGGCGATCGATCCGAATACGCTCGGCGATCGCAAGTTCTTCAAGGGTCGCGGATGCGACATCTGCAACAACACGGGCTACAAGGGTCGCGTCGGCCTTTTTGAATTGATGATCATGAACGACGACCTGCGCGAGCTGATCATGCGCAACACGTCGGTCGACGAACTGCGCGAAGCGGCCCGCGGCTACGGAATGCGAACCCTCCGCGACGCCGGAATCCACTATATCCACGAAGGTGTGACGACCGCCGAAGAGGTGATCCGCGAAACCATCCTCGACGCCTAAATAAACGAACAACTGAACACCAAAAACTGAAACCTGAAAACTGAAACCTGAAAACTGAAACCTGAAAACTGAAACCTGAAAACTGAAACCTGAAAACTGAGAACCGAGAACTGCCAGCGGGTCTGGCGAAGGGGTTGGCCGATGCCGACATTCCAATTCGAGGCGATGGACGCGACCGGACAGGAAATCCGCGACGTGATCGACGCCGCCAGCGAGGAAGAAGCGCAATCCACGATTCGCCAGATGGGCTACTTCGTCACCAAGATCTCGGTGAAGAAGTCGGCCAAGGGCGTCGCGACGGCCAAACGGCGCAAGCGGTCGTTCGCGATCGGCGGCGGTGGCTCGAAGATCATGACGACGTTCACGCGTCAACTCTCGATCCTCCAGGACGCCGGCCTGCCCATCCTTCGAAGTCTCAAGATCCTCGAAAACAACGCCAAGGCGGGGAAGCTCAAGAACGCCTTGATGGATGTCTGCGACGAGATCGAGGCGGGAGCGACCTTGTCCGAGGCGATGGCGAAGTGCCCGAAGGTCTTCAGCCGGCTCTACATCAATATGGTCAAGGCGGGCGAGGCCGGCGGCGCGCTCGAAGTCATCCTCCAGCGGCTCGCCGATTTCATGGAGCGGGCCGAGTCGCTCAAACGCAAGGTCAAAGGCGCGATGATCTACCCGATCGTCGTGATCCTCGTCGCGTGCGGCATCCTCACGTTCATCATGCTCAAGATCGTGCCCGTGTTTCGCACCATGTTCGAGGAATTCGAGCTCAAACTGCCGGCGATGACCGAACTGCTCATCACGATCTCAAACTACATCGTCCGCTACTGGTACGTGCTGCTCTTGATCCCCGTCGGCATTTGGCTTTTCATCAAGCTCGTCCGGAAATTCCGAGCGGGGCGGATGGGGTGGGACATGTATATCCTCAAGATCCCGATCGTCGGGCGGCTGATGGAGAAGAACATCATGGCCCGCACGACCCGGACGCTCGGAACGCTCGTCGCGAGCGGCGTGCCGATTCTCGAAGCGCTTACCATCACGCGCGAGACGGCGACGAACGCCGTGTTCGAACGGCTCTACGGCAAGGTGACCGAGTCGATCCGGCAAGGCGATGCGATCGCCGTGCCGCTCAAGGATCATTCCAAGCCGGGATTCCATCCGATCGCCCTGTTCTTCTGGGTCGCGACCGGCGCGGGGCCGTTCATCCCGATCCTCATGATGCCCAAGCTGCAGCAGATGGGGGCGAGCGTCGTGGCGGCGGGCGCGGCCGTCGGCGCGCTGTTCTATTTCTGGAAGATGAACGACCGCGTCGTGGATGATCTTGTCGTGAACATGGTCGACGTGGGCGAGGAGACCGGCGAACTCGACACGATGTTGTTCAAGGTCGCCGATACGTTTGACGAAGAGGTCCGGACGCTCACCGACGGCTTGATGGCCTTGCTCGAACCGCTGCTGATCTGCTTCCTGGGTGGAGCGGTCGGGTTCATCGTCATCGCCCTCTTCCTGCCGCTCGTCAGCCTCATCCAAGGCCTCACCTAATCCCCCACTGAAAACGGAACACTGAAAACTGAAAACGGAACCGCCTCCGGCGCGAAGGGCATTGCGACGGAATCATGCATTCACGGAGACCGAACCGATGTCCATCCGCGTTCGAAGCCGATCGGCGTTCACGCTCGTGGAACTGCTCGTCGTCATCCTGATCATCGGCATCCTCATGGCCCTGCTCTATCCGGTCATGACGGCCGTCATCCGGCGGGGCAGCAACTTCGCCATGGCGACCGATCTGAACAACCTCGAGATGGCGATCGTCGCATACAAGGACCGGTACAAGGATTTTCCACCCGATTTCACGGACGCGCCCGTCCGGCCGTTCAATCAGACGGTCGCCTATCGGCACATCCGCAAGGCGTTTCCCCGCATCGATGCGGCCGAAATGACTCGGATCGCGGCATTCGCGCCGTCGATCAGCGCGGCCGAATCGCTCGTGTTCTGGCTGGGGGGGCTGAGCAAGAACCCGAGGCAGCCGTTCACCGGCGCCGGCGGACCGCTCATCATCACGGGCGACGCCACGACGCCGATCGCCTGGCGCATCCAGGACCGGGCGGAACCGCTTTTCACGTTCGATGAGTCTCGGCTGCACATCGAGACGACCGGCACCTACACGACGGGCGCGGCATACCTTCCGTCGGGCGGCAATACGACGCCGTATGTCTATTTTGATTCGCGCACGTATGGGTTCACGTATACGAGCGGTTCGAATCAAGTGCCGGGTTACGCGTCGTTCGCGTGGCAAGCGCCCGACGGGACGGGCTGGACGGTCGCCCTGCCGTACAAGTCGGATACGGCCAACACGGGCTTTAATCCGGTGGCCGGATCGCGCGACTTTGTGCTGCGGGACCGCGCGGTGCATTTCGTGAACCGCGACACGTTTCAGATCGTGTGCGCGGGGATCGACGGGGAATTCGGGCCCCGGTTCGCGTCGGCCGCGAACGTGATCGCGTTCGCCGATCCGAACGGCAACACGGTTCCCTTTTTCACGCGGTTTCCGTCGGGCGGCTGGTACCATCCATCGTACGATGTGAACAATCCGCCGCCCGCGACGGCGGACGTCTACCAGGTCGGCCAGAACGACAACCTGGCGAACTTTTCGGAAGGCCAAACGATGAAGGACGCACGTTGATGGGCCGGTCGCGGAATAGCGCGTTCACTCTGGTCGAACTCATGGTTTCGATGGCCGTGGCCGCTCTCCTCGCGGCCACGTCGCTCGTCGCCCTCTGGGGCGCTCAGCAGCAGGCGAGCGAATCGCGATCGCACGCGCAGGTTGCGAAAATCGGCGATCTGGTGACTACCCATTGGGAAACCTATCCAACACGCAAACTCGCTATCACCTATTCGGTCCCGGGCGCGGAGACACCGAGAGATCGATTGGAAGCTCGGCTATGGCTGCTGCGTGATACCATGCGTATGGAGCTTCCCGATCGCAAGTCCGATATCATCGTGTGGAACGGTTCGGCGTTTGTGCCGGCCGGCCCCATTTCGGTCACCCTTGCGGAGAGCGGCGTCTCGGCCACGATTCAGCCTCCGAGACTCCTGAGACGGTATGTCGCGCGAGCGGCCCGTCAACTTCAGTTGCGACAGAAGCTGGCGACCACCGTCGCGCCCGACTGGGAATTGTGGACGGAGTGGAATCAGCACGCTGAGTGTCTGTATCTGATCTTGGCGGAATTGCAGGACCAGGACGGCCCCGCACTCGCGTACTTCCGAAGTACGGAGATTCAGGACACCGACGACGACGGCATGCCCGAGATCCTCGATGGATGGGGAACCCCGTTGCAATTCCTTCGATGGGCGCCTGGCTTCCTTCAGGACTCGACCATCCAAACCGGGAATCGCAATCGGCAACCGGACCATTTGGATCCGCTGTATGTAGATGCACGCTGGAAAATCGCGGCTTCACTCGTACCCTATTCCCTTTTCCCCCTCGTCTTCTCGATGGGACCGGATCGAGAGCCGGGTTTGATTTCCGATAATCAACCGCCTGGCGTACCGCCACCTCAACCTCCAACGGTCATTCCGGGCAACGGCGTCTGGTCACACAATTATCGCGCGGTCACCCCGTTGATGGACCCCTACGGTGGGATTCAAGACATCAATCCCGTTAGCAGTTCGCCGTACTTGATCGGCGAGCGCAATGTGAACAACTCATATGCGGACGACAATATCTCAAGTCACTTGATTGAAATACGGTAAACGAACATGCGTCCCGGTCCACGGCGTCGCGGCATGACGCTCGTCGAACTGCTGATTGTGATCAGCGTATCGGTGCTGCTGTTGGCGGTCGCCGTGCCCCTCCTGCGCATTTCGGTGCAAGGGCGGAAAGTGCGCGAGGCATCCCGGCAACTCAACGCGCTCATCACGCGGGTCAAGGCGCGGGCGGCCGAGTTGGGTCGGCCGGTCGGACTCCTCCTACGACGGGGCGATACGGCGTTTGCCACCGGCTCGTTCTACGCGACGCAGCTTTTTGTCGCGGAGAGCCCCATTCCGTACGCAGGCGACGAAGCGACGGCGTTCGCTCGGATCCCCGCGCCAACGGCTCCGGGCATCCCTGTACGCATGAATCCACCGCCCGCCGCGACGTTCACGTCACCGCTCTACGTCGAAGCCTTGCATCGCCCGTTCACGGCCCGCGTGCAGGGCAGCGCGTTGCTTCCGAGCATTGTCTCCGTCGGCGACATGATCCAATTCGACTTCAAGGGGATCGTCTACGAGATCCTCGAGATCGTCGTGCCCGACGCGGCCAACAACCCCGATATCGTCGACCTGTGGTTCCGCGTTCCGCCGCGCCGCGCGCTGCCGGTCGGCGTCGGCGCGCCGCCGCCGATGGTGGATGTCGGATACCAGATCCAGCGCAGTCCGGTGCGGCTTGGCACGTTCAGTTCCACCGGCCAGACGACCATCCGCACGGGCGCCCTTCCGGTCAATTTGCCCAACGGAATCGTCGTCGATCTCTCGGTCTCGGGTATGGAACCCGACTTCAACCAATTCACGGCCGCCGACCCGGCGGACATGAACACATGGACGCCGTCGGGCACGCCCGACGACACGGACATCGTGATCCTGTTCGAGCCTGACGGAACCGTGCAATGCGTGTATTCCAGCATTTATCAACCGGGCTCGCCGCCCGTCCTGCGGCTCGTCCGCACCGAGCCGACGGGCACGATCTTCTTGCTCGTCGGCCGAATCGAACAGGTTCTGCCGGGCGGGGACGCGTTCGCGCGCGGCCCCGAGGAGTTTTCGAATTTGATGGACGCCGACAATCTCTGGGTGGCCATCGCGCACCGCACGGGCAAGGTGACGACGGCGGAGAACAACGATCTGGTCGCCTACGCTCCGTCGGTCGGGACGCCCGTCCCGCCGCTCTTGATGCCCGGCCTCTTGGCGACGGCCCGGCAATTCGCCATCTCCGCGCAAGATATCGGGGGACGCTAGCGTGTCAACGGGTGCCGGCAACGAACGAACGAACGAACGCGCGGCGCGGCGCGGCGTCACATTGCTCGAAGTCATGTTCTCGATCGGCGTCGCGACCGTGGGCCTGCTGAGCGTAATCGCCCTGTTTCCGCTCGGCGCGTATCGCATGCGCAAGGGCATCGCATCCGATCGGGCCGGCGCCATGGGCCAGAGCGCGGTGGCCGAGTTCGACGTGCGGGGCATGGGGCGCCCCGACATGTGGGCCGTGTGGAATCCCAACGCCGGTGTCAATGCGTTCGTTCCGTTCGTGAGCAACCCGGCCGTGTGGGCGCTTCCGGTCGCGTTTCCCGTGCCCTTGACCGGCGTCGGCGCGTCGTTCTGCATCGATCCGCAATACGTCGCCCGCGCCGTCAACGACGGCCATACGCTGCCCACGCTGTTCCCGGACGTTCCGACCGCCGTGTTACCGCTCGACCAATCACCCGAACCGCGCATGGCGCGGGTCACGCTGCGCACCACGCCCGGCGCGTCACCCGTGCTGGCCGGCAATCCCAATCCGCTTTTCACCATCCCGCGCACCGTCGCGGACGAGATCTTCTTCCTGAACGACGATCTCCTTTTTGAACGGCCGACCGACGCGACGCAGCCGCCGGTCGGCGTATTCAGCTACGATCTGAACGCGAATCCGGAAAAGCGGCAGTATGAGGGAAGCATGTCATGGCTCGCGACGCTCAGCCCGATCCTCGCCGCGACCGGAGGCCCCGCGCACGAAAATCTTTATACGCTGTCGATCGTCGTTTTCGAGAACCGGAACCTTGATACCGATATCAAGGCCAATGTCGACGTCACCATGGAGCCGATCGAAACCGTGCTGAACGTCCCGATCTTCTCGGGCTTGGGCGGTGGCGGAGGCGATGTGACGTTCGCGACGCGACCCGGACGACCCAAAGAGGACCTCGAACAGATCCGGCCCGGATCATGGGTCATGCTCGGCGCGCGGCTTCGAGACCCGGAGACTCCGGCGACTCCGGGCGCGGCCGTATTCCGATGGTACAAGATCGAGTCGGTCGACGCCGAGTCGGTTTTGGATACGACGCAGACGCTTGATCCCAACTACGATGTCTGGGGACGCGAGGTGTTCCTCGACGGCGGTGATTGGAATCCGAACGTCGCGTTCCCGACGCAAGCGACCATCCTCAGCGGGGTCGTCGCCGTATTTGAAAAGACGATTCGCCTCGAAAACTCGTCGCTCTGGACTCCTTGAATGGTTCGCGAGTCCCGATGAGGTGATCGATGCGATCGGAGGCCACCATGCGGATCCCCCCGGTGAATCGACTCGGCGCGCGGCGTCGCGGTGTCGTGCTGCTCGTCGTGCTGACGCTCCTCTCGCTCTTCGTCGTGATCGGAACGACGTTCCTGCTGGTGGCGAGCCACTACATGCGGGGCGCGCAAAGCCAGGCCCGCGTCGGCATGTACGGCGATCCTCCGCAAAAACTGCTCGACACGGCCCTCTATCAGGTCGTCCGGGGCACGCGCGATCCGAACTCGAACATCGGCACGAACGACCTGCTCGCCGACCTCTACGGGCTCGACGGGTTCATCGCCTACGCGGGCATCGTGAACGTCGCCGGGAACACGATGACATTGCACGTTCCGGTTCCCGAGGTGATTCCGAACCAGGGCTACCCTTACAGCGCGCCGCCGAGCCAATCGGTCGGCGATTTCGTGTTCTGGCGGACGATCACGGACCGCCGGACGGCGTATTTCCCGCAAACGCTGCCGACAGATGATAGCGGCCGTCCGCCGAATACGCCCACGCATCAGGCTCCGTGGATGTTCGGTTATTACATGGGCCAGCATCTGACGTTCATCAACGTGCTCCCCAATCCGGCGATTCCGGCCGTCGTGCCTCCCCACGGCCTGCGCAACAACACTGTGCCGATCACATCGTACGCGCGGCGCATCAGCGCATCGCCGCCGACCGCTCCGTTCCCGTTCAGCGACCTGCCGCTCGATTCGAACGGCCAGTACGAGTACGCGGAGATCCGGGTGACGTGGCCGAACAACGCGTATCAGGCGCCGAGCCTGAACGCGATCGCGGGCAACGCGGCCAACGCGGTCGTCACGATCCTCGTCAATGGACGTCCTTACAACGGCCTGCCGAACAACGTCGCGTATCCCGACGAATCGTACGATGCCGTCGACGACTCGAATCTGTACCTCGCCGATCCGATCGACTTGACGCAACCGTCGTTCCGCGGACTCGGGCCTCCGGAGGTCAATCTGAATCCCGCATCGGTGGACACGGACGGCGATGGAACGCGCGACGCGCGTTGGATCGACATTGGGCTTCCGCTCCAGACGGGCCGAAACGGGCGCCAAGTCCGGCCGCTGGTCGCCGTCCGGTGCGTCGATCTGGACGGTCGCATCAACGTGAACTTCCACGGAAGCGGCTCGCACCTGACCACACCCGCAACCTGGACGATTCTCGATTCGGGGGGGACACCGCGTTACCGCCCGTCGCGCGGCAACGCGTCGACCGATCCGCAGTACTCGAACACGTTCTCGATTGCATCGCGGGGCCAGGGTAGCGGCGTGGGGCCCGCCGATGTCACGCTGTTTGACGTGCTGGCGCAAGCGGCCCATGACGCGATGCCGGCGCTGGCCAACAACGTGAAGGAAGGCGCGGCCGCGACCTGGTACGCGCAGTTGCTCGCCATGCGGTACGGCACGGGCGCGACGCCGGGTATCGTCGGCGACGATGCGGCCACGGTCGGTTCGCCTTCCGAACTCAAATTCCGCAACTACCTCGCGTCGTCGTCGTTCATCGATTTCCACAGCGCGCTGCGGTACGGCATGGATCCTCGAGGCATGCCCGCGCTCGAGCCACCCTATCATCCAAGCCCCTTGATCGATTCGCCGTATGAACTCCGCGCCGACGCGATGCGCGGTTACGCGCCGGGCGCCAATGATACGCTCTTCGGCCTCGCCGAGCTCGAACGCCTGTTGCGCGCGTCGGACTGGGATGCGAACGCGATCCCTTCGCGTTTGCTGAACCCGGTCCTCTATGACATCGACGGCGACGGCAATCTCGACCCGCTCATGCTCGGCGCGATGCCAAGTTTCCGCAATTCGATCACGACCGAGAGCTGGGACCTGGGACTCCTCAAGATCCAAAAGGAAGTGAATAAGGGAGGTCCGGCGCTGGAACCGACCAACGCCTTTGTGGAACTGGTGGAACCGTTCCTGCCCAACAACCTGACTCCCGACCAGATGCGGGCCTTAATGGAGCGGTTGGTAACGGAACGGACGCTGCCGCCCGAGGTCGTCTACGGCATGCCGCTCGACTTGAACCGGCCGTTGACGCAGCTCAACCTCGCCAATCCCAATGCCTATACCGATCGCCAGCTCCTGGCTCGCCAGCTCTATGTGCTCATGCTCGTCGTCGGCAATGTGACGGATCCCGCCGAATACGCGCGGATCGCGCAGTGGGCGATCAACGTCGTCGATTTCCGGGACCAGGATTCGGTCATGACGCCATTCGAATACGACACGAATCCGTTCAACGGCTGGGATGTGGACCAAGACCTGACGACGACGAACGAGACGGCCGAGCGGGCGGTGGTCTGGGGATGCGAGCGCCCCGAACTGCTGATCACCGAGGCGTTCGCGTGGCACGACGTGCGTGTGAACCGGTCGGGTACGACCTGGCAGCAGCCGTATCGGCCTCGCGGAGCGGCATTTGTCGAACTGTATAATCCGTGGGCGACGTCGAGCCACGGATCGGATTTGAATCCGTGGGGCGTGAATTTCAGCAGCGGCGTCGCCATCACGCGGACCGCGCCCGGCGGCGCCCCGGTGTGGAGGCTCGAATTCCTTCGCGGCAGTGAGACCCGATACGCCTATTTCACGAGCCCTGTCGGAAGCAACGCGCCGATGCCGCCGGAAGGCACGTACTTCTCCAACACCACGTCCAATCCGCTCTTCATTATGCCGGGGCAGTACGGTGTCGTCGGATCGGTCGGTTGGCCGATCGACCCCAACTCGGTCGGTTTCAACTCGGACATCGACAACGACGGCCAGAACGACTTCGTCAATCCGCTGGGTCTTCCGGTGGGCGCCGTCGTTCCGCCGGAGCCCGACTATCTGACGTCGCGTCGGGTCCAGATGAGTTTCGGGCCGAATGGACAAACCTATCTCACG
>VGZC01000049.1 GCA_016872725.1 Planctomycetota bacterium
AGCCCGAACCCGGTAACTTCTTCTCCTCATCGGTGAAGAAATACGCGACGATCGTCAAGATCGGAGGCGAATCCACGGGGCTCAAGCCGGGCATGACGGCGGAAGTCGAGATCCTCGTCGATCATCTCAAGGACGTCCTGACACTGCCGGTCGCCTGCATCGTCGAAGATCAGGGCAAGCACTTCTGCTGGGTCGCGAAGGACGGCCAACCGGAAAGACGCGCGCTCGTTCTCGGAAAAACAAATGACCAGTTCGTGGAAGTCAAGGACGGCGTCGCCGTCGGCGATCAGGTCATTCGCAATCCGCGCGCCGTTGTCGCCGCGGCGAACCAATCGTCGACCGAAACGAGCGGCGAATCCGAGCCCGCCGATGCGTCCGCTCGATTCGGTAAGGACTCGCCCGGCGCCCGGGAGTCCGGAAAAGGTCCCGGCGCGGGTGGTCCCGGCGCGGGTGGTCCCGGCGCGGGTGGTCCCGGCGCGGGTGGTCCGGGTGCGGGTGGTCCCGGCGCGGGTGGTCCCGGCGCGGGTGGTCCCGGTGCGGGTGGTCTGGGTGCGGGTGGTCCCGGCGGACCTGGAGGCCGACCGGGAGGTCTCGACATGACGCAGCTTGACAAGGACGGCGACGGAAAACTCTCGAAGGAGGAAGTACCGGCGTTCATGCAGTCGTTCTTCGATCGCGTCGATTCGAACGCGGACGGATTCCTGGACGCCACGGAAATGACGGCCATGCGGAATCGCGCGGGAGGCCGAGGGGCCGGCGGCGGCGGCATGGGGAACCTGATGTCGTTCGACAAGGACGGCGACGGGAAGGTGAGCCCTGAGGAGCTTCCCGAGCCGATGCGACCGATGTTCGAACGCATGGATGCGAACGCCGACGGGTTCATCGATCAGGCGGAAATCGACGGAATGCGGGACAAGCTCCGATCGGGAGGAGGCGGTGGCGGGTTCGGACCTGGTGGAGGCGGGCCGCCTCCCCAATAGGCGCGCGTTGGTTCGCGGACCGCCGCCGAGCGATTCGGCGGCTTTGTGTCGGCATGCCTGGGATTCGCCGGGTTTGGCTCGAACCGGGAAGAGGTGACGTGTCGTGTTGGCTCGCCTGCTACAAACGCTGCGCATCGGCGTTTTCAGCCTCCTCCTGCACAAGTTGCGGTCGGGACTCGCTGTCCTTGGCATCCTCATCGGCATCACGGCCGTCATCTGGCTGGTGGCTCTCGGCGAGGGTGTCAGCTATCAGGCGCAGCAGCAGATCAAGGACCTGGGCGCGACCAACGTGATCGTGCGGAGCGTGAAGCCGACCGAACAAGGCTCATCGGGAGGGACGAGTTCGTTTTTTTTGGAATACGGCATCTTGCGGGACGATTTCAAGCGGATCCTCTCCAACGTGCCTGGGGTCGAGAAGGCTGTCCCGATGCGGGAGATCCGCAAGGAGATCCGGTTCCAGGAACGGAGTGTGGAATCGCGTGTGGTGGGCTGCACGCCCGACTACTTCAGCCAAAACCGGCTCACGCTCGACCGCGGCCGTTTCCTCACGCCGCTCGACGGAGCCCCTCCGACCAATGTGTGCGTGCTCGCGGCGAGCACGGCGCAGCAACTGTTTCCGCTCACGAATCCGATCGGGCAGACGGTGAAGATCGAGAACGACTTCTACGTGGTGGTCGGCCGCACGGCCGAGCGTGATCCGACGGCGGCGATCGGCGGAAGTCTCGACTCGCAGGATTTCGATTTCGACGCGTACATTCCGATCGAAACGCTTCGGGCGCGGATCGGCGACACGGTTTTCACGAGCCGATCGGGGAGCCGCGAGGGCGAAGTCGTTCAGCTCAGCCAGGTCACCGTCACCATCCGGTCGCTCGACGATGTCGATCAGGCGGCCGACATCATCAGAACGCTCATGGAGAAGTACCACCCTCGCAAGGACTTTGGGGTGGTGGTGCCCAAAGAGCTGCTGCGGCAAGCGGAGTTACTCCGCATGATGTTCAATCTGCTGCTCGTCTTGATCGCGGGAATCTCGCTCGTCGTCGGCGGCATCGGCATCATGAACATCATGCTCGCCACCGTCACGGAGCGCACGCGCGAGATCGGCGTGCGCCGCGCGCTCGGCGCCCGAAAACGCGATATCGTGCACCAGTTCCTGATCGAAGCGGTCGTGCTGACCGGGCTCGGCGGCTCGCTCGGCGTCGGCCTTGGCGCCGCATGCGGACCGACCGTCGACTTGGTGCGCGTCTCGGCGGAGCGGTTCTTTCCCGCGCAGATGAGCGCCCTTCCGCAGACGATCAAGGAACTCGAACCCCGCATCGCGACCTGGTCGATCCTCGCGTCGCTCGGGATCGCCGTCGGTGTCGGCGTGGTCTTCGGCTTGTATCCGGCCTACCGCGCTGCGAACATGGACCCGATCGAGGCCCTGCGGCACGAATAGGCCGTGGGGGGGCCGATCGGATCGGAACCGCATCGTACGGCCTCGCCTCGCATCACACCCTCGACCGGAGCTTCTTGACGTGATCCACCGAGCGTTTGTTGTTTGTTCGCTTTTGAGCTTGTCCCTGACCGCGGCGTTGGGAACGCGTCCCGCTTCCGCCGACTGGCCGCAATGGCGAGGCCCGGGCGGACAAGGCCACGCGGCGGCCCGCGATCTTCCCGAGACGTGGAGCGAATCGGAGAATGTGCGGTGGCGCACCGAGATCCACGGTCGAGGCTGGTCGTCGCCCGTGATCGAGGGCAACATGATCTGGGTGACGACGGCGATCGCGGCCGAGGCGCCGGAATCGGACCGCGAGAAACGGCTCACCGGCAACACGAACCCGCAGCCCCTGCATGTCGCGGACCGGGTGAGCTTGCGGGCGATCGGCATCGAGCGGGAAACGGGTAAGCGGCTCCACGACGTGGAGCTGCTCGACGTCGCGAAGCCCCAGCCGATCCACACGCTCAATTCGTATGCCTCGCCGACCCCGATCCTCTCCGACGGGAAACTCTACTGCCACTTCGGAACGAACGGCACGGCGTGCTACGACACGCGCGAAAACCGGATTGAGTGGACGAACCAGACGCTGCGCATCGCGCACGAGAACGGGCCGGGCAGTTCGCCCGTTCTCTGGCGCAACCTGCTGATCATTCCGTGCGACGGAAGCGACGAACAGTACATCGCGGCGCTCGACGCGCGGACCGGGAAGCTCGCGTGGAAGACGCCCCGCAGCGGAACGATGGACGAGAACCCCCAGCTCAAGAAGGCGTACGGAACACCGCTGATTGTCGAGCTTGACGGACGCGAGCTCGTACTCTCGTCGGCGGCGAACTGGGTCTACGCCTACGAACCCGAGACGGGCGCGGAGGTCTGGAAAGTCGCGTACGGCGTACTGGGATTCTCGATCGTCGCTCGGCCGGTCGTCGACGACGGCATGCTCTACGTGAGCACGTGCTTCATGCGTCCCGAGCTGCTTGCGATCCGTTTGAAAGGTCCGAACGGTCCGGAAATCGCCTGGAAATCGGAACGGCAAGTTCCCCAGATGCCTTCGCCGCTGCTCGTCGACGGCCTGCTCTACCTCGTGAACGACAAGGGAATCGCGACCTGCCTTGACGCGAAGACGGGCGATGTCGTCTGGAGCGATCGGCTCGGCGGCAATTTCAGTTCGTCGCCGATGTTCGCCGATGGCCGGATCTACGTCGCGAACCGCGAGGGTACGACGTTTGTGCTCGCCCCCGGCAAGGAGTTCCGTCTGCTCGCCCGCAACACGCTCGACGGAGAAATCTTCGCGACACCCGCGGCGCTCGACGGAGAACTTTACTACCGGACCGACAAGGCCCTCTATCGGCTCGGCGGATCGCGTCCGAACTGATCCTCGCGGCGGATCGCCGCGCCGACCGGACGACCAATGGCATCGCGGGGACGGGCGCATCAGAGGATGGCGAGCGGGTCGCGGCGTTCTTCGAGCGTGCCTCGCGTCACGCCGACTCGGTTGGCGGCCCGCAGCGTGCGCCATACGTCGCGTCCGCGCGCTCGGCCCGCGAGCAGATCGGCGTAGAGCTCGACGACGCGCCGCGCGGCTTGGCTGTCCTCGTCGAGCAGTTCCACGCGAAAGTCGCGGATGCCGTTCGCGATCAACGCGGGCACGACTTCCGCCGCGCTCTGCGCGACCGCGTTGAACAGCGTATTGCGGCAACCGACATCGGCGAGCAGCGGATGTTCCATGCCGACCCGGTCGCGAAGTCGCACGGTGTGCGCGTCGCACGGGCGCCCGCAATCCGTCCGATCGTGGCCGGGCGACATCACGGCGCAAAACACACAGTGCGCCATGTGGAATAGCGGCATGTGCTGGTGCGCGACGATTTCGAGACCCCAGGGTCCACACGCGGACACCAGATCCGATAGTTGATCGCGGTTCAGGTCGTACGAGGGAACCACACGGACCGCGCCCCGGTCCCGCAAGAACGCGAACGACAGGTCATTGGCCGTATTGAGCGAGAAGTCGGCGACCACGCTGATTCCGGCGTCGCGGAAGAAGGCAAGCCCCGCGAGGTTCCGAACCAGGACGCCGTCCGGTTCCAACTTCGCCATCGCGCGAAACAGGCCGATTTCACCCGGCTTCTGGATGCGCGGCGTCGCGAGGACCAGTTCGGCCCGGGCGTTCCGCGCCAGGGACGCGGCGCGCCGCATCTCGTCGAGTGACGGGAAGTCGGCATATAGATTCCGAGCGCCGACCTCCAAGACCGCCTCGATCTGGTGTACCGCGCGGCAAAGGACGCGCAGGATGGGCAACGAACCGCTCGGCTCCGACGGCGCGTCGCGACGCGCCGAGCGATTCCGATCGGCGCGAAGCCGTTCGAGCGAGTCCGGACTCCCGATCGTTCGCGAAGCGGGCGTGCCCGCGCTTTCTTCGAGACGCTCGATCATCGCGTGCCGGATCCGTCCGAGCATGCTCAGCGGAACCATCGGCTCGCCCTCGATGGCCCCTTCGAACTCAACCAGTTCGTAGGGGGTCGCGCCGAGCCTCCCGAGCTGCGCGGCGAGGAACGGCTGATCGGCGGGCCGATTTCGCGCGGCGGCCAACCGTTCATCCCCTCGAACCTCGCACGCGCCGCCGTTCTCCGCGCGTGCCGTGACGACGAGCGGTTCGCCGACCGCCGCGCGCACCGAGCATCGCAGGGCGATCTTGCGGCGCGGCGTTTCGCCCGCGAACGTCTTGCGCCACCGACGAGCTAGCTCGGGATCGTCGGTCTTCCATACGACTTGTCCCGGAAAGATCGTCGATGGGTCGATGGCTCCGCGCGCGAGGACGATTTCGGCGATCCCCGAGTCGACGGCGTGCTCGACGGGCCGGTCATCGACGAACACGCCGAAGACGCGCCCGCCTTGTTCCTCGCAGCGCGCTCGATCGCCCGCGAACACGATGCCGTCGCCCGGCTTGACCGGTCGGACGAGCCGCACGGACACGCGCCGCCCGCGCACGCGCGTGACCGTTCCAAGCCGCACGCCGCGGTTCGCGGAACCAAGGCCCGGCACGAGCGCCTTATGGTCATCGCCCCGCAGCCAGCCGGCGGAGAACCCACGGGAGAAGGCGAGTTCCATTTCGTCGACCTCGCGCGGATCCAGCCGCTCGGGCCGGCCGGCGAGCGCCGCGTCGAGCGCGTGCCGGTAATGGCTCGTGATGTTGGCCACGTACTCGGCCGTCTTGAGCCGGCCTTCGATCTTGAACGCGCCCGCGCCGGCGTCGATGAGTTCCCCGATCAGATCATGGGCCGCGAGGTCCTGGGGGCTCAGCAGGTAGCGGACGTCCCCCAGATCGACGTCCTTGCCGTCGCGGACGAGTTCGTAGGGCAAACGGCACGCCTGGGCGCATTGGCCACGGTTCGCGCTTCGGCCGCCGAGCGATTCGCTGGTAAGGCACTGGCCGGAATAGGCGACGCACAGCGCGCCGTGCACGAAGACCTCGAGCACAATACCGCACCGCCGATGGATCGCGCGGATCTCCTCGATCGACAACTCGCGCGCCAGCACGACACGCTCGATCCCCAGCTCCTCCGCGACCAGGATGTTCTCCGCGCTCGTGAGCGACATTTGGGTCGACGCGTGGATCGGAAAGTCGGGACACACCTCGCGAATCAGACGGGCGACCCCGAGATCCTGAACGAGGACCGCGTCGGCCCCCGATTCGGCGACGCGCCGAATCGTCCGCTCCATCTCCGGAAGTTCGGCGGGAAAGACGAGCGTGTTCAACGTGACGTAGCCGCGAACGCCTCGGCGATGCAAGCCGCGCATCGTCCCTGCCAGCTCGTCGATCGGAAAGTTGACTGCCCGCGCCCGCGCGTTGAATCCATGATCGAGCCCGAAATAGACGGCATCCGCGCCGTTTTCGACAGCGGCGCGCAGGCAATCCGCGTCGCCCGCCGGCGCCAGCAATTCCGGACGCGCGGCCCGCCTCGGCGCGGCGAGCGGCTCGGCGCGATCGTTCGGGAGCGGGTCGATTCGGTTACTGGTGTCGGACATCGGCGGACCCCGGGGCCCGGGCACGGCCCGTCATTCACGCGCCGCGCGGGGCGCATCGGCCCGATCCGGGCCGCGGCGCGACCGATTACGGCGCGGCTGGCCGAGTCGTCGGGTCGAGCAGCGCTTCCGGATGATCGAGTACGAGATAATGGCCGTGGTCCGCCGTCACGATCACGGCGGTTTGCTCCCATGCGCCCCGCGTCTCGACCCATTCCGTCACCGCGTGAAACGCATCGTCGCCGCTCATCACGGCGCCGATCGAACTGTCGATGTTGTTGGAGTGGTTCGCCCAATCGACGTCGCCCGCTTCGATCAGAAGCCAGAACGAATCCGACCGCGACGCGAGCACATCGAGCGCCGTTCGAGTCATGTCGGCGAGCGTCGGATTTTCGGCGATGTCGGCCTCCGAATACGACTCGGCGGCGACCGGCGTCAACTTGCCCGCCTTGATCGCGACCCCGGCCGTCGGATTGTGGTTTCCATCGGCCGTACGGAACGGCAAATGGCCCGTTTCCTTGTGGCCGAAGAGCCCGAAGAGCCGCTGACGGCGGTCGATGGCCGCACGCGCGGCTTGATCGAGGACCTCACGGCCCTTCATCCCGGCCGTTCGGTGCACGACGCGATAGGGACCGCCGGTCGCCGCATCGATGGCCGCCAGATCGCTCGGCGCGATGAACCGGTTCCCGGCCTCGAAGTTCGTTCCCTGATTCGAATCCTCGGCTTTCTCCACGCCCCAGCCGGCGCCGAGCAGCACATCGACACCGGGCGACGGATGTTCGGGATGCGATACGGATCGACGCCCGAGCAGGTCCCGGGTCAGATCCTGATAGTCGTCCCGGTGCACATTGTGCGCGTACGCGGCGGCCGGCGTCGCATGGCTGATCGGAACGGACGAGACCACGCCGATCGCATAACCTATCTTCTGCAACTGGTGGGCGATCGTCTGGGCCTGGGCTCCCTGGGCGTCGACGTTGATCGAGTCGTTGTAGGTCTTGATTCCCGCCGTCATCGACGTCGCCGACGATGCGGAATCGGTAACCGCGTGCGGGCAGTCGCGATTCTTCCCGATCAGGTATTCGCCGTTCGGGGGCACGCTCCATGGCGTCGCGCCCCCGCGCGCCGCGCTGTACCCGCCCGCCGTCTTGCCACCGGGATTCGCGACCGTCTGCGCGTTGACGTCGACCGACGTGCCGTCGTTGTGCGGGCTGGTCACCATGAATCCAAAATCGGTTGTTGCGCCGCGGTAGTCCTGGAAGTGAAGACCGTTGCCTCGGCCCGACGCATAACCCGCTTGATTTGAACGCGCGATGGCCGCCGCGCGCGTCGTTTGCCAGTCCATGCCGTCGAAGACGATCAGCACGATGAACCGCTTGCCCGCCTCCGCCGCGCGCGCCTGGAGTCGATGGACGTCGGTCTGATCGAAGTACTCCGCGCTCGAATTCACGGTTTCCTCGGGAATGCGTCCGTAGATTCGGCGGACGGCGTCTTCGCTCCGATACACGCTCCGCGCGCCGGCGACTTCCTCGAGCGTCCAACCAAACGAATAGACGGGAATCAACCGGTTGGAATGGCTCGTCCAATTCGACAATCGATCGGGACGAGTCCCCCAATGGAACGCGTCGGACCGGCCCTGCTCCACGGCGGCCGTCTGCAGCGCCCGCAGGCGGTCCTCCGAACGCGCGGTCGACGCCGGAAACACCAAGCCGAACGCGATCAAGACGGCGCACGCGACGATGCGATCGCGTCGGAAGCGGGCCCGCATCGTCCCCGCTTGGCGTTCGCGCGAAACAGGCCCCACGACATTGGACATCAATGAAAACTCCCGGCCCGCCGTGATCGAGCCCATGCGGTGACACGTTCCGCGCGGATTCACCCTTGCGCGGCGCGGACCATTTTCTGAAAGAGGGCGCCCTGCGCGGCGAGCGCCGCGACCGGATCGGCCGGCGAACCGCTCGCTTCCAGCATCACCCATCCCTGGTAGTCCATTCCCACCAACAACCCGATCAACTCCTCGTACGGATAGTCGGGCGAATCGAGTTCCCGAACGTGGCAGGTCGCTCCGAAGCGATGCGACACGAGTTCGAAATTGCGGCGAAGGCCTTCGCCCTGGAGGTCCTGGGCGTTCGAATTCCAACAAATGGCCACGTGATCGTGGTTCGCGATGTCCAGGATGGCCCGAATCGTCGGCAGTTCCGCGCACTGGCCATGGACCTCCAACCGGACCTGTTGGCCCAGATCCCTGGCGGCGGCGCCCAATGCGTTCAGCGTCGTTCCGATCTGTTCGATCGTCTTTTCCCTGGGCACATCCGCATGGAACCGGTCGGGCTTGACCTTCACGCCCGAGCCGCCGACATCGTGGCTCAATTGAAGGAACCGTTTGACTTCCTCGACCGCCTTGCGCAGCGAGGCCGCGTCGGGATGGTCGAGCCGCTCGTTGCCGCCGAGTCCGACGAGCTTGACGCGGCTGTCCGCGAACCGTTTCGCGACATCGGCGCGCGCCGCGCGATCGAGGTTCGGTTCCACGCCGTGCTTGTGGGTCGTGCGGAGTTCGACGCCGAGCACATTCGCTTTGTCGCAGTTCGCGATGAGTTGTTCGAGCGTCCAGTGCTGTCCCCAAAGGTATGTCACAAGCCCGTACGCCATCCGATCGCCCTTTTTTCGCGAGGCAGGCGCATCGGCATGGGCGAACGGAAGGAAGCGGGGAGCGAATCGTCCGGTCGGCTCGACGCCGACCGCGCCGGATCCAAGCGTTCCGAGCCACGCGGAACACCGCAAGAAGGATCGTCGCGTGCGGCCGGTCATGGGGTCGGTCCCGGAAAGCGCGGCGGGGAAGGCGGGAACGCGGCGCACGGGCCGCCGCACGGGTCCAGCATAGGCGAGCCGCCACCCGTGTCAACCACCCGAATCCTCGCCGCGAACGGCCTCCTCGCGCCGTGCGCGCAAGGGCCGATCACCGACCATGATCGGCGATGAGCGACTGGAGGAAGCGGAGGTAGTGCGTTTCGAGTTGAGCGAGATTCGCTCCAAAGACCGAGCGGAATTCGTCGACGGGGTCCACCGGTTCCGACGACCGGTTCGCCGTCCGGCGGAGGTATTCGATGTACTGCCTCGGACGCGTTTCGGAAAGGAAATGCGAGAAGGCCCACGATTCCGCGTACGCCGCGTCGGGATCGGATTCAAAAAGCCGATCGCCGGAGATCATGCCGAGCAGCGCGCCGCGTTCGCGACGCGGCAGGTGGCGCCCCATCCGTTCGAGCCGGTACGCGTTGATTCGGTCGGATGGGCTCGGGTGGTTCCTCGGGTCCCAGACTCCCGGCGCCTCGAAGAGCGTGCCAAGACCCTCGACCAGCCAACGCGGTGGAGGCCTCAGCCGATCGTGCATGCCCGTATTGAACGCCGTTTGATGGGCCGCCTCGTGGATGATCGTCTCGATGTTGGAGATCGGCGCGTTCGGATTCGCGCTCGCCATGTCGTACATCGCGATCCGGTTCGACATCGGCGCGTAATATCCGATCACGTCGCGCGAGATGGGCATTTGGGTCCCGCGCGCGTACGCGAAATACTGGGCCTGCGACGGGAAGACGATGGCGACGAGCGGGAACCGGGGTTCGGGTACGCGCCAGCCCCGCACCGAGAAATAGTGGACAAACGCGCGATGGATCTCCTCGAATCGCCGCGCCCACTGGTTCCGCCCGCCCGCCGCGTGGACGACCAGGTAATGGGTCGTCGCCGTGATCTCGAACGATGGTCCGAACTCGGACGCGAGCTGCGCGCGCATCTCGGCCGGAGTGCACGATCGAAACGCGTCGGACACTTTTCGGTACTGCCGGGCGTCGTTCGGCGCGAACGGGATCAGTTGGCCGTCGCGGCCGAGCAACACGATTTGCGCGTCGGACCAGTTCAGCGGTGTCCCGACGAGCGTCCGGTTCGCCAGACGGAATTCAAATGTCCACTCGGCGCTCCGTACGATCGGCGCGAGGCCGATCGCGGCGAACAGGACGGCGGCGATCCGGACGACCGATGCGCGGCGCATGCGCGGCCCTCGTGTGTCGGTTCCTTCTGGAACTCTAGCTCACACGATCCGTGCCGTTCGAACGGGCGATGCCGTCGACGCGGTTTCCCCCGGCCGATCCGGTCGCGCCGGTCGTGACGAGGGTCGGAAAAGGGCCGAACGAAGCGCCGAGGTCAGCATGCCTCGCACGTTGCCTCGCAACACGACTCGTCGGTTTCCCAGACAACGACCTTTGTCGCGCGGGCGGGCCCGTTTCCAAGCAGGCTCGGGCAGACGACGTCGAGCAGATACCTCGCGAGATGCTCGGCCGTCGGATTGTTCGGGAGGATGAAATACTTGGTGGGAGTCACGCTCTGGATCGCGGCGATGCCGTTATGGTCCTCGGCGCCGAGCAAGAACGCGTGATCCCAATGTTCATCGATCCAGCCCTTGAGGACCCGTTTGAGTTCGGCGAAGTCGATGACGCGACCGACGGCATCGACGTTGGTCGACGTGATGTGGAAGTCGGCGATATAATTGTGCCCGTGGAAGAACTCGCACTTCCCTCCGTGCCGAAGGAGCCGGTGCCCCGCGCAAAACCGGATTCGCCGCATTATGGTGAGATTCACGCGAGCGTCCTTGGGTGCCGAGCGTCCCTTCGCGCGGCCGGTCCGATCCATCTTGGCGGCCGATGGCCGATCGGGCAATGGGTGGCGGCGAGATCCCGCGTCGCCGCGCCGGACCCTGCGGGCCCTGCTTTGGATCGCGTGGATCCTCGTTCCCCGTTCCTCGGGGGCGCACGACGTGCCGCCGGGAATGGTCGAACGGGCCATTCAGGCGACCGTCCGCGGCGACCGGCTCGAAATCGCCTACCGATTCGGCCTTCATGAAACGACGATCCGCGACGAGCTGTCTCGAGCGGGGCTCCACGCGGCGGAGAGGCTTGAGGAACTCGAACGACAGTACCTCGATTTCGCGACGGCCCGTCTCGCGGCGAAGCTGTCGGTGACGCTTGATGGAAAGCGTCTCACGGCGGCGCCGCCGGTGGGCGAACTGATCTACCAGCATCATTTGCCGTTCGAGTGCCGCCTGACGTACTGGAATCGGTTCGAGGGCTCGGAGGGCCGCCTGGTGATCGACGACGGGAATTATCGGGACCTGCCGGGTTTCTTCCGCGTCGCGTTCAAGGCGCGTGATGCGGGCCTGGTGCGATCGACGGACGCCGCTCCGATCCTGGTCCGCGCCGAGCGTCGATCGGCCAGGCAACTCGACCCGTTCCACGCGGCGCGTCCCCGCATCGAAGCGACGCTCGGCGCCAATACCCGCCCCGACGCCCGCGATCGGCCGTAAGATGGCCTCGTCGCAATGCGACATCGCGAATCGGTGTGCGGGCATCCGATCGGCAATGCGTTTTCGGGGAGTGCGATCACCATGAGAACAATCATCGCGTTTGCGGCGGCGCTGTTCGCCGTTCCCAACCCAACGTGGAGCGACTTGGGAGAGGTTTTGGACGGGGGAACTCGCCTCGGAGAGGCGAAAGTCGCGCGTCTCTCCGAGACGCGTTGAAGTGGGATAGGTTATGGAAGGGGGTACTCGCCTCGGAGAGGCGAGCGACTAGGGATAGGTTATGGACAGGGAAACTCGCCTCGGAGAGGCGAGCGACTAGGGATAGGTTATGGAAGGGGGTACTCGCCTCGGAGAGGCGAGCGACTAGGGATAGGTTATGGAAGGGGGTACTCGCCTCGGAGAGGCGAGCGACTAGGGATAGGTTATGGACAGGGAAACTCGCCTCGGAGAGGCGAGCGACGGGCAGCTTATTCGGTCGCGATGGCGTAGAGCGTCGAGCGGTCCGTGATGTAGAGCACGCCGTTGGCGAATGAAGGCGTGCTGTAAATCGATGACCGGAACGTGATCTCGCGCAGAAGCTTCTCTTCCTTGCCCACCGCGAAAATCGAAAGGTCCCCGTCCTCGTCGCCGATGAACACCTTGCCGTCCACCACCATCGGCGATCCCCAAATGGCCGCCAATAGGTCGGCCTCCCAATAACGCTTCCCGGTCTTGAAGTCCACGCAATGCAACCGGCCGCTCAGGTCGGCCGCGTAGACCAGTCCGTCGTGGATCGCGGCCGTCGCGATCGTCCGTCGAAACACGTTCGAACCCGCTTCGCCCGTGATCGATCCGTCCGGATCCTCGCCGCCATAATGCCAGATCCGGCCCGAATTCGGATTCGGCTCGCCTTTTCCGTCACCGTCCTCGTCAAGTGCCGGACTGATGTCACCCTTCTTCGTCGCGTCGATGCGGTACAGGTGGCCGACGCCTTCACCGTGTTCCGGATCCTGCCCCATCGCCAGGACGACGCTGTTCTCGATGAAGACGGGCGTCCCAATGATGTTGTTCCGAGTCCCGCGACCGCCCAACTCCCACTTCGAATCCTTGGGGTTCAAGTCGAACTTCCAAATCAAATCGCCCTTCTGAACGTCGAACGCGTACAACCAACCGTCGCCGCCCGGCATGTAGACCTGCGGCTCGCCGTTCACGATCCCGATCGTCGGCGAGCTCCACTGGCCGTGCAGGATCTTATCGAACGGCGTGTTGTCCTCCCAAAGGACCTTGCCCGTGTTCTTGTCGACGGCCAGGAACGACGGGGCCCGCGGCGAGGGGATCTCCAAATGCGTTTCATCGACCCCGTTCGACGTCACCAGAAAAACCGTGTCGCCGTAGACGACGGGCGAACTTGTCGCCAGATTGTGCGGGAAGACGCCGAGCTGATCGATCATGTCGAGCGACCAGATGATGTCGGCGTCCTCCGCCTCCGCGTCGACCTCGTTCACCACCGGTCCGTCGTTTTCGCCGTCATGGAAACCCTCCATGTCGACGCAGACGAGCTCGGCGCGATTCGTCACGAGCCACGTTCGGTTCGACTCGACGATGGGCGTCGAGCAGATTCCCTGCAACGGCCAATCGTTGACGCGGCCCTGCGGCAGCTTTTCCCTCGTGAGCTGCCAGAGGAATTTTCCGGTTTTTTCGTCGAAGCAGAGCACGCACCCGCGGTCGCCCTTGTGCTTGGGACGATACTCGGCGCCGTTGTTCGTACCGACAAGAATCCTGCCGCCCGAGATGACCGGATTGCCGTAGGTTTGGGAACCGAGTTTCGCCGTCCAAAGGACCTTCTTGGCTTTCGCGGGATTTTCCGAAGGCACGAAGTCGATCGCGACGTTCGTCATGCCGTTGACCATGTTGCGGTGGATCGTACCGCCCCACATGGGCCAGTCGCCCGTCACGACGCGTTCGCCGGTTCCCTTCGGCTCGCTTCCGATCGCGAAGTAGACCACCGCCAGACCGGCGAGCAACGCGCCGCCTGGAAGCGAACCGGTTCGTAACAAGGAACGGCTCATTCGTGATCCTCGAATACCTGGACGTTGTCGAAAAACACCTCGGCCAACCCGAAAATATACAGTCCGGGGCTGCCATTGCGATTGGGGTGGGGATCGAACGCATCGAGCGTCCAGTCGGACGGCTCCTTGTCGTCGCGTTTCCAGACCTTGCCCAGGACGCGGCATCCTCCCTCGGCGTCGGCCACGGTCAGCTTCAAGGTGTACCAGACTTCCGGGTCGGCGCGGAAGCGGGTCTCGCGATCGATCCGCACGTGCGCGGGCCACGTTTGGATGCCGACCTTTTGCGTGTTCCCCTTGAGGATCAGGTTGTAACGCTGAACGGTGATCCCCGCGCTGGACAGGCGCCGCTTGTTCTCGCGAAGGAGCACGTCGGCCTTGACGGTATAGTGGCGCATCGTATCGGGACCAAGCCAGATGTAGGTGCTTGGTTTGCCCTGCCCGCCGAGGTTATACAGCGCGACGTCGCCTCCGACGGCGGCCGGCTTGAAGTCGGCGAACGCGCTGACCCACGTGGGCGGCACATCGCGTTCCTTGTACGTATTGAAGTTCCATGACCATGGAAGGGGCGGAAAGACGCGGACCCGGGCCTCCGCGGTCAGGTCACCCACCCGAGCGATCACGTTTCCACCCCGCTCGACGGCGTCCGTCGGCGCCGTGAGCCGGTTCCCCGCGACTTGAAGGTCGTCGAGCCCCGATTCGACTTCGATCGTCGGCGCGATGCGTTTGAGGAACCGACCGTTTCGATCGAACGCGCGCAGGTGGTATTCCACCGATGAGCCCGCATTCAGCATGCTGTCATAGGGCACCAACTGGATCCGCGCGATCGTCTCCTCGGCGGCCCGTTCCTCGGCCATCGCCGGAACCGGATCGCAAACCGGCTCGACGCCGTCGCGACCGACGCAGATGGTTCGATCGCGCGTCACGAGGAAGATCCGGCCGTCGGCGATCGCGGGCGACGCGTAGATCTCGTCGGTTCCTTGCTCCTTGGCGGCCCGGAGCGCCACATGCGATACGCTCTCGCACGACGCGCGGCTCGGCTTCAACACGTGGATATTGCCGTTCACCTCCATGACAATCAGTCTTCCATCGGCCCACACGGGCGAGCCTTTTCCGACCGTCCCGATCCGGTATTCCCACAACTTCCCGCCGGTCCCGCTGTCGAACGCGACAAGCTCGCCCGTATCGGTAACGACATACAGGATGCCGTCGTGAACCAGTGGACTCGCGGACCCCGCCTTGATTCCGTCGACGCGCCACACGCCGTGCGTCGCCGTGATGTCGCCGCGCCCCGTCGGATCGACGCACTGGACTCGGCCGAACTCGTTGTTGTCGATATTGTCTTCGCCGTGCGCGATGTACACGTAGCGCCCGTCGGTGACCGGCGAAGCGTTCAAGCCGCGATGGGACATGCGGAACGTCCAGAGCGGTTCTCCGGTGCGCGCGTGGATGGCGCACGCTCCGCCGTCGGCGTTGCCGCTGATGAGCATCCGCGCGCCGCCGATCACCGCGACCATCGGAGTCGAGTAGGTCGTATCATACGGTCGTCCTCCCGGTGTGGACGTCCAGAGTAGGTCGCCCGTGCGTTTGTCGAACGCGTGGAACCGGTGCTTGGGCGGGGGCGTCTTGAAGTTGCCCCAGTTGATCGTCAGTCCGGACACGATCACGCGGTCCTCATCGATGATCGGTGTGACCGTTCGGCCACCGTATCCCGAAATGCGTCCGTGCTCTTCGAAAAGCGACCGTTCCCAAACGAGCTTGCCGTCGCCCGTGTAGCATCGGAAGAGGCCGCTGACCGAATGGACGTAGACGTTGCCGGTCTCCGGATCGCCGACCATCGCGGCCCATCCGACGCGGGGAGCCGGAACATCGGTCTGAAACACGTTGAACGCGTCGCGCCATACGATCCCTCCCGTCCGCGCGTCCCAACAGACGACCTGCTCGCGCGCATGGACCCGATCGACGGGATCGTTGACGTCGTTCGCGGTCCGCGTATTGAGATAGACCCGGCCGTTGAGCACGATCGGAGCGGACCGGCCGCCGATTTCGGAAACCCACAGCACGTTCTTCCGCGGTTCGAGCGACCAGTCGTCGACCAATCCGCGTTCGCGGGAGACCCCGTTCTGTTCGGGCCCGCGCCAATGCGCCCAGTCGGCGGCACGCGTCGATTCGAGGGCGAGCACGCCCGTCAGGGCGAACAAGAAGGCTTCGATCGCGCCTTTCATGGGAACTCCTTCTTCCTTCCTTCGAATTCGTCGGAACGCGGCCGGTTGCTAAGGTTCGGGTGGCGGCCGACAATAATCCGTTTCGGGGCCCGTGCCGGGGGCCTGTATCGGGTTCTAACGCGTTGCCCAAGATTGCCAAGGGGCGAGCGGTCTGTTTCCGGGGGCGCCGTAGGCGACGACGGGCGTCGGTGAGGCCGGGAAGGCCGTGCGAAGGCGTGGATGCGAAGTGGAGTGTGCGTTGGCGGAGTGACCGGATGAACGCGACATCGAACGCGGACGTCGATCCCTATCCGCGGAAGCTCGAGCGGCTTGCCGACCGAAGGCTGCTGATCGAATGGAGCGACGGGCAGCGGCGCGCGTACACGGCCCGTGAACTGCAAGAGAACTGCCCGTGCGCGCATTGCCGGGAGAATCGGCGTCAACCGGCTCCGCCCGCCCCGTCCCTGCTCCCCGTGCTCGATACCGCGCAGGCCCGGCCTCTGGAGATCACAAGGATGGCTCCCGTCGGAAACTACGCGTATCATATCGACTTCAACCACGGTTGCGGTTCGGGAATCTACTCGATCGAACGGCTGCGCGACCTGGGCGCGGTGGTTCGCTGAAAGGGAACAGCCATGCGCGTGACGCGACGCTCCGTTCTCGGCGCCGGACTGGCCTTGGCGGCCCTTCCGCGGACCACATCCAATCTGCTCGGCGGCCAGTTGGACCTGAAACTGGGCACGTTTTCATTCGACGTGAGCCCGCCGAAGGGACATTCGCTCTGCGGAGGTTGGATCAAGCCGGTCGAGGACTACGACGATCCGCTCGAGGCGAACGGCTTCGTCCTGCTCGGAAGCGGCCAGCCGATCGTTGTCTGTTCGGTCGATTGGACGGGCCTGTTGAATTCGGCGCACGTCGCGTGGAGGACGGCGGTGGCGGAGGCGGCGGGCACCGCCATCGAGCGCGTCGCCGTGCAGTGCGTGCATCAGCACAACGCGCCGTTCGCGTGTCTCGACGCGCAGCGCATCGTCGCCCACTATCCCGAACTGCCGGCGATCGTCGACATCGAGTTCTTCAATACGTGCCTGAGTCGGGCTCGGGACGCCGTCCGGCGGGCGATCCACGACGCGCGGCCGGTGACGCGGATCGCATCGGGGCAGGCGAAGGTCGAGAACGTCGCGTGCAATCGGCGCACGATCGACGAGAACGGCAAGCTGGTCCATTGGCGAGGCAGTTCGTCGCGCGATCCGGTCGCTCAGCAGCTTCCCGACGGGCTGATCGACCCGTGGCTCAAGACGATCGCGTTTTTCGACGGGGAAAACAAACTCGCCGCGTGCCACTACTACGCGACGCATCCGATGAGCTACTACGGTGACGGGCGGGTGAGCAGCGATTTCGTGGGTCTCGCGCGCAAGCGGCGGCAGGCCGAGGACGGAGGATGCCGGCACATCTACTTCACCGGCTGCTCGGGGAATGTCGCGGCCGGCAAGTACAACGACGGATCCCCCGCGGCGCGCGTGCAATTGACGCAGCGCATTTATGACGCGATGGTCCGGAGCGAGCGGGACCTTCAGCCGGAACCGATCCGCCGAGCGCTCTGGTCGGCCGCGCCGATCCAGCCTCCCCCGCGCGCGGAACTCCAGGCCGCGCAGCTCGAACAGCGGATCGCCGATGCCCAGCGCAAGGTCGTCGAGCGGAATCGGCCGAGCTACATGCTCGCGTGGCTCCAGCGCTGCGAGCGTCAACTGCCGATCGTGCTCAGCGCGCTCCACGTCAACGGCGTCTCGATGCTCCATCTTCCGTCGGAGTCGTTCATCGAATACCAACTGCACGCGCAGGCGTCGGCCCGCGACCGATTCGTCGCGGTTGCGGCGTACGGCGACGGCGGGCCCTGGTACATACCGACCGCCGAATCGTATCCCCAGGGCGGATACGAGGTCAGTGTGGCGTTTTGCGATCCGCCGATCGACGGCATCCTGCGCGGCGGCATCGGGAAACTGCTCGGTTGATCGAGGGGTTCACATAGCCCGTCACGCGCGGCGCAGGAAGTCGATCGGTTCGAAGGTTCCGCCCAGAAGTTCTTGGCTCGGGGTGTTGAGCCATCGTTCGAGGATCGTGGCGTAGACCTGCCGGAAATCGACGGAGTGCGGAATATCGCCTTCGACGAGTTTCGTCAGGTCGGGCGGTTCGCCATGCACGCCGGCCGAAACGGCGGGCCCGGCGAGCCAAACGGGCGCGGCCGCGCCGTGGTCCGTACCCTCACTCGCGTTCTCGAACACGCGCCGCCCGAATTCGCTGAACGAAAGCAACAAAACGCGGTCCGCGTGGCCCAGATCGGAAAGGTGTCGGAAGAACGCCCCGATCGCCCCGCTCCACTGATCGAGCAGGCCCGCGTGGGCCGCCGCCTGCTGGGAATGCGTGTCGAATCCGTCGAGCATCACATAATAGACGCGGGTCGGCAACTCGGCGCCGATCAGCTTCGCGACGGTCGCCAGTTTTTCAGCGAGGCCGGTCGAGGGATACCCGGCCGCGCCGGGCGCGTTCCGCGCGATCTCCTCGAGCTTGCGGCTCGCGTTCAGAGCGCTCGTCGCGCTCGACTGCACGAAGTCCAGGAGGCCTGTCGCCGATTCGCGGGGTGACTCGACGAGTTGCTTGACCCGGTCGTACGTGTCGTCTCCGTCCTGCAATCGGAATCGATCGATCGAAGCGATCGACGGAACGCGCAAGGTCTGTGCGGCGAGCGCGAGGGGTTGTTGTTCGGGCCCCAAGTGGATCGCGGGCAGGTCGCCGCTTCCGCTCGCCTTGGCGGAATCCAAGTACCGGCCGATCCACCCGTCGCGACGCGGAGCCGTCTTCCGCATGCACGTGTGCCAGATATCCATCGACTCGAAATGGGAACGGTTCGGCCCATCGTAGCCGACCGCCGGCACCACGGCGAAACGGCCTTCCTCGAGCAGGCCGGCGACGCCGCCGAGCGACGGATGGAATCCGAGAGCCTCGTCGATCTTCAGCACGCGATCCGAGGGGATGGCGAGTTTCGGCCGCGCCTTGCGGTATTCGGGATCGCGGAACGGAATGAGCGTGTTGAGGCCGTCGTTGCCCCCCGTCAATTGGACGACAACGAGCACGCGGCCGTCGCCGCGCGTCTCGGCCGAAGCCAGTTTCCCGAAGAGGGACGGCGCGGCGCCGCCCATCGATACAACGGCCGACGACGCGAGCGCCGATTGAAGGAACTCGCGCCGCGTGGTCATCCGACACCGTCCGCTCATGACCTCTCTCCCGATTAGGCGAGTTGGAATTCCGGCAGGGTCGCCATGCTGTAAAGGACCTCGCGAAAGTTCGTTTCCTGTTCGCCCCGTTCGGCGAGCCGGACCAGTTGACGCTCGACATCCGACGGGAGCGGCACGGCGAGAAGGAGCGTCGCGAGCCATCGAACGAATCGGCTCGGCTCCGATTGATCGAACCGCCTCGCCAGTTCGACGAGACCGCCTCGACCAAACCGCGTATTCTCGTCGTTGAGCAACCGCCGCACGCTGTTGGCGCGGCCGAGCAAGGTCGCCGAATTGATCCACGCGCGCCCGCCGTCCCAGCCTTTGACGCTCGGCGGACGGAAAACCGCTTGTCCGAGCTGATCCGAGGCGTCGGCGAGGACGCGGACGTTGGCCGAGCCGTCGAGGGCGCGCAGGAGACCGACGAGGAGTTCGACGGGCGAGCGGACTTTTTGCGCGGCGGCGTGGGCGGAGAAAAACAGGCGGCTCGCGAAAATGCGCCGCAGCGCTCCGCCGACGCGCATGTTGTCGTTGCGGAGCTGTTCGGCGAGCGGTTCGAGGAGCGTGTCGGGCGCGTCGGGTTCATCGCGAACGAAGAACCGAACGAGCTTCCGCGCGATGAAACGCGGCGAGGCAGGCTCTTCCAGTATCCGCCGCACGGCGTCCTCACCGGTGAACGCGGCCGTCTCGCCGAGGATCGTTTTTTCCCCCGAATCGAATTGGTACGCATTGAACCGGAACTTCTTGCGCCGCACCTCCCAGCCGGTGAAGCAGCGGGCGACTTGGCGCACGTCCTGTTCGGTGTAGTTCCCCTCGCCGAGGCAAAACAGCTCCATGACCTCGCGCGCGTAGTTCTCGTTCGGATGCGACTTGCGGTTGGTCGCGCTGTCGAGGTAGATCAGCATGGCGGGATCGCGCGAGATGCCCTGCACCATGGCGGTGAAGTCGCCGAGCGCGTGTTCGCGAAGCAGCGCGTTCTGCTCGAACATCAACTGCCCGTCGTTGACCTTGTCCGCGCTCGTCGCGAAATGGCCGTGCCAAAAAAGGGTTGCCTTCTCGCGGAGCGGTTGGGGCGAGTGGAGCATCCGGTGGAACCACCACGGAGCCAGGTTCTTGGCGTCGCCGGTGGCGAGCACCGCGCCGCTCAGATCGCGCGATTCGCGCTCGAACGGCTCGTCGTCGGGCGGATCGGCGAAGAGTCCGTCGATCACCTCTTTCGGAGACAATTCGGCCGCGCGGCGCACCGTGTCGGGCCCCGCCGCGAACCCGGCCCGGCGCAGGAGGTGGCTCGCCCGCTCCGCGTTCCAAGGCGCCTCGCCGCGCGGCGCGTACTCGCTCCACGACCATTCCGGATCGATCGTTTGCCAATCGAAGGCCATGGCCGTCATCCTCCACGCGTTCCAGATCGGAATGGACGCCTATTCGTTCGAGGGCTTCGCCGCGTCCGTTTGGTACGTCACGTTCATGTCGAGCGTCAATTGAGGTCCGACGGCGAGCCGCACGTCGACGCTTTGGAACGCGTCGAGCAGCGCGAACAGGCCCGCCATCTCCTTCTCCGCCTCCTCGCGCGTCTGTCCTTTTTCCAGCATGTTCTGGGCGATCAATTGGCGGCGGTTTTCGTCGAGGATCGCGCGGAGTTCCCGCAGATCCGCGCGGATGACCGTATTCGACGGGTCGGAGGCGGGAGGCAGCGGACGGGATAGGGTCTCCGCCAATTGCTTCGCGAGGGGCGTCGTGCTCGCGAGTATGACTCGGTTCCCGGAGAACGCGAGCGACGGAGCGAAATTGAACTGGATCTTGCCTTCCTCACCCTTCTTTCGATCGACTTCGGGCAGGAAACTCGCCGTCACAATCCGCCGATCGCCGTCGGTTTCCTCGCCGAGATCCATCTGGGGCTGGCCGTTCATCGCGCTGAGCACATTCAAGAATCCGATCAAGCTCTGGAAGATGCGGCGGAGTTCCCGCTGCATGGTTTCAGGTTCCTTCAGTTCACCGACGAGCGCGAAAGCGGGGAGCCGGATCGCGGGGGTCACTTCGCGGTCGGTGAAGTCCTGGCGCGCGACGACGATCTGCAGTTCCGGCCGAAGCGCGCCTAGTATGTCCTCGCCGAAATCGCGGCCCGAGAAGAGCGTGGCGAGATTGCTGTCCGCCTCGGCGAGCTTATCGTTCGTCCGCTGGTCGAACAGATCACCCGCCCGGAGCCACATGCCCGAAATGTCCCGGTACGCGCTGAGCGACGCGATCGTGTTGGGAACGGCGATCAACGCCGGCGCCGCGCCGCCCGATCCGGGGCCGAAGAAGAACTCGCGATCCTCGCCGATCCACGACGCGTCATGCGGAGCCAAGAGCCGAAGCTGAGCCCGCTCGTCGGTCAACGCGAAGGAACCGGACGCGAACGGCGTCTTGCGCAATGTGGCGAGCACACCACCGAGGATCAGTTCCGCGGCGGGATTGGCCTGCGTGTTCAGCGCCTCCAATCGCTTCGTCCCTTCGCCCGCCGATCGGATCGCCTCGATGTCCGCGAACGCCCATGCGTCGCCCTCCGCACCGGCGAGCGCGCGGCCTTCCTGGAACCGGGTGGACATCGCGAGTGAACTCGAATGCCGCTCCTCGTCCAACACCCGATCGATGATCTCCTTTCCGAGCTCGCTTTGGTTGGTCACGGCGAACCACGAACCGGCGACGGCGAATCGCGCGTTTCCCGCCTGGTGGGCCTCGATGCCGCGGTAGTCGGTCGATTGAAACGGATCGGGCCGTCCTTTTTGCTTGGCGTCCTGGCGGGCCATCCGAATGACCGCGTTCCGGACTTTCTTGAGCACGGCGGGATCGGACGCGCGCCCGACAAGGACGACGCCCCGCGTCTTGCCGTCCACGGCGACGGCAATCCCTCCACCCACAGCCGCATTGAGGATCTCCCGCCAATCGCCACCCACTTGGATTTCGAACAACGTGAGGGCGGCCCGAGCCGCCGTGAGTCGCGGGTTCGCCAGCGCGGTCTGGTAGTCGGGGCTTGCTTCCAGCCGGGCGCGAAGCGGGTGGTTCAAGGCCCGCGCGACGAGCGCCGCAGGGCTCGGGATTTCCGCGTACAAGACGACCGTATCGGGCAACAGGTCGGGCGCGCTCCGCGCGAAAGAGCCCGGATCGTCCGCTCCCGACGCCCGACATCGATCGGCATGCGCCGCCGCGACGATCGCCCCGATCCCCATCACGAACAAGGTCCGAATCGCCGCGCGCCGTTCATGTCGGGTCATCATCCGCAGGGTCTCTCGCTTCGTGTTGCCTTGGTCTCGGTTCCAGCTTCTCGTTTCTCCGATTCGGTCCGCCGTGGTCGGCTCACGCCGTGCGGAGATACGTGGAAAGGCCTGTTCGACTTAGTTTACCCGAACTCCATGGGGAATGGTTTCAGTATTTTGCGGTTTCGATCCGATCGGGCTCCGCGGCATTCGGTCTCGCGCATCTTGATCCACGACACACCGAACGCTCGACGGCGCGACGCCCGTCTCCGGGCCCGACGCGCAAGGCGAGGACGGTTCTTGAGCGTCCCCACCATGCCGGGCCCATCGGGTTCTCGGTCCCCTCTCGATCGCCTATAATCGCCGTCGACCTGCCGTCCTTCGCCGATCCGGGCCGACGCGGGCCGACGCGGGCCGACGCAAGAAATACCCTCCCGAACCGCATTCCTCGCCGAGACCTCCCGCCATGCGGTCCTTCACGTTCGCCCATCATCCAAATCGAACCTCGCGGCGTTGCGCGACCGGGCGGCGCGTCCATCGACTTGGTCGCATGCTCTCCTGCGCCGTGTATGGGATCCTTGTCACGGTGACCGTTCCGTCCATCGGCAGTTGCCAGGCCGGCGGCGAACAAGGTCGGTATCCGGCGCCGCCGGGACCGAACTTCCCGATCCGGTCCGAATCGTTGCGGGATGTCGTGAGCTATCGATCGAATCAGCCGATTGTTGGAACGCACCTATTCTACTGGTACGAGGACAAGACACGCGAGCATTTCCTCGACGGCGACGGCACCGACGCGCTCACCGACCACCCCGCGCGGCCCGAGGGCTATTCGTACCGGTCGGCGGCATGGTGGAAGGCCGAGTTATTGGATGTGGGGGAGGCGGGCATCGATTTCGTGCTGCCCGTGTATTGGGGTTCGCCCGGCGACCATGGTTCTTGGAGTTTCGCGGGCTTGCCGCCGCTCGTGCAAGCGTGGGAAGCATTGACGGCCGAAGGCAAGTCCCCGCCCAGGGTTGGACTTTTCTACGACACGAGCACGCTGCGATTCAACTCGCGCGGATACCACGCGGACTTCACGACGGAGGAAGGCAAGGAGTGGTTCTACGTATCGATCCGCGACTACTTCTCGATGATCCCTCCGAAGATGTGGGCGGCGATCGACGGGCGGCCGCTGGTGGTGCTCTACGCGGCCGACTTCGCGAAGCGGCAGGATCCGGCCCTTTTCCCCTGGACGCGGGAACGGTTCCGGCGCGACTTCGGCACCGATTTCTTCCTGGTCAAACAGATCGGATGGCAGGGCGAATCGGACCGTACATCCTCGTGGGGCGGCGCGCTGGGGCTCAAGGCGCTCGGCGTCGCGTCGCTCGGACCCGGTTACGACCATTCGGCGGTCCCGGGCCGCGAACCGCTCGTTGTCGGCCGCGAGGGCGGCGCGTTCTACGAGCGTCAATGGAAGCGGTTTCTTTCCTACGCGCCCGAGCGGCGCGCCTCGATCGTCCTCGTCGAAACGTGGAATGAACTCCACGAAGGCACCGAAGTCTGCGACACCAAGGAATATGGCCGACAGTACATCGAGCTGACCGCCAAGTACGCTCGCCTCTTCCGCGATCGCACGCTGCTTCCCAAGGAAGGTCCGTTTGCGAAAGCCCATCGCGTGGAATGGCGGGCCGATCGGGAGGCCGAATCGAAGGGACTCGTGCTGCAACCCGCCGAGGACGGTCTGGTGCGAACCGCCGAGCTCGGCGGCCGACCGTGCCGCCGCTCGGAGTCGAGCCGGTTCCAGGGCAAGTACCTCTACTTCAACGCGGACGACGGGTTCTTGTTCGACGAGCCTGGTGTGGCGCTGCGTATCGAGATTGAGTATTTTGATGAGGGCTTCGAGTCGTTTTCCCTGGAATACGACAGCACGGACGCGGGTGCGTCGGTTCTCGAGGGCGCGTTCAAGTCGCACGCCCCGCCGATCCGCTGCGGCGGCTCGAAAGAATGGAAAAAGGCCCTCATCACGATCCCGGACGGACGATTCGCGAATCGAGGGAACCGGTCGGACTTCCGACTTGTCGTTCAAGGCGGAGATCTCGCAGTCAGTGCGGCGGCATGCGGTTTAGCTCCACGCGCGCGAGGGGACCGGTAGGCGGACTTATTGACGGAATCAACGCGCCAAGGTGGGACCTTCGATGATGGACCGATGGGGTGAGGCATGCGGCCGCCGCGCGTTTCTGACGCGATGCGCCGTGGCGGCCGCCGTATCCTGGGCCGCATGCCGCCGACCCGTGTGGAGCGCCGAACCGGCGCGGCCCCGCGCGGATGCGGCGGAAGGTACGCGCGGAGTCGTGCTCGTGCCCGAGGACCTCTCGCTGGCCGACTGGCCGCGCCGAGCCAAGGACGCGGGGCTCACGACGATCGGCATTCACCATCAGAACTCGCCCCGCGCGGTGATCGCCTGGATGCAATCGGACGCGGGGCGCCGGTTCTCGAGCGACTGCGAGCGGCTGGGGCTTCACGTCGAATTCGAGCTGCATGCGATGAAGGAGCTGCTGCCTCGCGAGCTGTTCGCGAAGGACGCGGGCATGTTCCGCGTGAATGACGCGGGCGAGCGCGTCGCCGACTTCAACTGCTGCGTCCATTCGACGTCGGCCCTCGATCAGATCGCGCAGAACGCGGCGACGATCGCCAAGGTCCTTCGGCCCACGACGGGCCGCTATTTCTATTGGGGTGACGATGGAGAACCGTGGTGCCGGTGTTCCAAATGCCGCGACTTGACCGAGTCGGAGCAGGCATTGACCGTCGAGCACCAAATTCTCGCGGCGCTGCGGACCATCGATCCGCGGGCGACGCTCGCGCATCTCGCCTACCACAACACGTTGGTCCCGCCTCGGCGCGTCAAACCCGTCGAGGGGATCTTCCTGGAATTCGCGCCCATCCATCGCCGTTACGATGTCGCGTACGCGAAGCAGGAAGATGGGAAGCTGGCCGACGGCCTCGCGGCCCTCGACGCCAACCTCGAAGTGTTTCCGACGGAAACGGCCCAGGTCCTCGAGTACTGGCTCGATGTCTCGCGGTTCTCGCAGTGGAAACGACCGGGGGTCCGCTTGCCGTGGAACGGCGACGTGTTCACCGACGATGTCGCTACGTATCGCAAGCGGGGCATCCGGCACATCACGACGTTCGCGGCGTGGATCGACGAGTCCTACCGGTCAAGGTTTGGCGACCTTTCCTTCCTGGAGGCCTACGGCCGCGGACTTGGGGGGAATTGATCACGCATGACGCGTCCATGCATGCCGGCCGCGCGAGGATGCGCGCGGAACCCCTTGCGAGCGCCATCGTGACTGGTACCATGTGGATGCCTGTCCGCCCCGCTAGCTCAATTGGCAGAGCATCTGACTCTTAATCAGAGGGTTTTTGGTTCGAGTCCAAAGCGGGGCACTCCGAAAGGCCGTAAATCCAAATGGTTTACGGCCTTTTTTCGTTTTCCACCGAAAGAGGGGGGAGTGGATTGCGTTCTACCTATAGGTGCTACGGGGAGAGCTCGAAACGTGCGCCACACGCGCCTCGGATCAACGATTCCACATCGTGTGGACCATGCGGATGATCCGTTCCTCGATGTCGGGAGCGAATGGTTCGGGTTGGAGTTCGAGCGCCGTGAAACGCATGGCTCCGCCCGCTTCGTATCCCCCCTCAAGACGGGCACGTCATGGTCGACGGGCCCGTCCGGATTCGGGAAGTTCTTGGAGCCCGCGGCGCTTGGCGTTCGGCGGTTCATGGCAAAGCCGCAGCGCGCGTGGCAATACGAAAGCCGCGCCGAGTCCAATCGGCCCAAGGCGTCGCCCACCACGCGTTCGAGTTTCTCCGACAGGAAGGCCGCATAACGGTCGTTCGCCGCCCGACGTTCCGCGGAGAGTCCATCGGCCTTCCATCGGGAGGCCCGGAACTCCGGTCCGCAGTGCGTGTGCGAACAGCTCATCAAGAGGGCCGCCGGGGGCAATTGGAACTTCTCGCCGACGGTCCGTTCCCGATGGTCGCGAATCACGCGCGGAACGCTGATCAAGTCGCTCGTAAGGAACGGGCCCGCGGTGACGGTCAATGCGTGAATCGGTTCGAGCGACGCGGTGAACATCAACCAGGCGAACAGACCGGCCGCGATCACGACGTTGACGGCGGGGCCGGCGAGCGCGACGCCAAGCTCTTGCATGGGCTCCTCGGGCGTGCGTTCCAACCGCGCCAGTCCGCCGATCGGCGACAGCGTGATGTCGCGGGTCTTGATGCCGTATCGCGCGGCCATCAGCGCGTGGCCGAACTCGTGCAACAGCACGCACGCGAACAACGCGAGGACAAAGCCGACGCCTTCGAGCGTTTGGGTGAGATCCTGCCCGGCGGACCAGTGGCGATAGGCCACAAACACGATCAAGATCGGAAACGTCGCATGCACGTAGACGGCGATTGCGTTGATGCGCCGGATCGCTTGCCTCCGAACGCGGCGAGCAACGCATTCTGGCTCTGGACGCTCCGCAACCTGATTGTTCAGGACATCGACGAGGACGACGATGGAGCGCCCGACACGCCGCGGCTTCTGTTCGCGACGCCGCATGGTTGGCTGAGCGACGGCGGCGCGCTGAGTGCGGACCGGCTGCCGACGGCGTTCGGGCCGGTCTCGATCGCCGAGCGCCCGCGATGGGAGCAAGGCGAAGTCGACGCGGATGTCACACTGCCCCACCGACCCGCTCGACGGCACCTCAAGAACGGCCGACCGACGACCCGCCGACCGAACTACGTGCGGCTTGTCGAGCGATCTGCCGTTTTCGCGGGCGCCTTCCGCGGCGCATTGGCGCGCGTGCGATTCCGATTGGGAGCATCGACGGCGCTTGGCGGCGCCTGTTCGGCGTTCCAGGCGTCGTATCGCTTCTGGAGGTCGGCGACGCGATCGGCGTTCTCCCCGGCCAGATCGTCGGATTCGGACACGTCCTCCGCGAGATTGTAGAGCTCGGGTTTGCCGCTCCCGCCTTGCGAGACGACCAGTTTCCAATCGCCGCTTCGAACGGCCCATTGTTTTCCGAACCGCCAGAAGAGGTCCTCGTGCGGTCGGCCTTGGCTCGCGCCGGTGAGGAACGGGCCAAGATCCACGCCGTCGAGCTTTGCGTCGGCGGGGGCCGAGGTTCCTGCCGCGGCGAGGCACGTGGGCAGGACGTCCAGATTCAACACGGGCTTTTCGTACGTGACGCCCTCGGGCCAAACGCCTTTCCATTGCGCGATGAACGGAACCCGAGTCCCGCCCTCGAATGTCGTCATCTTGAACCCGCGGAGCACTCCGTTGCGCGATGTCGTCGCTTGAGTCGGTCCGCCGTTGTCGGCGATGAAAAAGACGAGCGTCCGTTCCTCCTGCCCAAGATCGCGGACTTTCGCCATGACATGGCCGATCGCGTCGTCCATCGCCGACATCATGGCCGAAAAGGTCCGCCGCTTCTCGTCCGCGATGTGCGGAAACCGGTCCAGGTATTTTCCGGGCGCCTGCAGCGGCGCGTGCTGCGCATTGAACGGAAGATACAGGAACCAGTGGCGATCCTTGTTGCGTTCAAGCCAATCGACGGCTCGCTCGGCGTACTTGTCCGTCGTGTAGAACGAGTCGTCCGTGATCTTCTCGACTTCGAGCGATTCGCGGGAATCGACAAAGAACGTCGGGTGGAAGAACGGCGTGTTGTTCAGCGTTCCGTAGAATTCGTCGAATCCTCGGTTCGTCGCGTAGTAGTCCTTCGACGCCTGCCCGCCAAGGTGCCATTTTCCGATCGCGCATGTCGCGTAGCCGAGCGTGCGGAGGCGGTCGGCGATGGTCGTTTCCTTCAAGGACAATCCCGATTGTCTCGCGACCGCGTTGAACTCGTGCCCGAATCGCGTCGGATATCGGCCCGTCATCAATCCGGCCCTCGACGGGCTGCAATAGGTCGCGGCGACGTACCCTTGCGTGAACCGAACGCCATGGCGAGCCAACGCGTCGATATGCGGGGTCGGAATCTCCTTGCATCCGTACGCGCCCGTTTCACCGTATCCAAGATCGTCGGCGTAGAAGATGAGGACATTGGGCGGAGCCGCGAGAGCGCGGGGTCCGAGGTCGCCGCGGAAAAAGAACCAGCACGGCGCGATGAGCAACCAGAACGAGCGCCGGTGTCCGCAATCCACGATCCACCTCGATTCAAACGACGGGAATGACGAAACGGGGGGCGAAGAAACGCTTCACCACTATAGCCGTTCGCTCGAGCAATTGTCACGTCCGCGCGCCTCCGCGCGCGAGGCCTTTTCTGGCGAGGAAGGAGATGGACTCGCGCGGAAAAGCCGGGAAGCCGGGTGAGCGGTCCAATGCGCATCGGGCCGATCGCCGATCATGACGGCCTATCCGCCGATCGACCGAGTACGAACACGCAAAGCGTCTTCGCGCCTTGGGCGCCGATGACGAGCGATTGTTCGATGTCGGCCGTCTTCGACGGGCCGGAGAGAAACAGGCCGAATTCCGAGCCGCCTCGCGCGCCGTTCCATGTCAGACGGTCGTAGGCCTCGTGCATGTTGTGGACGATTTCGTCCGCTCGAACGACGAGCGCGAGATGCCGGCACAAGAAGAGGGCGGCTCGGCACGGAAGGTCGCCGCCGTCGATCCACACCGCCCCGTTTTCGGCGACGGCGAACCGACCCGGCGCGAAGACCCAGTCCATCCGTTCCAGATCCGCGAGGGGCGAATCCGAGGCAAGGGCCGCTCGGCCGACGCGCAGGCCGGGGACGGCCGACGCGCAGCGGCCGATATCAGCGCCCGAAGCGACGATCTGTTCTTTCGCGAGCGGCTCAATCGCGTCAAGGTCGGGAACGAAACGGCACGCGCCGCCCACCGATTCGACGGCGTCCGCGAATTGGCGCGACCGATCGGCGTACCGGTGCCACATTCCCCTCAGTTCGGGCAGACGTTCGGCGGGCGGTCGCTCGCGGCGCAGCGACTCAAGGATCTGTTGGCGAGCGGCGTTCATGCGATTCACGGTACCAATCCCGAAACGATTTCGACGGCATCGGAGGCAATTCGCGTTGGCGGCTCCACGGATTCCAGCGGCATAGGAGAATCCGGCGCGGAAGGCGGGCGATGATCCATCGGGCCGTGCGCCCCGCCCGCTCATAACGGCTCGGCGAACCGAAGACCCATCTCGCGATTTTCATGGGCCAACGCTTGCTCCACGACAGGTGCCCCGCCGCGGCGATCTCGCGCCGCATGGCGAGCAATTGATGGTGCAGATCGATGCGGACCGGGCAGACATCGGTGCACGAACCGCACAGCGTGCAGGCGAACGGCAAGTGATGATAGGCCTTGGGATCGCGCTGGGGAGCGAGGATCGAACCGATGGGGCCAGGCACCGTCGCGCTGTAACTGTAACCGCCGCTGCGCCGGTAGACGGGGCACGTGTTCATGCACGCGCCGCACCGGATGCAATGGAGGGCTCGGCGAAACGCCCCGCGCGCGAGCAGGCTGCCGCGGCCGTTGTCGACGAGAACGATATGCAGTTCGGCTCCGGCGCGCGGGCCATGGAAATGCGATGTGTAGGTCGTGATCGGTTGACCCGTGGCGGACCGGGCGAGCAGCCGCGTGAAGACCGCCAGATCGCGGGCGCGGGGCACCAGCTTCTCGATCCCCATGCTCGCGATGTGCAGACGCGGAATGGACGCTCCCAGATCGGCGTTGCCCTCGTTCGTGCAGACCACGATGCCGCCCGTCTCCGCGATCCCGAAATTCACTCCCGTGATCGCCGCGTCGGCGGCGAGGAACCGTTCGCGGAGATGGTCGCAGGCCGCCCGCGTCAATCGCCCGGCGTCGGATTCGCCGGCGGGCGTTCCGAGCTGTTCATGAAACGTGGCGCCGACATCCGCTTTCCGAAGGTGGATCGCGGGCAAGACGATGTGGCTTGGCGGCTCGTTCCGCAACTGCACGATCCGCTCGCCCAGGTCGGTGTCGACGACTCCGATCCCGCGCGCTTCGAGATACGGATTGAGACGGCACTCCTCGGTGAGCATCGACTTGCTCTTGACGACGCGCCGAGCGTTGTGCCGGTTGAGGATCTCCAGGACGATCCGGTTGTGCTCCTCGCCGTCCCGCGCCCAGTGTACGACGGCTCCGTTCCGCGCGGCGTTCGATTCGAATTGTTCAAGGTATTCGGGTAGCCGCGACATCAGATGGGCCTTGATGCGCGAGGCGAGCTCGCGGAGCTCCTCCCATTCGGGAACATGCGCCGCGGCGCGGTCCCTCTTCACCCGAACGAACCAGAGCGCCGCGTCATGCCACGTCGTCCGATCGGCGTCGGCGACGAATCGGGCGGCGAGCCGGGCATGGGGAACGACGGCGCGATCCTCTTCCATCGTTCACCCCGCTCGGCGCGGCAACGCGCCTCCCTCGACGAGGATCTCGGCGACGTGCATGAACCGCATGGCGAGCTTCCCGCGACGGGCGAGCCCTTCGAGGTGCATGAGGCACGACATGTCGGCGGCCGCGATCACGTCGACCCGCGCCCGTTCGTGATCGCCGAGCCGATCGCGGCCCATCCGGCAGGAAACGGATTCCTCGTGGACGGCGAACGTTCCGCCGAATCCGCAGCATTCATCGGGCCGTTCGAGTTCGGCGAATTCGATGGCGTCGAGCCCTTCGAGGAGCGTCCGCACTTTGTCGAACGGCGCGTCGCGCCGTTCGGAGGACGAACCCAACCGCAGTTCGCGAAGGCCGTGGCAGCTCGCGTGCATGCCGACCCGAAACGGAAACCGGCCCTTCGGTCGATCGACGCCCATGACGTCGACGAGGAACTCGCACAGTTCGAACGTCTTCGCCGCCAGCGCCTCGAACTCGGCGCGGTCCGCCACAAGCTCCGCGCCGTGATGACGGACCATGGCCGTGCAACTCCCCGACGGGCAGACGACGTGCGTAAAGTCGCGGAAGACGCCCGGCATGCGCGCGGCGAGCGCGCCCGCGTCCCGCGCGCAGCCCGTATTGGCCATCGGTTGGCCGCAGCAGGTCTGCGCGTCGGGGAATCCGTAGTCGACTCCCAACCCGCGCAGCAACGCGACCGTCGCGATGCCGACGTTCGGATAGAACTGGTCGACATAACACGGAATAAACAACCCGACGCGCATCGTCAATTCGATCCGGACGAGGCCGGTCGAGTGATCGCGAGCTCGACTTCCGTTTCGCCCCGTTTGACCACGACCTTGACCGGTTCGCCGGGCGAGGCCTTGCGCAGCCCTTCGGCCATCGTTTCGACGTTGGTCACGGCGACCTCTCCGATCTTGACGATCACGTCGCCCGCCTTCAGGCCGGCGGCGGCGGCCGGCGAGCCGTCGCGGACCGCGCTCAGCTTGACGCCGCCGTCGTTCGCCGAGTAATCGGGGGTGACGCCGATCGACCCGAGTCCGCGTCCGGGGATATTCGGCCTCCGGCCCGCGGGCGCTTCGGCGAATTCGATCCGCGCTTCCCGGTTCGCGACAAGCCACGCGAATTCCGACGTGTACCGCACGACCGTCTCGATGCCCGCGAGGTTGAGCGTCGCGACGTCGTCCTCGGGCGTGTGATACAGGTCGGTGAGTCCCGTGAAGAAGAACGTCACGGGGACTTTTTTCTGATAGAAGCCGAAATGATCGCTCGCCGCCATGACCGCGCCGGTCTTCTTGATTTCGACCGACACCTGCTTGGCGACCTCGTCCGCGATCGAATCGAACTCCTTGCCGCTCGACGTGCCGTGCAGCTCGAGCCGGTTCTCGCGCAGGTTGCCGATCATGTCGAAATTGAGCATGGCGACGGTGTCTTCGAGCGGGAAAAGCGGGTGGTTGACGTAGTGATTGCTCCCCAGCAGGCCCCGTTCCTCGGCGCTGAACCCGATGAAGACGATGCGGCGCGCCGGTTTGGTTGCGCGGCCGGCGAAATTGCGGGCCAGTTCCAGCATGGCCGCCGTGCCCGAGGCGTTGTCGTCCGCGCCGTTGTGGATCTCGGTGGAACCCGCCTTACGCGATCCGAATCCGCCGTAGCCCAAGTGATCGTAGTGGGCCCCGATCACCAGCGTCTCGTTGGCGAGCGGCCCTTCGCCTTCGAGGACTCCGACGACGTTTTCGAGTTGCACGTCCTTGCGGTCGAACGCGAACTCGATGTCGGCCGTCCATCCTTCGAGCGGTTGCGAGACGGGCGCGAACCGCGCGTCGATGTGCGATTCCACCTCCGCGATGCTCGACAGCTTGGCGTCGCCCGCGGTCAGCGGCGCGGCGGCGAGCAACTGATCGGCGACGTCGAGCCGGATATGTCCGAACGGCATGTTGGCGTTGCGAAGGCCGGCGCCTTGGGCGGGCATGAGCGCGTCGCCGCCCGATTTCACGCTGAACGGATCGTTCACCATCAGCACGGCGGCCGCCTTGTGATCGAAGGCGGCCTTGAGTTTCGAAATGACGTACGAGTGCATTGTGACGCGCCGACCGTCGAACTTGCTCGATTCATTGTCCTGCTGGGGTTCGCGCCGGATGAGCAGCACGACCTTGCCTTCGACATCGAGGTCGCGGTAGTCGTCGTATCCAAGGTCGGGCGCCGTGATGCCGTATCCGACGAAGACGACCGGCGCGTTGACCGTCGCCGTTCCGCCGCTGAAGAACGGCCGATACGCCTTCTCGATTTCCAGCGTCAGGCACTTGCCGTCGGGTCCGTTCAGCACGAGCCGCGATTTCTCGGACACGGCGCTTTCGCCAAGCGAGATTTCGAACGGCTGGAAATACGAGCCGTCGGCGGCACCGCCCTTGAGCCCCAACCGTTGGAACTCGTCCCGCACATAGTCCCGCGCTTTGACAAGCCCGGCCGTTCCGGGGCCGCGACCTTCGAGTTCGTCCGAGGCGAGGAACTGGACGTCGGTCGTGAGCCGTTCCAAGGCGGTGTTGTTCGACTTCGTGTCGGCCGCGAACGCCACGCCGCGGTCCAGGGCGACGCATGCGATCGATCCGACGATCACGAATGCCAGCGCGAACCGCACATTCTTCATAACCATGTACCGTGCTCCCCGCCCCGACGCGAAGGGGCGATTCAACGAGGACACCGAGCGACACGACCGGGGTGAGGCCCCGGCGCGGGCGCCCATCCGTCGGCCATCATAGCCGGTCCCGATCGGCCGATCGAGAGGCGGTGGGAAAAGCGTGGAGGGCGCGGCGCGGTAGTGCAGAGTCGGCGGTCCTAGCGCCGCGAGGCGCCCGGAGCGGGTCGTTCGGCCGTCACGCCCGGGGCGCCCACTTCATGGCCGCCGCGATACGGCTGTTCGATCAGCTTCCAACCCTTCGGAACGGACGGTTCATAGAAATCGCGCTGCCAAAGGTTGAGACCATTGAGCAGGTCCTTGAACGTCCAATTGATCTCGCGGTTCTCGAACACGAAGACCTCGCGCTGCGACGATCGGCCGTCGTTTGTTCGGGGCACGAGGACAATGGCCTTCGGCAAATAGTCGGTCTCGGCGATCACGATCCGCGCGACGCGGAACATGGCCGCGTCCTCCTGTGTGCGCGGCGCGGCCTCGAGATGGTACTCGCCTTTCACGTCCGGCGGCGTGTCGACCCGCATCCAGAATCGAGCTCGAATCTCATCCCCTTTCGCCCGGAACAGGAACGGAAGCGGGCCTTTCGAGATCGCTTCGCCCCGCGCATCAGGAGGCAGTTGGATCTTGCGCAGCGTCGACTGGGGATAGTCGAACTCGTAGATCCACTCGCCGTCGCAGATCCAGTGATCTCCGTGCCGTTCGACCGGCACGTCCACGTAGTCCTTCTTGGTCGCATCGAAGTTCCAGACCTTGCGAGCCTGGTACATGGCCTTGTCGGGCGCCATGTATTTGATCAGACCTTGGGAAATCTGCCGAGCCGCTTCGCGACCGCCCCTGTCGGACGCCGGTCGGCCCGCAGCATCCGTCGGCAGGTCGTAGACCCAGCGCGTGAATGTGCATTGGTAACGCTCGATCTTGCTCGAACTGTGCTCCCAGTACTTCAGGATGTCGTTCAAGTACTGTTCGTGGGCCGGAGGCAGATCGGCCCATTCGGGTTTGAGCGGCATGGCGCGATGCGACTCGTTGCCGGATGCGGGTCCGCCATGCGACGCCTCGGATTGGCTCGAACCGGCTCGTAGCGGACGAGTTCCGGACGCCGATTGGCGCCCGGGGCCCTGCGTTTCGGAGGAACCGTCGTCCGCATGCGGCGCCGCGCCGCCCGATGGCCGCGACTGGCCCGCCGCCGTTCGCGCGTTTCCAAGATGGATCAGACCGATGGCGAACAGCGAGGCGAGTATTCCAGTGCGGCCGACACGCATCGGGTGAAAGGGGAATACTCGGACGGTGCGCGCTTCCATGGCGGTCTCACGTGGTACGGGTCGCAATCGAGGATCCCGATCGGTTGCCGATCTCTCCGGCCGCGCGGCGCGACATGGCGCCCAGATCGACCGACGATCTCCGGTCGGCGACACGTCCCTCGTGTCACCGGGGCGGGATTGTAGCAGGCGATTCCGCGTGCACGAAGGGCGATTTCTCGTCACTGCGAACTGACATTGACCCCTTGCGGCGATTCAATACAATGCGGCCGTTTCCGGGACAAAACCCCCAGATTACCACCCAGGTCCCAAGTCGCCGTTGGGCGAGCCATGAACGGTAACCGGCGCTTGTATTCGAGGTGGAATGCGCGTGCGGAGGGGTGCGTGCGGAGGGGTGCCGGGCCAAATCAATCGGGGTTCCCAGCGGGGATCGGGCGTCATGGGCGTGTCGGAGGGCGACCACGGAAACACGGGTGGAAACACGGGCGGGACTCCGGCCGTTCGCGACGTGGGCATTCATGAAGCGGCTCGCCGTGGGAATCTCCGAAAACTCGTCGAGCTCGGCGTCGATCCGTGGGGCCATCGATGGGATGACCGGCAATGGATCGGCGACGCGCGCGACCGCGCGAACGAGGTGCGGTTTCGCCGTGCGGACGGAACCGAGCTCGACCTGCCGACGCTCGAAGGCGAAGGGCCCATCGACTATCGCGCGTGGAAAGCGGAGCACGGGCCGGGCGAGGAAACGGGTCCGCAAGTGCGCGTCGCGGGCCGCATCCTGTTACAGCGGCCCACCGGGAAATTGATCTTCCTGAATCTGCGCGACTGGACGGGCGACATCCAGATCTTCATCGGCCAGAAACAGGTCGGTGAGGCGAGTTGGAAGGTCGCGCAGTGCCTGGATCTCGGCGATCTCGTCGGGATCGACGGGCGGTTGGGAAGAACGAATACCGGGGAGTTGACGGTGTTCGCCGAGCGGTTGACGTTCCTGTGCAAGGCGATCGAACCTCCTCCCGAAAAACACCACGGGCTGGTCGATGTCGAAATGCGCCAGCGCCGGCGCTACGTCGACATCCTCCATACGCCGGGCGTTCTCGACACGTTTCTCCGTCGAACGCGGATCGTGAAGTCGATTCGCCGAACGCTCGATTCCCACGATTTTTGCGAGATCGAGGGTCCCACGCTGCACACGATCGCGGGCGGAGCGGCCGCTCGGCCGTTCACGACCCACCACAATGCGCTGGGTCTCGATCTTTACATGCGGATCGCGCTCGAGCTCCACCTGAAACGGCTGCTCGTCGGCGGCATGGAGCGCGTGTATGAACTCGGGCGCGTCTATCGGAACGAGGGGATCAGCCCGAAACACAATCCCGAATTCACGATGCTCGAAGTCTATCAGGCCTTCGGCGATTACCGGTCGATGATGGATCTGACGGAGCAGATCATCGTGGATGCGATCCGCGCGATCGGAGCCGAACTCCGGTTGCCGTGGGGCCGGACGACGATCGATTTCCAGCCGCCGTTCGCGCGCAAGACGTACGACGACCTGTTCGGGGAGCATACGAACGTCGATCCGGCGGATCCCGACGCGATCGTGGCCTACGCGCGGGATCAGGGGTTGGCGGTGGACGGCAAGCACCCGGACGTGGTGAAGAGCGACGTGTTCGAGGCGTTTGTCGAGGACGGGTTGAAGGGCCCCGTTTTCGTGATGGACTATCCGGCGAGCATCTGTCCGCTCACCAAGCGCAAGGCGGGTCATCCGGAGATCGCCGAGCGGTTCGAGCTGTTCGTCGATGGCATGGAGGTCGCGAACGCCTACACCGAACTCAACGATCCCGACCTGCAGGAGAATCTGTTCCGAACGCAGCTCGCCGGGCAGTCGGAGGAGGACTCGATGGCGAAGATGGACCACGACTTCATCCGAGCGTTGCGGAACGGCATGCCTCCGGCGGGAGGTCTGGGGATCGGCATCGATCGGCTCGTCATGATCCTCACGAATTCCCCGTCGATACGGGACGTGATCCTCTTTCCCCTGTTGCGCCCGGAGTCGCAGGCGTAGGCGCGGCCGAGGTACGAGGGGAGCCGCGCGGGGATTGCGGGCGGACAACGACGACCGGGAATCGAGGAATCGACATCATGGACTGACGCATCACGGAAGGCGTCGACGGCGAATCGACCGATCGCGACCCAAGCCAAAGGACTGGCGATGTACAAATTGTTGATCGCGTGGCGTTATCTCCGCACGCGCTATATCGCGCTTGCCTCGATCGTCAGCGTGACGCTGGGTGTCGCCACGCTGATCATCGTCAACAGCGTCATGTCCGGGTTCTCGATCGAGATGCAAAAGCGTCTCAACGGAATCCTCTCCGATATCGTCATCGAGGGGCCCGATCTGATCGGCGGGTTTCCGAACGCCGAGCGGTACATGGACGAGGTACGGAAGGTCGTCGGCGGGGACTTGGCCGGCATGACGGCGACGGTCCACATTCCGGCCATGTTGAACTTCGAGGTGCAGGGCCAGTACTTCACGCGTCAGATCAACCTGATCGGCGTCGACGAGGCGACGTATGCGACGGTGAGCGATTTCGGCAAGTACCTCCTGCATCCGGAGAACCGGCTGAGGCTCGCGTTCGATCTGCGCGAGAACGGCTATGCGCCGGACCGCCCTGGGTTTCCGCTTTCCGGCTGGCAATACCGGCGCATGCGCGCCGCGCTGCACGCGTCGATGGAGTCCCGCGCCGCCGACTCGGGCGCGTCGCGGTCCGTTCGGCCTTCGGAGGCGTCCGGCGCGGCGGCTTCGGCGCCGTCGGTCCCCGTCGATCCCACCGCGAGCCAGTTTTCCAAGGAAGAGCGCCGATTCGATCCGGCCAAGGAGCAGCATCACGGGCTGATCCTAGGGATCGCGGTCGCGTCGCGCCGGCATCGGGACGCGGACGGGACGGTCCGCGACTTCCATTACCTCCGGCCGGGCGATGATGTCCAAGTCACGTTTCCATCCGCGGCGAATCCTCCGAAGGCCGAGACGGCCGACTTCACGGTCGTGGATTTCTACGAGAGCAAGATGAGCGAATACGACTACAGTTTCGCGTTCGTCCCGCTCTGGGCGATGCAGGATCTCCGAGGCATGGTCGATCCGGCGACGGGCTCGGCGGCCGTGACGGCGATCCAGATCAAGGTGCAACCCGGCGCGGATCTCGACGCGGTCCGCGACCGGTTGCGGTCTCGGTTCCCGCCCAACGCGTTTCCCTATTTCCGCGTCGACACGTGGCGCGACCTGCAGGGCCCCCTGCTCGCCGCCGTGCAGCTCGAAACAACGATCCTCAACATCCTCCTCTTCCTGATCATCGCGGTCGCCGGTTTCGGGATCCTCGCGACGTTCTTCATGATCGTCGTGGAGAAGACCCGCGACATCGGCATCCTGAAGTCGCTTGGCGCGCCGAGCATGGGTGTGATGAGCATCTTTCTGGGCTACGGGCTCTCGCTTGGAATGGTCGGATCGGGGGCGGGCGCCGTGTTGGGGCTGGTTTTCGTGGCGTACATCAACGAGGTGGCCGATCTCTTGGAGACGGTGACGGGCCGCGAGGTCTTCGATCCGACGGTCTACTACTTCCAGGAAATTCCGGCGGTTGTCGAACCGTGGACGGTCATTCTGGTCGCGGCGGGCGCGACGATGATCGCCGTCGTGGCGAGCGTCCTGCCGGCCATCCGCGCGGCTCGCCTGCATCCGGTGGAGGCGTTGCGTTATGAGTGAGTCGAATTCGGTGGTGACCCGCGGATCGATCGAGTCGTCGAGCGCGGCGCGGTTCGCGCCGCGGCGCGTCGATGGACCGCACGACGCGCCCCCGGCCCCTCCCCTGCTCGCCGCACGCAGGCTCTCCAAGTCCTATCGCAAGGGCCGGCACTCGATCCCCGTGCTGCGGGGAGTGGACGTCGACGTGCGCCCGGGCGAATTCCTCGCCATCGTGGGGCAGAGCGGTTCGGGCAAGAGCACGTTGCTGCATTTGCTCGGAACGCTCGACGCGCCCGACGCGGGGCAGATCCTGTTCGACGGAAACCGCATCGATTCGCTCCCCGCCGTCTCGCGCGATCTCCTGCGCAATCGGCATTTCGGCATGGTCTTCCAGTTCTACCACCTGCTCCCCGAATTCACGACGCTCGAAAACGTGCTCGCGCCGCTCATGATCGGACACGGCGCGCTCGCCTACCTCTGGAACCGTCGGCCATTCCGGGAACGAGCCGCCGAATTGCTCGACCTCGTCGGCCTCACGCACCGGCGAACGCACCGGCCAAAGGAGCTTTCCGGCGGTGAAATGCAGCGAACGGCCATCGCCCGCGCGCTGATCGCCGAACCCCGACTGCTGCTCGCCGATGAGCCGACAGGCAATCTCGATCGGACCAACGGGCAGGAAATCCTCGGCATCCTGCGGACCTTGAACCGCCGGCGCGGGCTCACTATAGTCATGGTGACCCACGACCTTTCGATCGCCGAACAGGCCGACCGGGCGGTGCGCTTGGTCGAAGGAAAGATGGAAGCGGCGTAACGGAGGCGGCGTGCGAAGGAGGAGCCCTCGAGGCCCCAACCGCTCCCATGGCACTGAAGGTCCACATCGCCGGGAAACTCGTCGATAAGGACGACGCGCGGATCAGCGTGTTCGATCACGGCTTGCTGTACGGCGACGGCGTGTTCGAGGGAATACGCAGTTACCGGGGCACCGTCTTCCGCCTCGAATCACACCTGCGGCGGCTCTACGAGTCGGCCAAGGCGATCTGCCTCGAAATACCGATGACGATCGAGGCGATGGCGGACGCTGTCTATGAAACGCTCCGAGCCAATCAGATCCAAGACGCCTACATCCGACTCGTCGTGACCCGAGGCTCGGGTACGCTCGGGCTCGATCCAAACCGATGCGGCCATCCCCAGGTGATCATCATCGCCGATCGGATCTCGCTTTACCCGGCCGAGTTCTACGACAAGGGGCTCGAAATCGTCACGGTCAGCACGATCCGGAACCACTCCGCCGCGCTGAGCCCCCGCATCAAATCACTCAACTATCTGAACAACATCCTGGCCAAGATCGAAGGGCTCAAAGCGGGTTGCGTCGAAGCGCTCATGCTCAACAGCAAGGGCGAAGTCGCCGAATGCACGGGGGACAACATTTTTCTGGTGTCGCGCGGCAGGTTGCTGACGCCCCCCATCGACGCGGGCATCCTGGACGGAATCACGCGCCAGGTCGTGATCGACCTTGCGCGTGAGGTGGACTGGACGGTCCTCGAAATTCCGCTCACCAAACACGACGTCTATATTGCCGACGAGTGTTTTTTGACGGGAACGGCGGCCGAGGTGATACCAGTCGTCAAGGTGGACAATCGCACGATCGGCGAGGGGGTTCCCGGCCCGCACACCCGCGAATTGATGGACCGATTCCGTCAGGAAACGCTCTCCGGCTCCCGCGAGTGAACGAGAGCGAACCGCCGGCCGGCGGGCGGTGTCTCGACACAAGGGCCGTTGGCCGATAATTTCGAGCGGGGGCCTTCGTGCCCGTGCCCGTGCCCGTGCCCGTGCCCGTGCCCGTGCCCGTGCTCGTGCTCGTACTCGTGCTCGTACTCGTGCTCGTACTCGTGCCCGTGCACGGGCACGGGCACGACGATTCGAGTTCCAATCGCCGAACAGCGCGATGAACCCGAGCGGCAGGTCGGCCGGATTCTGAAATCAGACGTTTTTGGCCGCCGCCGGGGCACTTTGGCCGTTCGGCCACCGGGCCGCCGGGCCGGTCGGGATCGCCGAGCCGGCCGCGATTTCGTCTTGCATCGCGGTGGGCCTTCGGTATATTAGCTGGTTTTGGCGGCGGAGGTATCGGCCAAATCCATTGGCCAGCGTAGCTCAATTGGCAGAGCAGCTGATTTGTAATCAGCAGGTTGTGGGTTCAAGTCCCTCCGCTGGCTCCATGTGCGCGGATGCGGACCGTCTTGTATTGTTGCGTTTGTGTTGTTCCGGTTTGTTGGCTGGGCTCGGTTTCGGGTTGCGAAGCGGATGGCAACCGGGGCGCGGGGGGTTTCCCGAGCGGTCAAAGGGGTCAGACTGTAAATCTGATGGCAATGCCTTCGCAGGTTCGAATCCTGCACCCCCCATTGTCAACCCGGTGGTGAATACGTCACCTTGTGTTGCGACGCGGGTGTAGCTCAATGGTAGAGCCACAGCCTTCCAAGCTGAAGACGAGGGTTCGATTCCCTTCACCCGCTCTGCGGCTTGCGAAAGGCTGCTGTAGCTCAGTCGGTAGAGCGCGTCCTTGGTAAGGACGAGGTCACGGGTTCAAGTCCCGTCAGCAGCTCCTCCGTGCCACCCGCGTGGTGCCGCGAGTGGGTGCGGGCGGGATGGACGGCCCTTGGGTCGACGGGAGTGGGATGGGCGAGCGAGCTTGACGATGTCGCGGATGGCGAGTCCTGTCGGGGAGGCGTCGTCCGAGTCGGGTGCCCGCCGCGCGGCCCGTCGAAATAAACGTTGGACCGTATTGTTACGGGTTTTTTCAGATCGAGTCATCGAGAAGGCGAGTTGAGACGACATGGCGAAGGAGGTATTCGAACGTAAGAAGCCCCACATCAATGTGGGGACCATTGGTCACATCGATCACGGCAAGACGACCCTCACGGGTGCGATTCTCGCCGTGCAAGCCGCGAAAGGAATGGCCAAGTTCCGGAGTTACGCCGAAATCGCCAAGGGCGGTACGGTCCGCGACGAGACGAAGACGGTGACCATCGCCGTGGCGCACGTCGAGTACGAGACCGCGAATCGGCACTACGCGCACATCGACTGCCCGGGACATGCCGACTTCATCAAGAACATGATCACCGGCGCCGCCCAGATGGACGGCGCGATCCTCGTCGTGTCGGCGGCCGACGGGCCGATGCCGCAGACGAAGGAACACGTCCTGCTCGCGCGGCAGGTCGACGTTCCGGCGGTCGTCGTGTTCCTGAACAAGTGCGACCTCGTCGATGATCCCGAACTGCTCGACCTCGTGGAAATGGAAATCCGCGAACTGTTGAGCAAATACGATTTTCCCGGGGAAGAGACTCCGATCACCCGCGGTTCGGCTCTTCCGGCGTATCAGAAACCGGACGATGTCGAAGCGCGGAAGTGCATCGAGGCCCTGCTGGATACGGTCGACAGCTTTATCCCCCAACCGCCGCGCGAGGAGGACAAGCCGTTCCTCATGGCGATCGAGGACGTGTTCTCGATCGAAGGGCGCGGAACGGTCGCGACCGGCCGCATCGAGCGGGGGCGGGTCAAGGTCGGCGAGGAAGTCGAAATCGTCGGATTGTCCGAAGCGCCGCGCAAGACGGTTTGCACGGGCGTCGAAATGTTCCGCAAAATGCTCGACGAAGGTCGGGCCGGCGATAACGTCGGTTGCCTCCTCCGCGGTATCAAACGCGAGGAACTTGAACGCGGCCAGGTCCTGGCAAAGCCGGGTTCGGTCAAGCCGCATACGAAATTCGAGGCGGAAGTCTATTGCTTGTCGAAGGACGAGGGAGGCCGCCATACGCCGTTCTTCAGCGGATATCGGCCGCAGTTCTACTTCCGTACGACCGACGTCACCGGCTCCGCCAATCTAGTCGAGGCCGAAATGTGCATGCCGGGCGACAATGTGCGCGTGACGGTCGAGCTGATCAAGCCGATCGCCATGGACGACGGCGTCCGGTTCGCGATCCGCGAGGGCGGCAAGACGGTTGGATCGGGTGTGGTCACGAAGATCATCGAGTGAGATCGGGTGGCGAGTCCCCGCGGTCGGCTTCCCCGGCTGCGGGGCCCTTTGTTGGATCATGGCATTCGGTCGGCATGCGGTCCCCGGCTCGGCCGTCGATCGATAGGCTCGCGTTTTGAACGTGCCGCGGGTATTAGGGGTGTAGCTCAATTGGCAGAGCACCGGTCTCCAAAACCGGGGGTTGCGAGTTCGATCCCCGCCACCCCTGCTGATCCAGTGCGCGGGCCGGAGTCCCTGTCCCCGGGCACCGGACGCCGGGCCCGCGGAATCGCGGTGGCCCGTTGATCGAGAGGGGAATGCGATTCGGCTATGGGCGCGTTTTTTCAGGAATTGTTTCAGGTTGGCCTGTACAAGCGGTCGCAAGGCCGCGTGACGCGCCAAGTGACCTGGGCGGCGCTGGCGGGCGCCTGCCTGTTCGGCTGCGCGCAGCTCATGGCGCGCCTGGTCGAGCAACCGGCGGCCGTTCGCTATGGCGTTCCGTTGCTGATCTTCGCCTGCTGCGCTTGGATCAGTTATCGCATCGTCAATCTGCCCCGATTCGCCGACTTCCTGATCGCCGTGCAGGCCGAGATGAACAAGGTGTCGTGGCCGACGCAGGCCGAGTTGATCCGAAGTTCGATCGTCGTGATCTTCGTGATTTTTTTCCTGGCGGTGATCCTGTGGGGGTTTGACCAGGTGTGGATGCTCCTGTTCCAAATCCTTGGTTTGCTGGGGAGGGAACCGTGAGCAGCGACTCGATCGAAAATCGTTCCGCGGGTTCGGATGCGGTTTCCGAGGCGAACGTCGCGCCGGAGGGCGTCGCGCGTGATCCGGCGTCCGTCAGCCATCCGCGATCCGACGTCGGCGAAGGCGGCCCGTTCGAATCGGACAAGGGCGCCGATCTTGACGGCGAAGCCGAAGGGTCGGCCGATGCCGATGGCGGTGGCGTCGATCTGAGCGATCTGACCGACGAATTCGTTGGGCATGCCGAGCCGATCGAGGAGGTTTCGTCCGAACCGACCGGCGAGGAACTTGAATTCCACTGGTATATCCTGAAAGTTCAGGTCAACCGCGAGGATTCGATCCGCGAGGCGTTGCATCGGCGCGTCGCGCGGGACGGGCTCGAACGGTATTTCGGCGAGATGATCATTCCCACCGAGGATGTGGTCGAGTTCACCAAGAGCGGCAAGAAGCGCACGGTCAAACGGAAGCTCTTTCCGGGCTACCTCATGGTCCATATGGCGCTCAACGACGACTCGTGGTTCCTCGTCCGCGAGACGCCCGGCATCGGCGATTTCACGGGGTCGGCGGGAAAGCCGACCCGCATGGATCCGAACGAGGTCCGGCGTTTGATCAAGACGAAGGATGTTTCGGGCGAGGCGACCGAGGACGTGCGCATCGCGATCCCCTTCAACGTGAGCGATCGCGTTCGCGTCAAGGAAGGCTACTTCCAGAATTTCGAGGGGGATGTCCACTCGATCGACGCCACGAACGGACGCGTGACGGTGATGATCAACATCTTCGGTCGCTCGACCCCCGTGGAATTGCAGCACTGGCAGATGGAGCGGGTGTGAGGCCCCTCGCGGCGAGGGCGGCATGCGGCGCGGACGGCATGCGGCGAGGGCGGCATGTGGCGAGGACGGACGAACGGTCGGGAACAGGTGCGGAAACGTCAGTACGGCAACCTTAAGGACTAGAACCAAGACCCATACGCGGTTGGACGGATACTGGATATGGCGAAGCAAATGGTGGGACAGGCGAAGTTCCAGGTGCCCGGCGGCCAAGCGACGCCGGCGCCTCCCGTCGGAACGTCGCTCGGACGGTTCGGCATCAATCTCGGCCAATTCGTGCAACAGTTCAACGAACGGACGCGGGATTACAACGGAACGCCGATCCCGGTGATCGTGAGCGTCTACAGCGATCGATCGTTCGACTTTGTGACCAAGAGCCCTCCCGCGGCGTCGCTGCTCAAACAGGCGGCGGGGATCGCGAAAGGGGCCGGCGTTCCGAACAAGGAAAAGGTCGGAACGGTGACCCGGGCTCAGGTCGAGGACATTTGCCGCAAGAAGATGGCGGACTTGAACGCGCGCGATCTCGATCATGCCCGGCGCATGATCGAGGGAACGGCGCGCAGCATGGGCATCACGGTGGAGGGCTGATTCATGGCCAGGCATTCACGCCGATATAAGACGCTCGCGGCGAAGGTCCCCGCTCAGGCGGTCGACATCGAACAGGCCGTGACCGTGCTGAAGCAATTCGGAAACACCAAATTCGATCAGTCGGTCGAGATCCACATGCGGCTTGGAATCGATCCCAAGCAGGCCGACCAATTGGTCCGCGGCAGCGTGGTCCTGCCCCACGGGATCGGCCGGACGCAGCGCGTGGTTGTTTTCGCGAAAGGGGATTTGGCGGAGGCCGCGAAGGCGGCGGGCGCCGACGTCGTCGGCCAGGAGGATCTGGCGGCTCGGATCAAGGAGGGCTGGACCGACTTCGATGCCTGCATCGCGGCTCCCGACATGATGGGCCTCGTCGGACCGCTCGGCCGAGTGCTCGGCCCCCGAGGCCTCATGCCGTCGCCCCGCGCCGGTACGGTGACGCCCGATGTCGGACGGGTGGTCCGGGAATACAAGGCGGGCAAGGTCGAATTCCGCAACGATTCCGGCGGCAATGTCCACGCCGTTGTCGGCAAGGTCAGTTTCGAACCCGCGAAACTGTGTGACAATATTCGGGCATTCCTCGATCACCTCAACGCCATCAAGCCCCAGGCCGTCCGCGGAACCTACGTGCGGGGCGTCTCGGTCTGCACGACCATGGGACCGGGAATCCTCGTCGCCGCGTAGCCGAACGAGTTCGTCGAACCGCCTCACAGAACCTTCCTGTCGAAAATCGCACGCATCGCGTGCGGGTGAACCATCATGAGCCGTCACGTCAAAGACCTGATTACCCGTGATCTCGCGCGGCGCCTGGAGGGCGTCGAGGACGCCTTGCTGGTCGACGTGATCGGCCTCGATTCGGCGGCCACCTACCGGCTCCGCAAGGAGCTCCGCGAAAAGGACGTCCGCCTGATGGTGGTCAAGACGAGCCTCGCGGGCCGCGCCGCGGCGGGAACCCGGTTGGCTCCCGCGTTCGAGGGCGCGAACGGTCCGGTCGCCCTTGTTTGGGGCGGCGAGGATTTCATTGCGTTGTCCAAGACGATCACCAAGGTGCTCAAAGGCGGAAAGTACGACAAGCTCGCCGCCCGAGGCGGCGTGATGGATGGCGAACGGTTAACGCCAGAGCGGGTCGAGCAGATCAGCAAGTGGCCCAGCCGCGCGGGACAGTTGTCGATCCTCGTCGGCCAGATCCTCGCTCCGGGCGCTCGGCTCGCTTCCCAGCTCAACGCGCCCGGCGGCGCGCTCGTCAGCCAGCTCGATACGATGGTCGACAACGCGAGCGGTTCGGAGGCTGGCGAGTCGAGTGGCGAGCCGGCGGCGGGCGCGGAGCCGGCGGCGGGCGCGGAGCCGGCGGCGGGCGCGGAGCCGGCGGCGGGCGCGGAG
>VGZC01000050.1 GCA_016872725.1 Planctomycetota bacterium
ACACAGGGACAGCCGCAACAGGGACAGCCGCAACAGGGACAGCCGCAACAGGGACAGCCGCAACAGGGACAGCCGCAACAGGGACAGCCGCAACAGGGACAGCCGCAACGGGGTCAACCGCCTTCTTTGACGGGCTTGCTCGGTGGATTCGCCAAATTGCTGACGTGGTTCTACTGGGTGGCTGTTATTGTGATCATTGCCGTTGTGTTGTGGCGATTCCGCGACCAATGGAGCGCGTACTTCAGGCATCTACTGGCGCAGTTTCAGGCTTTCCTGTCATGGCTTCGCGGGGAAAAGGAAGAACCTTCCGAGGTTGGTGGCGACGGTGTTCGCCCAGACACGGCGCCGAAGCAGGCGACGTTCGCCGATTTCTCCAATCCGTTCCAGCGCAAGGACGCGGGCGGTAGGGATGCGGCCGAGCTGCTTCGATACACGTTCGCGGCGCTGGAGGCATGGGGACACGATCGGGGTTGGGGCCGAGCGACCGAACAAACACCGCTCGAATTCGCTCAGGCGATCGGCCGCCGCGACCCGGCGTTGGCCGCATGCTCGCGTGAGGTTTGCGACGCCTATTGCCGTCTGGCGTACGGCGATCGCCGCTTGCCGACGAGCATCGCCGAGCCGATGGCCGCGCTTTGGAGTTGCATGACCGCGCGACGGCATGCGGATCGTCCGAACGGCGAAGCCGATCGAGGCCTCGCTCAATCCAGTTCGGGCGGCAGGGCGCCATAGGGCCACACTTTTCGGACGGCCTCAGGGAGTTTCGGCGCACTGGGCACCGGGCCGGGCGTGAGCGTCGAAGCCAGTTGGATCAAGCCGTCGGAGATTTGTCGTCCCGCCGTCGGTTCGAGGTTGCTGTAGCTCGTCAACCGCGTTTCGTATCCGCCTCCGCGCGGACCAAACGCTTCTTCAGTGGGAACATAACCGACGCAGTCGTTCGCGAGGGAAACGGGAAACGTGAAGGGGAACTTGCTGCCCGCTCGGATTTCGAGCCCATGTTGCACGAAGTACTCGGCCGGGCAGGCGAGGAAGACGGCCGGCCCCACCTGAATCGCCTGCAACTCCACCTCGACGATCGGTTCCCGCCGAACGCGTTCAGCGAGGATCACGATCTCCTTGGCGAACGTCCATTCGGTGGCGTCGACGTTTTCAATGCCCTTCTTCACGAGTTCGACGCAACGCGTGACACGGTCGGCGCTCGGAGGCCGGCGTTTGATGGTGAGCATCGATCGAGCCGTCGCGACGGGCGTTGTCGGGGCCGCGTGTTGTTCCATCGCCAACAACGTCTTGACCGCTTCCGCGCCGACTCGGCCGCCGACATACCGCGACGAGACCTCTCCGAACTGGCGGATCTGATACGGACTTCGGTTGTCGACCTGCGTCACGTCGCCGGCCATGCCTGCCAGGAAGACGACTCCCGCCTGATCGCCGAATACGCCTCGCACCGACCGCTCGATGTAGTACACGTAATCGGCCGAGATGCCTCCCGGTCCGGTCGTGCAATGACACGCGAAATTGACGACGCAGCCGAGCAGCTTGCCGTCGGAATCCCAGGCGCCGAGCACGCCGACGAGCGGGTCGATGGGGCCGGCCGGCTCGATGATGTCGGGATTGCCCTGCCCAGGGTGCGTCACCGAGAAGCCGCTTTGCATTCGGAATCGGCGATTGAACGCCGCTTGTTCCTCGTTGCCGAAGCCGACCGCGCATCGGGCGGGAACTTTCTTGGCGTCGGCTTCGCAAATCGCCTCGCCGATCCACCGTTCGACGTCGGCGAGGTATTCGGCGTTCGCGACGACCGTCTTCTCGTAGACGAGTTCCTTGACGAACGGATCGGCGCCGTCGAATTCACCGGGGAGAAAGAAGCCGACCGGTCCGGCGGAATGGGAGTGGGAGGCGCCGATGAGGATTGCTTCGCGGGCGATGCCGCACTGGGCGTGCACCGCGTCGCGAATTCGAGCGACGCTCTGTTTGCGGATGAAGAGCGCATCGATGCCTACGACGGCGACGCGCGTCGCTCCATGGCCGAACACGGCGGCTCGCGCCTTGCACGGGTCGTGGAACGAACGATGGTAGGCCTTTCCGTACCCGCCCGGCGCCTCCATGCCGACCTTCGGCGAAATGTCGCGTTCGGCGAACCCAGCGACGAACGGATCGTCCGCCGCGAACGACGGCGCGACCGTCGTAGCGAACCGGACGACGACCACGAGGAAGCACAGGCGGAGGAAGCACAAACGAGCGGCCATCGGTAGGGTCCTCTACGGCAAGGGGAGAATCCATCGATCGGCCCGGGCGTGCCGGGACGCGGGGTACCGCATGGTAGGCGAGGTCATTCGAATGGTTCGAGCGTGACTTCCAGGCTAACGCGCTCCTTGTTGCGGAGAACGACGATCGGTTGCCTTGATTCGATCGGGCTCTGTTCGACGACGTCCTGAAGATCGCGCGGCATCCGGACGGGGACCCCCGCGAACTCGACGATGATGTCATCGGCGAGCATTCCGCTCTTCGCCGCCGCGCCGTCGGGAACGACCTGGCGCACCCAGACGCCTCCGCGCGCATCGGCTCCGAATCGGGCCGCGTCCTGCGCATTCAATTCATCGATGCGGATTCCCAGGTAGGCTCGGCGAACCTTTCCATGATCGGCCAGTTCCCGCCAGACCCACGCCGCGCGGCTCGCCGGGATCGCGAATCCCACTCCTTGATACCCGCCGCTGCTGGTCGCGATCGCCGTGTTGATTCCGACGATTTCGCCATCGAGGTTGGCGAGCGCGCCTCCGGAATTGCCCGGATTGATGGCGGCATCGGTCTGAAGCAGGCGGCCCCGTTGGATCTGTTCGATGCCGCGTCCCTTCGCGCTGATGATCCCCGCGCTGACCGTCGTTTCCAGCTCAAACGGACTTCCGACCGCGATCACCCAATCCCCGATGCTCAGTTCATCCGAGCTCCCGAACCGAGCGGCGGGAAGCGGATTATTCGTCTGGACGCGCAGGATGGCCAAGTCGCTCATCGGGTCCGACACGGGGGACTGGCCCTGGAATTCGCGTCCATCGGCGAGTCGCACGGTGATCGACTCGGCGTCCTCGATCACATGATGATTGGTAAGGATGACACCGCCTGGATCGACGATCACCCCCGAACCGACCTGTTGAAAGAGGCCCGGCATATCGGGCGCGTGATCCTGTTGGAATTGCTCGGGATCGAACCCCTCGGGTAAGAGGCCCCGGAAACGGGGGTCCTTGAGCATTTCCCGCAGGGCGCCCGAGTCCATGTCGGTCTTGGATTTGACCAGCACGGTGACAACGGAGGGACGCACGCGATCGGCCGCATGGCGGAACGCGCGCGACAGGGCCTTGGCGTGCCGGATCGACTCGGCCGCGCTCTCGGGCCCCGCGGACTCCTGACCATTCGTCGGCGGAGCGGTTCGGCCGGAGAGTATCGAGGCCCCGAGCACGGCCAGCACAATCAATGGGCGGTTGGACGACATGGATCCACTTCCTCGCGAGAAAACTCCGTGACGGACCAGCCCGCAGTCTAGCAGGACGGGTATTCGGGCCGGAATACGGGCAACGCGATTGGCCGTAACGTCATTTGACTTCACGGGTTATCGGTGATAGTCTTGCCTCGGGCCGGCTTTGGATCGCGGAACAAGGCCGTCAAACGGTGGGCACGGGCGGAACATGAGTCAAACGGTCGTCAATGCGTGTTCGGACGAGCTCGACGCGAAGCTGCGCGCGTGCGAGGACCGGATCGATTATGCGTTCGCCGACCGCAGGCTCCTGGTCGCCGCGCTCACGCACGCATCCGGAGCGGAACACCGGCTCGCATCGAACGAGCGGCTCGAGTTCCTGGGCGACGCCATCCTGGGCGTCGTCGCGTGCGAAATGCTCTTCCATCGGTTTCCCCAGTACCTCGAAGGCGATCTGACGCGGATCAAGTCGATGGTGGTCAGCCGCCAGTCGTGCACGCGCATCAGCGAACGGTTGGGACTCCACGATTTCCTGATCCTCGGCAAAGGAGTCGGCAGCGCGGGGCGGATCCCCGATTCGCTGTTGTCCGACGTGTTCGAATCGATGATCGCCGCCGTCTACCTCGATGGAGGGCTTGACGCCGCGCGGTCGTTCGCGGCGCGCGAGCTGGTCCCGGAAATCGACGCGGCCGTTTCGGGCCAGGCGGGTGACAACTATAAGTCACTCCTGCAACAGGTCGCCCAGCGGGAATTCGGCGAGGCGCCCGTCTACGAGTTGGTCGGTGAAAAGGGGCCCGATCACCGCAAGACGTTCCGCGTCGCCGCCCTCGTCGGCAACCGCCGATACCCGTCGGCCTGGGGACGCAACAAGAAGGAAGCCGAACAGCGGGCCGCGTACAACGCGTTGAGCGAGTTGATCGATTGGGAATCGGCTCCTTGAGCGGTCGGTCTTCCGAACCGTTTCCAGCGGCATCCGGGGCGCTCCGTCGATGGTGAATACGCTCTATCTTCCCGAACTGCGCGAAATGCTCGCCGAGGAGAACGCGGCCGAGCTGCGCGAGTTCTCGATCGCCCTGCATCCGGCGCGGACGGCCGAGTTCATGGAAGGCCTGAACGCCGCCGAAACCTGGGCCGTGCTGCAATACGCCGAACCGGCCGTGCGGCAGTCGATCTTCCCTTACATCGGACGCGACAAGCAGATCGACATCCTCGAGTCGCACGATCGGGCCGAAATCGCCGATCTGGTCGCCGGGCTCCCGCCCGATGACCGAGTCGATCTCCTGCAGGACGTGCGCGAAGAGATCGTGCGGGAATTGCTGCCGCTCCTCCCGACCGAGGAACGCCGGGACATCCTCCGCTTGCAGGCGTATCCCGAAGGAACGGCCGGCGCCATGATGACCACGAGCGTCGTGCGGCTCGGCGAGGACCTCTCGGTCCGCGACGCGATGACGGCGCTCAGTCGACAAGCCGAGGAAGTCGAGACGATCTACTATTTGTATATCGTCGACGCGACCGACCACCTGCGCGGCGTGGTCTCGGCCCGAAAACTCGTCGCCGCCATCGGTAAACCCGACTTGCGGCTTCGGGAACTGATGGAAACCGACGTCACGAGCGTGACGACGCTCGATGATCAGGAAGAAGTCGCCCGCAAGGTCGCCCATTATGACTTGCATGCGATTCCGGTCGTCGATTCCGAACGGCGTTTCGTCGGCATCATCACGCACGACGACGTCATCGACGTGCTGCGCGAGGAGGCGACCGAAGACGCGCAGCGCATCGCCGCCGTCGCGCCGCTCGAGGAAAGCTACCTCCGCACGTCGCTGATCACCCTCAGCCGCAAGCGGGGCGTCTGGCTGAGCGTGCTCTTCTTCGGCGCGCTGTTCACCGCGATGGCCCTCGATCGCTACGACGCCGCGCTCGCCCAAACGAGCTGGCTCGTCCTATTCATCCCGCTGGTCATTTCGAGCGGAGGGAACTCGGGGAGCCAATCGGCGACGTTGATCATCACGGCGATGGCGACCGGCGACGTGACGCTCGGCGACTGGTACCGCGTCGTCCGACGGGAATTGGTCATGGGCCTGCTCCTCGGCGGTTTCCTCGCGCTTTTCGGTTTCGCCGCGTCGTTCCTCTTCGGTCCCCGGCACGAACCGGCGCACCTGTTGATATTGCCGATCACCCTCGTTCTCGTCGTGCTGACCGGAACGCTCTGCGGCGCGAGCCTTCCGCTCGTCTTCCGGCGGCTCGGCCTGGATCCGGCCATCATGAGCAACCCGTTCGTGGCGGGGATCGTCGACATCCTCGGAATCATCATCTACATGAATGTCGCGCTGAACGTCTTCGCTTGGACGTCCTGACGACTGCGCGCCGACGGGTCGCCCACGTCGAGCGATCGTTCCCGATCGCGCACGGCCTCCGCGCGCCGCCCGTTCATTTCCCGGCCGGTTTCAACGGCTTGCCGATCGAGACCTTCCGATCGTTCGGCTGCGAGGCGCCCGGCGTGCTGCGGCCCTCCGCGACGTACCGCTCCAAGACCCGCGTCATCCGGTCGACGACGTCCGCGTGACGGTCCGCTCGGTTGGCCGTTTCGGACAGGTCGCTCGCCAGGTTGAACAACTGGATCGGCGGAAGATCACGGGCCGCCTCCGTTCCCGGTCGAGGCGGGCTCCATCCGCCCGAATCCGGGCAGAAACAGAGTTTCCATTCGTCCTGTCGGATCGCGAACGAGCCGTTGATCGAATGGTGCACGATCGCCTCGCGCGCCGCGCGTTCGCCGCGGCCGAGCAGAATCGGCAGGAAACTCACGCTGTCCTCGCCGGCATGCTCGGGGAGCGGCGTGCCGATGAGCTCGGCGCACGTCGCGAGGAAATCGAAAAGACCGATCGTTTGAGCGGACCGCGAGTCCGCGGAAATCCGACCGGGCCATCGCGCGAAGAACGGAACACGGTGCCCACCCTCGAAGATATCCGCCTTCCATCCCCGAAACGGACCGCTCGGATGATGGTCGAACGCGGCGAGCCTGTCGAAATCGGCTTGCGGCGAGCATCCGTTGTCGCTCGTGAAAACGACCAATGTGTCTCTTGCCGCGCCCGTCCGATCGAGGGCGGCGAGCACCCGGCCGACCGCCGTGTCCGTCTGCATCACGAAATCGGCGTAGGCCGTCATCCCGCTTCGGCCCGCGAACTCCGCCGCCGGAACGATCGGCGTGTGCGGCGAGCTCAGCGGAAGGTAGAGGAAAAACGGATTCGCCCGACCCTCGCGCTCCAAACCGTCCTCTTGGGAATCCACGGCGCGCTCCTCGATGTATCGCTCGGCGCGTTCGACCAGACGAGGCAGCACGTCGATCGCCTCGAAGTCCGCCGCCGCCGGCCCCTTGCGAATCCACTCCTTCTCCACCGTGGGAACCCGTGCGGCACGATCGTCCTCGATGAAGACGAACGGAGGCATGTCGAGCGACGCGCTGATGCCGAAGAACGTATCGAATCCGCGCGTGATCGGGCCGTCCTCGATCGGCTTCGCGTAGTCCACGTCCCATGCGTGCCGCTCGTCGACCGCGAATCCGCCTTGCTTCAGCGGCCAGCCCATTCCCAAGTGCCACTTGCCGATACACGCCGTATGGTAGCCTCGCGACTGGAGCAGCTTGCCGACGGTCAACCTCGCGCGGGCGATCAGCGGAGGATCGTATCCGAACAGGACGCTCTGTCCGAGACGCGTGCGCCACGCGTATCGTCCGGTCAGAATCCCGTATCGTGTCGGCGTACAGACCGCCGAACCCGAATGCGCGTCGGTGAACGTCATGCCCTCGGCGGCGAGCCGATCGAGGTGCGGTGTCGGGATCTTGCCACGCGCGTTCAGGCAACGCACGTCGCCGTATCCGAGATCGTCGGCGAGGATAAGCACGATGTTGGGAAGTTCGCGATCCGCGGCCATGGCCGGTTCCGCGAGCCCGGCGATCGACGCGGCGATGACGCCGATCGTCGCGCGCGCCGCGATGCGCGCCGAGAACCGTGTTCGGTCGATCGACGCCCGGCGTGTCAACGCCATGATCACTCCTCCTTCTCTGAGAGCACGATCGGCTTTCCCTCCCAAATCGCTTCCTTGGTCCGAGGGTCGTACGTCAGGACCCGATGCGCGCTCCCCGGCGCGGGAGGCACATCCCGCTTGGGAATCCACCGTCGATGTTCGGCGACGACGTCGCGCAGGCCCGGTTCGCCGACCCGATTGCGCCATTCATTCGGATCGGATTCGAGATCGTACAACTCCTCCGAGCCGTCGGCGTATTGGATATAGCGCCAATGTTCCGACCGGATCGCGTGGTTGCCCTGGTTGTGCGACGTGATGGCGGGCCATGCGCGAACGGCCCGCGCGTCGCCCAGTTGGGGCACGAGACTGTGGCCTTCCATGTTCGGCGGCGCGGGCAGCCCGCACAGTTCGGCGAGCGTCGGATACAGGTCGAGCAATTCGGCGGGACGTGCGCACCGGGCCCCCTGGGTGACGCCGGGTCCCGCGAAAACCAACGGGACGCGCGTCGATCGTTCCCATAGGGTGTTCTTTCCCGAGATCCCCTTTTCTCCGAGATGCCATCCGTGGTCGCTCCACAGCACGACGATCGTACGGTCCGCCTGCCCCGATGCGTCGAGCGCGTCGAGGACGCGCCCGACCTGGCTGTCCACAAAACTCGTCGTCGCGAGGTATGCTCGCACGAGCGGCCTCCATTGCCCGTTCGACCGCAGCCACGATAGGCGCGGTTCGGGCAACCTCCAGTGCAGGTACCACGCGAAATCCGGTATGTCGACCCGGTCGTTTTCGAGCAGCGGCGGCATGACGAGTTCCGCGTCGGGATGGAGGTCGAACCACGCCTGGCTCGCGTAACACGGGACATGAGGCAGCGCGAACCCGACGGCAAGGAAATACGGCTCGGGCAGCCCTTGGCCGATCCGATCGACGGCCCAATCGGCCGTCTTGGCATCGGGATGGTCCTCGTCGCGTTCGGGAAACACGCCCCAGTCCATGAGCGGATGATCGTCGGGCGTATGCACGAATTTCCGTTCAGGCCGGCTCTTGCCCGGTTCCGGACGCCCCATCTCGTGGAACTCGCCGCCCCGCGCGTGCGCGGGCGGATACCCGCCGTGATAGATTTTTCCGACCAGAGTCGTCCGGTATCCGTGCCGCATCAGGTATTGCGGTAGGGTGACAACCTGTTGGAACTCGGGAACCGTTCGAATCCACGGAGCGAGTCCGTAGACGCCGGTCGTCGTCGGACGAAGGCCCGTCATGAGGCTCGTTCGCGACGGATTGCACAAGGGCGATTGGCAATGGGCGTTGGTGAAGACGGTGCCTCGCGCGGCGAGCCGATCGATATGAGGCGTCTTGGCCTGCGAATGGCCGCCCAAACAGCCGACCCAATCGTTGAGATCATCAATGGCGATGAACAGGATATTGGGCCGCGCGTCGTTCATCGGGTCCGATTCCTCGGACCGCGCCAACGGTCGCCGTTCCGTGGCGGTGCCCTCCGCGATCGGGCCCCACACTCCCGCCATCGGAAAAACCACGGCAGCGAAAACCCAGGCTAGTCGGAGCCGCATGGCTGGATTCTCCATGAGGGAAAGCACGCCCACCACGCGTAGAACGACCGTCCCGGTCGTTCGCGCCGTCACAAGGTCGTCTACGTAGGACGACCGTCCCGGTCGTCCGGCGCCATCGCAAGGTCTCCTTTCCGGCACGGCGGGCGATCGAGGACGATCGCCCTACGTAGGACGACCGTCCCGGTCGCTCGATGCCGTCACGCCGAGTATGGGGTGTGGGCGGTCGCCGATCAACGGTGGCCGCCTCGATATTCGTTGATGGCTTCGGTCCGTTTTCGGTGATTGACATCTTGAGGGCGCTCGTTCGCCGTCGCGCGACCCGCCGCGCGGCGTCATGGATCGGACTCGATGGCTCGACGATTGACAAGGACGACTCAAACGATGGACCGAAACACGGAACTCTTCTCGCTCGGTCGACTGCTCGCGACGCCCGGCGCGATGGAGGCGCTGGAGGCGAGCGGTGAATTCGCCGGCGAATTCGTCGCGCGGCACGCGCGGGGGGATTGGGGAGAGATGGGCGCCGAGGACGCGCGGAGCAATGACCGCGCGGTGGACGACGGTTCGAGGGTCTTTTCGGCCTACACGACCCGATTGGGCGCTCGGCTCTGGGTGATCACCGAGAGTGCCGACGAGTCGGGTCGGCGCGCGGCGACGACGATCTTGTTGCCCGACGAATACTGACTCGCTGGAAACCGCGTGAAACGGCGGGACGGAACGTCCATCGCGCGCGCCGACCGTCCCCCTTTTCGACGCGGTCCGTCCGCGGTTATACTGTGGCCCGTGACGGTGACGACCCCGTTCCGCCGCGCGGCGTCCGCGTTCGACGAGGACGGGTCGTTCGTCGGACATCGATCGCGCGGCGGCGAAGCGACCGACGCCGTCCGAAGAACGCGGGCGTGGCGGAATTGGCAGACGCGCAGGATTCAGGATCCTGTGGGATTACTCCCATGGAGGTTCGACCCCTCTCGCCCGCACTTTGCGTGGAACGACCGGGACGGTCGTTCCACGCCGTCACAAGATCTCGTTTCCAGTACGGCGAGCGATCGAGGACGATCGCCCTACGTGGAATGACCGGGACGGTCGTTCGAGGCCGATGCTCGCGAGCTCGCCGCGCGGTCCCGTTGTGAAAACACCAACCCGCCGCGCCTCCGCGTATCGCTCCGCGCAAGTCGACCTCGAAATCGTCCGACGGTTTGGAACACGCATGATACGCATCGACGCGGCCCAATTGCGATCGCTCGTCCATTCGGTCTTCCGGAAGGTCGGGTGCCGCGAGCATGAGGCCGAACGCATCGCCCACTATCTCGTCGAGGCGAATCTCGTCGGGCACGACTCCCACGGCGTCATTCGCGTTCCCCAATACGTCGACTGGGCCGAACGCGATCGCGTTCGGCTCAACCAGGAACTTTCCGTCGTGATGCGGACCGACGCGCTCGCCGTCGTCGACGGCAACTTCGGGTTCGGCCAGGTGATCGGCGAACAGGCCGTCGATCTCGGCGTCGACATGGCGCGGCGGCACGGCGTCGCCGCCGTCGCGCTCCGCAACAGCGGACATCTCGGCCGCATCGGCGACTGGCCGATCCGCGCCGCGCGCGAAGGCCTCGCGTCCGTCCACTTCGTCAACACAAGCGGGCTCGGCGTGCTCGTCGCCCCAACCGGAGGCATCGACCGGCGGCTATCCGCCAATCCGATCGCGGCCGGGATGCCCGTTCCCGGGCGGTCCCCCCTGATCCTCGATATCTCCACCAGCGCGATCGCGGAAGGCAAGTTGAAGGTCGCCCGCAATCGGGGCGAGCACGTCCCCGAGAACTGCATCGTCGATTCCGAAGGTCGTCCCACGACCGACCCCCACGCCTTCTACGCCACTCCGCCCGGCGCCCTGCTCCCCTTCGGCGGACACAAGGGATACGGCCTGAGCGTCATGACCGAGATGTTCGCCGGCGCGCTCACCGGAAACGGCTGCACCGATCCCGAACACGCCACACGGCTGCTCAACGGCATGTTCAGCATCTATGTCGATCCCGCTCGCCTGCCTCCCGAACCCGATTGGAAACAGGACGTCGAACGGTTCATCCGGTTCGTCAAGTCATCCCGCCGCATCCCCGAGTGCGCGGAGATCCTGATGCCGGGCGACGTCGAGGAACGCACGCGCGAACGCCGGCTCGACGACGGAATCGAGCTCGACGACCTGACGTGGAAATCGATCGTCGACACGGCCGAACACCTTGGGCTGGCCTTGCCTTCGATCGGCGCGTGACGGGGCCCGCGCGAAACGGACAGGAACATGTCACCTTGAACTCGATGCGGAGGACGCGACCCATGTGCCGGCGGAACCATCGGCTCCTCACGACGACGTTCGCATGGACCGCATTCCTCGTCGCCGCGCCTCACGGGTTCGGCCAGCCGCTCGGCGAGCCCGACCGGGGCGCGCCGGGCGACGGGAAGATCCAGGAATACCTGCGGAACGAAGCCGTTCGGCTCGACGCCGCCTTCGATCAGGACCGAGCCGACGCCCCGCGGTGGGCCGATCGGCGTCCCGAGTACGAACGCCAATACCTCTACATGCTCGGCCTCGATCCGAGACCCGAATCGACGCCCCTGCGCGCGACGGTCACCCGCACGCTCGAACGCGACGGATACGCGGTCGACATGCTGCATTACCAGAGCCGGCCGGGGCTCTATGTCACGGCGAATCTCTATCGGCCGGCGCGCGTGCCCGAGGGAACGCGGCTACCCGCCATCCTCTACGTCTGCGGGCATTCGGGACGCGGGCGCGACGGGAACAAGGTCGCCTACCAATCGCACGGCATCTGGTTCGCCAAACACGGATATCTCTGCCTGATCGTCGACACGCTCCAGCTCGGCGAAATCGCGGCGACCCATCACGGCACGTACCGGTACGAGCGGTGGTGGTGGCATTCGCGGGGATACACTCCCGCCGGCGTCGAGGCTTGGAACGGGATTCGGGGCATCGATTACCTGGTGTCCCGCGACGATGTGGACGCGAGCCGGATCGCCGTCACGGGGATCAGCGGAGGCGGCGCGGCGACGTTTTGGGTGGCGGCGGCGGATCCCCGCGTGATGGCCGCCGTTCCGGTGAGCGGAATGGCCGATCTCGAATCGTATGTCGGCAACCGCGTGATCAACGGGCATTGCGACTGCATGTTCCTCCACAACGCCTTCCAATGGCCATGGACGCGCATCGCCGGTCTCATCGCGCCGCGTCCCTTGCTGTTCGTCAACAGCGATCAGGATCCGATCTTTCCCATGGACGCGAACGAGCGGATCATCAACCGGCTCGAACGACTCTACAGCCTCACCGGCGCCTCGGCCGACGTCGACGCGGTCGTCAGCGTCGGCGGCCACGCGTACCGCGAGGACATTCGCCGAGCATCCTATCAGTTCCTCGAACGCCATCTGCGTCGGAACGCGGCGCCGGTCACCGACGGCGAAATGGACGTGGTGAGCGAGGGAGGACAGCCGGGAAAATATCCGATCGAGCCCGAGCAACTGCGCGTCTTCGCGACCGACGCCGACCTCCCGGCCGACGAACTCAACACGACGATCGACGAGCGATTCGTGCCGCTCGCCGTCCCCGATCGGCCCGCGGCCGGCGAGTTCGACGCGTGGCGGAGCGAGCGAATCCGCGAGTGGAAACAGGTCACGTTCGGTTCGTTTCCCGACGAAATCCCCGCCGCGGAACTCGACAGGTCCGCCCTGTCGGATAACGGGGAACGGGTCGACGTCGTTACGGCCGAACGGCCGCTCGAAGTCGTCCTGCGCTTCCGGCCCCGAAAGGCGAAGGATCGCGCGAATGAGACATGGTTGGCCGTGTTGAACGAGGAGGAGGCGGGCACCGTTCCCGATTGGCTGAATCGCATAGCGCCCGCGGACCAGGACATCGAAATCGTACTGTGCGAACCGCGGGGAATGGGCGTTTCACGATGGACGAAAAAGAACCCGCCGAACTACGTTGAACGGTCGCTCGTGCTGCTCGGACGGACCGTCGATACCGGCCGGATTCGCGACGTCGCGGCCGCGGCGCGCTATGTTCGGACGGTCGGCGTGGAGCCGGATTCGACCGGGTCGATCGCGCCTCGACGCATCGCGGTCTGCGGTCGCGGCGCCGCGGGGATACTCGCCGCCTATGCGGCCGTCTTCTGTCCCGAGATCGAGCGGGTCGCGGTCGTGGTCCCACCGGTGTCGCACATGGACCCGGGATCGCCTCGGTTGCTCAATGTGCTGCGGGTTTTCGACATCCCCGACGCGCTGGGATTGGCGGCGCCGCGTCCCATGCGTCTGATCGGCGCCGACGCGGGCGCATTCTCCGCCACGGCGGCCCTCTATCGATCCGCGGGCGCCGCCGACGCGTTCCGCGTGGAATAGGGGGGCGACCCACCTACGGGGTTCCTCGGCCGGGCGCGTACGGGAACGTGGAGATGATCTCCCAGGCTTCCTCGGGCGTTTCCGCGTACTGGATCAGTTCCAAATGCTCGTCCGCGATCACTCCTTCGTCGGCGAGGAACTGGAAATCGATCACGCGCCGCCAGTACTCGCGTCCGACCAGGACGATCGGGATGTGTTGCATGCGGTTCGTCTGGCGCAGCGTCAGCGCGTCGGTCAATTCGTCCAATGTCCCGAAACCGCCTGGGAAGATGACGAGCGCCCTCGCGCGGAGCAGGAAGTGCAGCTTCCTCAGTGCGAAATAGTGGAACTGGAAACAGAGTTCCGGTGTGATATAGGGATTGGGGACTTGCTCGGCGGGTAATGTGATATTCAGTCCGATCGACTTGGCTCCGGACTCGAACGCGCCGCGGTTGGCCGCTTCCATGATACCCGGTCCGCCGCCCGTCACCACGACATAGTCGCACTCGCCGTTCGTCTGGCAGGCCGTGGAGACGATTCTCGCGAACTCCCGCGCCGCCTCGTAGTACGCGGCCTTCGCGAGAATCCGTTCGGCCCGCTTCAGCGCCCGCGCGTGGACGGTGTTCGAGGGCTCCGCGGCCGCGCGGGTGCGGGCGTCGTCGAGCCGCCGTCGCGCCTCGGCTTCCTCGACGATCTGCGTTCCGCCGAAGATGACGATCGTCGATCGAACACCCGCGGCACTGAACGCCATTTCGGGCTTGAGCAGTTCGAGTTGCAGACGTACGGGCCGCAGCTCCGGCCGCCCGAGGAACTCGGTATCGTGTTCCGCCAGCCGATAGGTGGGAGATGAGAGGATCTTGGTGAGCTGCGTTTGCCGATCCGGTTGCGTGACCGGTTGCCGTTTCTCCATCGGTGTTCCTGGCTCCTTCCGCCATCACGGGGTGTGGGAACTCTCGCTTGCCGACTCTCCCCAACAGGCGCCCGCGTCGGGCAACCGCCGCGAGTCCCTCGCATAAAAATACGATTCCGCGGCAAGCCCCTCATGCGGCGCATCGAGTCGGACCCCACGCCGCTCGTACAGGCCGATGTCGACGCCCTCGACGTTGTCCAGTTCGCCGATCAGGCGAGGCGCGACGCGCCAGAGTTCGCCCTCGATCGCGATTCCCTCGGTGGACTCGATCAGGCCCGGATAGCTTCCGCAGTGGACCATGCGGTAACAGGGGCAGGTTCGCGCGGGGCCGACGAATTCCTGCGAGGCGATCAGACCGTGTCGGCAATGACCTCGCTTGAGCGTTCCGTAGACGAACAGGAGCACGCCCGAAAACCGGTCTTCGGATTGTCGCGTTTCGGTGTTCATCGCAGCCGTTTCTTCATCATGTCGAGCAGGACCGCCAACAGGATGATACCGCCGAGCACGATCTTCTGGGTATAGCTCTCGAGCCCGATCAAGTTCATGCCGTTCTGAATGACGGCGATGATGAACGCGCCGACGAGCGTTCCGAGCACGCGCCCCTCACCGCCGGACAGCGACGTGCCTCCGACGACGACGGCCGCGATCACATAGAGTTCGTACATGATGCCATAGGTCGGCGCGCCGCTGCGGAGCTGTGACGCGAGGACGACGCCGCCGAGTCCGGCGAGTCCGCCGCACACGGAGTAAACAAGGACGAGCACGTTGCGAACGGGGACACCTGACATCCGAGCCGCTTCGGCATTGCCTCCCACCGCGTAAATGTACCGCCCGATCGACGTCCGTGTCATCAGCACGTGAACGGCCGCGTAGATCGCGATCATCAGGACGACGGCGTTGGGAACGCGTCCCAGATCCGCTCCGCGGCCCAGCCAGACGAAGGACGGCGGCACCTGATTGACCGATTGGCCCTCCGCGATCATGTAGGCCGCGCCGCTGGCCATGAGCATCACGGACAGCGTGACGATGAACGGTGGAATGCGGGGCGGATTTCGGAAGAGGGTGACGAGCACGCCGGTGGACATTCCAACCAGCGCGCACGCGCCGATCGACGCCGCGCAGCATCCGATCATCGACGCGATCGATGCGTTTTCCGCTCCACCGTAATCCCGGATCAGGACGGCGGCGACGACGGAGGAAAAGGCGACAAGGCTGCCGACCGACAAGTCGATCCCCCCCGTCACGATCACAAGCGTCATTCCGGCCGCGATGATCGCGATGACCGCGATCTGGTTCGCGATGTTGAGCAGGTTGTCCGACTTGAGGAAGTTGGGCCAGCGGTAGGTGCGCGGCGCGATGACGGGGACGTCGGCGAACCGCGGGGAAATCGAGTCGAGTCGGCTGAGCAAGCCGCGCGGGGGCGATTCACCGCATGCGATCGCGGCCGGCACGTCGTCGGCTTCGACAAGCGCGGACAGCGCCGACCGCAACTCGGACGGATCACCTTGGACGGTCGCCGCGATGCGGTATCCCGCGCCGCGCAGCGACTCGGCGATCGAGCCCGCGAAATCCGAGTCCTCGGGCGTTCGTTTCGCGACGATGACGATCGGCCCGGGCGGCGCCACGCGCGCCCGAACGAACCCGGCAACCTGCTCGCCCGCCGCCGCCCCACGCGGCGACTGCTCGTCCCATGTCGCCGCGCTGAACGCCGCACAGAGAATGACGAGCACAAGGACCATTCCATAGTCGGACAGCGTTCGCGAAATCGCGGGCGTTTTCAACGTCGTTCGTCCCGTCGCGTGCCGCGCTCGCATCCGCGCGGCGCGGTTTCCGCCGACTCTGATTTCCAAAGTCCCGTAGCCGCGACCCCTAACGCAGTGCGGGATCCGATTCCGCGTCCTTCTTGCGATACAGTTCCGTCGGGATCAACTGCTCGGGTTCAACCGGTTCACCGTTCGCGTGACGCATGATCGAACGGACGGTCAGAACGGCGATACGGTCGGGGAACTGGATCGGATCGGCATGGATCTTCCCGTCGCGAATGGCCTGTTTTCCTTCAGGCTGTCCGTCGAAGCCGATGATCTTGATCCCGTCGGCCTTGCCGGCCTTTTCCAGTGCGGCGCGGGCGCCGAGCGCGCACGGATCGTTGATCGCGAAAATCCCCGCGATATCGGGATGGGCCTGCATTGCATCCTCGGTCGCCTTGAATCCGCGGTCCGATTGCCCGTCACCCGGCAACTCGGCCACGATCTCCACGCGCCCCGTTTCACGCCCGGCATTGTGCCGTTCGATCACTTCCTTGAAACCCTGGACGCGCAGCAGACACGATTCGGCTTGTTTGAAGTCGAGGATGACGACCTTTCCTCCGGGTTCGCCGAGCGCCTCGATCATGCCCTTCGCCGCCTGCTTTCCGCCGCCGAGATTGTCGGTCGCGATATGGGAGACGACCTTGGCGTTTGGAGCGAGGCACGCGATGTCGGCGGTGAAGACCGGAATATCCGCCGCGTTTGCTTCTTGGATCACCGGTCCGATCGCCCGCGAGTCGCACGGGCAAAGGACAATGGCCGCGACGCGCTTGACGATGAAGTCCTTGACCTGGTTCTGTTGCCTGGCCACATCGAACTCGCCGCTCGTCACGATCACATCGTATCCCTCCTTCTTCGCCTCCTCGGTCATCGTGTCGGCGATCACTTTGAAGAACGGGTTCGTGAGCGTGAGTACGGACAGGCCGATGACTCCGTTCCCGCCTTCACTCGGAGAGCCGCGGGGCACGGAATCGGCCGCCGGCTTGCCTTCCGACGACACGCCCGATGAACGCGTCGCGCCCCCGTCCTCGCATCCGGCGGAAAATGCAAGGACGAGCATTCCGGCGGCGATCGCAATCGTCCAATATCCGCTCGCCGCGCCGCCGCGGCGTGAAGTCGTCGGGAAACGGGACATTGCGGAAATCCTCTCTTGATCAAGGCGCCCGACCCATGCCGCGCGGCACGTCGGACGTGCGTCGCGAGCCCGCAAAGGAGGAGCCGCCCAGTGATTGTCTCCGCAGTGTACCCCAAGCCGCCCCGCGTGGAACAGAACCCGTTTGGGACGCGGCCATCGTCGCTCGCCTCTCCGAGGCGAGTCCCACTTCGAATACGCCTATTCGCCCGTGCAACTCGCCTCGGAGAGGCGTGCGACTTGCGCGCGACACGCCTCGGAGAGGCGTGCGACTTGCGCGCGACACGCCTCGGAGAGGCGTGCGACTTGCCCGTGCAACTCGCCTCGGAGAGGCGTGCGACTTGCGCGCGACACGCCTCGGAGAGGCATGCGACTTTTGTGCAACACGCCTCGGAGAGGCGTGCGACTTGCGCGCGTGCGATTCACGGGACAGGCACGTGGCGACGCACCTCGTCGTGCATCGTGTAGAGGACGAATCGCTGTCCGTCGTGCACCAGGATGCCGCTCGATTTGTTTTCCGTCAGGGGAAACAGAGGGTTCCTCGCGTACTTTTGCCAGTGGATCCGATCGGTCGAAGCCGCCACGCACGTGCACCACAACCGCTTTTTCGTATCCGGCTGAGGCGCCCCGGCGCCGTGGTAATAGGCGTAGTACCGGCCGCCGTGCTTGATGATCTGGTTCAGCGCAACCTGCTCCGAGTCGTACGCGTCCGGGCCCAACGGAATCACCGGTTCGTCCCTCACGTTCGTCCAGGTCCGAAGGTCTTTTGAGGTGGCCAGCCAGATTCCCAGGTCACGGCGCTCGTAGAATAGGTGCCACACATCGTCCTCCCACCACGCCGTCGGCGTCCCGTACGGCCCCGGTTCGATCGGCGTTCCGTTCGCTTGGCGCACGTCGAGCTGGCCGGCGCGCTGCCAGATTATGCCGTCCGTCGAGGTCAGCAGTTGCGCCTGATCGTCCTTCCCCTCGGCGAACATGTAGTAGGTTCCGTTGTGCCGGACGACCATCATGTCCTCGACCCAATGCTCGGAATAGATCGGATTTCGCTCGTAGCGCGTCCAGTGGATGCCATCGGGACTGCGGGCGTACCCCAGTTTCAGGAGCGGGCTGCCGTCGTGCTCAAGGCCCGTATACCACATGCGGTATTCGTTCCCTTCGCGGAGAATCCACCCCCGTTCGCGGATGCGGGCGTCCCAATGACCCGGCCCGGCGCCGGTGAAAACGGGTTGTTTGGGATCGTCCGTGAATCGCACCAGCGCATCGGGAAACAGATCGTCGGCGCGTATGGCCGGGGCCAACAGGAGAACACCGATCGCCGCCACACACCCGGCGAGACATCGCATCACGTGACGAGGGACCATGGACGATTCCTGCTCCGGGTCTGTCGTCCGCTCTTGCCCTTTCGCGTTCCTTGCGGACCTTCCGCCCTCAACGTAGTCGACGTGCGACGCCGCGGCAACTCGGCCCTTCGTTGCCGACCGCGCTCAATAAGGCTTCGGGATTTCCCCATCGGCGCGGTTGCCGAGCTGGCGAAGGACGTCGGGTTTCACCTGGTTCGAGAGGAATCGCGTGGAACCGTCGGCGAATGCGGCGCCGATGCCACCCGTGTGATGGCTGCCAAACCCGCCGACAAACGTCGTATCGCTCCTCGGATCCCTGTCCGCCGCTCCTTTCGCGTTCGTGACGATGGGCTTGAAAACCTCGATCACGCTCGTGTTGCGAAGCGTCGCCCGGGTACCCGAGACCCAGCCCAGCGGATCGGGACGCGCCGACAGGACCTCGCCCAGCAGGAGCGTATTCGAGCTTCCGTCGACGATGTCCGCGAAACGCACCTTGCTGTTCAGATAGAGCAGGCCATGATTGTCCTGGTCGATCGGCCCTTCGGAATCATGGTGACAGCCGGCATAGCTTCCGCTCGCGACGGTCCCGCCTTCATTCAGAAACGGTCCCGGATCCGAAGGGCAGATCAATACGGCCATTTGCGTCGCGCGCACGGCCGCGTTCGAATCGGCGTACGCGCCCGCTTCCGGATCGAAATGCCGCGACAAGGCGGTATGCTCCAGGAACGGAAGGATCGGCACAATCCAGCTCACGTGAATCCCTTGCGGCTCGCTGCGGATCGGGCCGTCCGGATTCGTAACGCCCGGCGGCAAGTGCTCGAAATGGAATTCGAAATTGTGAACGGCGAGTCCGAGCTGAGTGATATTGTTCATGCATGACGTGCGCCGCGCCGCCTCACGAGCCGCCTGGACGGCGGGGAGGAGCAATGCGATCAGCATGCCGATGATGGCGATCACGACGAGCAGTTCCACGAGCGTGAATGCGCGCCGGCGGCGAGCGGAAACGACAACGACATCGGGCTTCGAACGAAAGGGTGACATGCGGACTACTCCTGAATGCGAGGCGGCTGGGATTGGACGAGGAAATCGCGCGAGCGGCGAATCGACCGTTCGCTACCGATCGGATATTCCGCCGTGACATGCACGCGCCACGGCGATTCGGGCGATGCGCGTTCGGTCCGAATCACGACCTGTCCGGCGCCCGTTCCCACGATCGCTTCCGCCGGCAGCGACCACGATTCGCCGCGGTAGTCGGCCTCGCGCGCGAGCCGCCATGCCGCCCGATCGAGGCCGGCTTGGAGCAGGAGTTCGGCCTGTCGCAGGTCCCGCTCCCCATGCCACTGCCGCCGCATGAGAAGCGTGCGCCGCATAGCGCCGCCGAGGATCATCATCACCACCAGCAGGCAGACCAGAGCGACGACGAGCACGGATCCATGCCTCGACCGTCGCCGCGATGCATCGTCCGAACACGGAAACGGTTGGATGTTCTTGGTCATTCGGCCTCCTCCCGCGGCAACGAGGGCGGCGCGTGACGGAAATCGGCCGCCAACCCGGCTTCCACGCGAAGCCGCAGGGGCGGATCGAGCGCGAAGGCGGCAACGTCGGGCGATCCATTCGATGCGGCGCGGGTGACCGTCAGGTCGACGAGCGCCGGCGACTCCCGGCGGCCCACCTCGCACGAGACACCCGGCCCCAAGGCGAAGTCATCGCGTGACAGGATTTTGTCACCTTCGAGCTCCGTGCGCCGCAAAGTCCCGTCCCGCTCGCCGTATTCGATGATCCGCGAGCCGCTCGAACGCAGTTGCACGAGTACGCCATCGGGCAGTGGAGCATCGTCGGCGCTGACCGCCGACGTCGCTCGGCGCACGTCCTCGCGGAATCGATGCGACAGCCTCGCCGCGGTCCGTTCCAGGTCGAGAAAGGCCCGTGTGTCTTGGTGGGATCGCATCGCCTGATGGATCAGCTTGGCGCTCAACGTCAAAATGAACATGCTGGCCGACAGCACCACCAGCAACTCGATAAGCGTCATCGCGCGGCGCCGGGTCATGGCGAGCCCTCCTTCGGTTGAGGCTGGATCCAGGCCGCGAGGCGAACGGGCCGATCGGCGCGTCCCGCGGCATTCCAGGTCAGCTCCAACGTCAACCGCGAGCCTTGCTCCGCGGGCTCCAGCCGGCCGCGCAATACGGCGTCCGGCAACTCGGCGGCGGCGAACGGAGACGGCGCAAGTTGCTCCACGGCCCGAGGCAGGTCGGCGGCCGGCATCGCCATGAGCCGTTCGATCTGGTTGGAAAGCTCTTCCAAGGCCCGCTGATGGTCGCGGTATTCCGCGAGCAACCGCCCCTGGCGAACCATGAGCGGCGCGGCGGCTCCCAGCACGCCGCAAAGCAGCGAGCAGGCGACGATGGCTTCGAGCGAGCTTGTTCCCGAACGCAAGCGCCCGCGTCCGGTCTTCGGCGCCGCTTCGGCGTTGTCGCGATCGGCGGTCGACCAATGCACGCGCACCTCCTGGGAGTCCCGGACACCCCGATCAACTCAACGACTGAATCAACGTGAACAGCGGGAACATGACGGAGATCGCCTGGATGATGACGACGGCTCCGAGTATCCCGACGACTACGGGCAACAACCACGTCGAAAACCGATCCCAGCGCCGCACCACGCGGGTTTCCCGCAGCTCGGCCAACTGGGCGAGCACCCAAGGACGGTTGCCGACGCGTTCCGCCGTCTCCAACAACCGGACCTCGCGGGGAACGAGCAGACCGGCGGCCGCGAGGCTGCGCCAAACGTCCGCGCCTTGCTCGACTTCGTTGCGCGCGAAAAGCAGTCCGTGCCGTATCAGAGGATCGAAATGATGGCGGGCCAGTGTCGACAACGCGCCCGCCAGCGGACGGCCGGCTCGCGACGCGACCGCCAACTTGCGCAGCAAGTCCGCCGCATTCCATTCGCTTGTGGGCGAAAGGAACCGGTTGGAAAAAGCGCGACGCGCCATCGCGCCGGTGCGCGTCGTGAGCGCAAACCCGAGCATCGCGGCGGCGAGCAGCAGGACCGGCGCCAGGAGGTCGATCAATATCCGCATGATCGGATCCAACGCGGCGACAACGGCCGGACGCTCGACTTCGAGGGTGCGCATAAGTTCGTTCAGCACAGGGACGATCTCGATTTGCGTGAAGGCGATCACCGAGCAAGCGATGACGAGCACGACACCGAAGTACTTCATCGTATTGCGGGCGCGTGGCCAGCCCGCGATCCGCGTCGAGAGCGTTTCCCGAAGCGACTCGCGCATCGCGGCGGTTCGGGTTCCCAACTGGGCGTCGAATCGGATCGACAGCAGGTCGGCGTCCGCCACAACGTTGGGAACGGCTTCCAGCGCCTGGCACAGCGGCATGTCGGCTTCGAGGTGTCGCGCAAGCCGAAGAAGGCGGTAGCGCTGGATCCCGAACTCCTCGGCGGCCAAGCTCGTCACGAGGGGGCCGAGCGGAATGGACTCCTCGGCGGCCACGGCAATGAGGCGCAGGAGGGCCCTACTTTGCGCTCGCGTCGTGTACCAAGGCCACTTCACCGTGTGCACCGACCACGGAGTCGTGAACCATCGACGAAACGTGGGGAACCACGATTCCATTTTCCATTCCCGATCCCGGTTACGACGAGAGGCCATGGATGAGGGCCAAGAGCGGCAAGAAAAGCGCTTGGAGCATGAGTCCCACAATCCCACCAACGACGCAAATGGCGAACGGCTCGACCGCGCCGCGGGTCCACGACGACCAGGCCTCGGCTTTATCGGCATGTCGAGCGCTGACCGCCCGCAATAGCTGAATTCGGGCACCCTCCGGCAGCTCCGCCGTGACGGCGTGCAAGAAAGTCGGCGCGAGCCGCGTAGGGGCGCCTCGACGCGGAGCGGGGCCTTCCGAATCCAGATCGTCCGCCAAGCACCAAACGCGCCGTCGCATCCATCGGATGGGAACGCCGAAGCCCGCGATCCGAAGCGCGCTTGGAACGGTCAATCCGGCTTCGAGCAAGTCGGCCGTGAATGCCGCCAATCGCGCCACGGCGCCGGCACGACCGAAGGGCGCGCCCACACGGGACGCAAACCGGTCCGTCCAAGATACGGGGAGCCTATGCGCGACGACCGTCGCGAGCAGTACGGTGAGCAACATGCCCGCCGCCACAATCAGGATGCGACCACTCACGATCCAATCGGAAAGTGTGAGAAGGCCGATCGTCAGCGCGGGCAGGCGCAATCCGAATTCCTCGAACATCTCCCGAAACGCCGGCACAATCAGCACGTTGATGACGACGAGCACCGCGGCGGCCAAACCGAAGACCAATGCCGGATAGGCGAACGTGCGCCACCTTTGCCTGCGCAGTTCGAGCGCGCGGCGCGACTGATCGAGGAACTCGCGGAGAACGCGGATCGGATCGCGCGTCGCCGTCGCCGCGCCGAGCAGCGGAATCCAGTATTCGGGCATCGCCGTCAGATCGCGGACCGCGTCCGCCGCGACACCACGCTCGATTGCCCGCAGCACTCTTGCCCACTCGCCACGCTGCCGGATGCCCGATAACTCGGCCGTATAGGCGCGAAGAGCCGGCAACGATTCCTGGCCGCGCTGGAGCACCGTGTCCAAATACGATTCGAGCGCGGCTCGCTCGGCGTTCAGTACGTCGTCTCGATTCCTCGGCATTTCGGCGGACTCCCTCAACCGGGCATCGTGCTGGCCAGGTGCTTGATCAATTCGGCAACCGGCAGGAAGATCGCCAAGGCGTAGAGCCCTGTCGCCGCGCCGCCCACGACGGCGCAGGCGATCATCGGAGCCGCCGTGCGAAGGCGCTCGGTGTTGCGACGCGCGGCGATTGCGTAGATTTCCGACGCCATGCGCAGCGCGCCGATCCGTCCGGGTGTGGGTTCCGCATGCCAAATCGCCCAGCTCAGAAACGGAGGAAGGCGATTCGCGACGGCGGGAGCGTCATCGGGCATCGCGCCGTGCCGCATGGTGTCGGCAATGGCCTGCAAATCGGCCGGCCCGCTCGCGCCACCCCATGCGCCGGACGCCAGCCGAAAGCTCTCTTCGAGCGAATCACCCCGTTCGAGCAATGCGGCCATCGCCTCCGCGAGATTCGCCCAACGCTCCAGAGCGATTGTCCGCGATCGACCAGGAATCCACGGCGTCCCTTCGAAATCAGCACTCGGTCGATCGGCGTACCGAGCGCGTCTCAATCGCGAACCGGCCCAAATCACGAAGAGGAGCGGAGGGACGGGCGCCCAATAGGGTCGCGTCGCGCGCACCGAATGCGCGATGCGCAGCCCGAGCGGTCCGGTCTCGACGTCGGTTCCCAGGTCGCCGTAGATCGATTCGACGACCGGCGCCAGGACGAAACTCATGCCGATAAGGCCGAAATAGACGAGTCCGCAGACGATCATGGGATAGAGCAGACTCGACCGCGATACGCCGCGCATCCGCTCAACCGATGCCGCCATTCGGGAATCCGCGGCGACGGCGGCCGCGACATCCCCGCTCCTCAGTCCCAATCGCATGATCGACCGATAGACGCTTGGCACTTCATCGTGCTCGCTCGCCAACGCGTCGTCGATCGAACCGTCTTGACCCACCCGCCGCGCCACGACGTCCTGGATACGCCGCAAGGTCTCCTTGATTTCATCCTTGCGCACGCGGAAGCCCATATCGATCGGCACGCCGGCCTGGACAAGGGCGTCCAATTGATCGTTCCACGCCGCAAGATCATCAAGACGGGCCAATGCCATGGCGGGTAATCTCCCGGAAAGAATCGCCGTTACGAAGACAGATGCGCCGGCGTCCAGGAATTGTCTATAGAAACACGTCGCGATCGGCGGAGTCGTCCGCCCTCGTCGAAACCCGTGTGATACGGAGCGTCTCCGTCTGCCGGCGGCGAAGCTCGGTGAACGCGTCCACCAAAGTCCAATTGGCCCTGTCCGGACCGGAGCCATGCCCCGAGTCGCGCACGTCCGCGATCCGTCCCTTACCGGATAGGGGCTCGGATGTGGGGCTCGACGGCGAGCGAAACGCGGCCACGACCGCGGACGCGGCCAGTGCCATGACCGCCGCCAATTCGATGTAACCGCGCGCTCGCATGTCCCTCCACTGCGACCGAGCGGTTTCAAGTACGCGAGGGCGCAAGTCATCGGAAACCCGCACATAGTCACGGGCGGCGAGAATTCGGGCTTCCAATTCGTTCGTCACCCCGGAATCCATCGGTTCGAAGTACGCGCCGTTCTCAACCATGCGGCACCTCCCGCTGATGGTTCAGCAAACGTCGGCCCAGCTTGGCGATCGCGTATTGGTAGCGGCTGGCCGCCGTATTCGGCGACGTGTCAAGCACCTTGCCGATCTCCGCGAACGTCAGGCCTTCCCAGATCTTGAGGACGATGACCTCCGCCTGCTCGGGTGGAAGGCATCGAAGGGCCGCCCAGACCGCGCGGTGCGATTCCTCGCGTTCAAGTTCATCGACCGGACAGTGTGTGTTCAAGTCGGACAGGTTGACCGGAGACTCCCAGCGTTGCTTGCGGCGCAGCGCCACCAGGGCCTCGTTGCGGACCATGCGCAGCAGGTAGGCCCAGGGACACACGGCCCGCGCCAGGTGCGCCGGTTGCGCGGCCAAGTGAATGAGCACCGTTTGCACGGCGTCTTCGCCGTCCTGTTGATGGCGGGTAATGGCGATCGCCAAACGCACAAGCCGCCGGGCGGTCAGGTCAAACAGCAACCCCAGCGCGCCGACCTCGCCTTGCGCAAGCTGGGCGGCGTATTGGTGGACGCGATGCGTAAAATCTCCTGGATCGGTCATTCTTGAAAAATAGATGCGCGGCGGACGCGGATTTGTCTATGAGTCCTTGAAAATGTTCTTCCAAGCTACGCGGAAACAGGCGTTCCGCCAATGGGCCGATCGGTCGCATGGGACTCAGGGGAGCCCGCCCGAGGTCCATGGGCGACGCGCGGAAACGCCGTGGACCCTGCAGTTCGCTCGGCCGTTCCCGGCGCGCTGTGCCTCCCCTGATTTGCGGCTCCGACAGGCAAGTGGTACGTTGGTGAAACGCCGAGCGGGATCGCCACCGTCGCCCGTATCCACCGTCGCCAGACCGTGGCCGAACCGCATGCCACCCCAGCCACGCTCTGGCGAGCGTGGCTACGCGAGTCGCCCGGTTCACTTCGCCGTCGAGAACTCACGATGAGAATGAACCCGCACTTTCCAGGTCGCTTCCCGAATGGCCTTCCGATGGGCTTGGTTGCCTTGTTGGCCTGGATCCAGGCGGCGCGGGCCGACGAGGATCTCTTGATCGCCGATTTCGAGAGCGAATCGTACGCGCCGTGGATCGCGACAGGTGAGGCGTTTGGTCCCGGACCGGCCTCCGGAACGCTCCCCAATCAGATGCCGGTGAGCGGCTACGCCGGAACGAGGCTCGTGAATTCCTACCGGAACGGCGACGGTACGACGGGAACGCTCACGTCACCCGAGTTCACGATCGAACGCGACTTCATCACGTTCCTGATCGGCGGCGGCGGGCACGCGAACGCGACCTGCATGCACTTGATCGTCCGCGGCCAGGTCGTGAGAACGGCGACGGGACCCAACACGCGGGCGGGAGGCAGCGAGGCGCTCGAACCGTCGGCTTGGGACGTGCGCGAACTGCGCGGCCAAAAGGCCGTGCTTCGGATCGTCGACGAGGCGACCGGCGGATGGGGCCACATCAACGTTGACCAGATCGCGCAGACCGATCACAAACCGAACGTCGCCGTGCGGCAGCCGCGCGAGCGGCCCTTCACGGTCGGCGCGCCCTATCTCGTCCTTCCGATCCAAAACGGCGCGCGCGGAGTCGAACTCGCGCTGCGGATCGACGATCGGCCGGTCCGCCAATACACGGTGGAACTCGCGCCCGACGCCGAGCATGTCGATTGGCACGCATTCCTCGCGATCGACGCATTCCGAGGCAAATCCGCCGTGCTGGCCGTGGACGCCGCGACCGAGGCCGGGTTCGCGCTGATCCGCGAGTCGGATGCGGTTCCGGGCGCATCGTCGTTTTACACCGAGCCCCTTCGTCCCCAGTTCCACTTCTCGCAACGTGTCGGCTGGAACAACGACCCCAACGGCATGGTTTACGTCGATGGGGAGTGGCATCTCTTCTTCCAGCACAATCCGGTCGGTTGGCGATGGGGCAACATGACCTGGGGGCACGCCGTCAGCGAAGACCTGGTCCATTGGCGCGAATTGCCCGACGCACTCTTCCCGCGCACGATGGCCAAGGGCGACTGCTTTTCGGGAGGCGCCGTCGTCGACCGGCTCAACACGGCCGGGTGGAAACAGGGCGAACACGACACGCTCGTCGCGTTCCTCACCGATACCGGCGCCGGCGAATCGATCGCCTACAGCACGGATCGAGGGCGGTCCTTCACCTGGTTCGAAGGGAATCCGGTGGTAAGACATGCGGGCCGGGATCCCAAGGTCATCTGGTACGCCTATCGAGCGAACGACTCACCGCTCGACGAATCGGCGAGGCGTCTGGGCGGCCACTGGGTGATGGCCGTGTACGACGAGGATCCGCGTTTCGGGCGCGCCATCGCGTTCCATACGTCGACCGATTTGAAGACGTGGCGGGAGCAGAGCCGGTTGGTCGACTATTTCGAGTGCCCCGAGATCTTCGAGCTTCCGATCGAGGGTGAACAGGGCGCGACGCGCTGGGTCGTCTTCGCGGCCGACGCTCGGTATGCGGTCGGCCAATTCGACGGCAAGACGTTTCTGCCCGAACACGAAGGCAAGCACCGCGTTCATCACGGCGCCTACTACGCGTCGCAGACGTTCAGCGATGCGCCCGATGGCCGCCGAATCCAAGTCGGCTGGGCGCAAATCGAAATGCCCGGCATGCCGTTTAATCAGACGTTCGGGTTTCCCCACGCCCTGACTCTGCATCGGACTTCGCACGGGCTCCGCATGCGGGCGCGCCCGATCGCCGAGATCGAACGGCTGGTCCGCGGAGTTCACACGCTGGAAGGCGCGGCGCTCGACGAACGGCCGGCCTCCTTGCGGGTCACAGGCGAACTGTTCGACGTGCGCGCGTCGTTTGAATTGGGAAAGGCCCGCACCGTGGGGCTCGAATTCGGCGGGAATCGAGTCGTCTATGATGCGTCCAAACGCCAATTGGACGGCGCGGATCTCGAACCCATCGATGGGCGCGTCACGCTGCGCGTCCTGATCGATCGCCCGATGCTCGAAATCGGAGGGAACGGCGGCACCGTCGTCGTCACCCGCAAACGCGAACGATCGGGAGCTTTCCCGAAAATCAACGCGTTTGCCGAGGGCGGCGGCGCGACGCTCCTTTCGTTGGAAGTGCGCCGACTCGCCTCGATCTGGGAACCATGATCCGATGACCACGAGCGATCAACCGTTCGCCGCGACCCGCCGCCGTTTCTTGTTCGCATCAGCGGGCGCCGCTCTGATCGGATCGACCCGCGTCCGTGTCGCGCGGACTCAACCGCCTCGGATCGAACGGCCGGGGATCGGCGCGATCGGCATGCGGTATCAAGGTACGGTCATCGCCGACAAGGCCCGCGCCCACGGAGACATCGTCGCGATCGCCGATGTCGACCGCCATGTTCGCGAGCAGGCGAGGGCCGCGTTCGGCAGCACGCCGCGCATCTTCGAGGACTATCGCGATCTCCTGGCGCGGCCCGACGTCGATCTGGTCACCATCGGGACGCCCGATCATTGGCACGTCAAGATGGCGATCGACGCGTGCCGCGCGGGAAAGGACGTCTACGTCGAGAAGCCGCTCTCGCTGACGGTGGACGAGGGCAAGAAGCTGGGCGATGTCGTGCGTGAAACGGGCCGCGTCGTCCAAGTCGGGTCGTGGCAGCGCAGCGATGCCCGATTCCGCTTGGCGGCCGAGCTTGTTCGGCAAGGACGCATCGGACCGCTGCGGCGCGTCGACGTCGTGCTCGGCAAGAATCCCACCGGAGGCCCATTCGAACATCGCCCTCCACCAAAACACCTCAACTGGAACCTGTGGCAAGGCCAAACACCCGACGTCGCGTATGTCGAGGAGCGCTGCCATTACACGTTCCGATGGTGGCTCGAATACTCGGGAGGACAGCTCACCGACTGGGGCGCCCATCACATCGACATCGCGCAGTGGGCGATCGGCGAACCGCCCGTTCGCGTCGAGGGAACCGCTTCGTTCCCGTCGGTCGCCTCCGGCTACAATGTGCCGACCGATTTTGAAGTGACGTATGCGTATCCGCGCGGGATCGTGATGACGGTCAGCGATCACGGCAGGAACGGGATCTTGTTCACCGGGGAAGAAGGACGCATCTTCGTGAACCGCGAGACGATCGCGGGCAAACCGATCGATGAACTCGCCGACCACCCGTTCCCTCGCGAGTCGTTCTCGCTGTACCCGAACGACAACCGGGCCCGTCCCGAGCGAATGGGCAAGCTGGACGCGATCGTCAATCACATGGGGAACTTCCTGGACTGCGTCGCATCGCGCGCGGCGCCGATTTCCGACGTGGAGAGTCAGCACCGCGCCGCCGCGACCTGCCACATCGGGAACATCGCCCTGCGGTTGGGTCGGCCGCTCGCCTGGGATCCCGTCGCCGAACAGTTTGAGAACGATGCCGAGGCGAACGGCATGCTGGCTCGCGAAACGCGATCGGGGTTTGAGGTCGCGTAGGCGACGAGGCGGAGGAGGATGATGATCGACCATGCGGCGAAGCCGGACGATGCGATAGATCGGGATGTCGGCGATCGGACAACCGGGCGATCGACGTGGTCGCGGCGCGACTGGTGCCTCGCGAGCGCAACGGGGCTTGCCGCGGGGCTCTTCCCTATGCGGGAAGCCCGAAGCCAACCCGATGCGTTCGCCCTGCGATACCTGCTGGCCTCATGCATGTATGGATACCAGCACGTCGGTGAAATCCTGCCCGAAGTGCGAAAGACGGGCGCGGTCGCGATCGATCTTTGGCCCAAAGTGCACGGCAATCAGCGCGAACAACTCGATGATCTGGGTGAATCGAAGTTCGCCGAGATGCTCAAACGGCATGACGTCACGCTCGGCTGCCTCACCCAGTATCCGCTCGGCCCGTTTGGATTGGCCGATGAAATGCGATTGGCCGGCCGACTCGGCTGCCGCACGATCGTCACCGGAGCGCGCGGGCCGAAGGGTTTGAACGGCGACGCGCTGCGCGACGCCGTGCGGGACTTCGCCGAGAAGATGAAGCCGCACCTGGCGATCGCCGAGGAGACCGGCGTCACGATCGCGATCGAGAATCACGCGGACAGCCTGATCGACTCGCCCGATTCGCTCAAGTGGCTGGCCGAACTGCGGCCGACCCGTCGGCTCGCCGTCGCCCTCGCGCCGTATCACTTGCCGCAGGACGTGGGCATGCTCGCGCGTCTGATCGAGTCGCTTGGCGACGCCATCGCGATCTTCTACGCGTGGCAGCACGGCAAGGGATGCCATCCCAGTCTGACGCTGACGAAAGACGAGCAGTTGCTGCAGATGGCGGGGCGCGGCGAACTCGACTTTGGACCGCTGCTCGAGGCGCTCCGGCGCATCCGGTTCGAGGGCTGGACCGAGATCTTCATGCATCCGATCCCGCGCGGCGTACCGATCCTCGAACCGGTCGCGGCCGTGACGGCCGAAATCCTGCGCGCCCGCGACTATCTCGAACAACGACTTTGTCGTTGATCGCTCCGCGATCAACCCGCACCGGCATCCAAGTCGCACACGGCTCCGGTACGAACGATGCTCGCTGGTGCTTTGTGCCGGCGGGGAGGATATACTCAATGCACGTCGTGTTTCCGGCCGATCACCCGATCGCGCGATGGGACGCCGGAAGGTCACCGCCGTGGGTGCGAATCGGTCCGAGGCGATGACGCGATTTTCCGGAACCGACTCCCGCCACACAGGCAATCCCGAGGAGCCGCATGATGCTCGCGCGACGAACGGACGTCTTGGTCCCGAACGCATCGAACCACCGGAAACCGTCGAGGAGCCGGGCCGCGTGGTTCGGCGCGTGCGTCGGTTGCGGAATCGGACTCGCGGCCGCTCTCAATCCGGTTCCCACGCCGCGCGCGGACGAGGACCGTGAGGCGGAACCGATTGCCCATTGGACGTTCGATGATGTGGGCCTCGCCGAAGGGCAAGGCGAGCCCGAATCCATCCATCGTGTGCTCGACAAGGCCGCATTCGACAACCTCCCGAGGGTCCGAGGCGTGCATGGGCGCGCCGCTGAACTGAACGGGAATCCTCGACTGCCCGTCCCCGTTCCCGCCGGTCGCGACACGTGGGATCAGGTCACGCTCTCCGCATGGTTCCGCCCGACCAATCTGTCGGGATACCGCGAGATCTTCCGTCAGGAATGCGACCAGCGACTGCTGTTCTCATTCCAGCACAACGGGACGATCCTATCGCTCGGGCTGAACATCGGGGGCTACGTCGAGTGCGACGCGCGGATCGATCCTGCGCGGGTATTGGACGGCGGTTGGCATCACGGCGCGGCGACGTTCGACGGCGCGACGATGCGGGTCTACCTCGACGGAAAGGAAATCGGATCGCTTGCGAGGAACGGCGTGATCTCCGTCCAACCGTCGATACCCGCGTTTCTCGGATCGAGCGGCGGGTATGGCGAGTTCTTCGAAGGCGGACTCGATGATGTCCGTATCTACAGCGCCGCGCTGGGCGCTGAGCAGGTCGGCTCGCTCTTCCGCGACGGCATCGAGTCGTTCGCCGTGTATCAGAAGGAAATCGAGGAACGCGTCGGCCCGATCTTTACCGAGGGCAAATCGTTCTCGGAGACGTTCGCCCATTCGTGGCGGCGGTTCGTCGAGAGCGAGGTCGCGGGCGACCGCGATGCGGCGGCCGCGCTGCTCGCGCGCGTCCGAGCCCGCTATCCGGACGAATACGATCGTTTTCTGAAAGCCGTCGGCGCGAGTCCGATCGAGTACCTTTCGTGCGAGGAGCGGGAAAAGGTCGACCGAGCCGCACGAACCGTTGATTTGCTCGTCGAATATCGCCCATTGACCGACCATCAATGGGAAACCCTCTCGCCGGAACAGCGCGCGGAATGGGCGTCGATCGACGCGATCCGAGCGCGGTACGAGCGGCTCCGGCAGTCGGGTGGCGGCGCGCGATACTCGCCCGAGTGGATCGACCTGATGATGGAAGCGGCCGACCACATCCGGCTGCGCCCCACCGTTTCGGAAGCGGTCGCTCCGTATGTCCCGCCGAACACGCCCGAGACGCGCGATCTGACGGCGGTCGAGGCGAACGAGGCGCTGCGGAGGGACTGGCTTCATCAGGCCGAGGGCCCTCCGACGGCCGAACGGATCCGGATGGAAATCGCGTGGGCCCGCGCGCTCGCCGATCGCATCGCGGCCGAATCCGATCCGCCGCCCGATCTGACCGGCGAGCTCGCCGCGCTCGACCGATTCGCCGAACGCGCGGCGACCGCGACCCGCGCCGACGCCCAAGCGGAGCTCTATTTCGAGGTGCGCGCGGTCAAGCGGGCGATCGCGTTCCGCAATCCGACGATCGATTTTTCACGAGTCCTGTTCGTCGACATGCCCTTTCCGCAGGGTTCGGAATGGCCGCATGAAACGCGGCATCGGCTCGGCTACATGGCGATACCCGGCGGCCGCCTTCTGGTGCTCGACGGACTCTCACCCGCCGGATCGCTCAAGCAACTGATGCCCCAGGCGCCGCTGCACGGCTCGTTCTGGCGACCCGATCTGTCGTTCGACGGAACGAAAGTGCTCTTCTGCTTCAAGCCGCACAACGAGAAGTCGTTCCATCTCTATGAAATCGGGATCGACGGCGGGACGCCCGCGCAACGGACCGACGGCCCCTACGACGATCTCGATCCGATCTATTTGCCCGACGGGGAACATATCCTGTTCTCGACGTCGCGCGGCCATACGTACGTCCGGTGCATGCCTCCGACCAACGCGTACGTCTTGGCGCGGAGCCGTATCGATGGAAAGGACATTTACCTTGTTTCCAGGAACAACGAGCCGGACTATCTGCCGTCGCTGATGAACGATGGCCGCGTCGTCTACACGCGATGGGAGTACACGGATAAGCCGCTTTGGCGAGCCCAGAGTCTCTGGACGACGCATCCCGACGGAACGCAGGTGAACACATTGTGGGGCAATCAGAGCGTCTGGCCCGACCTGATGAAGGATGCCCGCGCCATCCCCGGCAGCGGGCGAGTCATGTTCACCGGCAGCGCGCACCACAACTGGTTCAGCGGGTCGGTCGGCATCATCGATCCGGCGCGCGGGTTCAATTTTCCCGATGGACTCACGAAGGTCACGGCCGAGCTTGAATGGCCCGAGTCGGGAAACGGCGCGGTCGATCCGATCGAATCGCCCCGGTATCACACGTCGGGCCGCTACGCCGCGTATTATTCGCCGTATCCGCTGAGCGAACGGGACTTCTTGGTCTCCGCGAACCGCGAAGGCAAGTTCGTCCTGTATTGGATGGATACGGATGGCAACCGCGAGCTGATCTACGAAGGCGTCCACAACATCTTCCATGCGATTCCCGTCCGGGCCAGGCCGCGTCCGCCCGTTCTGCCCGACCGGGTCGATTGGCCGACGCGCGAGGTAAGAGACCAACCGAGTCCGGGCGTGATCTACAGCAGCAACGTCTACGAGGGAACACCGGCCGAATTGCACGGCAAGGCCCGCTACCTCCAGATCCTCGCGATCGATCCCAAGACGTACACGTACTGGCACGAGCGGCCGTACATTTCGACCGGCCCCGTCGTTTCGCTCGTGCAATCGGACGGCGTCAAGCGGATTCTCGGCACGGTTCCGATCGAAGACGACGGTTCGGTCTCGTTCGTCGCACCGTCGGGCAAAGCGTTGCATTTCCAATTGGTGGACGAGCAGTTCCGAGCCCTTCAGACGATGCGGAGTTTCACGGGGGTGATGCCGGGCGAAAAGCGCGGATGCGTGGGATGCCACGAGTCCCACACGCGCGCCCCCCGGTACGAGGGCATTTCCGAGGCCCTCGCGCGGGCGCCGAGTGAAATCACGCCGCCGCCATGGGGCGACGCGACGGTGAGCTACGTTCGTTACGTGCAGCCGGTGCTCGACCGATATTGCGGCGAATGCCACCAGGGAACCGGCGACGCGCGCGACGTGCTCGATCTCACGTTCCGTCCGGGTTACCTCATGTTCAACGAGCCGTACGTGACGCTGACGGGCCACCCGACATGGGGCCGCCCGTACGAACAACCGGAAAAAACGCCGCCCGGATTCGGAATCGCGAACACGATCCTCGTCGAATCGTACGACCAACGCGATCCGGCCGCGTATCGTACGACCGAACCGATGACGCGCCTCTCGTACCGCAGCCCGTTGATCGACATTGCGTCGAGCGGGCGGCACTACGGGGTTCGGGTCGACCCGGTGAACCTCAGGCGGCTGTGCGCGTGGATCGATACGATGTGCCCGTATCTCGGAGACGACGAGATCCGCGAAATCCCCGATCCGGTGTTCCAGGGTGTCGACTGGCTATCGATCCGACCGCGCGTCAAGTCCGCTCCCCGCCTCATCCGCCCGGGCCCGGTCGACTGACGCGCCGCGCTGGGTGTTCCTGACGAAGCATGGACCTTCGATGGTACGCCGTCTTCAGCCGGTGGGCCGCGGCGAACCGAAGCAGCTCGCGGAAGGCCCGAAAGCCGGCCCAGGCGCCGACCTTCGAGGGTCCGATATCGCGCCAGGCGTCGAGGGGAACTTCATGAACGACCGAGGATGCCGAATCGGCGCCTCGCGCCGCGTAGTGGGTGAAGAGCCGCGCCAGCAGCTCGACGTCGAACGCCCATCGTGACCGGAAAGGGTCCGCGAAAATCGCGCGTGTCGAGTCGTCGATGCGGATGAGCTTCGCGCCGCACTGCGTGTCGTACACGGGAACGGCAAGGCCCCACGACGCGACGGTGGCGAAGATCCGTCCCGCGATGTGCCGTCGGCGACGACGCCGGATGTCGCGGCCGAGAAGCCGGACGCGCGAGCCCATGGCCGCGATCAGATCGGGAAACGCTTCGAGTTCTTCGGCTAGGACCCGCACTGCGGAGAGGGGTGTTGCCAAGTCGGCGTCCCAATAGCCCACGAATCGCAGATCGCCCGGGGGACCCCACGTCTCCAGGGCGTCCAGGCAACCGGCGCGTACGGCTTCCGCTTTGCCGCGGTTCTCGTCCCATGCCAGTACGCGGCATGCGCCGCGCAATTTCTCCCGCACACCCAGCAGGATCTGTCGCGTGGCGTCCTTGCTTCCGTCGTCCACGAAAACCAATCGGATCTCCGGATGGCCTTCGGCGTACTCGATCCATGGACCACCATCGAATCGGGCCGCTTCGTTGTAGCACGGAATGACGAGGGCGCAGGTTTCCGTCGGTCCGCGCATCGGGGCGGTGGTACTCACGGCGTATCGGTCCTCGCGTTCCGCAGCACGGCGAGCATGCTGACTCCACGCCGATACGGACGCGCCTCGCCCCGGAACGCGGCAACCAACCGGTCCGCCTCGCCGAGGAAGATCGATTCCAAGAGCCGATTCGCCAACCGGCTCCGCGGCATCGACACGTCGGTGCGGGTCGGACCGAGCGCGCGGCCCCGCCAACGGGTCACGCTCCGCGCGATTCGAATCAGGGGATAGAGCCGGCAATTGAAAGCGGAAACCAATCGAGGGACGACGGGCAGCCCATTCCATAGCATGGTGAAGGTGTCCCGGTCGTATCGTCGGAAATGCCCCAGCGCGACGTCGTGCGGGCTCCACAACGCGGGTTCCGCCGGCACGGTCACGAGGATGTGGCAACCGCGTGACGTCGAGTCCACGAGTTCGCGAAGGGCCCAAGAGTCGTCCTCGATATGTTCGAGCACGTCGGCCGCGAGCACGATCGACGCGCGTGGGGCATCGAGGCGAGGATCATGCATCGTGTCGCACCGCACGAATGTGCCGTCGGGGTGCGATTGGCGGGCTTGATCGATGGCCTGGTCGGAGGGGTCGGCGCCGAGGTAGGCATAGTCGCGGAACGCGGTGTAGTTCGCGCCCGATCCGCACCCGAAGTCAAGGACGGCGACATCGGCCGACGGCGGCGCGATGTTCGCCGCGATGCGCCGCAGGATATGGGCTCTCGCTCGGAACCACCAGTGCTCCGGCGCCGCGCGCGCCTCGAGTACCCGCTGTTCGTGCCGCATGCCGCCTCCCCGCGCGTGGCGTTGAAGGTCACTCGCCCACCACGTCGCGCCCGTTCTTGGTGGAGCGGGCGCGATACAAGGAACGCTCGATCGTCTGGTGCGTGAACGCCACGGATCCGTCGGCCAGACAGAAATGGGCGCCGCGCGGATGACGGCTCCGGAACGACATGACATTCGGCCAGTCCCTGGGTGTCGGCGGTTTGGGGAAGTAGTTGAGCGGCGCGCTGCAGCTCGCGTAGTCCCCGTTCGCGTAAAACGCGGCCGAGTGGTCGTTGTGCGCCGGGACGTCCTCGCCAACCATGTACGTGTTGCTCGCGCCGTCGACGATCGACGCGTAGTTCTGCGGTTCTCCGTACGTGACACGGAAGAACAGACCGTTGCAACCGCCGCGGGCGTGGCAATCCGGCAACGTGCCGTCATGGATCGACATCGGGTGCCCGATGACCGAGTCGCCCAGGACTCCTTTGTAGCTTGTCACGGCCACGGGGATCGACTCCCATTGGTATTGATCCATCGACAGATCGCGCGAGGACGAGTCGGACGGGCAATGCAGCAAGCCGATCCGTGCCTTCATCAGCGCGTGGCATTGGGGATCGCGAAGACCGCCTCCTCGCCGAAAGTCCCCCACGAAGAACGAAGCGAATTGGTCGTGAAGCGCGGCCTGTTCGACATAGGGCAGAATACCGACGATCCATCCCTTGCCGTTGAGTTCGATCGATGCGGCGGTGCCGGGCGCCGGCCAGGGGCCCATGCTGATCGGGAACGCGCGGTGCGTGTCGTGATAGCCTGCGATCGCAAGACCGATTTGCTTGAGATTCCCGCCGCACTGGACCCGCCGCGCGCTCTCGCGCGCACTTTGCACGGCCGGGAGCAGCAGGCCGATCAGGATTCCGATGACCGCCATGACCACGATCAACTCCACGAGCGTGAACGCCGCGAACCGTTTTCGACGCGCGATCATTCCGAGCATCTCCTTCGATCCCATTGGGCCTACCGGCCCGGTCGGGCTCGCTTGACGAACAACTCCACCTGGTAGCCCATTTCGTACTGCCGGCGCATCGGCGGAAAACGGTGTCTGGCCTCGACGACCCAATCGGTGTCGTCGAGCTGCAAGGCGCTGTTGACGATCCACAGGCGCCGAGCGTTCCGTAACTCCCCCGGTTGCACGAAATCCCGTTCCTCGATCGACGCGAGATGGGGCACTTGGCCCGGATACTCGTTTCGGTCCAGCGGAACGCACGCCACGCGCGGAATACGATCGGAGACCTGGCGCAGATAATAAGTCAAGATATTCAAATCGGCCGGTCTTGGGCAAAGAATTGCATCCGCCGGATGATCGTCGATCATATTCACGGCGTCCACGATCGACGGCTCGCGGTCCGGCATGTTCCAGAAACTCGAGATGCCGCCCAAGATCGTCGGCGTCAGGAGGTAGGCGACGACGACAAACGCCGCGATCGACGGCGGAATGTGTCGCGACGCGAGCGCGCCCAGCACGAGGAGCATCGGCCCCGCCATCGCGAGATAGCGATCCTGAATGAGCGGTCGACCGAATCCCCACGTGATGATCATGGCCATGCACCATGGAACGGCCGCCACCAGCCACAGGGCAAGAAAGGCGGGATTCGGCGCTCGGAAGGCCACGATCGAGAAGACAAGGAACAGGACGATCGCCGCGCAGGCGAGCGTGCCGTCGTGATCGCGGACGCCAAAGAACCAGGAATTGACGGCGAACGCCATCGATGCCGCGGTCGGCGGCGCGATCCAGTAGCCGCGATGGACCCGATCGACTTGATCGGCCAACACGAGCATCCATGGCACATAGCTGGCCGTCACGGCGACCATCGCGGCCCCGACGCCGATGGCCGACGATCGCGCGCGGGCGGGGGACCGGCGCGTCGGCAACAGGGCCACGAATGCAACATGCGCCAGGAAGAGGAAGAACGCGAAGTAGTGGGTATGGGCGAGCGGGATGCAGGTTATCCCATAGGCCAGCCACCGTCGTCGGCGCCCCGTGCGCGCCGCGCGGAGCAGGAGCCAGGTCGCGAGCACGGCCAGGCAGGTCGCCACGGCGTACATTCGGGCCGTCCTCGCACCCTCGACGTGCAGCGCGTGCACGGCCATGGCGAGCGCGGCGAGCACGGCCCAACCGCGACCGAGTTGATGTTCGTCGCCTTGCTCCCAGGCGCACACCTCGATCGCCAGGACGTAGGTGAGGGCCACCGCGCCCACTCCCGCCAGAACGGACAACGATCGTATGGCCACCGGGCCGTCGCCGATCCAACCGATCACCATCCGCGCCAGTACGTAGTGCAGGAGGGGATGAACGTCCTCGGCGAGACGGCGCACCGATTCGGACCAGGGAAACTGAGTGATCCGCCACGAGAACGCCTCATCGCTGTATACGAGTTCGCACCCCAAACGGGCCGCGCGCGTGACGGTCGCCACGATGAGGACAAGCCCCAATGAGAGTCGGCTTGTCGGGAATCGACTCATGTCATCCACTGCCCCCCCGGAGCGCGCTCCGCGCGAGGAACGTCACGGAATCGATCATCATCCCCGTCGCCGGCGCCATACGAACCAGGTCGTCAGCGCGCCGGCGATCAGCGCGGTGGTCCCGACGAAGACGCGAAACCCGATACCCCACCGATCACCCTGAAGACGCTTCACCGCGTGCCTGCGCACCGAGTCCAGGTCCTTTTCGTTCGCCGGCATGATGTAGTTTGGGACCGCTATCCCTTCGCTCGGTATGCGGGGCACGTCACTGGAGTCCACGACCAGCTTACCCGGCGCCGGCGACAAACTGAGAAACTTGTCGCTTTCCGGATCATTCAGTGCGATCTGGTTGAGCCGAATGGTCGTTTGATGGAGAGGCTTCCCAACGAACGGCCCTGGATGGATGTCCCGCCAACCGAACGCCGTGAGCTGGATCTCCCTGGGTAGCCAGATTCCGAGGGCGAACTCCTCAAAGGACGCGCACCGCACCGCGAAACTCGGCAGGCCGTTGCGAAATGAATCGCGGCGCACCACCGCGTAACCCATCCTTGGAGCCAGCCACACTTTCGTGCTATCCTCATCATCTGTCTTGGATTCCAGCGTCACACAGGGCACGTCGTCGACGATCTGGTCCATTTCGGAAACGCGAAACTGGTTGTCCATGAGCAGATGGTACAGACTGCGGGCGAGTGCGGACTTGTTCTCCCTGGGGATCGCCGGAAGAGGTAGGACAATGCCGCAATAATGCAATGGAGAGAGGGCTGACGTCGGCGCGAACGTCTCGAGGTTTCGGATCATGACGACGTCATCCGAGACTCCATCGCGCTCGATGCGTTCGCCGCGATCGCTCCAAAGCAGCTTGCCGTTGAAGACAATCCGCTCGTCGCTCCTTTCAGGCTGTGTGTTGCGCATCGCTTGTCTCATGACGTCAAACGGCACGCGCGTGGGATCTCGTTCCGCAACGCCGTTCGCGATGAGATAGGGACCCGGATTCCGGCTGATTACGATCTCACGAAAGTAAAACCTCCCGTCACGTGCGACGATGGACGTCTGTGTCGTTTGGGGGAACTCGTATCTTTGTTCCGCCTCATACAGCTCGCGCTCGGGAATCAGAGCCGATCCGCGCCGCGTCGACTCAACTCGCACCGAGTCAATCGCCTCGATCTTGCGCTCGTACACAGCGCGGATCTGGTCGAGGATGTCCTCATGCCCGCCCGCCCGGCTGACGTGTACAAACAATGAAGCGATACTAACGCATGCCGCTATCGCGGCCGGAAAACGCGACCACATGATCACACCTCCCGAATCAAGCCATTGATGTCATTGCCCTTCGGCATACCGCCGTCAACCCAACGTCGCGCGCGAGGCCCTTGGGGACTCCGAACAGGCAACAGAATAATGACTATCGTCTCGTCTCAGATTATGTCCCACAGGGGACGGCACTTGTGACCTTATCTGTGTAATTGCATGTCCCGGAACAAACCGTACATTGTATCCGCTCCGTCTGGGGCCGCTTGTTGCCCGAACCGTTTGGTACCAGTGACGTGAATGTGAATTCCGAGCAGTTCCTCGCCACCTCACCGCAAAGAACAACCTTATCGGGGCAGGCTACCGTGCCTGCGATGTCCCAATTATTCCCGCAATACCCTCCACGCAGCGCGGCCGCTTCCGCGTCCGCGAGTTCATGGTCGGCGGATGATCTCGTGGCCACGACGCGCCCGCTGAACGCGACTGCTGTGGCGACAACCCCAAGAACAATAGTCCAATTCTTCATCTCGATCTCCTTCAAGAGGGGTAACGAACAGGTTGGTCCACGGCACGAACAACGTGTCGCGGGCAACACGTCTCACATCACGCATCAGGTTTTGGACTTGTCGATTGTTCAGGAGTTTCACAACGGGGGGCCCCAGTTCTTGACGATCGGATGCGGCGACGCCCTGGCCCAAGGCGCACCACGACCATAATCGAGACCGTGGACAACAAGAATACCGCGCTCGTCAGGAACACGCCGTTTCCGCCGCTCGTTTGATTCGACCGGCGGGGGATGGCCTCCGCGCGGACTTTGTCGAGCAATTCCAGGCCACCGGGCACCTGGTCAAACGTATCCGCGTCGCGGTCATAAACGAGCGTCCCAGGCGGCCGCACAATGCGGAAAACGCGTTCATCCACGGAGTTGACGACGTAGTGCTGGACAATTGTCTCGACGTCGATCTCCGGTGTCGCCGCAATGCGCCTTCGCAGGCGAAAGGGCAGCCAAATATGTTGCTCGATGTTTTGATACTCGCCGAGTTCAAACTCAACGAGGAGCGCGCCTTGGACATCGAAGATCTCGTGTCGACGCACGACATCGAGGTTGGCATCGATGTAAATCGCGTGAAGCGGTTTCGATGAGACTTCCGATTTGTGCACCTCAACCGTGTGACACCAAGCTCCATCCACCAAGGACAATCTCGGCGACACGCCCAGTGACGATCCTCGGAGCACATCACAAAGAAAGAACGATCGCCCTTCGGCGAATGTCGGTCGCGTGGACGCATCGCCGGTCGGCCACCAGCCGAGGTTCTCCAGGAACGGATGGCTGCGGATCTTGTCCGTGTAGGGCGGAACGGCGAACTTCGTCGACACTTCAAGCCGCCGAAAGTACGACCGCATGATGTCCCAGCTCTTTCCGTCGAACACCGCGTGTGACGCATCCGTGTCCCGATCAAATGAACCGGCCTCGTTATGCCACAGAATCCGGGCGCGCCGGTTGCCGTCAGCCGCGAACGTCGCGGTTACTCGTTCCCTCGGGATTTTCACCGGGCCGGCAACATAGGAGACGACCAGGCTGGAGATTCGAGAATGCGAGGTCAGAAGGCGATCCCGCAACTCGGCGGTCGACAATGTCGCCATCGGACGATCGTCCGTTTCTTGAGGGCGCCCGCGCGCGGCGCGGTCGGATGAACGGCTGAAACCACCGGTCAGACAATGGCCGATTGCGATCCCATCGGCCGGCTCGCCCGCATACAAACCCGCCGTCCCAATGCCTCCGGACAGCGTTGCGATACACAACACGACGCCTCCCGCCGACTGCCTGCGCCGGCACAGAGTCGCGCGCCGGCGTTCGAATACTCGCATCGACGCGCTTTGAAGCCGGGTCAGCGCGAGGCCCGACGGGATTCCAAGCAATGCCAAGAGCGCATACAAAGCCCAATGGGTGTTCTTGGACGCGGTAGAGAGCACGTGCCCCGTCCATTCGCGACCAAACTGGTCCCATGTGACGCGGACCAGTTCGGCCGTCGTCCCATCAATGTAGTCGACCGACTCGGCCGACGACTGAACAACAAGGACGAAGTGCCCATACGTCTCACCCTTGGCACCAACGCGCTCCATATGCGCGATGACCGGCAGCGGCGACTTTCGCAAGCCCTCGGGAGGCGAACATCAACGGCGAGATGCCAATACGCGTTGCCACGACGTCACGCCTCCATCACTCGGCGGTTCCGATGGTGAATCCGACGACGGCGAAAACCCTTGCCGCCCTCACTCCCCATGCGCACCGAAGATCCTCCAAACCAACGTCATCCCCGTCGCCGCCGCCAGACGAACCAGGTCGTCAGGGCGCCGGCGATCAGCGCGGTGGTCCCGACGAAGACGCGGAACCCCATACTCCACCGGTCACCCTGAAGACGCTTGACCGCGTGCCCACGCACCAAGCCCAGATCCTCTTCGTTCGCCGGCATGATGTAGGTGGGGACCACACGACCCTTACCCGATTGATCGGCCGGAACGGCGCTACCGTCCGCGATCAACTTGCCTGGCGCCGGAGTTAGGTTCAGCATCCGGTCGTTTTCCGGATCGTTTAGCACGACGTTGCTAATCCGAATGGTCATGCAATGGAGTGGCTTGCCCACAAACCGTGCCGGATTAACTCCACCGAAGCCGAACATCGTGCACTGAACCTCCCTGGGCAGCCAGACATTCCGGGCAAGTTGCTCGAACGACGAGCACCGTACGGAACATACCGGAACGCCACCGTGATACCGCACTTGTCGCACCAGCGCGTAACCCATTTCCGGCGCAAGCCAAATGCGATTGGTCTCGTCGCCTCTTGCAGCCGACTTCAGAATCACTCGAGAAAGGTCTTCGTCGAGCGAAGACGACTCCTCAAGATCGTATTGATTCGCTTCGAGGCCATGATAGAGACTGTATCTAAGCCGCGATTTGTTCTCTCTCGGTATCGCCTCACAGGGGAACGCGATGCCGCAGAAGTTCAGTGGTAGAGCAAAAAAGTAGATGCCTCGAGGAGAGTCGATTTCCTCGATGCTTACGACTTCATCTCGAATGCCGTCTCGAACCCAAGTCTGCCCAATATCACGCCAAAGGTACTTGCCGTTGTAGACGAGCAGGGAATCGAGTGTCTCGGGCTTTGAGTTGCGCATGGCTTCCATCAACAGGTCATAGGGCGGCCGCTTGTCGGGGCCGAGCTCCGTTTCGCCCCGCGCGGCAAGATAGTCAGCCGGATTGCGCCGTGTCTCGATTTCGCGCAAATACGTTCTTCCATCCTTGCCGACCACCGACGTCTGGGCTATCAAGGGAAACTCGAACATCGGCGCCGCTTCATAGAGCTCGCGCGCGGGGATCAGGGGCGCCTCCTGCCTCGTCGCCTCCACGCGCACCGTGTCAATGGCGTCCAATTTGGACTTGTACACGGCGAGGATTTCGGCTAGCAGTTCGGTTTTCTCGTCGGCGCCCGCAGCAATGCAAGCCGGCAACTCCCAGCACACGATGGCCGCGATGACGGCAACGAATTGGATGGACATGTAGATCACGCCTCCAGCTAGGTGCCGCAAGGCACAGTCAGTTGCACGTCCTGCACGGAGCCGCAGTTGTGCCCGCAAATCTGGCAGTATCGGGTTCGGGTGGAAGGAATATTTGGTTTCAGGTTCCCGGGACCGTTGGGCACCATTACGTTAAACGACGATTCAGAGCAGTAATGCACCCCGTCGGGGCAATTGACCGTGCCACCATCACATGGGACATAGTTGGTCGCATTCCAGGCATTCCCGCAATACCCTCCACGCAGCGCGGCCGCTTCCGCGTCCGCGAGTTCATGGTCGGCGGATGATCTCGTGGCCACGACGCGCCCGCTGAACGCGACTGCTGTGGCGACAACCGCAAGAACAATAATCCAATTCTTCATCTCGATCTCCTTCAAGAGGGGTAACGAAAAGGTTGGTCCACGGCACGAACAACGTGCCGCGGGCCAAACACTTGCCACTTTTTGTCGGGGTGTCAAATCGTACATTCGTCAGAACTCGCCATTACACAAGATGCGAACCGCCTTGGCGGCATGTACGAGCGGACAATACATGTCCGCGACATGCTCCGCGTCCGCCGTCCGCGCGCGGAGCGCGTTCAGGAGCCATAGTCCCGCCGGGCGAATCATGCCGTGCTTCGAAACCGCCTGATCAGGCATCAACAGGAGCCACTCCAAATGGTGGCCGGTTACGAGCAGAGCCTCAAAGGAGTCGGACCCGAACGGCGTTCGCGCCGGTACGGATTCCCGAACATTCCAGTCATAGCCCCAAGACCCGTCCGGATGTTGAGTCCGCGCGAGGATCGCCGCCGTTTCCATGAGCGTGTCGTGGATGCGCTGCCGGGTTTCACCGGATACGATCGTCCGGATCCGGTCGACACGGAGGATCACGGTCAGCGCGATCAGTGCGTGGGTTCCGCCGCATGCGCCGACTCGTTCGACGGAAACCGCCCTTTCGATCAGCGAAGTCGCCAGTTCGTCAAAGGTGAAGGCCGCTTGCCATTTGTTCGTCCAGCGCGGTCGAGGATGGTAGATAGCGAGAGCCACCGCATCCCATTCGATTTCGCGCGACGAATCCAAGCTGAAGTTCGCGATCGTATCCTCTAGAATGTCGCCAACAGTCCCACTGCCGTCCTTCAGTTTCACGGTTTGGGTGAGCGGCACGCCGCATTCCGCCATCACGGCCAGCAACTGGCCCGGGTGCGCTTCCGTAACGGATTGGTCGGTCGATAGAAGGCCTCGGTTTACCAGTGGTGGTCGGATTCCATGGCGCGTGCGAGCCAATGGCGCCGCACCGGGAAAGTAGGACTCCGAGCACTCGAAATCGAGTATGACGGCGAGGGCAGCCACGGTCTCGAAACGACTCGCGCCGCCGCGACTGCCGCCGACCGGGACCCTTACCATCAGTCCGCCGCCAAACAAATGCAGTCCGTGAACCAGGTTGGACAGTGAGTGACCCTCGGGCAATTCAAGCCGCTCCAGGATCGATGCCACCTCGCCATCGTGTGGATCGAGGGTTGGAGGCAACTCGGGCCTGAAAACCGCCTCGGCAACCGTCGCCTCCGCGGCGAAATGCCTCGCGTCGTGGGAAGACCACCCCGGATCGCATCCGCTCGCGAGGGTGACGACAACGGCGACGCTCGAAAGTGCCGCCAGCCGCGACATGCGCGATTCGAACCGAACCGTGCGTGAAGCACCGTCATGGCGAGTGGTCCGCGCCATCTGTTGCCCCCTTCGACAGAACCCATCGATTCAAGTCCCGATGCGCCATAGGTTGCGTTTATCCCACAACACGGCTGAAACAACAATCACGCCGGGGGGGGGGG
>VGZC01000051.1 GCA_016872725.1 Planctomycetota bacterium
GCTGGTCGCCGACAATTCGCCCGACGAGAACAGCGTGCTTGCGTCGCAGATGGAGGGCGAGGAACTGCTGATTCGGCTGAGAGGTCAGGTCTACCGGATCCAATAGGCTGAAGCCGCATTCAGCTCGTCGAGCTCGCGCGCGATCGCGGCGCGCGAGCTCGATGGAGCGCGCCGCAGGGCCGATTCGTATGCGTAGCGCGCCGCGATCGTCTTTCCCTCGGCCCGCAGCTTCCTGGCCCGCCCGAGGATCGACTCGGCGCTCCTCGGATCGGCCGGAATTCGGCCGTTCCGCCGCGCCTCGATTTGCGAGGCGCTGAGCGGCGTGCCGTCGCGCGCGTTGTTTCGAACGGCCAGGGAAAGACGATCGGACTCGCGAGTCGCCCGCCGATCGTCATCGCGCGGCGCCGCGCCAAGCACGGCTCGATCCCATTCGTCCAGATCGATGATCGTCGCGCGCACGCTCACACCCGTTCCACTCGATGACAGGCCCGATCCGCGGTTCGCCGGAAAACGCGGGCCAACCGACCGAACCGATTCCGAGCGGCGCCCCACGCCTCCTACCGATATCTCGCCGCCGTCGGGAACCGACACGGTCGTATGCGCCGAGAATTGCCGCACAACGGGCAATTGGACCGCTTGACCTCGCGCGATCCATGGAACGCCGACCATCGAAACGACCGGGCCAAGAAACGCGATCCGGCGCGCGGCCGCAAGCCACAAGGTCCTTGATCGCCCGTCCATCGTCCGCCTCCGTCGCCTCGCTTCCTGGGCTTGGCTCCGCGCCGACCCGCATCGCGGGAGGTCGATTCCGCCGACGGCATTCTACCGCATGGGGGGACAAGAAGCACGAGCGGCTACGGCGATTGCTGTTCGAGTTCGCGCAGACGCCGCTCGATCTGGTAGTTCTGCACCAGAAGCAACCGCTCGCGTTTGAGGGAATCAAGCCGTTCAACGGCCGCCAGACGCCTCATCTTGTTGGATTCGAGTTCGATGAGGAACGGGTGGCTGGTGACCGGACGACTGATCGACTCGTGCTCGCGGACGCGTCGATCGAGGGAACGGATCTCCGCTTCGGCGATGCGGATTTCCGAGTCGAGTTGGCGCAACCGGAGCGGGTAGGTGACGCGTTGGAACAGCAATTGGCGAAGGCGGGCGATTTCGGCCTCGCGCGCCTCGGGGGAGAGTTTGGCGTGCGTCATCACGGTCGGCGGCGATACCGACGCGGGACGAGGCCCAGGCGGTGCCGGCGGGTCGGCGTACGCTGAGGAGGAAGCCCCCAAGACAAACAACACGGCAAACGTGCGGTACATGGCCAGCCTCGGATCGTGGCGTGAATCGGCCGGAACGGCGACCCGGCCTTCCATTTCGTCCACGCTAATTGGAGCGATTCGGGCCGGCAATCCCGGAAATCCGCGAGTTTCATGACGACCGATCAAGGCGTGCGGAACGCGCCGCGCGTGGCGATTGTGACGGCTGAACGAACGGCTCCCCTCGAACACTCCGCAATAACAACCGGCCGAAATCGGATCTGGGGCGGCCAATTGTCGACATCGGACGGCCGATCGACGGCCCGTCTTGTTTTCGACGATCGCCGTTCGCGATATGTTGGGCGATTGGAGCGTCCTACCGAGGGACAACCGTCTGGTGTCAGGAACCCGCCGGATCGAAAGAGGTGATCATCGTGTCGGACGCGGGAGCGACTCGCAAAGACCGTATCTTTCCGCTGCATCTGACGCCGTTCGAGACCTACATGCTCTGGGATGATCGCCCGGAGTATCCTTCGACGGTGGTTTCGGAATGGCAATTCACGGGACGCGTCGTGCGGGACCGTTTTGAACGGGCGATGGACTTCGCGCTCGAACGACACCCGCTCCTGCGTGCCACCGTCCGCGTGGCCAAGCTCAATCGGGAGTGCTGGGTGCTTGGCGAGGCACCGCGTCCGAAGATCCAATGGGGCCGATATGACGAGCCGGTCGACTGGCCGGCCGGGGAGTCGATCGATCTGCGCCGCACTCCCGGCTTGCTGGCTTGGATGCGCGCCGATGACGAGCGTGCGACGCTGACATTCCTGTTCCATCACGCTTCGTGCGACGGGATCGGACTGAGTCGCTTCGTCGGCGACCTGTTATGGAGCTACGCGGAGCAGAGCGGCGACGCGGTCGAACCGACTCCGCCGCTGCCTCCCGATGCGCTCCGCAAACGGCTTCGGGCGACCTATCGCGTCGAGGAGTTCTTGGATTCCCGAGGCCGGCCACTCGACCGTTTTCGAAACTCGGTCGGACAAGTGATCCGTGAAACAACGCCTGTCAATCCGCCGCGGGGGGAGAATCGGGAGCCGGTTCCCTATCCGGGGATCCTCATGGCCGAATTGAACGCCCAGGAATATCGCGAGCTCAAGGCGGCCGCCTTGGCGCGCGGCCAAATGGCGAACGATGTCCTGCTGGAGCGGCTCTTCGTGACGTTGTTCGACTGGAACGACGCATTCGGACAGCCCGGCGACGGCTCGCTGACCGTCCTCGTGCCGCTCGACCTCCGTGAAACCGATTCCCGCGACATCTCGGCGGCCAATCTCGTGACCTACGCGTTCATCCACCGCAAGCGCGATCAGATCCGCGACCGGCGCCGATTGATCGATGGTCTTCGCGACGAAATGGCGGTGGCCAAACAGGAACGGCACCGATCCCCGTTCATGGGCTCGATTGTGAGTTTGAACGACCCGAACGAGGGGACGCGCGCCGTGCTCGGCGGCAAGTTCTGCGTCGCGACCGCCATCCTCTCCAATGCGGGCGATCCGACTCGACGGTTTCTGACGGAACTGCCCAGGGACCGCGGTCTTGTCCGGTGCGGCGACCTGCGGCTCGAAGGGATCCAAAGCGTCCCGCCGCTTCGGCCGTTCTCACGGGTCACCGTCTTTGTCGGGACGTATCGCCGCAACCTGCGAGTCTGTTTGCGATGCGATCCGCGCTGGTTCACGCTCGACGACACACAGGCCTTCCTCGACCGCTACATGCGGTCGATCCGCGAATCGACCCATGTCGGCATCACGTAGTCGATGATCGACCTGTTCGTGTCCGGCGTCGGGCGATTCCTTTCAATAGGTCCATTCCGCGCCGGCGAACGCGGCGAACGGCGACGCGGCGAATCCCGTGACCTCCTCGTACCGCTTGTCGAACAGGTTGTTGATCCTGGCATAGAGCCGGACGTCGTCGAAGAGCAAGTAGTCGCCGCTCACGTTGAAGACGGTGTAATCGTCGAGCCACACCGAGGCGTCGCGCGCGTCGGTGCGATCGCCCACGAATTGACCCGCGCAGGAGAGCGAGACCCGATCGTCGCAGAACGTCCGCGTCACGGCCATCGACGCCTTGTGTCGCGGCCTCCGCACCAGCGGACCGCCCGTTTCGCCGTCCATCGTGTCCATGACGGTGTAGCCGCCCGTGATGAACACGCACGCTGTCAGATCGACGCGTCCGCTCAACTCGACACCGTGCGTTCTCGCCGTTCCGATGTTCATCAACGTGAACGTATTCAGATCGAACAGAATCAAGTCGCGGAAGTCGTTCCGGAAGTAGGTTGCTCCGATTCGCACGTCGCCGTCGAAGAGCGCCTGGTCGATTCCGTATTCCCAGCCTTTGCTTGTTTCGGGGCGCAGGCCCGGATTCCCGAACGGAAACAGGTTTTCGGCGAGCGCCGGGGCTCGGAAGCCCGTACCGATGCTCCCGCGGACATCGGTTCCCCAATCGAAGAGCCGGTAGGTCGATGTCATGCGGTAGGTCTGGGCGGTTCCGGCCGCGCTGTGGTCGTCCCAGCGGAATCCGACGGTCGTGAACCAGCGTTCGGCCAGCCGGATCTGATCCTGGATGAAGACGCCCGCGTCGTTCTGCGTCGCGCCCGCCGCTCCGAACGCTCCGTCCGACGAGCCGTCCTCCGCGGTATAGTCCGCCCCCGCGGAGAAGACATTCTCCTCGGTCAACTGGAGATCGGCTTGATAGAGGAACTTGCGGGTCTGACCCTCGAAGGATGTCGGAAAGATGTCATCCTTGTCGTTGCGATCGAAGTCGGTGAGGAAGAACGAGGCGCGCTGGACGATAAGCCCGTCCATCATCGCCTTGCGCAGTTGCACACGATTGAAGAAGTTCTCGCTGACGTAGGTGCGAAGCGGATCATCGGTCGGCGGCGATCCGAGCGAGAACGACGCGTCGTCCAATCCCATCCTCGAGTCGATCCAGCGGAACACATAGTCGACTTCAAGGTCCTCGGATGGCGTCCAACCGACGCGTCCCGACACGACTCCCGCCTCGAAACCGTCGTGATCGACTCCCCCGACGCGCGGTGACGCGGCCGAGAAACCCCGTGTCTGGTTCCAGGAACCGGTGAACGCGTAATGGAATTGATCCGAACCGGCTTGGACGGCGACCTGTTCGCGATGGGAATGAAAACTGCCTCCATCGGCCAGAAGGGTCGTCGTGCGCGGCCCCGAACCTCGCTTGCTCGTGATCTGGATCACGCCGCCGAGCGCATCGGAGCCGTAAAGCAGGCTCTGGGGTCCCTGCAGGATCTCGATCCGCTCGACATTGTCGAGCAGCATGTTGCCGAAATCAAAAAGCCGGCTCGCATTGCTGGGGTCGTTGAGCGGGATTCCGTCGAGAAACACCTTCGTGTGCTGCGACGCGGCGCCGCGCAGGAAGACCGTCGTCAGGCCGCCGGCGGGCCCGTTCTGCACGACATCGACGCCGGGAACGCGCCGCAGGAGCTGCGAGACGGTCCGTTCGCGGCTCCGCGCGATCTCGTCCGGGCCGATCATCCGAACCGTTCCGCCGAACTCGCCGACCAGTTCGGGCGTCGACGTCGGGCTTGTCACGATCGGCTCGTCGCCTTCCCCCTCGACCACGCCGACCACGGTCTGCGGCTCGATCGTGGGCGGTTCGGTCTCGGGCATCGGCTGATGGTCGGCGACCGTTCTCGCGATCGGCCGGCGTTCGCGATCCGTTTCCTGCGACCGGAGATTCCGGCAAGGCGCGATGCCAACCAGAAAAACGAGGCACGCGGTGATGCGCAGGCGCATTGATTCGGTTCCTTTCCATGGCGCGTGGAAAACAAAGACCTGGCTCGCTCCGGTATCCTGGCTCGGCCCGCACCCCTTCGCCGCTCGGCCCAACCCGATCCGCAACGGCGAATCGATGGGGCTCGGTCGGATACGGCGGCAGGCCTCACAGTCGCGCGACGGCGGGAGATTCGCACTCCACTTCCCCGGAACCGCAAGCCAATTCCCTTGCCCGTGTGACGTTGGATCCCTCCCTCGAACGGCCCGTGCAATCCGGCCGTGCCGGCGCGATAGGAACGGGCGTCCGACTTCGTTCATCGGGCGCCCGTACACGGCGAATTCGGAAATAATCGCAAATCCGGAAGAGTCCAGCTCGACATCCCAAATCACCCGGCTTCACGATTCGGGCGTTCGAAGGCGCGAGAGATCGGGCGTCGCGCGCATGAACGACGGCCTCGCGCGGATCGGATGGGGTGGGCGGGTCGGCGACCGCGTTGGTCAGGGATTGGCCGACTTGGGGGAAGGAGCCACCGTGACGATCGTCTTGCTCTTGATGGTCTGGTTGAGCACGTTGCCGAGCGCGTTGATTTCCATCTTCATGGTCTGATCGATTTCGCTGCCGACAAGCTGTCCGGTGGCCGCGTCGAACCGCATCACGCCGCTCGCCGCCTGCTCGGAAACCTTGATCTTCGCCGGCGCATTCGCGGGGGGGTCGCCGAATTCGAACGAAAGGGTAACGGACATCTTGTCCACCTTGCGATCGTTGACCACTTCCTCGCCCGCGTACGTGAACTTCGTCTTGATCGTCTGTTTGCCGAGGATGGGATTATTGAGTTCGAGGGAATCGGTCCAGGAATCGCCCCTTATTACGGCCTGCTCGGGGAACTTCGCCGCATTCTGTTTAAGGAGCTGATTGAGTCCGTCCTTCGAAAAAATCTCGGCGACGCCGGGAAGGCCGGCGGCGCGGGCCATCGCGTCGGTCATTTCCTCGGGAACCTGGACATCGAGAATCTCGCCCCGAGGAGAAATGTGCGCGGTGAACTTGCCTTTGGTCAATGCGCCGAATATGGGCGCGATCATCGACCCGATCGGGCCTTCGGCGGGCGTTTCGACGTTCGAGTCGTACGCGAAGCTGGCGCCGGGGGCTCCTTCAAGCTTCATCTGGATGCGCACGAATCGCTGGGTTACCGACGCGATGCCTTCGGCGTTGACGCTGTCGATCACCTGCCGCAAGACCATGGTCGGCGACATACGCATTTCGACATTCTGATCCGCCGCGGTGACCGCGACATGGATGGTCTGGACGATGGTCATGTCGCGCGAGTCACCCGGCTCGAATTTCCAACGCAAGACCTTTTGGGCCTGCGCCGTCTGTATTCCCATCGAAAGGCAGAACAGCAGTGCCGCGCACTCCGCGGCGAAGGACCGATATCCCGCTCGCATGACACTCACCTCGCTTTGCCCCATGAACCGACCGGTCTTTTCAAGATGGGGAGACGCGCGTTCATTGTAGGAAAGGCCGTGGGGCCTACTAGTGGGCGACATGCCCGTTCGCGAGCCCGTTTGCGTTCGCGGCGACTCGGGCCGTACAATGGCATCCGATCATCGGCGGCCCACCGGGCGGACCGCGGCACGGGCCGTTCGCGGTGGACGAGGGCCATTACGACCGAGCTCAACCGCTTGTCCAAAGAGAAGATATGGCCGAGCCCCCCATTGTGGAATCGCAAATCGCCTTCCGACCGGAGACCGAGGAACTGCGTTATCTGCCGGAAGGTCCGCGGGACCTGGGACCCGGCCGGATCAGTTGGGTCGCCATCCAACATGGCCCCAAATCGACTGAGGGATCGCTCAATGTGCTCGACCTCGAGACAGGCCGAAACCTCTCCTATCCACTGCCTCGGCGCGTCGGCTTCGCGCATCCGATCGATGGCGGGAGCGCGTTCGTATTGGGTCTTGAGCGGCGGATTGTCCGATTCGAGCCGGCGACCCGTTCACTCGAACCGATCGGTGACGAGGTGGAAACCGATGTGAGCGGCACGATCATCAACGACGGCGAATCGTTCGAGGAGGGGGTCGTGTTCGGCGCGAAGGACGTCGCGTTCCGCGACCGAAAGGCCGGCCTGTATTGGCTCCGATGGAGGGATCGCCGGATCATTCGCTTCCGGAGCGACCAGGTCTGCTCGAACGGTAAGGTGATTTCGCGTCGAGCCGACGGGTCGTACACGGTGCTCGATATCGACACGCCGACGCGACGCGTGGTCCGTTACCGACTGGATGTGGAACGGGCCGTGCTTGAGGACGAGGGCATTGCCCTCGATTTGTCTGAAAGCGAGTCGTATCCCGACGGCATGGTCTCGACACCGGACGGCCGGGGCGTCATCATCGCGTTCTACAATCCGAACGATCGGCCGTTCGGCGAGGCTCGGCAGTTCTCGCTCGACACGGGTCGAGTCGAGACGATCTGGCGCGTTCCCGGATCGCCCCGGGTCACCTGTCCGCGGCTGGTCCGATGGCGGGGTGGAACGTGGTTGATATTGACGACAGCCGTGGAAGGCATGCCGGAGGAGCGACGGGACAGGGCGCCGAACGCGGGTTCCCTGTTCGTCGCGCCGACGTCGTACGCGGCCGAATCGGTGGCTCGTTAGGTTATCGCGATCATCGCGGCGCCGCCACGGCGGGCCGGCAGCGGGAAGGCGTCGCATGAGTATCCTGGCGGACGTATACGGCCATTCCTTGGCCCTGTTGACCGACCTGTACCAACTGACGATGGCCTACGGCTATTGGAAGTCGGGCATGGCGGGGCGTCGAGCGGTCTTTCATCTGTCGTTCCGTCAAAACCCGTTTCAGGGTGGATTCGCCGTCTGCTGCGGGTTGGGGACGGCGATCGAGTTCATCGAGCGTTTCCGATTCGAGCGGTCGGATCTGGACTACCTCGGCACCCTGCGTGGGGCCGATGATGGGCCCCTTTTCGAGCGTGCGTTCCTCGACGATCTGGCGCGGCTGGAATTCGCGTGCGATGTCGACGCGATGGCCGAGGGAACCGTCGTGTTTCCGCGCGAACCGCTGGTGCGCGTCACCGGCCCGCTCCTGCAATGCCAGCTCCTCGAAACGCCCCTGCTCAACATCGTCAACTTCCAGACACTGATCGCGACGAAGGCCGCGCGGATCTGCATGGCGGCCGAGGGCGATCGCGTCATCGAGTTCGGCTTGCGGCGCGCCCAGGGAATCGACGGTGGGATCTCGGCGTCGCGAGCCGCATATGTCGGCGGTTGTGCGGGAACTTCCAACGTGATCGCCGGACAATTGTTCCATATCCCGGTCGCCGGTACGCATGCGCACAGTTGGGTCATGACTTTCGACGACGAATACGAGTCGTTCGAGGCGTATGCGAAGGCCATGCCGAACAACTGTACCTTTCTGGTGGACACCTACGATACGCTGGACGGCGTCCATAACGCCGTGGCGATCGGGCGACGGCTGCGCGCGGCCGGCCACGAATTGCTCGGCGTCCGCCTCGATTCCGGGGACCTCGCCGCGCTCAGCCGTCAGGCGCGGAGCATTCTGGATGAGGCGGGTTTTCCGAAGGCGAGGATCGTGGCGAGCAATGATCTCGACGAGCGGCAGATCGCGAGTTTGAAGCGGCGCGGCGCCCGCATCGATGTGTGGGGTGTCGGCACGAAACTCGTTACGGCTTTCGATCAAGCCGCGCTCGGGGGCGTCTATAAACTCGGGGCCGTTCAGGATGCCGACGGCGCTTGGGTCCACCGCATCAAGCGGTCGGAGCAACCGATCAAGGTCACGCTACCCGGAAAGCTCGGCGTTCGGCGCTACGCCGACGGGAACGCGTACCTCGGCGACGTGCTCTACGACGGATTGACCATGAATGCGGAGGAAACGGGGTATCAGGAGCCAACGGGCTCCGCGTCGCCCGGGCCTCTTGGCGGCGCACTCCTGCCCGACCGCTCGGATCCGATTCCCCATTCGGCGACGACGACCGACATGCTCGTACCCGTTTTCCGAAACGGTCGAGCGGTATACGATCGACCGGCGCTGGGCGCATCGCGCGCGCGGACCCGCGACGAGCTCAACCGATTGCCGCCTGGAGTGCGGGCCTTGGACGACCCGCGACCCTACCCGGTTGGTTTGGACTCGCGTCTTCAGGAACTGAAATCGCGGCTCATCGCCGCCCATGCGAAAGGTGGGTCATGTTCCTCGTCCGCGTCGCGGCCGCCGTCCTGAATCAAACGCCCCTCGCGTGGGACGCGAACCGGCGGAACATCGCGGCCGCCCTTCGGGCGGCGCGCGACGCGGGGGCGAGCATCGTTTGCCTGCCCGAATTGTGTGTCACGGGATACGGCTGCGAGGATGCCTTCCACAGCCCGGCCGTCTGGAACACGGCGTGGGACGTGCTTCGCGAGCTGCTCGGCGAAACCCGCGGCATCGTCACCATGTTCGGCCTGCCGATCGCGCACGGCGCGGCCGTCTACAACGCCGCGTGCCTTGTCGCCGACGGCCGCATCGTCGGTCTCACCGCCAAACGGTTTCTCGCCGGAGACGGCATCCACTACGAACCGCGTTGGTTTAAGGCGTGGCCGATGGACCGGCGCGGCGAGCTCGAACGGGACGGCGAGCGTTATCCGATCGGCGACCTGTTCTTCGATTGCGGTGGAGTTCGGATCGGATTCGAGATCTGCGAGGACGCGTGGGTCGCGAATCGTCCGGGCGTCGAGCTGGCGCGCCGCGGTGTCGACCTGATCCTCAATCCAAGCGCGAGCCATTTCGCGTTCGGCAAGAGGGAGGTGCGCCGCCGGTTCGTGCTCGAAGGATCGCGCGCGTTCGGCTGTTCGTACGTCTATGCGAATCTGGTGGGCAATGAGGCGGGCCGAGCGATCTACGACGGAGGCGCGATGATCGCGACCGGAGGCCGCATGATCGCCGAGGGGCCTCGATTCTCGTTCGAGGAGTTCGGTGTCGTCACGGCGCCGGTCGACATCGATGCCACCCGCATGGCCCGCGCCAGGACGGCGAGCCACCAACCCCATTTCGCCGACGGGGCGGAACCGTGTGTCGAGATCGACTACACCTATCCGAGGCTGGAACCGGAACGACGCGCGCACGAACCGGCGACGTGGGAATCGAGCTCGCGGATCAAGGAAGAGGAATTCACGCGGGCCGTCGGCCTCGCGCTGTTCGATTACCTCCGCAAGAGCCGGTCCCGCGGGTTCGTCGTTTCGCTGAGCGGTGGAGCCGATTCGAGCGCCGTGGCGACTCTCGTCGCGTGCGCGGTCCGGTTCGGAGTCCGTGAACTCGGACGCGACGGGCTCCTCGAAAGGCTCGCCTGTCTCGGCGGGTGGCGAGGCGACGAGGACGAGTGCGGGATCGTGAACCGGCTGCTCGCGTGCGTCTACCAGGCGACCCGGAACAGCGGACCCGTGACGCGAGCCGCCGCTCGGCGCGTCGCCGAATCGCTCGGCGCGGAATATCTCGAATTCAATGTCGACTCGATCGTCGAACAATACGTCGACGTCGTCAGCCGCGCGCTCGGCCGCGAACTGACCTGGGAATCGGATGACCTCGCCCTGCAGAATATCCAGGCGAGGGTTCGCGCGCCCAGCGTCTGGTTGCTCGCCAACGTGCGCGGCGCGCTGCTGCTCGCGACGAGCAATCGGTCGGAGGCGGCGGTCGGTTACTGCACGATGGACGGCGATACCTGCGGGAGCATCAGCCCGATCGCGGGCATCGACAAACATTTTCTCCGGCAATGGCTGCGCTGGATGGAACTCGAAGGACCCGAAGGGCTCGGCCCGTTCCCCGAGCTGAACGCCGTCAACGCCCAGCAGCCGACCGCCGAACTGCGCCCGCCGTCCGCGTCACAGACCGATGAGGGCGATTTGATGCCCTATGAGCTGCTCGACGTCATCGAGCGCGCGGCGATCCGGGACAAGCGGTCTCCGATCGAGGTGTTCCGATGCGTGAGGGCGGACTTTCCCGAATACGAGCCCGGACAACTGCTCGTTTGGGTCGAGCGGTTTTTCCGGCTCTGGTGCCGCAATCAATGGAAGCGCGAGCGTTACGCGCCGTCGTTCCATCTCGATGACGAGAACCTCGATCCCAAGACCTGGTGCCGTTTTCCGATCCTCTCCGGCGGATTCGAACGCGAACTGGCCGAAATGCGACGCGCCGCGAAGGAAGATTCGCCGCCATGAACGCTCTGATTCTCGTCGACCTTCAGAACGACTTCCTGCCGGGCGGCGCGCTGGCCGTGCCACGCGGCGACGAAGTGATCGCCGCGGCGAATCGGCTCCAGCCCCATTTCCCTTTGATCGTCGCGACGCTGGATTGGCATCCTCCCGACCATGGGAGTTTCGCAAGCAACCACCCGGGCCGACGCGTCGGCGATCGTGTGGAGCTCGACGGAGTGCCGCAGGTCCTCTGGCCCGATCATTGCGTGCGGGACTCGCACGGAGCTCGGCTCGCGCCGAGTCTCCACACGCTCTCGATCGCCAGGGCGTTTTGCAAGGGAGTGGATCCGCGCGTCGATAGCTACAGCGCCTTCCGGGACAATGGTCGGCGAACCGATACCGGATTGGGCGACTACCTGCGCGATCGCGGCGTCACCGACCTCTTCGTGCTGGGGTTGGCGACGGAATACTGCGTTCGCGCGACGGCGCTTGACGCCGCTGCGTACGGCTTCGCCACGTGGCTGTTCGAGGATGGATGTCGCGGAGTCGAAAGTCGCCCCGGAGACGTCGCGGCCGCGCTCGCGGAGATGGAACGCGCGGGAGTTCGGCGAATCGCGAGTAAGACGTGGTTGAGTGAACGCGACCGGGGCGCGGATCGCTCGACGCTCGCTTCCGGACGGTATTTGCGATTGATGAGGTCGGGTCGATGGGAATACGCGGAACGCTCGAACGCGACCGGAGTCGTCGTGATCGTCCCGACGACGGTCGATGACGCGTTTGTGCTGATCGAACAGTATCGCGAGCCGCTGGGCAGGCGCTGCATTGAGTTTCCGGCCGGTCTGGTGGGCGATGCTCCGGGCGACGAGCATGAGGAGTTGATCACGGCCGTGCGCCGCGAGTTGATGGAGGAGACGGGTTTCGCCGCCGCGGACGTGAAGTTGCTTGGCGAGGCGGTTCCGTCGGCGGGTCTGACGAGCGAGCGGGTGGCCGTATTCCGCGCGACGGGACTTTGCCGCGTGGCTGCCGGAGGCGGCGCCGACGGTGAGCTGATCCAGGTGCATCTCGTCGCGCGCGGCGCCTTGCGCGAGTGGCTCGATCGCCGCCGCGCCGAGGGCATCGAGATCGCCATGTCGCTCTACGGCGGCTTGTGGCTCGCCGAACGCGAAACGCGTTGAGTGATCGATGAGTTTGATTTCGCGCGTCGGAAGGCGGACCTATGGTCAAGCGTTTGGCGGTATTCGGAGACAGTTTCAACCCGCCGCATCGGAACCACCGTGCGATCGCTGAGGCCCTGGCGGAGCGGTTCGACGAGGTCCGGATCGTGCCGTGCGGACCTCGCCCCGACAATCCGCGAACGAATGATGTCGAAGCCTATCACCGGGCGGCGATGGTCGACATGAACTTCGCGGGTCTCGATCGTGTCCGCGTCGATCTGTTCGATCTCGAACAGAAGACGTTCACACAAACGCACGAGCTCGAACGCCGTTTCGAAATGATCGGCGACGTGTGGCACGTGATCGACGCCGATCTCGCGCGGGGCGGAGGACGCGGCGTATCGGAGATCCAAACGCACTGGGAATCGGGAACGCGGCTCTGGAACGAATCGAAGTTCCTTGTCGTCCAACGGCCGGGCGGAGCCGTCGATGCCGCGGATTGGCCGCCAAACCACGCATGGATCGAGATTCCCGAGCCGATGTCGAGTTCGGAAATACGAAGCCGGATTTTTCATCGTGAGGCGTATCGAGGCGAGTTGCTTCCGCGAGTCGCCGACTATATCGAGCGCCATCGGCTCTATCTCGGCTCGCCCTCCGCGCGGAGCACGCGGATTCGGCTGAGCGAGCGGCGTTTCGAGGTCTGCTTCGACGAACGGAATTCCGACGCCGCCAAGCTCGCCGCACAACTCGATGCGTATCGCCATGCGGAACCCGAACTGATCGTCGTCATTGGCGGAGACGGCACGATGCTGAGGGCCGTGCGGCAGCATTGGCGCCGGCGCGTGCCGTTCTTCGGCGTCAATACGGGCCATCTGGGCTTCCTCTTGAACGACGTCCTGCCGATGGACGTGGAGGAGGTTGAATTGCCGCTTTGGCACCTTCCCCTCCTGTATGTCGATCTGGAGAACGAGGACGGTGCCGCGCAAAAGGCGCTCGCGTTCAACGACACGTGGGTCGAGCGCGCGACGGGGCAGACGGCGTGGATCGAGGTCGGCGTCGACGGACACGTGCGGCTCCCGCGCCTGGTCGCCGACGGCGCCCTGATCGCCACTTCGGCCGGGTCCACCGCGTACGCGCGCGCGATGGGCGCGGCGCCCATGCCCCTGGGGACGCCCGCCCTATTGCTTGTCGGATCCAACGTCTTGCGGCCCGCGTACTGGAGACCTGTCGTCCTGCCGATCGACACCGAGGTTCGGTTTACATCGCTCGATCCGGAAAAACGGCCCCTTCAGGCCTACGTCGACGGCGTGGCCCACGGGAATATCCGACGGCTGATTGCCCGAGTCAGCAATACGGCCGGCGTTGAGATGGTATTCGCGCCGCCCCACGATCCAGGAGCGAAACTCGCCGCGATCCAATTCCCGTGAATGGGCCGTTCTCCCGAGTCACGAACGGCCGTTCCATGAGCTATAAATGCGGTAGTTCCAGTCAAGGAGACGCGCCGTGCCGATCTATGAGTTCTATTGCGCCGACTGCCATCGCATCTTCAACTTCCTCGCCCGGACCGCCAATACGACGAAGAGGCCGAAATGCCCGAAATGCGGTCGGTCGAGGCTTCAGCGTCAAGTCTCCAAGTTCGCCATTTCGAAAAACCGTCCTGAGGCCGGGGAAGAAGACCTGTTGCCCGAGGGGATGGACGAGTCGCGATTCGAGCGCGCGATGGAGGAGTTGGGGCGCGAGGCGGAAGGAATGAACGAAGATGACCCGCGCCAGATGGCGCGGTTGATGCGGAAACTCTTCCAAAGCACGGGCATGGAATGCGATGGACGCATGGAAGAGGCGATGCGCCGCATGGAATCCGGTGAGGATCCCGATGCGCTGGAAGAGGAGTTCGGCGACATGTTCGGGGGCGAGGGCGACGCGCCGGTAATGGCGAAGGCCGCGGGTGGCCGCTTGCGCGGACTTGCGAAACGCCTCTGTCCGCCGGGTGTCGACGACGGGCTGTACGACCTATAGCATGGCGTGCCGGGAGGAGTGCCGAAGGTCCCCGAACCTGAGAATGGCGAACGGGATCGCGGACACCAGGCATGAGCGACGGCGCGGCGACCGGAATCCGTCAAATCGACTGCGGATCGCGTCCCACACGCGTGCGATTTCAGGTGATGGCTTGGCTGGCGGCCGCGGCGGCGATCGCTTATGTCTGCCGAAACAGCCTTGCCGTCGCGGAGAAGACGATTCGCCGCGACCTGGACATCTCGGAGACCCAGATGGGCTGGATCTTGGGTCCGGCGTTTTTCTGGTCCTATGCCCTCGCACAGATTCCGACCGCGTGGTGCGGTCAGAAATGGGGATCGCGGCGCTGTCTGCCATGGATTGCCGCCCTGTGGTCGTTCGCGATCGTGGCATCCGCGACGGCTCGGGGTTGGACGATGCTCCTCGCCACACGCGTTGCCGCGGGCATCGCGCAGGCGGGCATCTTCCCCTGTGCCACGCGCACGATGGCCGACTGGCATCCCAGGACCGAACGCGCATTGGCGAGCGGCCTGTTGACGGCGGCCATGTCGACGGGAGGAGCGTTGGGCGCGTTGGCCACCGGCGCACTGCTCGCGCCCCGCGCGGAGTGGACCTGGTTGCCGCCCGTTTCGTGGCGATGCGTCTTCGCGCTCTATGCGCTGCCCGGCCTCATTTGGGCTGCCGGATTCTGGCGGTGGTTCCGCGATATTCCGGCGGAACATCCCGGGACGAATGAAGCCGAACGAAGGCTCGCGGAACGATCGTCGGGCCAAGACGCCCAGGAACTCGGGATACCGTGGGCGCGGTTGGCGGCGAGTCCCGCGATGTGGCTGATCGCCGGGCAACAGTTCTTCCGTGCGGCCGGATACGCGTTCTTCAGCAGTTGGTTTCCGACGTACTTGCAGGAAGCGAAAGGCGTCTCGACAGCCGGTTCGGGAGTTCTGACCGCGTTGCCTCTGCTTGCGATCGTCGTCTCGGCGATCGCGGGCGGCGGGCTCTCGGATCTGGTGCTGCGCTCGACGGGCAGCTTGAACACGGCGCGCAAAGGGGTCGCATCGACCATGTTGATCGTGGCCACCGCGCTGGTCGGGGGCGCTTATTTCGTCGAGGGGAATACGGAGGCCGTTCTCCTTATCAGCTTGGGGGTCTTTTTCTCGGGATTCGCCAGCCCATGTGCGTACGCTGTCTCGATGGACATGGGTGGCGCGCACGTCGCGGCCGTCTTCAGCACAATGAACATGTTCGGCAACTTCGGCGCGGGCCTGCTGCCTTGGCTTGTTCCCCATTTCAAACGCGCGTGGGAGTCGCATCCCATGCTGATGCGGTTCTCCGGAGGGAATGCCTGGGCGGCGGTCCTATTCCTCTTCGCCGCGATGTACCTCGCAGCGGCCATTTGCTGGCTCATGCTCCGCGCCAACGGAACGGTTGTCGCTGAACGTGATCAGGCCACCCACTAGCAACAGTAGCCCCAGTAGCCCCAGAGCGTAGCCCCAGATAGCCCCAGGACACCCATCTCTTCTTCGGGTTCGCAGGTTTGAAACAGGGTTCGAAACAGGACACCCAAGTTTCCTCTTCCCAGATAGGACACCCAGGTTTGGATCCGATGCGAATCCAGGTGTCCTGTGATGGATCCTGTGACGGACCCTGTGATGGACGTGTGTCCTGTGATGGACGGTGATGGAGCCGAGCCTAAAGGAAAAGGCGGCTCACCACGAACAGCACGGCGAAAATCGTGAACATGAAGCCCGTGATCCAGACACCGGCTCGAATCGCCTGTTGCAAGATCTCGCTCATCAACTCATGGCGCGTCGCGCCGTAGACAAGGCTGAACGCGACAATCAGCGGTATCGAATACCAGGCCAGCATCGGTCGACTCAACGCGGCAATGAGCACGGTGGCGGCATCGAAATCCATCGGCGGTTCCTTCGCGCAATTGGCGAGCTAGCTCGCGGTATCGGCTGCGCCCACGGGCGCGCCTCCGCCATCGGGCGGTCCACGCCGCCTCCTTTTTTTCTCTTCCTCGGGAGCGGGCGCGAGCGGGCCCGCATACGCATCGTAGATCGCTAGCACATTCAGGAGACCGGCGACCATCGTGTACAGGGTTCCCAATTCAAAATACTGATGGTACTTCCGATGCCAGCTCGCCAACTTGTCGCCGCGCTCGGGATCCACCGGATGCGGCGGCGCCATGAACTCGGGTCCCAAGAGCTCCAACGGGCGCTGATTTTTTCGGATCACCCGATAACTCTGCACGAGCGCAGGCATCGCGGGAAGACCGACGCCCAACTGGCAAAGGTACTGCCAACGACGGTCGGTCTCCGTGAACGAAGCGTACACGACGCGCCCACTACCGAGGGCCAAGCCGTAGAAGTAGGTGCCCAAGATGCAAACCATGAACAGAAGTCCCTTGGCGAACCGCCGCTGATACAAGTGTCCGGCGCCCGGCCAGAGCCAGGCCCACACGGCGGCGACCTCGGGACGGCGCAGGTCAACCTCGATGATCGCGTCCTGGGGTTCGTTCATGATCGGTGATTCCATCGGGGTCTTGAACCGCGAAGAGCCGCGCCGGACGATCCGTTCCGCCCGAGGCACGCCTATTGTAGTCGAATCCTCCCAACGAACCAGATCAGCCGCCGAACCCGCGATCCGTGTTATCCTGAGGTCGACCCGTTCCGACCACGACTCGGCCGGAAGACCGGATGTTCGATCGCCCGGATGGGTTCGTACGGATTCCCCAAATATTGGCGCCTCGAGCTCGAATTCGGAGATGCCATGGATCGCCGGTTCTTTTTGAACCGTCCGCCCGCGCCGAACGACGCCTTCGTGTCGATCTCGGGCCCCGAGGCCAAGCACGTCGCCCAGGTGCTCCGCGCCCGTGTCGGGGATGAAGCCGTCCTATTCGATGGGACGGGCGTCGAGTATCGGGCGCGGATCACCGAACTCGGAAAGGCCGAGGTTCGATTCGAGATTCTCCGGCGCGCCGCGATCGATCGGGAGCTCCCCTTTCTCCTGCATGCGGGCGTGGCGCTTCCCAAGGGAGACCGCCAAAAGGACGTTGTCGAGAAGGCCGTGGAAACGGGAGTGACTCGGCTGACGCCCGTTTCCGCCCGATATTCGGTCGCCGAGGTCGATGCGCGCGTTGTCGACCGACTGCGACGGTACGCGATCGAAGCGTCCAAACAATCGGGCCGCAACCGATTGCTCGATGTCGGCCCACCGAGATCGTTCGGCGCGTTTGTCGCGCAAGCGCCCTCGGACGCCGTCCGTTGGTTCGCACATCCGGGCGGGCCGCCGATCGACGCCGAGGAAGCGGTTCGGATCCGCGGCGCGACGGAAGTCTGGTTCGCGATCGGACCGGAAGGAGGGTGGTCCGAATCGGAATACTCGTCGGCGATCGGAGCCGGCTGGCGGCCGATCGGCTTAGGGCCGCGTGTTCTTCGCGTCGAAACGGCCGTGTGCGCGTGCGCCGTGCTCGCCGCCGTGCTCCGCGATCCCCCTTGAATCGTCCGCGCGCCGTCTATTGGCCGTTCTTCGTTTCGTTTTTCGTCTCGTCCTTGGCGGCTGGATCGAGCTTCTCGATCGCGCCGAACAAATGTCCGCCCACGTCGCCGTGCGACCACGTGCCCGCGTATCGTTTGTCATGGATCACGACCCGCGCGCCGTAGGTTCCCAGACCGGGAATGGTGAGGTTGTCGAGCGTGATGACGGGCGTGTCGCCGGCCCATTCGACTTGGAGCGGAAGGGGAATCGTGAGATCGTGCGTTCCGTACCGAATCCGCGTCTGAAAGAGCCACATGTTGCCGTTCGGCATTTTCTTCACACCGCGGATCTCGTATTCCTCCTTCTTGAGCGCGCCTTGCTCGAGCCCGGTCATCGTGAAATGGCCGACGAGACGAACTCCGGAAAGGCTCTTCTCGAACGCGGCGTATCGCTCGGCCGTCGCGGGATCGTGCCGGGGAGTCTCCTTGGGTTGGCCGGGATCGTCCTCCGCTCCGCGAACCGTCTCCGCGCGAGGCGGCTCGACCGCCTCCATTCCGCGCGCGACCAAGCCGTTCGAAATACTCGGACTCGCAATCATCGCCAATACGACCGACCTCGCAATCGCGGCGCATTGGGACAACATGACGGAATCGCGCGACATGGGAACCAGCCTCCCCTCGATTCAAGCAATCGGATCAACCGGCGCTTCATTGCTTCATTTTCCAAGCATGGCGACTCGTGCCATCGTATTCGGCCGATACGTCACATGAAAAGGCTCCTTAGATACTGAACGCCGTTTCCGATTTCCGAGACGGGATCGGACGCGTTCTCTCGAGCCAGAGTGAAATAGCCCCGATACTCCCGCTCCTCCAGCATTCCGATCAGCTCGACGTAGTCCGCGGAACCGCGGCCGAGGGGCGTCTCGATCCCTCGGCTTCGTCCCAGACCCCGGACGCCGTCGGTGGCGCGGATCTGGACGACGTGCGCGACGAGCCGTTCGAGGGCCGCGCGCGGGTCGAACCCCTGGACGATCAGGGCACCGGGATCGAATTCGGCGGCGAGCGATCCATCGGGCAGCGCACCGATCAACGCGGCGAGCCGCGTTCCGTCATCCGTGCCCGTTTCGGCGGCGAGTTGCGAGCCGACATGTTGGCCATACCGTCCCAGATCGGTGAGGGATTGGATCAACAAGTCCCATTCCGGGCCGGTCGGTTCGTCGGGAATCGCGCCCACATGGTTGACGACGACGGGAGTCCCCAATTGGAAGGCCATCCGCATGGCCCGTTTGGTCGCTTCGATCCGCCGTTCGAGCGCCTCGGCCACGTTGTAGCCCCGGCGCGTTCGGAATTCGACCGAACAGACCCGCAGGTTCAGATCGCCGAGCAGTTTCTTGAGCTGCCGCAAGCCCGTTTGTGACAGTTCTTCCGGTCGTAGTGCATGGCGCGCGTCGATGGCGATGCCCTGAGCGCCGAGTCGAGCCGCGGTCCACAGGGCTTCCCGGAGCGGCATGCGAAGACTCGCCTGTTGAACGCCGATCTTAAGCCGATCCACAGGTCGTTCCTTCCTTCGCGATCCGCGCGCCGGTCGTTCGATAACCTAGACTTGCGACATGAAACGCCTTGCGCCGCTTGCCATTCTATCGATACTCGCCATTCCATCGACGGGGGCATCCCCACCGACGACCGTCCAAACAACGGCGGCCGATTCCCATTCGGCGATTCCATCGGAAGCGACCGTCATCTATGAATGTCGTTTCGATGCCGCCACCGATCGGAACTGGGACAACTGGCCCGACGGATGGATCCGCAAGTCCGGGCCCGGATACCCGAGGTATGTCCTGATCAGCATGGACGAGCCCGACGCGACGTTGCCGCAAGCCGACGATCGGACTTTGACGATCGCGATGGACGGAGGCGCGGCCTTCGCCCAAAGCCGTCCGATCGCCGTATCGCCTTCGTACGCGTACATGCTCTCCTATCGGATGTGCGCGGAAGGGCTCGCCGGCCATCGCGCCGTCGTTACGCTCACCGCGTTCGACGCCAACCACCAGGTCCGTGGCCAAATCGAATCGTCGCCTGTGCGCGGCGACCGGGCTTGGCGGGTCGGCGCGATCGGTCCGTGGTCGACGGGCGACACGGAGGTCCGCTATCTCGCGGTGGGGATCCATGTCGTTGGCGAGAAGCCGGGCGCGCTCGCCGGCAGGATCCGGATCGACGACATTCGGCTTGCCCGCCTGCCTCGGATGACGCTCGAAGCCAATGCGGCATTCCATCTGTTCTCGAATCCGTCCGATCCGGTTGTCACGTGCCGTGTGTCGGGCATCACGCAATCGCGCGGGGAAGTTCGGTTCGCGCTCGTCGACGAACGGTCTCGTCCGATCGCGGAAACGACCGTTCCGCTCGAAATGACCGCCATCGATGACGACGCGCGGGGCGCGGGGAATGCGCATGCCGTGCCCGGCGGGCCGATCACACCGAGTGCGACGGAGGATGGCGATTCGCGCGTCCATTCCGGAGTCGCCGCGTGGCGTCCACCGGTTCCCGGCGCGGGATTCTACCGTGTCCTGGCGGTCGTCGGAGACGACGAGGCATCGGCCATGCGCAACGAAACAACGCTCGCCATCGTGCGTTTCGAGGGCAACCCTTCGCGGGAGGGCATTTTCGGTTGGACGGTTCCGCGGGGCGAACAGGACATTCCGCTCAAATCGCTCGCGCAACTCGCGCCGATCGCGGGGCTGCACTGGATCAAGTTCCCCGTCTGGTCGCCGAACGAGGGACGCTCGCCGGCCGATCACCTCGCATGGTTCGCCGAACGGATGGGCGCGCAGGGGATCGAGTTCGTCGGCATGTTCAACGCGCCGCCCGAGCGACTGAGCCGCGAGTTGCTCGGAGACGCGGGCCCCCTTCCGACCGCGCTCGTATTCCGTGAACCCGAGGTCTGGAAACAACTCGTCAATCCGATCATGACTCGTCTTTCGCTCAAGGTCCGGTGGTGGCAATTGGGGGCCGATCAGGACGCGAGCTACATGGGGTACCCGAACCTCGCGGCGCACATCGCGGAAATCCGCGAGCATCTTGAGCGGTTCGGACAAGAGGCTCGCATCGCGATCGCGTGGAACTGGCTCGACGAGAAACCGGGCGCCGTTCCCGGCCCCTGGGCCCGATTGACCTGCTTCGCTCAGCCGGCGTTCACGGCGGAGGAACTTTCCGAGTATTTGCGGAGTGAAACGGGCGAGGGCCGCGCTCCTTGGGTCGTGCTCGAACCGCTGCGGAGCGGCGAGCACGATCTGGCGGTCCGCGCGCGCGACCTGGCGCTGCGGATGCTCGCCGCCCATCGCGACGGCGCGTCCGCCGCGTTCCTCGCCGATCCGTGCGATGAGGCGACCGGACTGATCCACGCCGACGGCACCCCGCGCGAACTCTTCATTCCCTGGCGCACCGTGTCGATCCACCTGGCCGGCGCGAAATACCTGGGTGAGATGCGACTACCCGGCGGAAGCTCCAACGGAGTTTACGAGCGGGAGGGCGAGGCCGTGATCGTCGTCTGGAACGACCAGGCGACGCGCGAGTCGATCTACCTTGGGGCCCCCGATCGCGTTCGCCGCATCGATCTGTGGGGACGCGAGTCGCGGCCCGACGAAGGAGTGGACGCCGGCAACCCGACGCAGGTATTCGACGTGGGACGGGAGCCCGTCTTCCTCGTCGGAGCCGATCTCGCGGTGGCGAAGGTGCGGATCGGCCTGACGATCGACAAGAACGCCTTCTCCACGGCGCTCGGCGAGGACCACGTCGCGACGATTCAGTTCCAAAACCAGTTTCCCCAAGGCGTGAGCGGCAAAGTCACGATCCACGCGCCGCGCGAATGGAGTGTCGAGCCGCGGCAGGTCGCGTTCAAGGCGGCCGCCGAGGAACGCGTTTCGCTCCCCTTTCGGCTGATTCTCCGCGCGAGCGCGGCGAGCGGCGAGCAGCCGGTCCGGATCGACTTCGACGTGCGCGCCGACACGTCGTATCGGTTCAGCGTTCATCGGATGATCCGCGTCGGCCTCGAGGATGTCTCGTTCGAGTTGTCCGCGATACTCGACGACAACGGCGGTGTGGTGGTCGAGCAGCAACTTGTGAACAAGACCGACGCCGCGTTCAGCTTCAATTGCCTCCTCTTCGCGCCGGACATGCCGGCGCAGCGAAGGCAGGTCCTGAACGCGGCTCGCGGCCGTCGCATCGATACCTACCAGATCCGGGACGGCCGCGCCTTGACGGGCAAGACGCTCTGGATGCGCGCCGAGGAGATCGGGGGAAAGGGCCGCATTCTCAACTACCCGGTTTCGGTGAGTCCGTGAGCGGGTCGGCGGAAGGCGGGCAACCGATCGCGTCGAGCGGATCGGTTTCGGCGCCGCTCGCCCACACGCGCACTCCGTCGAAGGCGCGGGCGAGTTCCTCCGCGAGCCGCTCGACGGCGAATCGCTCGCTCGCGTAATGACCGAGAAGGAGCATGGCGACGCCTCGCGCCCTTGCTTCGAGCACCGTGTGCAGGCCGGTTTCGCCCGTGACGAACAGTTCGCAGCCGAGCCGCGCGGCACGATCGAGGAAGGAACCGGCGCTGCCGCACGCGACGGCGACGCGGGAGACGCGATCGTCGATCCCGCCCGCAAGCTGAACGGTTCGCGCGGCCGTGACGCGCCGAAGGCGTTCGGCGAGTTCTCCGATCGAGGTCGGCTCGCCGCAAAGGCCCCATCTCCCCGCTCCGCAATCGGGTGCGGGAACGCTCGATTCCGTTCCGCTCGACCTTTCGACGATGGCTTCGATCGAACCGAGTCCGATGGATTCGGCGAGCCGTTGGTTGATGCCCCGCGCGGCCGAATCGAACGCCGTGTGCGGGCTGTAAACGGCGACGCGCGCCTCGATGATCCGCAGCAGCAGGTCGCCCGGCACGGTTTCGTCGGTGATCCGTTTGAGAGGTTGGAACGGCAGCGGATGGTGTGTCACGATCAGGTCGGCACGCGCCGCGACGCATTCGTCGACGACGGCGCGCGTGATCGTCAGGCAGGTCATCACCGAGCGGACGGGACGGTCCGCCCGACCGACCAGCAGGCCGACATTGTCCCAGTCCTCGGCGAACCGAGCGGGGGCGTACCGTTCGAGAAAGCGGCGCACGTCGTCGATCCGCGTCATTCCCCGCTCCTCACCTTCGATTGCTCCACGTACCGCCGCACATCATCCAGAAGGCACTCCAGCGCGCCGGCCAACCTCGAGGCGATCGGCGCGAACTCGGCCGGATCGCGCGCGCCGGCGAGCCGTTCGATGGCGAAGGCGAGTTCGGTGACCGGCGTGTCGCCGAAATAGCGCGCGGAACCCTTGAGCGTATGCGCGGCGATCCGGAGCGATCGGCCGTCATCGCGGGTCAATGCCTGACCGATGTCGCCGAGCAGACGCGGTCCCTCCTCGAGGAAGATCACGGCGAGGTCGCGCATCAGATCGAGGCGGCCGCCGAGTTCCGCGACGGCGCGGTCCCAATCGACGGCGAAACGCCGCGCGTCGGGCTCGACGTACCCCATCGCGCCACATTCCTTGTCGGTTCCCGATTCACGAGGCGCGCCGTCCGAGCTCGGGTCGGGTTCCGTCGGATTCCGTCGACGCGTCCCGACGTCCCGCGCCGTGCGCGCGCGATCGATCGCTTCCCGCAGCTCGCGGGCTCGGATCGGCTTCGCCACGTAATCGTCCATCCCGGCGTCGATACACCGATCGCGATCGCCTTTCATGGCGTGCGCCGTCATCGCGACGATCGGAACATGGCCTCCGTGCGCCGACTCCCACTCGCGGATCCGACGCGTCGCATCGAGTCCGTCGACCTCGGGCATCTGGACGTCCATCAGCACGAGATCGAACGGCTGATCGCGGCACGCGAGCACCGCGTCGTGGCCGTTGTTGACGATCGCGATGCGGTGCCCGTTCGGTTCGAGCAATGCGCAGGCGAGCCGTTGATTCACGACGCTGTCCTCGGCGAGCAGGATCCGAAGGGGCGGCGTCTCCCCCGCCGACCGCTCGGCACTCGAAGCGATCGGCGCGGACGGCTCCCGAGGTTCGGCGAGCGCCGCGGCGACCGCGTCGAACAGTTCCGACGGCTTCGGGGGTTTCATGACATGGGCGGCGACCCCAAGCTGCTCGCACAACCTCGCGTCACCCGGCCGGTCGCTCGATGTCAGCGCGATCACGGGGATCGCCGCCATCGCGGGGGACTCCGCCATCGCGCGGATCAGATCAAAACCGTCTTTGCCGGGCATCTTCGCGTCGACGAGCGCGAGCCGGATCGGATCGCCGGCGCCGGTCGGATCGCGCAGGATGGCGAGCGCTTCCTCGACACCCGACGCCTCAACCGGATCGGCTCGCCAGTCGCGCAGCATGGCCGCCACGATCGCGCGGCTCGTCGCATGGTCGTCGACGATGAGCACGCGGGAGCGATCGAGCTTCGCGTCGAGCGTGAGCGTTTCGGCGGATGGGCCTTCCGCCTTGCGGAAGCGGACCGAAAAGGAAAACGTGCTCCCTTCCCCCGTCCGGCTCTCCACGAAGATCCGCCCGCCCAGAAGGTCGACCAGCCGCGCCGTGATCGCGAGGCCCAAACCCGTGCCCCCGAATCGGCGGGTCATCGTCGTGTCCGCCTGCTCGAACGCCGAAAAGACCACCCCCAGCTTGTCCTCGGGGATTCCGATGCCCGTGTCACGCACGGAGAACCAGATCCGCAGCGCGTCGGCGTCCTCGCTTTCCAAGCGGGCGGTCAGGACGATCTCGCCCGATTCGGTGAATTTGACGGAGTTGCCGACGAGATTGATGATCACTTGGCGCAGGCGGCCCTGATCGCCGATCACGACCGGGGGGATGAGCGGATCGATGTCGCAGGCGAGTTCGAGCCGGCGCGCGTGGGCCCGCAGCGCAAGCGTCCGCATCGTGTCGCCGATCGCGTCGCGAAGGTCGAACCGCATCTCGTCGAGCGCCAGCTTTCCGGCCTCGATCTTCGAGAAGTCGAGGATATCGTTGATGATGGCGAGCAGCGACTCGCTCGAATCGAGCACCATGGTCAGGTACTCGCGCTGCGCGGCGCTGAGCGGCGTGTTCAACACGAGTTCGGTCATGCCGATGATCGCGTTCATCGGCGTTCGGATCTCGTGGCTCATGTTGGCGAGGAACTGGCTCTTCGCGAAATTCGCGGCGTCGGCGGCCTCCTTCGCCTCCTTGAGTTCATTCTCCATTCTCTTGCGTTGCGTGATATCCAATACGAAACAGATGCACTCGTCGGTCGCGTCCTCGAGCAGAGTGACGCCGACAAGCACGGAGAGCCTCGATCCGTCGCGCCGAGCGAACTCCTTCTCCCACGGCGGGCACGAACCCTGCGACCGAAGCAGGGCGATCGAACGATCGTCCGCCCCGCGGAACGCGTCGGCCGTGATCCGGTCCCACCTCAGCGCGCCCGATTCCAGTTCGCCGCGCGTGGAATCGACCATTCGCAGGAACGCCTCGTTGGCGTCGATGAGGCGGCCGTCGAGCTGCGCGATGACGACGCCGATGATGTTGGATTCGACGAGCCGCCGGAACCGCGCGTCGCTCCGCCGACGGGCCTCCTCGGCGTGCTCGCGGTACGTCACGTCCCAGAACATGCCTTGGATGCCCGTGATGTTGCCGCGCGAATCGCGCACCGGCGCCTTGAGGACCTGGACGAAGAGCCGATCGCCGTGCGACGTCACATGCGATTCGACGTCCTCGAGCACTTCGCCCGTTCGCACGACGCGCAGGTCGTCCGCCCGGTATTTCGCCGCCTGCTCGGCGGGAAACAGGTCATGATCGGTCCTGCCGATCGTCTCCTCGACCGATCGTCCGATCGTCTCGCAGAAACGCTGGTTCGCCGAAACGATGCGGCCGTCGAGGTCCTTGCGGAAGCAGTTGAGCGGGAGGCTGTCGAGCAGATTCTGGTAGGCGGCGAGCGATTCGCCGAGCGCGTCGTCGGCCAACTTCCGTTCGGCGATTTCCCGTTCGAGCGCGCTGGTCCGTTCGGCGACGAGCGTCTCGATCCTCCTCGCCCGCCCCACGAAGCGCGCGGTGTACGCCGTGCCGGCGACGGTGAGCCCGAACCCGAAGATCAGCGCGAGCTCGGGCGAATAGGACGTGCCTTCGAGGACATGGCGCGTATGACGGAGCACGGCCCAAAGCGTTACCGTGACGACCGCCCCAAGAACGGCGAATGCCCAGGGGAGGATGACCCGCCACTGCCGCTCGAAGTACGAAAGAAGCGACACCGGTCGATCGGCACTCATGGCGGTTGAGTCTAGCCGGGGGCCATGGCGCATTCAATACAAACCGCCGGATCGGACCGACCGGTCATCGGGCCGATTCCGAGGGAAAAGGCCGGACGGCGCGCGTTGACGCATGCGACCTGCCTCCTAGAATGGGTCGTTGGCGAACCGATCGCCCGTTCGCCGCTTGCCGGGAACGGATCGGCGGTGGCCGCGCGGCGAGCGCACGGACGGCGATCGCGGTAATCCCAGCTCGTTCCGAACCGACGCCTCCAACCCCGAGAGGGCCCGCCATGACGATTCGCGCCTTGACGGCTCTTCCCGTCTTCAACGAGGAGCGCCACGTGAAGCCGGTCCTCGACGAAGTCCGGCGATACGGCGGCGACGTACTTGTGGTCGACGACGGTTCGACCGATCGGACTTCGAACGTCCTCGCCGGACTCGAAGGCGTCGCCGTCGTTCGGCACCGGGTCAACCGAGGCTACGGCGCCGCGCTCCGCTCGGCATTCGCCTACGCGATCGCGAACGATTTCGACTTCCTGGTGACGGTCGACTGCGACGGGCAGCACGAACCGCGCCGGATCCCCGAGTTCCTTGACGCGATCCGATCGGTCGACATCGTGAGCGGCAGCCGGTATCTCGTCCGATACGAGGGCGATGCGGAGCCTCCCGCCGACCGGCGCCGGATCAATGAGCGGATCACCGAGGAACTCAACTTTCGCCTGGGACTCGAATTGACCGACGCCTTCTGCGGATTCAAGGCGTATCGCGTCGAGTCGCTTCGGCGACTGGCGCTCACGGAGGACGGCTACGCGATGCCGCTCGAACTATGGGTCCAGGCCGCGTCGAATCGGCTTCGGATCGTCGAGCTTCCCGTTCCGCGGATCTATCTCGAGGAAGCGCGATCGTTCGGCGGATCGCTCGACAATGCCGGCGCCCGCCTGCTCTACTACCGCGAGGTCCTCGATCGGTCGATTGCCACGTGTGTTGGAGTCGGCGCGATCGAGCGTGACGCGGCGGTGATCGGCGAGGCGGCCGGATGACCGTTTCGGCCAACGCGCCCGCGGCGCCGCGATGGCGCGCGCCGGCCGAACACGGCCGCGCGCTCGTCGATCCGCCGTTCTCCCGGTTCGCCGAATGCCTGTCGTCGAACGCGGACAGGCTCGGAGCGTTCGCGCGGGCCGAGGGCGGAGCCTGGTGTCGGCTCCGGCGCGATGCGCGGCGCGATCTGCTCGCAGCCGCCGTGTCCTATTCGCGGACCTACCGCGACGCGGGAGCCGCCGACCTCGATCGACCGATCCTCATGACGGGCCACCAGCCCGAGCTGTTCCATCCCGGCGTTTGGTTCAAGAACTTCGCGTTGGCCCACCACGCAAGACGACTCGGCGCTTCGGCGGTCCACTTGATCATCGACAACGACGTGCCGCACGGCGTTTCGGTCCGTTTTCCCGTTCGATCCGACGGTCGATTGCATGCGGGATCGATCGCGTTCGATGCGCGGGGAGAGGCCGAGCCGTTCGAGGAGCGTCGCGTTCGGGATCGCGGGCTCTTCGCGTCGTTCGCCGACCGGGTGCGGAACGCGGTATCGGCCTGGATCCCGGACCCGCTCGTCGAACGGCTTTGGCCCGACGTCATCGAGGCCGCGGAACGGACGGGCCGCCTTGGATTGGCCCTCGCGCAAGGTCGCCATCGACTTGAAGCGCGCTGGGGCCTCGATACGCTCGAAGTGCCGCTCAGCCGGGTCTGCGACGGCGATCCGTTCCGGCGGTTCGCGTCTTACCTGTTGAGCCGTTCGGAACGGTTCGCCCGGGACTACAACGCGGCGCTCGCCGAATTCCGGCGGGAGCACCGCATTCGGAGTCGCACGCATCCGGTCGCCGAATTGGCGGTCGACGGCGAATGGCGTGAAGCGCCGTTTTGGATCTGGACGGCCGAGCGTCCCTCGAGGCGTCGGCTCTTTGTGCGGCGGCGCGCCGCGCGACTCGAGTTGACCGATCGGGCCCGCGTATCATTCGCGATTCCGGAAAGCCGATTCGGGCTCGAATCGCTCGAATCGCTCGATGCGTGGCGCGCGGCCGGAGCACGTGGAGTTCGGGTGCGTCCCCGCGCCTTGGTCACCACGCTATTCGCCAGGTTCTTTCTGGGCGACCTGTTCCTGCACGGCATCGGCGGCGCGAAGTACGACCGATTGACGGACGCGATCGCGTCGCGGTTCTTCGGCCGCGAGCCCCCCGCGTTCGCGACATTGTCGGCAACCGTCCTCCCGCCGGTCGAACATCCGAACGTGCCGCCCGACGCGGTCGGGCGGGTAGACTCGCGTTTGCGCGAACTCGCGTTCCATCCCGAGCGTCACGCTCCGCGTTCGGAACGGGCCGAACAACTGGCGGCCGAAAAGCGCGATTGGACGACGCGGCCGATTCCCGATACGATGCGCGGCGCGCGGCATGCGGCCGTCACGCGCATCAACGCCGACTTCCAACCGCTCGTCGAACCGCTGCGCCACGCATGGCGGATCGAGCGCGCGGAGCTCATCGAGAATCGACGCGTCACCGAACTCTGGGCCTCGCGCGAATTCGCCTTCTGCCTGTTCCCCGAGGAACGATTGTGTTCCTTACTACTGGATCTTTGCCGCGAACATCCGTAACTTATTCGGATAAGGGACTCGAGCGGGTTGGCGGGAATTCAACCGAGAAGGGATTCGGTGCGATGCGTGCTCCTGCAACGTCACGAGGACGTCGCGCTGACGGCGACGGAGATCGAACGGCTCCCACGATCGAAACGCAGGGAACGGACGCGATGCGGGCGGCGGACCCGCTGATTCCGGCGCGGCGCGAGGCGGCGCCGATCGCGAAGGGCGAATCGCATCCGTCGGCGGATCCCGTCATCGAGATCGGCGTGCGCCACGCCACGCTCGCCGATCACGCGATGATCCAGCGATTCCTGCACGTATGCGGTTTGCGTCGGACGCCCGCCGAGTTCCAGGCCCAGAACGAGGAACCCGGCTACGAACCGTCGCGGCGACTCATCGCCGTAACTAACGGTGAGCCGGTCGGCCATGTGCGGCTCGCGAACCGGTCGATCCGATTCGGCGGGGTCGAGCTGCCGATCCGGGAGCTCGCGGATCTCGTCGTCTTACCCGAATGGCGGAGTTGCGGAATCGAATCGGCGCTGATCGCGGCCGCCGAACGGACGGCTCGGCGCGACGGCGCGATGTTCACGCTCGTTCGATCGTGCGCGACGCGCCTGTTCCAGCAGGCGGGATGGATCGTCGGGCCTCGCCACGCCTATTCCACGATCGGTCCGCGTCGGCTGCTTGCCGCGTACCGCGCGCCTCCCGCGCGCCGGCCCGCCTGGCTCGACGATGTCGCGAGTCCCGCGCCGACCGTCCGGCTTTGGCGGCGGATGGAATTGGGCGCCGTCATGCGTCTCTATGAGGCAACGGTCGGAACGACCGTCGGCGCTCCGGTTCGCGACGAGTCGTACTGGGAGTGGCTCGTCAATCGCGGCGGCTGCGATCGACTCTATGTCGCCATCGGGGGGCCCCACAGGCTCGATCCGTCCGAAGCGGCGCTGCGCATCCACGGATACGCGGCGCTGCGCGAATCGCGCATCGTGGAATGCGCCGTTGCCGCCGACCACTCCGAGGCTCTTGCGGCGCTGCTGATCCGGGCGAGTGGCGACGCGCTCGAACGCGATTGGCATCCGCTGCGGATCGAATCGCCGCCCGATTCGCCCATCCACGCTCTGCTCCAATCGTTCGGAGGCCGGTTCTTCCATCACGACGCGGACGATGGGCAAGCGAACTTGATCCGATTGCTCGACCCGCCCGCGTTCGTCGGGGAAATCGGAGGAGAACTCGCCCGCCGCGCCGCGCCGCTCGACATGCCGATCGAACTCGGCCTCCTCTGCGATCGCGCTCGTTGGAAGCTGACGGTCACCTCGCGCGGCGCGCGCCTCGATCCCGATTCCCTTGGCCGAAGCTACCTCACCCTCAGCCATCACGATCTCGTCCGCATGTTGGTCGGACGAATCGGAGCGCGCGACTTGTTCGACGGAGATCGCGCGTCGACTTCCACGAAGCTCGCCACCGACGCGGCGCTCACCCTCTTCCCACGATTGCCGTGGTGGATTCCCGCGTGGGACTCGCTCGCCGCCGGCGAATAGGGTCCCGCGCGGCCCGCGTCACGGCGCGCGCGACGTTCGTTCGGTTATCCACCGCGTCAAGGCATCGAGCGCCGCGGGCGCGATCGTCTCCTCGATCGACGCGTACTCACCCACCCCGCCGGTCTTCGACGTTTGAAAGAGGTGATTCAGTTCGGGGAGGATCGTGACCTCGAACGCCCGGTTCCCGCCATCGGTAAGCGATTGGCGGATCACGGGCGCGTTGAGTTCGGGGTCGACCTGCGTATCGCGGGCGCCGTGGAGCGAAAGCACGGGGCAACGGAGTTCGCGGAGCACGGGCGCCGGATCGTGCGAGAGGAAGAACCGGAACCAGGGCAACCGCAACTGGGCGACGCCCTGGGGTATGGCGGCGTCAAGTCCCGCCGACGTGAACACCGCCTCCGATACGTCGCGCCGCGCCCGTTCGACCGCGCGCTTCGCCACATCGTCATTCGATTCGTCGGGAGTCGCCGCGAGGACGGCGTCGAGGATCGCGTCCTGCGCGACGCGCTGGAGCCGCAGCGCCTCCTCGGTCGCCAGGCCGGTCGCCTTCAACCCGAGTTCCCCTTGCGATCGAAGGATGCGGTCACCCGGAACTCCGGGCCCCGCGAGCAAAACGACGAACGCGACGTCGGGACGCCGCGTCGCGACGAGGGGCGCGATGATCGCGCCCTCGCTGTGCCCGATGAGTCCGATCCGTTCGCCGTCGATGCGGGCGTGCTTCCGCAGGAAGTCGATCGCGCCGTCGACGTCGCGCGCGAAGTGCTCGCTCGTCGCGCTCGCCGCGTCCCCTTTCGATTCCCCAACGCCCCGGTCGTCATACCGCAACACGGCGATCCCGCGGCGCGTCAGGTGGTCGGCGATCACCCAAAACGGCTTGTGGTCGAAGATCGTCTCGTCGCGATCCTGGGGCCCGGACCCCGAGATCAAAACGACCGCCGCGCACGGGCCGCCGTCGTCGCCGGCCGGAAGCGTCAGCGTTCCGCGAAGCACGACGTCCGCGTCGCGACTCGCGAATTCCGCCGGCTCCACCGCGTAGGGGAACGGCGCCTTCGGAGTCTGCGGACGGTTGGGACGCGGAGGCGGGCCCGGGTCGGCCGCCTCGCCTTGGGTCAACGTGATCGGAAGCGGAATCCCGCTCTGCGCCCACGATCCGCGCACTTCCTTCCGTTGGTCGTCGAACTCGCCCGTGAACGTGCCGCGGATCCCGGGAACCCGAATCGTCCATTTCGAACCGTCGATCGTGCGCTCGCACCGAAAGCCGCCCGCGCGCTGCGTCACGCTGTCCATCAGCACGAGGGGAGGGCCTCCCTCGTTGCCCGGCAGGACCCGAAAACGGATCTGGATCTTCCGCACGACGAGATCCAGGGTCCCGACCCACGATTCGAGTATCGCCACATCCGGTTCCCGTTCCACACGGTCGAAAACGAGCGTGAACGACGCGCCGCGCTGTTTCCAGTTCCCCGCCGCCCGGCGCGCGTCCTCGGACAGATCGCCGGAATACTCGGCCACCGTTTGTGGAAGCGCGAACGCCATGCGGCCGCCTTCGAGCGAATAGGGATCAAGACGGAACCGCGCGTTGCCTTCGTCGAGGCTGCGAAGCCAGTGCGTCTCGCGATCGACCGCCTCGCGGCTCGACTCGATGACGAATCGGAAGACGCGGTCTCCCGTGTCCATCACGCCATGCCACTCGACGCGGTACGCCTTTTCGTCATCGGCCTGGACGCCGAGCGGCGAAGCGGCGAGCAACCACGTCACCGCCAACCAGCACGTCGCGCGGGACCGCACATCGATCATAACGAGGCCTTTCCATCGCGTGGGGCACGCGCCCCGCTCGCCGGCACTCGCGACCGCCGCGCGGGGCACTCTCCCGGATTGCCGACTCGGTATTCGACCGGCAAGCCAAGAACTTGCCCCGCGACGCGATCATCGCCGGATCGTGCCGGATGGGGGACGTTCCGCTAGTTGGGCGCGCGCGAGACGCTCGAGGAGTTCGCGCGAGTCGGCGTCGAGCACGAGCACCTTATCGCCGCCGGACGCGTTCCGCACGACACAAATCAGTTCCGCGCCCGACTCGAGCGCCTGGAGTAGATTAGCCGATGTCGCGTCCGAGCGGGATACCCGGTCCGCGTCGGATGTTCCCACGGCATCGGCCGGAGATGGATGACTCGATGATCCCGAGCGCGCCGGCGGCTCCCCATCGCGCGACGCGATCGGCGTTTCACCCGAGGCACGTGTTTGGAAAACGCGCTCCTGGCCGACTTGCGCCAGTTGCCAATGCACGGTCTTGAGCCCCGCGTAAATTCCCTCGTGGTCCGCCGGGTCCGCCGCGTTGCACACGCCGATCAACTCGCCCTTGAGATTGAACAGCCCGCCGCCGCTGCGGCCATCGACCGGCTCACCCGAGACCTCTATGTTGTGCGCGTACGCCTGACGGCCCGAATAGCGATCGACGGTCGTGATGCGGCCTCGCAGAATCGAGAGTGGCCCCCCGTGATCGCACCCCATGCCGAATACGGGTTCGCCCGATCGGATCGATTCGACCGTGGCCGCGACGGGCGCCGGTCGGACGGGCGTTCCGGGTCGAAAGCTCACGAGCGCGATGTCGCGGTCTCCCGCGTCATACGCGATCAATTGGCCCGGAAAAGGCCCTCCGGATTCGGAGCCCGTTCCGATTCCCACGAGCTCGATTCGGATGGCGGCCTGTCCGTTCGATTCACGGAACAAATGTCCGCAAGTCACGACGAGCGCTTCATCGCCATGCACGTCGATGATTGTCCCTGTCCCGAACGCGTGGCCGTTCGATTCCTCGAGCCTCAACCGCACGGAAGACTCGGCCGCGCGCCGTTCCGCGTCGTCCGTTCCGTGATCGGCTCGCATCGACCCGTCGCTCGATGCGGATCGGTCGTTGGATAACGACGTGTTGCCGGGCGAGTGGACGGGCGATCCCGACGCCACCGAGCCGTCGGGATTGGGCACGTCGGATCGCTCGGGCTCCGGCGAGCCGCCTCGCGCCGCGTTTCCCAAATCGCCCGCGAAGTCCGAAGCCGCCTCCACAACGCGCCGCGCGAGGCCTGGGTCGGGGGACTGGCCGCGATAGGTCGCGGCGTCCGGTCCGTCGTTCGGCCGCGATCGAACCGCGTCGGTTGGGTTCGCCGACGCCCAACCTCGATCGGACGATGCGGCGGGCCTTGTGTGGCCGGACTTCTCGAACATCCGCGCGAGCCGATCATAGCTGGCGGCGCCGACGACCCGTTCGACCTCGCGACCGTCTCGGACCAGGATGTAGCACGGAATCGAACCGACCTTCCAGTGTTCGACGAGCCGCGGGAATTGGTCTACGTTCACTCGACGAACGGGCAGGCCTTCCATCTCGAGACGCCGCATGGTGGGAACCATGAGCTTGCATGGTTCGCACCAGTCGGCGGAGAAGTCGAGCAAGACCGTATTGTCGTGGCCGGCGCCGCCGACCAGCGCTACGGCGAAAACGAACGCGCCAAGAGATCCCATCGTGTTCCCTCCGTGGATGACGATTGGCAGGTGTGCGAACGCGACCGTTCCCGTACGTCGCTGATCGCTCCGCGATCAGCCGTCTTCGGTATCCAGATCGTGTGTGGTTCCGGTGGTTCGCGGAGCGAACCACGACTTCGGTTTCCTTTGGGGGGGTTTGAAATTCCTACAATTCCCACGCCTCGCACGGATCGCCGGGGAAAAGGACGGGCTTTCGGAAGATGGCCAGACTCGTGTCGCAAGTCATTTCTCGAAATGGTTTTGGGTTATCCGCACCAATTCCCCGATCGACGGTCCGCCATCGAGATGGGCATTTTGCGTGCCATCATGCGACGAACGGGGAGTCGGGCCAATCGATAGTGGAGAACGGGGTCCGGTAATGACGATGGAAACCACCGGACCCATCGAGCGCCGCCACTTTGCGCGGTTCGGTCCGTCCGCGCTCGTCGGGGTGTTGCGGAGGGAGCCACGGGATGTCGGGATTTTCGCCGTTGACCTGGATCGCGCGCGCCGCGGCGCGCCGCCGGCTGAAGCGGGGCGCGTTCGTCAAGCCCTCACGCCGACCTTCGACGCGACTCGCCTTGCTCGGATTCGAGACGCTCGAATCGCGCGTTCCGCTCGCCGTCACAAACCTCGGCGCCATCGAAGGACGCGTCTACGACGACGCGACGGGCAACGGTTACGGCGCCGGCGAGGAAATCGCCGGAGCGGCCATCCAGCTTTTTCAGGACGACGGTGACGGTGTCTTCGACGCGGGGGACACGAACCTCGCCGCCGACCTGTCCGACGCCAACGGCATGTATCGTTTCGACGGACTCACGGCCGGCAACTACTTTGTGAGACAGCCCGCGCAAGTGATCGGCGCGGACACGCTGTTCGAGGACGTCAGCGCGCTGATCACGATTTCCTCGGCGCAAGCCGCCGGAACCGCCGGCTCGAACATCGACACGTTCAACACGACGTCGCAAGCCGTCACCGCGCTCTTCCCCGCGCTGACCACTGATTCCGACGCGAGTGTCGCGCCGGAATCGGTCGGAGGCGAACGCGACCTGTACGTCGAGCTGACATCGGCGAGCGGAACGTTGACGCTCGATGTGAACGGCATCACGACCAGCATCCTCGAATTCCAGGCGAGCGCGACGGCGACCGGCACGCGGCTCGTGACGTGGGACGGTGCCGACAGCAATGCGACCACGCTCGATCCGATAGGCCTCGGCGGAATTGACCTCACCGACAGCGGCGACTCGACGGGCATCGAGCTGACGGTCGGCGCCGATCAGAACAACGGACAGATCACCGTCAATATCCACACCGATGGCGCGAACTACTCGACCGCGGTCATCGATATCCCCAATACGGGCGGCGCGGCGACGGAGACGGTGTACACGGCGTTGTCGAGTTTCGCGGTCGGTGGAGGAACGGGCGCGGATTTCACGAATGTCGGCGCGATCGAACTGCGCATCACGGGCGTCGCCGCCGTCGATGGTCAACTCGACCTCATCCGCATGCTCGGCCCGACCGTGACCACGCGGGATTTCGCGAATTTCGAATCGGCCGATCTCTCGGTTGCGAAGACGGTCGACGACGCGACGCCCGATCTCGGCGGCACCGTCGTTTTCACGATCACGGTCAGCAACGCCGGCCCCGACGGCGCCACGGGTGTCACGCTTCTCGATACGCCCCAGTCCGGCCTGACCTACGTGTCATCCGCCGCTTCGCAAGGATCCTATGACAGCGGGTCGAGGATTTGGACGGTCGGTTCGCTCGCGAACGGCTCGAGCGCGACGCTCGCCATCACCATGACCGTTGATACGCTCGGCGCGAAGGTGAACTCGGTCGAGGTCGACACGGCGAACGAATTCGACGTCGATTCGACCCCCGGCAATGACGACTCCCTTGAGGACGATTGGGACAGCGTCGCGGTGACGCCGCGGCAGATCGACCTCTCGGTGACGAAGACGTCGAGCAGCTCGACGCCGACCGTCGGCTCGAACGTGGCCTTTCAGATCGGCGTCGCGAACGGGGGACCCGATTCGGCGACGGGAGTCAGTGTGCGCGACGCGCTCCCGGCCGGTCTGACGTTCGTAAGCGGCATTGCGAGTCAAGGCTCGTACGACAACGGCACGGGAGTCTGGACGGTCGGAACGTTGACGAACGGCGGAAGCGCCACGCTTCAGGTCATCGCGACGGTGACGACATCCGGCACGAAGACGAATACGGCCCAGGTCAGCGCGGCGAATGAACCGGACGCCGATTCCACACCCGACAACAACGCCGCGGGGGAGGACGATCAGGCGAGTGTCGAGATCACGTCACCACCGGCCATCGATCTGTCGCTCACGAAGTCGGTCGACACGAGCTCGCCGAATCTCGGCGACAACGTCACATTCACCATCGCGCTGGCCAATGCTGGTCCGGATACGGCGACGGGGGTCGATGTCGAGGACGTCCTTCCGTCCGGACTCACGTTCGTCGGTTCGACACCGAGCCAGGGTTCCTACGACAGGGGAACGGGCGTATGGAGCGTCGGGGCGGTGGCCTCCGGCGGCAGCGCGTCGCTCCAGATCGTCGCTTCGGTCGATACGAGCGGCGACAAGACGAACACCGCGCAGGTCCGCGCGGCGGGGCAGGACGATATCGACAGCACTCCCGACAACGATGCGGCCGCCGAGGACGATCAGGACAGCGTGGTCGTCTCGCCGCCCCGCCGACTCAGCAAGCGGCTCTTCATGGCGCGCTGAACGCGCTGAACGCCGTATACCGGCCTTGACGAGCCGCTAGAACCGCACATCGACCCCGAGATTCAGGCCTTGGGCCCAGAAGTCGGTCGTGCGCCACGCGAACTCGGGCCGCAGCGGGCCGGTGAACGGATCGACCTCCGGCGGAAGCAGGTTCGTGTTCAAGTCCCTGTCGATCTGATCGCCCGCGCGGACCACGTTGCTGAAGTAAATGAAGGAATATCCGCACGTCAACCGCGTGTGGCTCGTAAGTTGATAACCGACCGTCATGCCGACCTCGGGAATCACCGAGAGTTCGTCGCGCGAATAGAATCCGATATTGGATCGCTGAGCCAGGATTCCGCCGGAATAGGTCAACGGATCATCGTCCTCCGTGATGATCGTCGTCCCGTTGATCGACGCGACCTGGTGGTTGTTTCCGATCGCGACGCGCGTGACGCAATCGACGAGCCAGCGTCCGGCGCGGTGTTCGTAGAGGAACCCGACGTCGCCTCCGTGGAATTCGTTGCCCGTCGCGAACCGGTCCTCGATCCAAAACGAGCCGGGGTTCTGGGCGTCGAGCGACGTGAGATCCTCGGTGACCGAAATCCGGTCGCTCAGCCTGGCATAGCGATAGCCCGCGAACCAATCGATGCGATAGCCGTCGACCATCCGGGGATAGACGTCGGGGACGCAGGTGAGGTCGGTGCAGCAGATGTTCCAGCGCACGCGCGCGCCGGCCGCCTGGAACTGCGTGATGGCCTCGGCGTCGACCGTGCCCCGAATGACCGATGGGAACGCGATCAGTTCGGCCGTCTCTTGTCCATTCACGATGTCGTAAACGGGACGCGCCAGGATCGGGTCGCCGGCGGACGTGTCGTTGAACGCCTCTTGCTGATCGTCGAGACGCAAATACTCGCCCTCGATCCCGAGCCGCTTTCCGGCGAATAGCCATTTCCCCGTCCGCACGCGGAATCCCGAATGGCTCGAATCGTTCAGTTTGTCGCCGCCGAAGAGGACCGATGTTCCCGACTCGCCGAGCACGCCGGCGGCCGCGCGCGGCGTTCCGGTCGGGCTCGTGGTGATCAGCGGAGGCACATCCATGCCGCTCGTCCACCAGAGGAGATACTCGCCCCGGACCCAGATCCATTCCGGCGAACCGCATCCGCGCCCGCACGCGCCTCCCAACATCGGGCCGCCGCATTGCGGACAATCGAATCCGGGGCCATGGAGCGCGTCGAACGGCGCGTGGTCTTCCAAGACATCCAACTCGTCGGGAATCAGCGGGTCCGCCATGAGCGACCGGCCACCCGGCGGTTCGGCGTCGCGGCGAGGAGGCGGAAGTTCCTCCGCGGGTCCACTCGATTCCGGTGGCTGGTACGCGCGGGACCGGAACGCGGCCGGTTGGGCATAGCCTCCGTTCCGAAGCGGGTTGGCCTCCGTCGGCTCCCCATCACCGAAGACATCGACATCGTCCCAGTCGTCACGTTCCTCGTCCGATTGGCGAGCGAGTCCGCTTCCGACGACCGTGTCATCCCGACCCGTCGCCCGCGTGGACGGCCGACTTCGATGCGCGGTCGCGGGAGTCCCGCTCGGGCGATCGGCGCTCGAGTCCTCCTCCATCGCATCGTCGGGTGAAAGGGGGCGATCGGCCATGAATTCCATTTCGCGCGGCGCGGCGGGGTCGCCCTCGCCGGCTCGAGATCGATTGAAGACCCGCTCGACGACCAAGACCTTGTGTCGGGGATTGCTCGTCGGACGCAGCGTGCCGCGCACCACGACGTCCTGGCCGACGTAGGTCGACAGGTCGACGTCCTCCGACGGAACAACAAAGTAGTGGGCGCCGAACGCGCCCTCTTGGATGGCGAACGGAGCCGCATTCACCGACGGCTGCGGATTCTCGATCAACCGCCCCATCTTGTACGTCCACGCGGGAGCGGATGCGGCGCCGCGAGCCGGGTCGGCACGCGTCCAGTGCTGGGCCTGGATGTTCGCGGTCCCAAGGAGGGCGAGTCCCCAAGCCCACGAAACGAGCGATCGGCGCGGCACGGCTGCACTCCCTGAATCGGGTTCCCGACGCGGTCACGTGGTTTGACGACCGGGGAATACTCGACATTGCGCCTGCCCGTCAAGAGAATCTGGGCGATCGAGGAGATTGGGCGAGGCGATTGCATGGGCCGTCGACGTCGCCGATGATCTACCGGGTGCGGAATGTCGAGGGAATGGGGATGAGTTATGGGACTGCCGTTGACGATCGATGCGCTCGAAGCGTGGTTGAGCGAACCGCCGCCGTCGGTCGTGGACGCGATGCGGGCCATGTCCGGCGACCTGCTGCTCCTGGGCGCCGGCGGAAAGATGGGGCCGACCCTCGCGCGGATGGCGCGACGGGCATTCGACGCGGCGGGCCGTTCGGGTCGCGTGATCGCGGCCAGCCGCTTTTCCGACGATGCGGCGCGCCGTCGGCTCGAAGCATGCGGCGTTGAAACCCACGCGGCCGATCTTCTCGTGGAACGCGATCTGGAACGGATTCCGGACTGCGCGAACGTCATCGCGATGATCGGTTTCAAATTCGGCGCGTCGCAATCTCCCGACTACGCGTGGGCCATGAACTGCCATCTTCCCGCGCTCGTTTGCCGGCGGTTCCGCGATAGCCGCATCGTGGCCTTCTCGACGGGCAACGTCTACGGACCCGTTCCAACCGACGGTTCCGGTTCGCGCGAGGATGATGTCCTGAATCCGGTCGGCGAATACGCCATGACGTGCGTCGGGCGCGAGCGCATCTATCAGTACATGAGCCGAACGCACGGAATGCCGATCGCCCTGTTGCGATTGAATTATGCGACCGAGGTCCGATACGGCGTTCTGGTCGACATCGCGCGCCGCGTTTGGGACGGCACGCCCGTCGACGTGCGGTGCGGACGCGTCAACGTGATCTGGCTTCCCGACGCGAACGCGATGACGCTCCTCGCCTTCGCGCATGCCGCGACTCCCGCGCGTATCATCAACGTCGCGGGGCTCGATATCCTCAGCGTTCGCGACGTCGCACGGCGGTTCGCCGAGCGATGGGGCAAGGAACCGGTCTTTTCAGGCGTCGAACAGGATACCGCACTGCTCAACGACGGACGCTCGGGCGCGATAACGCTCGACGTGCCTCGAGCGAGCGCCGACCGGATGATCGAGTGGACGGCCGAATGGATCGAATCGGGAGGCCCATTGTGGGATAAGCCGACGCACTTCGAAGTCACCGACGGCCGATTCTAGAGCGGCACATTCCACCCGCCCCCAGTCACCCGTGCACCGAGCCGCCCGAAAACAGCGCACGCGAATCATTACCGCCCGAACGAAAACGCTTGACAACACGGGGGGGGGTACCATGCGGCTTGCGGTTGCTTGAGCGGGCTTGATTTGGCCTCGGCGCGATGGTGCCGCGGCCCGGGTTCCGACAAGAGTGGGGTGGCCGATGTCGATCCGCCACGGATCTCGTCGCGCTGGTTGGACCGTCATGGAGTTGATGCCTGCCCTATCTCGAAG
>VGZC01000052.1 GCA_016872725.1 Planctomycetota bacterium
CAACCAGGCCGTCTGCTTCTTGACGAATGTCTATCAGGGCATGGAAGGGGTGGAGCCGGGGACGGTCAAGTGGTTGCGGATCAACGAGGCCCTTCCGCGCTACTGGTCCACGGGCCGGCGCTGGGGACCGGCGCTGAGCAGTTCCAGTTGGAAGGCGGCCCTGTGGCCTCGCGTGCAGTGGGGCGTCGTGCCCGTGGAAGAAGACGGTTCGGCTCACTTCCTGGTGCCTGCCAATCGCAGCATTTTCTTCCAAACGCTGGACAAGGACTTCCGGGAGATCCAGCGTGAACGGACGTACGTGAACTACGCGCCGGGCGAGTCCCGCTCCTGCACGGGCTGCCATGGGCAGTCGAACCGCACCGCTCCGGCGGCCACGACCGCGGCGCCGCTGGCGTTGATGCGAGCCCCGAGCATCCCTCAGCCGCAACCCTGTGATCTCGTCGAAAACGGAGGAAACGGCCTGGCGGGCCAGGTGATCCATTATCCCACCGACATCCAGCCCCTCTTCGACCGCAAGTGCGTCTCGTGCCACGGCTCGAGTGAACCGGCGGGAGGGCTGAGGCTGACCGGAGAAATCACGGAGTACTACAACACGTCGTACGAGGAACTCGCCCGCAAGCAACTGGCGGGTCCGATCATTTCCGAATTCACGTCATTCCTCTCGGGGGACCGGGGCAATTACAACGGCGCGTATCTGTTTCCCAGGCACCTGGGCAGTGCGACCAGCACGCTGATCGACATGCTGACCCATTCCGCGCATCCGAAAAACGCCAAGGACAACCACTGCGGGATGCTGACGGAAATGGAGCTGATGATCCTGAGCCGCTGGGTGGATTCCAACTACCAGTTCTATGGCAGCTACTTCGGCCGCCAGCATCCGCAGTGGGTCAACGCCGATCCGGGAAACCCCGCCTACAATCCGGCCGATTTCCGGCGCAAGGCGACGTTCGAGGAAGCGACGGGGTTCCTGGCTCCCGAATGGCACCGCTAGCGATCGATCGCGACCGGGGACGCTAAGGAGCGACGGGGACGAATGCGGACTGTGAGACACGCGGAATCGGGCGGCCGCCGGCTCGATACGAACGAGTACGCGTGGGACGGCCGCACGCTGTGGCTCGATACGACGCAGCGCGAAGAGACCGTTCTGCGTCTGGCGTTGGAGGACAGACGGGCCCTTTCCACAAGAAGGAGTTCATCCATGAACCGAATTGGCCGACTCATCGCGGTATGCCTGCTCTGTGGGTCGGCGGTGGCCGGCGCCGCCGAGCGCCCCAACATTCTGTTGATCGTCGGCGACGACATGGGCTTTGCCGATGTCGGATTCCACGGCTGCAAGGACATTCCAACGCCGAATCTGGACGCCCTTTCCAGGTCCGGCGCGCGTTTCACGAACGGCTACGTGACCGGCCCGTATTGCTCGCCGACGCGGGCCGGATTGATGACGGGCCGGTATCAACAACGGTTTGGGCACGAGTTCAATCCGGGCGGCGCGACTGCGGGCCTTCCGGTGACCGAGACGACCATCGCCGACCGACTCAAGGCCGCCGGGTACCGAACCGGACTGGTCGGGAAGTGGCATCTGGGTTCTCAGGAGTCCATGCACCCGCGGCGCCGCGGGTTCGACGAGTTCTTCGGGTTTCTGGGAGGCGCGCACAGCTACTTCGATGCCGCCGGCATTCTGAGCGGCGCCGAGCCGATCACGGCGATGGACTACACGACCGACGCCTTCGGTCGCGAGGCGGCCGCATTCATCGAACGGCATGACGGCAAACCGTGGTTCTTGTACCTCGCGTTCAATGCCGTACACACGCCGATGCACGCCACCGACGACCGGCTCGCGAAATTCTCCAACGTCGCCGACAAGCAGCGCCGCACCTACAACGCCATGATGACGGCGATGGACGAGGCGATCGGCGTCGTGATGCGACAGCTCGCCGCGACCGGGCAACAGGACAATACGTTGGTCATGTTCATCAGCGACAATGGAGGCCCGACGATGCCGGGCGTCACGGTGAACGGATCGATCAACGCGCCGCTCCGCGGATCGAAGCGCACGACACTGGAAGGAGGCATCCGCGTGCCGTTCGTCGTGTCGTGGCCTGGCCGAGTGAAGCCGGCCGTCGTCGACTCGCCGGTCATTCAGCTCGATCTCAGCGCGACGGCGTTGGCCGCGGCCGGCGCCGCCGCCAACGACAAGGCCGACGGCGTCGATCTCTTGCCGTACCTCGACGGCGCCCGAACCGGCCCGCCCCACGCCGCGCTTTTCTGGCGATTCGGCCGTCAGATGGCGATCCGCGCCGGCGATTTCAAACTCGTTCGCTACGACACGAACGCCGATACGCTCACCGGCGCGGCAAGTCAACCGGTCAGCGCCGCGAGACTCTACAACCTGGCGAACGACATCGGCGAAACGAACGATCTCGCCGCCGCGATGCCCGACAAGGTGGCCGAACTGCAGTCCCGATGGGACGAATGGAACCGGGCCAACGTCGCACCACTCTGGGGTGGCGGAAGGAAGTCCGGCGACGGCGCCGAACCAGGAAGCCGCGCGAAGAAGAGCAAGAGAACCGCGATACCCTAGGCGTCGGCTGCGCCGCCCGACGAGCAAGCGCCGGCCAACCACGCCGGACCGTTCGAGACGCCGACGCGTCCTGCGTTCATCGTGGGTTCACGACGGACCGCGGAGCGCGGCGTCATGGACGGATGGTGACGACCGCGCGGCGATAGGCGCAGAGCGGCGGGGCACCGCGATCGCTCAGCCGCAAGACGACGTGGACGTCCGCGGCTTGCGCCACGTCCGGCGCGGTGAAGCGGGTCGCCGGGCCTTCAGACGCCTTCAACAAGATCTCGCCCCGGACCATTCCCGCCTCACCGTACACGAACCACGCGTACGTGATTGCGTCTCCGTCCGGATCGTTCGAGCCGCGCGCGTCCAGATCGACCACAACGCCGGGTCGCGTGTCGAGTCGGAGGATCTCCCGCCCACGGCGCCCGTTCAGCACCGCCTCGGGCTGGTGGTTGGCCTTGTCGGGTGGTTCCACGCACCAGTCCATGCGGGCCCGAAAATCGTTCTGCATGTCGGCCGCCCAGCGCGCCACCGTATTGTCGCGGCTCGTCACGCCGCGCCACGTGTCCTCTTGGTTGGCCCAGTAATAGGGTTTGAGGGGATGCTCCTTGTTCGGTCCGTATCGTCCGGCCCACCCACCCCATGTCGGCTCGTTCGGGTCGTTCATCCCGGTAGGCAACAGGTGGAGGAACGCCATGGTGTCGCCTTCCTTCTGAGGCAGACCGGTGTTCGTCGGGTAGAGCGCGCCGAGTGGACCGTGGCCGACGCGTACGTCTCGCTCGATGTCGAACCCGGCGGCCGTCGCGGTCAGCGCGGAGAAGCGGTGGTACCACCGATGTCCGTCCATCGGCGGACGGAACGTGTCGATCCATAGCGGGAAGGGTGGTTCGAGCGTCGAGGTGTGCTCACCGAACGCGTCGTAGGAACTAAGCCGCACCCGGCTCTTGAACTTCGCGTAACCGTCTTGGCCGCGTTCGCGCAGCGCGCGATCGAGGGCCCGTTTGAGACAACTGACGGCGCTGCCCTGGTTGGTCCCCCAATTGCAGAACCAAACGGGACGCGGATCGGAGCGATCGACCGCGCGAATGACCAGGTCCACGCCCTCGTCGGTGTCGTCATAGCCGGCCACCGTGCGCGCGAGCAATTGCTCCGGTTTCGGATACCGCGGGTCATGCCGCGTCAGATTCGCTTGGCATTGGCCATAGGCCATCACCTGAGCGCGGACGATGCCCAATCCGTCGCGGATCGGGTTCGTGTTTTCGCCATCGATCGCGACGGGTCGGTTGGCGATGATGCCCTCGATGTCGAACTCGTTGGCGTAGACCAGCAGCCGGACCAGGGACTGTTCGTCATCCGGGTCGCCCCCGGCATCCGTTTCGATGATCACGCGCGGCCGCGGTTCCTGGGCCACGGCACGGCAATCCGCGGCGCAGACGGCGAGAACCGTCGAAACGAGGCAATGGCAGGCGTGCCAACGCCGAGTGGTCTTGTGCATATTGAGACTGCCCAATCGTCGAGGATCGGTAAACGGCCGTCCGACGCGTCCGACTGTTCTGTTATAGAGGTCGACGGCCAAGAAGCGAAATCCCGACCATACCGGAGAATGGCCGTTCGCGCGCGCCAAGCGACAAGATCAAGGAGCAGGGCCCTTCAGGGAAGCAAGGCGTTTTTCGATTCGCAGGGACGTGGGAGTGACGGCGAGTCCGCCGAGCGACGTGCAGCGGTGCTCGCGCGGCATGCGTTCGGCGACCGCTTTGGCCGCGTCGATGACCTCGTCGAGCGGGATCAGCGGATCGAAGTCGGCCAGGGCCATGTTCGCGCACGCGAACGCGTTGCACGCCGCCATGACGTTCTTGCCCAGGCACGGCGCTTCGACCCGATTGGCAATCGGATCGCAAATCAGCCCGAGCATACTCTGGAGCGCCATCGACGCGGCGGCGACCCCTTGATCGCGTGTTCCGCCGGCGAGAGTAACGAGCGCGGCGGCGGCCATGCAGGACGCGGAACCGCCCTCGGCCTGGCATCCGCCGACCTCCGCCGCGAATGTCGAGCGGGTTGCGATGAAGGCGCCGATCAAACCCGCGGCGAGCATCGCCTTCGCCATTTCGGATTCGTCTCGGCTCATCGCCTCCGCCATGGCGATCACCGCGCCCGGAAGCGCCGCGCAGGCGCCCGCCGTCGGCGCGGCGACGATGACGCCCATGCTGCTCTTCACCTCCATCATGGCCGTCACGTAGAGAATCACGCGGTTGAGTGCGCCGCCGTCGAGCAAGCGGCCCGCGTCCATCATCCCGGCGAAACGCCCGCTCTGATCGTGCAACACGCGATCCGCGTAACGCGTTCCCGCGATTCCGCCGGCAATCGACCTGCGCAGGATGCGCACGATGTCGATCATCTTCGCGAGCACCTCATCCTCGCCGAAGTCGCCACGTGCCCGCTCGTATTCGACGGCGAGTACCCAAAGCGGCGTCTTGCGGGCGCCATCGCGGCTGAGCATCTCGGCGCAGCTTGCGAAGGGAACGCGCACGTCCTTGCGTGATGGGACGGGGAGCACGGGCGCGAGGTTCTTGACCGCGATCGGACGGAACCGGGCCACGCGGTCCGATGGGACGAACGAGGCCGCCTTGACCTGGATGAGCATGGTCTCGCCGAGATCGTGGAGGATGATCTCATCGGCTTCAACGTCGGGAATCGGGCCCTTCGCTGCCCAAATCAGCGTCTCGTGATGGCCTCCGTCCATACGCAGCGGGACATCGTCGATGCCCAGGACGTCGATCATGCCGCCGCCGGTGGAGATCGCGATGATCGAGTGGCATTCCCGCGCGTTCTTCAGAGTCAGCCGATACGTATTCGGATGAGGATCGCCGACATCGACCGTTTCGATGCGGAGTCGAACACCCGCATCGGCGATGGCCCGCGCGGAATCGGGGAGGCGTTCGTCATCGGCGTCCCAGCCAAGCAAGCCGCCGAAAAGGCCCATGTCGCTGCCCTGGCTCTCGTGGGTTGTCGGCAACGAGCCCGAGCGGTCAAACTCGATGAGCACGTCCTCGATCCGGCCGTCCATCAAATCGCGGGCGAGCCGACCGATGCGCAGCGCCGCCGCGCAGTGCGAACTGGACGGCCCCCGCATCACGGGACCGATCACGTCGTTGAAAATGGAGACGATTGTCATGTGAACCACCCGTCCGACCGCTTCGCCCCATCGGCCCCCGTCTCGATCACCTCGACCGGTTCGGAGAGAACATCTTGGAAAATCACGTCCGCCCAGAATGCATCCGATTCCGGGACATTCTCCGGGGCCACAAGTATCGATGCGCGCAACTGCGACAGAAACCGGTCCGACCGACCAGTTGAAAAGGGGCCTCGCTAAGACCCGCGCTAAGATACACTCGATCGGCCGTCTCCGCCAACTTCTTTCATCTATTTGTGTTTTCCGCGCCCCCCGCCCAGGGAGCATGGAACTCGGCCCCGTTCCGCCGCAACCGGGCGGATCGAACGCGTTTCACGATCTGATCGAACGCATCGCGCGCGGTTCCACCGTGGTCTTCCTGTCGCTCGACGTTTTCGCGAACGGCGATCAAGGTCCGGCTTTCGTTCCATTGGCGAAGAAAGGTCCGCTGTCGGGCATGAACAGTTGGTTCTACCACAAGGACGAATGGGCCAAGCCGCACCCGATTTTTGAGGGCCTCCCGACAGGAATTCTCGACTACGCCTCCTACCGCCAGATCATCCCCGATTCCGCGTGGACCGGCCAAGACGCGCCGGCCGAAGCCGTCTGCGGCGCGAACGACGCCTCGATCCATTACGCGAGCGGACTGATGCTCAGCGTTCATGAACTCGGCGCGGGCCGATTTGTCCTGAATTCCCTGCGGATCCGTGAACACTTGGGAACCGACCCCGCCGCCGACCGCCTCCTTGCCAATCTCATTCGCTACGCCGCCAAGGACGGCCGACAGCCGCTCGCCGATCGGCCCATCGATTTCGATGCCCAATTGCAGGCCATCGGATTCCGCTAAGTCGCGGGCGAAGGGCCTCGCGCGGGGCACCGTCCCGGTCGGCGACCGTCTCGCGACACCACGAGCCTCCCCGCACGACACGGACCAGCCCCCTTGGGGGGTGTCGCGTCCCACAGATTTATCATGTCCCCGCTCGGAGAACGACCTAAACTCCCGCGACTCCATCGAGGACGGATCCGCGCCGCGGTCGGTCAGCTCGGTCGGAGTATCGTCGCATGGCCAGTCCAAGGGAGTGGAAGGGCATGGTCCACAAGCGTCTCACTCATCGTGATGGCTCGACCCCGTGCCGGCCGCTTCTGGTCATGGGCACGAGGCCCGAAGCGATCAAGATGGCGCCGGTCGTGCACGCGTGTCGGCGGTCTCGATCGGTCGACGCCATCATCTGTTCCACGGGCCAACACCGGGAGATGCTACGGCAGATCGCCGACTATTTTGGAATCCAACCCGACGTCGACCTCGAGTTGATGCAGGCCAACCAGACGCTCGCGGGCCTCACCGCGCGATGCCTGGAAAAACTCGATGAAACGACGGTTCGGGTCGCGCCCGACTGCGTCGTGGCGCAAGGGGACACGACGACCGTGCTCGCCGCGTCGATGGTGGCCTTTTATCGAAGGCTGCCGTTTGTCCATGTCGAAGCCGGCTTGCGCACGGGTGATCTCCTGTCGCCGTGGCCGGAGGAATTCAATCGCCGAGTCGCCGGTCTGACGACGGCCGTTCACTGCGCCCCCACGCGGCGCGCGGCGGCCAATCTGCTGGCCGAGGGCGTGCCGGAATCGTCGATCCATATCACGGGCAATACGGTCATCGATGCCCTGCTCTGGACGGTCGACCGGGAGCGTCGCGGAGGCGATGTGTGGCAAAACAAATACGCGATGCTCGGCGAACGCAGGCTTGTCTTGATCACGGGGCACCGGCGCGAGAACTTCGGCGGGCCATTCGAGTCGATCTGCCGGGCCGTTTCGACGCTCGCGCGCGCATTCCCCGACGATGTCTTCCTGTATCCGGTTCATTTGAATCCGAACGTCCGCGAGCCGGTCTTTCGATTACTGGGCGGAGCTTCCAACATCCATCTGGTCGAACCGGCCGCGTATCCGGAATTCGTCTGGCTCATGGACCGCGCCACGCTCATCCTCACCGATTCCGGCGGCGTTCAGGAAGAAGCGCCGTCGCTGCGCAAGCCCGTGCTTGTCATGCGAGAGAACACGGAACGCCCCGAGGCGGTCGATGCGGGCGCCGTGCGGCTCGTCGGGACATCGGAATCATCGATCGTGCGGGCCGTCCAGGACCTGCTCACGGATGATCGGCTCTACGCGAGTTGCCTCCTTGACCGGAATCCCTATGGCGACGGGCACGCCGCCGAACGTATTGCCGGGTTGATCGAGGGCCGCGCGTGGGAACAACGGTCAACCACTTCGACGCGCTTGCCACATAAGGCGGCATAGCGTCACGAACCAAGACCTTTTGGAATCGACAGACAGCGATTCATTCACGGGCGCGCGGAATCGCTCGTCCACAATCCAGGATCCACGCTTCGCCCACGGAGGGGCCATGAGTAGGAATACGGCCGATCGTCTTACGGTCTTCTCGGATCGGGAGGAACCGCGTTCACCGCCCCGAGAACAGACCGTCAGCGTCGTCGGGTTGGGATACATCGGCCTCCCGACGGCGGCGATCCTCGCCGACCGCGGGTACCGCGTCCATGGCGTCGACGTGCGGCCCGATGTGGTCGCGACGATCAATGGGGGCGGGATCCACATCCACGAACCGCACCTCGACGCCTTGGTCGCGAAGGTCGTGCGAAGCGGTCGATTGACCGCCTCGACGCGCCCGGGTGAAGCCGATGTCCACTTCCTATGCGTCCCCACGCCGATCAACGCCGACACGTCGGCCGACCTGTCGTATGTGGAAGCGGCCGCCCGTTCGATTCGGCCGCACGTGCGGAGAGGCAACCTGATCATTCTGGAATCGACGAGCCCGCCGGGAACCACGGAGCGTATCGTGGCGCCGCACGCCGTGCCTCCGGAATTCGAGGTGGGTCGGGACGTGTTCGTCTCGCATTGTCCCGAACGCGTATTGCCCGGCCGGATCCTGATCGAGGCCGTGGAAAACGACCGTATTGTCGGAGGCATGACGACCCGGTGCGCCGAGAAGACTCGGCGATTCTACGAGATGTTCGTGACCGGCGGGATTTTCACGACGAGCGCCACGGCGGCGGAAACCGCGAAGCTCGTCGAGAACTCGTTCCGCGACGTCAACATCGCCTTCGCGAACGAGCTCTCCATGATGTGCGATCAACTCGGGATCGATGTCCATGAGATCATCGAACTCGCGAACCGCCATCCGAGAGTCAACATCCTGAGTCCCGGTCCGGGCGTGGGCGGACACTGCATCAGCGTCGATCCATGGTTCCTCGTCCACGCGTGTCCCGAGCAAACCCCGTTGATCCGCCAGGCGCGGGGAGTCAACAACCATAAGCCGCACGTCGTCCTGCGCCGCATCGTCGATGCGGCCCGAGCGCGCGGCGCGCGGACCATCGGTTGCCTCGGCCTCGCCTACAAGGCCGACGTCGACGACCTTCGGGAAAGTCCGAGCCTCGAAATCGTGCGGGAATTGCGGGCGATGGACGAGTTCGAACTGCTGGTGTGCGAACCGTATGTTGTGGCGAACCGATTCACCGAGTTTCCGCTCACCGATCTCGACGATGTGCTGCGCCGAAGCGACGTATTGGCCTTGCTGACGGACCACGCGCCGTTTCGGAATCTCCCGTTCGAGACGCTTCAAGGCAAATCCGTCGTCGATCCCCGCGGAACATGGCGCCGCACGCTTCGCGAAGGAGGGGCGGCGAAGTCCCTGCCGCGGGCCGCGTGACCGGAGTGCGATTCCTCCCGACTCCCACGACGGCACGGCACCTCACAGCACGGCAAACAGAAACGCTTGGGAACGCGCGATGAAAAAAGTCCTTCAGAATGTCCGTGACGGCAAGCTGTCGATCGCGAACATCCCGGCGCCCCTCGTTCAACCGGGTCAGGTTCTGATCCGCAACGAAGCGTCGCTCATCTCGGCCGGAACCGAGAAGATGGTCGTCGATCTTGCGGCGAAGTCGCTGATCGGCAAGGCGCTCGAGCGTCCTGACCGCGTGCGTCAAGTCCTCCAGCGGATCCGAACGCAGGGCCTTCGCGCCACCTGGGAACAGGTTTCGGGAAAACTCAGCGAACCGATTCCGTTGGGTTACTCGTCGGCGGGCGTCGTCGTCGCGTGCGGCGCCGGAGTCCAGCATCTGAAGCCGGGCGACCGCGTCGCGTCGAACGGCCATCACGCGGAATGGGTCGCGGTTCCCGTGCATCTCGTCGCTTCGATTCCCGACAACGTTCCTACTGAACAGGCGGCATTCACCGTGGTCGCGTCGATCGCCATGCAGGGCGTGCGACTCGCGCGTATGGGACTTGGCGAAACGGCGCTCGTCATCGGGCTCGGCCTCATCGGCCAGATCGCCGTTCGGCTCCTGACGTTGCAGGGAGTCCGGGTCATCGGAACCGACTTGGACCGAGGCAAGTGCGAACTCGCCGTGAAAATGGGCGCGATCGCTGCCGAACCGAATCTGACGGCCGATGCGGTGCTCGCGCGAACGCGAGCCATCGGCGCCGACGCCGTACTGATCACGGCCGCCACCAAGTCGGACGGTCCGGTGAATCTCGCGGCCGAATCCGTGCGATCGAAAGGACGTGTCGTCGCGGTCGGCGCGGTCGGACTCAATCTGCCTCGCCAACCGTTCTATTTGAAGGAAGCCGAATTCGTCGTTTCCTGTTCGTACGGGCCGGGTCGGTATGATCCGTCGTACGAGCAACGCGGTCAGGATTATCCGATCGGACATGTACGGTGGACCGAGCAGCGCAACATGCAGGCCGTACTCGATCTCATGGGCACGGGGCAGCTCGACCTCGCGCCTTTGATTTCGCACCGGTATACGATCGACGAGGCCGACCAGGCGTACGACCTGATCCGCGCGGGAGCCGCGCCCTACCTTGGCATCGTCCTCGGCTATCCGACGGGCGCGGCGGCGGAACCACCCGTACGGAATTGGCGACCGGCTCCGACCGGCGAGCGGATCCGAGTGGGGTGCCTCGGCGCCGGAGGTTTCGCGCGGGGCGTGTTGTTGCCCGCGCTCGGCCGCATTTCGGCCTTCGCGCCGCACGCGATCTGTTCGGGAAGCGGCATGACGGCGTCGGCGACCGGTGAGCGGCTGGGATTTCCGAACGTCGCGGCGGACGAATCGTCCGTCATCGGCGACCCGGAGGTCGACGCGGTCTTCGTGCTCACGCGCCATCATCAACACGCGGCCCAGGTGATCGGTTCGCTGCGTTCCGGAAAACACGTATTCGTCGAAAAGCCGCTCGCGATCACACTCGACGAGATCGCCTCGATCGAAGCGACGCTCCGCGATATCCCGGACCGGCGTCCCGCGTTGATGGTCGGCTTCAACCGGCGATTCGCGCCGGCGGCCCGCGCGGTCCGCGCGTGGTTCGGCGCCGATACGGCGCCGCGGACCATTTCGATCCGGTTCAACGCCGGATCGCTCGGCCCGGAACATTGGACGCAGGACGAGGCGATCGGCGGCGGCCGCATCATCGGCGAGGCGTGCCACGCGATCGACCTGGCCACCTACCTCGCCGGTTCGCCGGTCGTGCGCGTCTTCGCCGAATCGGTCGGAGGCCCGGGCGCGCCGCGCGTCACCGATGACCAGTCGTTCATCACGCTCCGGCACGCGAACGGATCGGTATCGAGCGTCGCCTATCTCGCGGGCGGCGATCGCGCGTTTCCCAAGGAGCGGATCGAAGTGATCGGAGGAGGCAAGGTCTCCGTCATCGACGATTTCGCGAGCGCGCGGGCATGGTCATCCGGCCGCCCGCTCACGCTGTGGAAAGGGACGCGGGATAAGGGGCACCAAGGGGAACTCGAAGCGTTCGCCGATGGGCTGACGCGGGGCGAGTCTCCCATTCCGTGGGAAGAGATCCGCGCGGTGTCGATCGCCTCGATCCTCGCCGTGCGGAGTCTGCGGGAAGGTCTTCCATTCGAGGTCCCCACGTCGCTGTCGCTCGAATGGGAACCGGCCGCCGTCGAGGCCGCTTGAGTCCGTGGAGAGATCGGCATGTGCGGGATCGCGGGAACACTCGTATTCTCCGACACGCGCGGGCGTGTTGAGCCGGAACAGCTCGTGCGCATGCGCGACACGATGGTCCATCGGGGCCCCGACGGCGGCGGCGCGTGGATCGCGCCCGATCACCGCGTGGGGTTGGCCCACCGAAGGCTCGCCATCATCGACCTCTCCAACGTCGCCGACCAACCGATGAGCAACGAGGACGGCTCGCTGCGCGTCGTCTTCAACGGCGAGATCTACAACCATGCCGAGATCCGCGCGGAACTCGCGCGGATTGGAGGCCATGTCTGGAAGACCGACCATAGCGACACGGAGGTGATTCTCCACGCGTTCGAGCAATGGGGAATCGAGTGTCTCGAACGCTTCCGCGGCATGTTCGCGATCGGACTTTGGGACGCGCGGCGCAAGGAGCTTTGGCTGATTCGCGATCGTATCGGCGTCAAGCCGCTCTACTACAGCGTCCATCACGGCCGGCTGAACTTCGCATCGGAAATCAAGGCCCTGCTCGCGGATCCCGAGCAACCGCGAGCCGTCAACGAGGAAGGCCTCTACCACTACCTTTCGTTCCTGACGACGCCCGCGCCCCAGACTCTTTTTGAAGGCATTCACAAGCTTCCTCCGGCGACCTGGATGCGCATCGACGCGGACGGGCGCGTCGCGAGCCGAAAATACTGGGACGTTTGGGACCACGTCGATCCGATGGTCGGCCGGACCGACGAGGAAATCGGCGACAGGGTCCTCGATGAACTGCGCACGGCCGTGCGGCTGCGCAAGGTCAGCGACGTGCCGGTCGGCGTTTTTCTTTCCGGCGGAGTCGATTCGAGCACGAACGCGGCCCTCTTCTCCGAGGACGGCGCCGGCCCGGTCAAGACGTTCACGATCGGATACGAAGGCGAATACGATTCATACCGGAATGAACTGCACTATGCGCGGCGCGTCGCCGAACAGGTCGGCGCCGAGCACCACGAGCGGTTGCTGACGGTCGATGATCTGCTCGATTTCCTTCCCCGCATGATCGACCTTCAAGACGAGCCGATCGGCGATCCGGTCTGCGTTCCCGTCTACTACGTCTCGAAGCTCGCGCGCGACAACGGCGTGATCGTGTGCCAGGTGGGTGAAGGCGCCGACGAGCTTTTTTGGGGATATCCGACGTGGCGGCTGAAATGGCGGCTGCAGCGTCTCCATGACGCGGCGCCCATTCCCCGCTTGCTCAAGCGAGCCGGTCTTTGGGGCCTTCGTCTCGCGGGCAAGAACAGGAATCACCCCTACGAGGCGCTGCGCCGGGCCGCGTTGGGACAACCCGTGTTTTGGGGCGGAGTCGACGCTTTCACCGACGCGCAAAAACAACACCTGCTTTCCGACCGCCTTCGGAAACAATTCAAGGGCCGTACGTCCTGGGAAGCCCTTGAACCGCTCCACGCGAATTTCCGCGCCAAAGCGTGGGAGCCTTCGACGCTCAACTGGATGTCATATTGCGATCTCTCCCTGCGGCTTCCCGAGTTGCTCCTGATGCGGGTCGACAAGATGAGCATGGGGGTCAGCCTCGAAGGCCGCGTCCCGTTCCTCGATCACAAGTTCGTGGAATTGGCGATGAGCATTCCCGAACGGGTCAAGACCCGGAACGGCCAGCTCAAGCACATCCTGAAACGCGCGGTGCGCGGCGTGATTCCGGACGACGTCATCGATCGACCGAAACAAGGATTCGGTGTCCCCGTGCACGAGTGGCTCATGGACAAGCTCGGCCCGCGCGTCCGGACGGAACTGCTCGATTTCTGCCGCCAAACCGACTTCCTCGACGAACGCGCGGTGACCGACCTGCTCGCCAATCGGCCCGGTCCGGCGGCCTGGTACCTGCTCAACGTCGCGCTCTGGTGGAAGGCGTTCATCGGCCAATCGGGCGGAGCGCGGAGAATGGCGGCATGACCCTCCCGCTCGTGAGCCGGGTAACGCGGGCCGTCCGCAAACCGCCGAGGGTACTCGCCCGCCGCGCGGCGCAGGAACTGCGGAAGGCCGGCGAACGATGGATGGCCCGCGTACGCACTCCGGGCGCGACGCCTTCGAGTCTCCTCCGCGCGACGAAGTGCCGTTCGGTCGACGCGCTTTGGAACCGAATCGCTGCGCGGCCATGCGTCACCTGGGTTCCCGATCCGCGCGATGCGGCCGACACGCGCGCGGCCCTCGATCAACTTATCCCTCGAGAATCGTCCCGAATCATCGAAGCGGCGCGGCGCGCGATCGATCACCGCGTCGATCTTCTCGGATCGGGACTCGTCGAGCTCGGGCCGACGATCGACTGGCATCGCGACTATCGAACGGGCCATCGCTGGGACCTCGCCTACTCGCCCGACATCGAGTACACGAATCCGGACCGGCCGAGCGACGTGAAGTTTCCTTGGGAACTTTCGCGGATGCAATGGCTGATTCCGACCGCCCAAGCCTACGCACTCACGGCCGACGAACGCTACGCGGCCTTCGCGCGCGACACGATCGCCGATTGGATCCTGCAAAACCCCCCGCTGCGCGGCGTGAACTGGTCGTGCACGATGGAGATCGCCGTCCGGATCCTCTCATGGACCTGGTTCTTCCATGTATTTCACGCGAGCCCGAGTTGGTCGTGCGACGGTTTCCGCGAACGGTTCCTCACGAGTCTCTTTACCCACGCGATTTTCGCCGAACGATTCCTCGAATTCTCCGACATCAACGGCAACCACTGCACGGCGGACGCGGCGGGCATGGCGTGCGCGGGACTCTTCTTTGGTGAGGGCGAGGCGGCCTCGCGGTGGCGCGACGCGGGATGGCGATTGCTGTCCGACGAGCTGCCGCGACAGGTCACGCCGGACGGCGTCGATTTCGAGGCGTCCACTGCGTACCACCGACTCGTGCTCGAGCTGTTCCTGTTACCCGCCCTGTACCGCGAACGGCTCGGATATCCGGTCGACGACGCCTACCGGAATCGCGTGACGGCCATGGCGCGATATGTTCGAGCCTATGCCCGCGACGACGGCACGATTCCGTTGCTTGGCGACGCGGATGACGCGCGGGCCTTGCCGCTAGGAGACCAACCTCGGAACGACCACCGCTATCTGCTCGCGCTGGTCGGAACCGCGTGGCGCGTTTCCGATTTGATCGATGCGTTTTCCGGGTCGCGGGCCGAGGCCTTCTGGTGGTTCGGCCCCGAACGCGGTCGCGCGATCCCTGATCGGCCGCGCCGCCCGTTGCGGAACTCTTGCGAGGCGTTTCCCGACGGCGGCGTGTTCATCCTGGCCAACGATCGGGATCACGTCGTGATCGACTGCGGCCCTGTCGGCCTTGCGGGGCGAGGCGGCCACGGCCACAACGATTGCCTCTCGTTCGAATGCGTGCTCGACGGAACGCACCTTGTCACCGACTGCGGATCGTACGTCTACACCGCGTCGTTCGCGGATCGGCAACGGTTCCGGGGAACGGCGAGCCACAACACGCCGATTCTGGACGGCTTGGAAATCAACCGGTTCACGGGGCCGCGGGACTTGTGGACGTTGCACGATGACGCGAAGCCCGACGTGCGGCGGTGGGAGCCTGGGGGCGGGGTGAGCCGGTTCGAGGGGAGCCACGCGGGATACGCGGGGCGGATCGATTCCTGGCGCCCCGTCCGCCGCATCGAGCTCGACCACGCCGCGCATCGACTCACGATCGACGACCGGTTCGAGTCGTCCCGCAAGGAGGTCGCGCCGCACCACGTCGAGATCCCCCTTCATCTCGCGCCAGGCACCAGCGCCGAACCGGACGGAAATGCACGCTGGCTCCTGCGGGGCGGCGACCGGATATTCCGGCTCGAATGGACCGGCGACGGAAATTGGCGCGTCGAACGCAGGGCCGCGCGGTGTTCGCCGAGCTACGGCGTGGCCGTCCCGATCGTCCGACTGACATGGATTTGTCACTCGATGCTGGACAACGTCTGGCTGCGCGTCGCGATCGAGCCGGACGCGGGGAGCCGAGCCGAACCGGCGCGCGGCGCGGATCGATGACGAACGCGGAACGGAACGCCCCATGGCCAACATCGATCGCGGTATCCTGATCACGTTCGCGTCGCGATGCGTGCTGGTCGCGAACGGCATCGGCACGAGCATCCTGATCTCGCGGCTCCTCGGTCCCACGGGCCGCGGCGCGTTCTTCATGGCGATGACCCTCTCGGCGACACTCGCCCAGTTCCTCAATCTCGGAATCCACTCGGCGAACACCTATCTTGTCGCGGTGGACCGGGACCCCAAGCTCCTGCGCGGACTGCTGTCGAACAGCGTCTGGATCGCGATCGTGCTCGGCGGCGGCGGAGCCGTCGTCGCCGGCGGATTCGTCCGGCGGTGCGCGATCGAGGGGCTTTCCGCGCCCCTGCTTTGGGCGGGGCTCGCCATCGCGCCGCCCATGCTGCTCACGTTGTTCACGGGAAGCCTGCTCCTGGGAATCGGGCGGACGATCACGTTCAATATCCTCCAGACGGCGCAGGCGCTGGCGATGCTCGCGGCGGTCGCGGGGTGCTTTGCCGCGGGCGCGGACGCCGCCACACTGGCCGCCGCGACACTGGCGGTCCACCTTCTTTCGGCGGCGGTCCATGTCGCGGTCGTCGCGGGACCGGCGGGCGGAATCGGGCCGTTTCATCGGCCCCTCTTCATCCAAGGCGTCGAATTCGCGACGCGCGCGTATGTCGTTTGCGCGCTCGGTTTCCTGTTGATGCGGGGTAACGTCTTCCTGCTCGCCCGGTGGTGCGGCCTCGAACAGACCGGATACTATTCGATCGGCGCTCAGATGGCCGACTACCTCTGGCTCTTTCCCACCGCCGCCGCCACGGTGCTCTTCCCCGAACTGGTTCGCGATCGATCGGCGAGGTGGGCTCAGACGAAACGGATCCTCATCCGAACGGCGTGGCTGCTGGCCGCGACGGGAATCGTGTGCGCCGCCGCGACGCCGATGTTCGTGCGGATCGCGTACGGCGCCGAGTTCCTCCCGGCCGTTCCGGCCGTGTGGTGCCTGATGCCGGGCGTCGTGTTTTTCGGACTGAGCTCGGTCGTGTCGCAGTACGTCGCCGCGTCGGGGATTCCGCGCGCGGCCATCCTCGCCTGGCTCGCCACGCTCGCCGTTCTGGGCGCTTGCGGCGCGGCGGCGATCCCCGCGTGGGGCGCGGCCGGCGCGGGCGCGGCGTTCAGCGTCGCGGCCGCCGCGATCTTCGGCATGCTCCTCGCCATCGCCGTCGCGAGTGAACGGGCCGACGCCCGCGCCGCGCCGGAACGATCCTTTGCCGAAACTCACCGCCCGTCGCCGCTGAGCACGAACGCGGCCCAGTAATAGGGCGGTGATCGATCGATCGGCGCTCCACCTTCCCTTGGCTCGCGCTCGACTCCGCGCGTCGGCCCTTCTTTCAACATCCAGAGCTGGGCTTCGCGTAGGGCTTCGAGTTTGCCCAGATCGCGTTCCCAGATATTTCGATAGAAGCGTTCCATCAAGGCGCGCGTGCGTTCGTCATCGACCTTCCAGAGCGTGGCGACGACCGATTGCGCGCCGGCGATCTGAAACGCGCGCTGCAATCCAAGCAGGCCTTCGCCGCTCGCCGAATCCCCGAGCCCCGTTTCGCAAGCGCTCAGCATGACCAGTTCGACGCCTTGAAGGTCGAGCATTTCGACTTCGTCGGCGGTGAGGATTCCGTCATCGCCGTCGGTCGCGAGTCGGCCATTGGCGCCGGCGAGGGCGAGTCCCGATCGAATGCCCGGCGGAACGGCCCGCGTGTCTTGGCCCGGCATCCCATGCTCCGCCTGGTTTCCTTCGGACGCGAAGAACCCGTGCGTCGCGACATGGACATACAAGTGCCTCGGCGCCTCGATCCAAAACCGATTCTCGCTGGCATCCGATTTTCGCAAGGTCGTCAGGCCGTCCGCGCCAAACGTATCCTCGTACATCTTCTCGATGGCCGCGAGCTCGCCGAGCGTTCCGTCGAGCGGATGGAACGAGCGCCGTTCCGATCCCCGCTCGACGGGCCGCCCGAACCGTTTCTTGGGTCGGGATGGGCCGGGTCGGCCCGGATCGGCGTCGTAATCCACACCGCCGATCAACAGGAGATTGCGATCCACCTTCATCGAGTCCCGCGCGGGCGCGGCGGTGACAAGCGCCTGCGCGACCGGCAATACGGATATCAACCGTTCTTCGATCAGGTACGTGCCCGGCGCGGCGCCGGGAAGGGCGGGGAACGGGAATCGGCCGAGCGTTCCGTCGGGCGACACGAAGATCCGATCGACGCCGGCCAGATGCGCATCCAGGGGCGTCCAGATCCGCTCGCGAAGACGATGTCCCGCGCGATGGCTCTCCTCCGATCGCCCGTACGTGCGGCGCCACGTCTCGATATCCTCCGCGATGGTTCCCATGGCCCCAAGGTCCGCCATCACGGGATCGTGTCCGCGTCGGATCACGAACGCGATCAGGCGGCGTTCGGCGTTCGTTGGGGCTTCGGTTCCCGATCCGCGCGCCGCCGGCCGCTCGAATTCCAGGAAATCGACGAGCGCGCCGCCGGGGGGAAGGCTTGACGCGATGTCCGGCGCCGTAATCGGTTTTCGCGCGGCACGGTAGGCCGCGCTGCGACGCGACAATTCGGCCTCGAGACGCTCCTTCTCTCGCATCAGTTCCTCGACGTGCCGGCCCGCCTGCTCGGACTCGTCCTTGGAACCGCCCTGATCCACGCGTCCTTCATCGTCGACGTGGTTGCTTGCGGCGCCGAGCGTCAACGTGGCCAAGCGACGCGTCGTGGAACGGAGTTCACGGTGGATGTCCGCCACCGCGGGGTCTCCGGTGGCCGCCCTCGCCTCGCGCTGCCTCAAGAAGACCTCGCCCTTCCATTGCAGGACCTGTTCGTAGGCGCGCGCGCCGAATTCGGACCCTGATGCCGCGTGGGAAAGATAGTGATCGAGGTACTTCCGGAGCGACGCAACCATGGCGAGTTGCTGCCGCTGGGACTGAACGGACGACGCGAGTTCCAGATTCCAACGGGCGATCTCCATCGCCTCGCGAAGCAACGGCTCCGCTTCCTCCCTTCGGCCCGCCTCGTCGAGCGCGGTCGCCAAGTGATCGAGGCTGAGCGCCGTATCGGGGTGCCGTCCGCCCAGCGCGCCCTTGCGAATTGCGATGGCCTCGCGCAGCAGGGGTTCGGCTCGCGATGGTTCGCCCATCGCCCGATAGAGGCTCGCAAGGTTGTTGAGGCCGGCGGCGTAGCTCGGGTGTTTGGGCCCGAGCGCCTCGCCCAACGCGTCGCGGGCTTGTCGGCCCAGCGGCTCGGCCCGGCCAAAATCGTTCATCGCGCCGTACAGCAAGGCGAGGTTGTTGAGGCTCGCCGCATAGTCGCGATGGCGGTCGCCCAGCACGTCCTTTCGGATCGCCATGGCGCGCAGATAGAGCGGTTCGGCGCGCGGAAGATCGCCCATCAGGTAGTAGAGTACGCCCAGGTTGTTCAGGCTCAGCGCGTAGTCCGGGTGCTTCTCGCCGAGGGTTTCCGCACGGATTTCCATCGCGCGGCGGTAGAGCGGTTCGGCCCGGGTGTAATCGCCCATCGAACGGTAGATTCCCGCGAGATTGTTGAGGCCGGTGGCGAAGGACGGGTGTTTTTCGCCAAGCGTCGCCTGGAGCACGTCCCGTGCCTGTCTGCCGAGCGGTTCCGCTTGCGCGTAATCGGCCATGGCGTCGTAGAGGAGGGCGAGGTTATTGAGGCTCGCCGCGTAGTCGCGATGCCGCTCGCCGAGCGACGCGCGGCGCATCATCATCGCCTGGCGATAGAGCGGTTCGGCTCGGCCGTAGTCGCCCATCAAATAATAGAGGACTCCCAAGTTGTTCACGCTGAGCGCGGTGTCGGGATGCGATTGCCCAAGGACATCCTTGCGGATCGCAAGGGCCTCTTGATAGAGCGATTCCGCGCGGGCGTAGTCGCCCATCGATCGGAAATGGCTCGCAAGGTTGTTCAATCCCGTCGCATAGCTGGGATGGCGATCGCCGAACGTGGCCTTGAGGATATCGAGCGCCTGCAGCGCGAGCGGTTCGGCCCGGCCGTAGTCGCCCATCGCGTCGTAGAGCAGCGCGAGGTTATGGAGGCTGGCGGCGTAGTCGCCGTGCCGGTCGCCAAAAAGCGTCTTGCGGATCTCCATCGAGCGCCGATAGAGCGATTCGGCGTTCGCGAAGTCGGCCTTCGCGTAGTGCAGGTTCGCCAGATCGTTGAGCGTCCTCGCGAATTCGGGATGCCGTTCGCCGAGAATCCGTTCGCGCGCTGCGATCGCATCATGATAGAGGGGTTCGGCCCGCGCGTAGTCTCCGAGCGATTCATGGATGCGGGCCAGGAGATGGATGCCGGCGGCGACGGCCGGATCCCCATCGATGGCGATCCGCGCGTAGGTTTCCCGCGCGGCCGTCGCTTCCTCCAGCGCGTCGCAAAACGCGCCCCGCGCCCGCAACGCGGAGGCGGCCCGCAATCGCCGATCGGCGTCGAGCATCGCGGCGCGACGATGGGGGGCGAGCGCCGCGATCGCGCGCATGCGGGCCACGGCCAACGTCGAGTCGACGGCACGCCAATCCGATTCCCCGTGCGAATCGGCGCGAAGCGAGGCAAGTTCCCCGCGCGCCTCGATCGCGCCTTCAATATCCCCCCGCGACTCGAAAAGCGCGCACAGGATTTCGAGCGAGTCCCCGCGTTCGCTCGCGGTGACCGGACGTGGCGGGAGCCCTCCCATCGCGATCCCGCAGGCCGCGATCGCGGCGACGAGGATCCGCGGATTCGGACCGGCGTTCCGATCGGCGACGGAGCCCATGGATTGCGCTTTCGGATGGAGAACAGGGAGCAACGCGGTCGATCCATCATGAGCGCATTTCTCGCGCCAGGCAAGCTTACTCCACAGAGTGGGGCGAGCATCCTGCTTGCCGCCTCGTCGACGATTCGGCGCTCGGGAACGCAAGCTGGATACCCCGTCGCCGGGCTACCGTCCCTCGTGAAACCCGAAGCCGAGCATCGCGAGCCGCGAGGCTCGCGATGCGGAGGCGAGGGGCGCCGTCCCGCATCGTTCCGCGCCGAGCGCCCGCGCGCGAAGGAAGACCTCGCCTCCGGGCGTCCGCCGTTCGCGCCGCGGACGCCGTCGGCCTCGCGTCTCACGAACCGGGCGACACGATGATCGACTGACATCAATGCGTCACATGCGGAGCGGCATCCGACCGACTCAATGGCCCCGCGCCGTGAGCCCAACCGCCAATGCCGACCGCGGCCGAAAGTCACCTCGGGCGCCAACCGGGGCCAGTACGGCCGTCATACTTCCTTCACGGCGAAAACACGCACGCTGGCCGCGTAGTCGTTGATGTTGTACCGCGTCAGCAATTCCTTGAGCCTCGCATGGAGCGCGTCGTTGTCCGCGGGCGGCGAACAGCAACCGGGCTCCATGACGGCGAGCGGCGATGGGGAGGTGGGCGAGCAGCAGGCGGCTTGATTCTCGACTTTCGCGTAGGCGTTGAGATCCGATTGCGTATCGAGGATCTCGATCGCGGAAAAACCGGATTCGGCCAATTGACGGCGGTAATCCGCGATGCGGATCGCTCCGGCGATGCAGCCGACATAGGCCATGATGTCCCGGCCAATCGCATCGGGGAGCTCACGCTTCAGCGCGATGTCGCTGATCGCGAGCCGGCCGCCCGGTTTCAACACGCGCGCGATTTCACGAAACACGGCCGGCTTGTCGGGCACCAGGTTGATCACGCAGTTGCTGATGACGCAGTCCACCGAACCATCGGCGAGCGGCAGTTGATCGATCATCGCCTGATGGAATGCGACATTCGCGATGGGCCGGCCCTGGTTGCCTTTCGCGGCGTTCCGACGGGCGAGATCGAGCATCTCGGCCGTCATGTCGATTCCAATCGCCATCCCCGTCGGTCCGACCTTGGCGGCGGCGAGGAAGACATCGAGTCCGCCGCCGCACCCGAGATCGACGACAACCTCGCCCGGCCGCAGATTCGCCGTGGCGGTCGGGTTCCCGCACGACAGGCCCATGTTCGCTTCGGCGGGAATCGACGCGAGTTCCTCGGGCGTGTATCCAAACGCCTCGGCCACCGCGCGGACTCCCGCATGCCCCGTCGAAAGGCCGCTCGTCGCGACCGCTCCGTACTTGGACTTGACGGCGCGCTGGAGCGTTTCGGAGTTCTCAACAGGGTTGGATGGGGACATCGTCCGCCTTTCCGTTGCGATCGGTTGGGTGCGGGCCCGCTGTCATGCGTGGCTCTTCGAACGACGCAAGCAATTCTTGAACCTTGGATTCGATGAGGTCGCGGACCTGGCGAAACGCGTCGCTCGGCAATGCGCGAGGGTCGGGAATCGACCAGTCCATGCGTCGAGGCGCCACGATCCCCGGGCATGAATCGCCGCACCCCATCGTGACGACGGCGTCCACGTCCCGGCCCGCGAACAAGTCAACACTCTTCGAGACATGCGTGGACAGGTCGTACCCGACCTCGCGCATCGACTCGACGGCTTTGGGGTTGATTCGACCCGATGGCCGTGAACCGGCACTGTGGGCTTCCACCCGCCCCGCGCCGTGGATCCTTGCGAAGGCCTCGGCCATTTGGCTGCGATTCGAGTTCTCGACGCACACAAAAAGAACGCGTTTCACTCGGCGACCTCGTACCGTGTATTCCCGCCGCGTCATTGTAGCGGTCCCGCGCGTCGCACGCCAAGGACACGTTGGATGGTACATTACTCCGCGTAACGCCGGTATCTCACGGAGCCTTGTGTATGGCCATCGATCCGATTTGCGGCATGACGGTGGATCCCGCAACGGCTCGCTCAGCGGAAAAGGGGGGCCGAACCTACTTTTTCTGTTGCGAGTCGTGCCGGACTCGATTCATGGGTGGGCCATTGGTCCCGCCCGCGACATCGGCGGGCGCGGTCTCCGGCGCGACCTGCTGTTCGGGTAAGTTGTCCCGCGATCACCGGGTACCGGCAAACCGCTCGGCGGGCGCCGTCTCCGGCGCGTACTATTGTCCGATGTGCGAGGGTGTCGTCTCGGATCGGCCGGGAGCGTGCCCCAAATGCGGAATGGACCTCGAACCGGCGAACGCGGGCGCGGCCGGCGATTCGGTGTCCGAGGAGCTGGGGCGGTTGTTGCCGCGATTCCGGATCGCGCTCGCGTGCGCGATTCCCGTCTTCCTGCTGGCGATGGGGCCGATGGCGGGCATCCCGTTCGACGCATGGCTTGGCGCCAAGGTCCACACATGGTCGCAGTTCGTCCTCGCCTCCGTCGTCGTGTTGTGGGCGGGAGGACCCTTCCTCGCGCGCGGATGGCGTTCGATCGCGACGTGGAACCTCAATATGTTCACGCTGATCACGCTTGGAGTCGGAGCCGCCTACGCGCACAGTGTCGTCGCCATGCTTGCGCCGAGCTCGATTCCCGAGTCGTTTCGGCACGACGGCCGTGTCGGGCTGTACTTCGAGGCGGCCGCGGTCATCATCACGCTCGTGTTGCTCGGGCAGGTCCTCGAACTCCGAGCCCGCAGACGGACGGGCGGCGCGATCCGCGAGCTCATGGCCCTCGCGCCTCCGACCGCGTTGCGGCTCGAGGGCGCCGAGGAACGTGAAATCCCGCTCGCCGAAGTGCGGCGAGGCGACCGGCTGCGCGTGCGGCCCGGCGGACGAATCCCCGTGGACGGCCGCGTGATCGATGGTTCGAGCCGCGTCGATGAATCGATGATGACCGGCGAGCCGTTCGCGGTCGCCAAGGGAATCGGCGCGACGGTCCTTGGCGGCACGCTGAATCAATCCGGATCGTTCGTCATGATGGCCGAGCACGTCGGCGGCGAAACGGTCCTGGCGCGGATCGTCGCGCTGGTGGCCGATGCGCAGCGCAGTCGAGCTCCGATCCAAAAGGCGGCGGACCGCGTTGCGTCGTATTTCGTGCCCGCGGTCGTCTTGGCATCGATCGCGACGTTCTCGGTCTGGGCCATCGCGCAACCCCGTCAGCCCGCGCTTGCCTGGGCGATGGTCAATGCGATCGCCGTACTGATCATCGCGTGCCCCTGCGCGCTGGGCCTCGCGACCCCCATGTCGATCATGGTCGGGATCGGGCGCGGCGCGAAGGAAGGCGTCCTGATCCGGGATGCGACCGCGCTCGAATCACTGGCCGCCGTCGATACGCTCGTCGTGGACAAGACGGGGACGCTGACCGAAGGGCGCCCCGAATTGAATGCCGTGCACGCGTCGACCGGCATCACCGAGGCGGAATTGCTGAGGCTTGCCGCGGCGCTCGAGAGCCGAAGCGAACATCCGCTCGCCCACGCGATCGTGCGCGGAGCGCGCGGGCGAGGCATCGGGCAGGCCATCGTGACGCGGTTCGAGTCGTTCGCGGGCGAAGGCATCGCCGGATCGGTCGACGGGCGGGCGCTCCTTATCGGTTCACCCGAGTTCCTGATCGCGCGCGGCGTCCAGGGCGTGGCCGAATCGAACACCGTCGCGTCGGCATGGCGCGAACAGGGACGCACCGTTCTGGCCCTGTCGATCGACGGCCGATCCGCCGGACTGTTCGCCGTTTCCGATCCGATCAAGGCGTCCACGCCCAGCGCGCTGCGATCGCTGCGCGCGATGGGACTCGAAGTCGTGATGCTGACCGGTGACAACGCGGGAACGGCGCGCGTCGTCGCACGGCAACTCGGCATCGACCGCTGGGAGGCCGAGGTGCGTCCCGACGGCAAACATGCCCGAATTCGGTCGCTCCAAGCCGACGGGCATCGCGTCGTCATGGCGGGCGACGGCATCAATGACGGTCCGGCCCTCGCGGCCGCCGATGTCGGCATCGCCATGGGGACCGGCGCGGACGTCGCCATCGCGTCGGCCGGCGCCACGCTCGTTCAGGGCAACCTCGAGGGCATCGTGAAGGCGATTCGACTGAGCCGCCGCACGATGCGCAACATCCGCGAAAACCTCTTCTTCGCGCTCGTCTACAACGGGCTTGGAATTCCGATAGCGGCCGGCGCGCTCTATCCCCTCTCACAACACCTGTTGCTCAACCCGATGCTCGCCGCGGTCGCCATGAGCTTCAGCTCGGTTTCGGTCATCACCAACGCGCTGCGGCTGCGACACGCGCCCCTCGATCGATGATCGGCCCGACGGCTGCGGAGAAGGTCGCGCGGGATTAGGTCCGGATGTGGTGGTTGTTCGGCTTGGCCGTCATCGGCCTCAATTCAATGGCCTGCCGCTCATCTTGACCGTATTGCACTTTGCAATACAATGCAGTCATGGAGACGCGCGATGAGTAAACGCGAAACAACGACGGCGACGCCGAGTCCGCTGATGGTCCGGCTTGATGCAGAAAGTAAACAGGCTCTCACCGCCGCCGCTGCGTTGCGCAGGATCAGTGTCAGCGATTATGTCCGAACGGTAACCGTGGCCCAGGCACGCCGCGAAGTGGCCAGCGCCCGCGAACAGACGATTCTGCTTAGTCCGGTTGAGCAGTTGGCATTCTGGCAAGCGCTTAACGCCCCCTCGAAGCTCACTCCGGCCCAAGAGCGTCTGGGGGCGATCATGCGGGGCGCGAAGTGAGCGGAGTGGTGTTTCCGGCGGGCTTCCCATTCGAATCGCTTCGGCGAAGCCATCCGCGTTCGGCGTTTGACTGCGGCCAAAGCGACGTCAACGATTGGTTGCGAACCAAGGCACTCCAGAATCAGGAAAAGCGGCTCTCCGCGACCAAGGTCCTGCTGGATCAAGAGGGCGACATCGCGGGCTTCTTTACCCTGGCTACCGGTCAGGTCGATTTCGGGGATCTGCCGTCCGAACTTGCTCGCAAGCTGCCGCGGCGAGCGCTGCCCGTGGCGATCCTGGCATGGCTGGGTGCGAGTCATGCGTATCAGGGCCAGAAGCTGGACGATCTGCTGCTCGCTCAGGCGTTGCGGGATTGTCACGAGGCTGGCCAGACCTTTGCTTTTGTCGCCGTCATTCTGGACTGTGTCGATGACCGAGCCAACGCGTTCTACCAGCGTTGGGACTTCGCCGAGTTACCCGGCAATCCCTATCGACGGTTCCTCAGTTCGCGGACCCTGGCCGCCATGATGACGCCACGGTAGTCGTCTTTCTGGTTGCTCGCCCGAATCCCATCGACATCAACGGACGAAAGCGCATCAAGGTACTCGACCTCGTTCGCCGCCGCGCCTTGCGCGTCCTTCTTGCACCGCGCATGAAATCCGCCTATTCGGAAAGGCGCATGGCGATGCGTACCGCCACGCGGCCATCCTCACCGGGCTTTGCCCGCGTCGCCAACATGGACGTGCCCTTGTTGGAACGCTCTTCCGGTGTCGGCGCGTCCGTGGACACGACTTCGAAGACCGCGCCGTCCGGTTCGAGCAGATCGACGATCAATGCGCGGTCGTCAGACCTTGGATGGCGAGGCACGTGTACATGGCTCCGTATTCCCAATACGAACGTCCCTCGGGATAGGCTCCGTCGGGTTGATAGGCGCTGAGCCCGTGCGGGAGGCTGTCGCGCGCCGCGTCGATCACTTGCGATGCGAGCTCCGGTTCGTGCTCGACGATCGCCAGCGCGCCGAGCAACATGCCGCTGTCGCAGACTTCGTTCCAGCTGTTGTCCCGCCGGGTCCACGAACGGCTCTGCCGCACGAGCCCTAGCGGGACGGGGTCGTCTTCCGCGGCCGCGCGGACGGATTGCTCTATGTCGCGCGTGAACAGCAGCCGTGGATGTTCGGAGCGCAACGTCGACAGAACGGCGGGCGGATCCGCCGCGCGAAGGTCAACCTCATGCGATTGGGCAAGGAGAAGTGTCGATGCGAAACCGATCCAGGCCGCCCGAGATCGCGAGCCATCCGTTCGTGTCGAGAAATACCTCGTTGGATCCAGAAGGTCGTTCGCGCCGCGGATCATGCGCCGAACGATACCCGAATCGCGCGCATACGATCAGCGGGGCGACGGGCCCGGCGCGCCGCGCGGCGTGCGCAGCGACGCGAGATACGCAACCAAATCAAATAGCTCGGCTTCCGACATGGTCGATTCAAGCGATTCCGGCATCAGGGACCGATTGAGCTGCCGCCGTTGCTCGATCTGGTCCATGGCGACTCGATCGGCCGTCCCCGTCGGCGACGTGACGACCAGCGCGTCGCCTTCGCGAACGGCTCCTCCCACAAGAACCCGCCCGTCGGTGGTGACCACCAGTTCGAGCATGAATCCGGTCTTGATCGTCTTGCTCGGATACAGGATCGAATCGACGAGGTATTCCACAGGCTGTGTCGCGGCGATTCCGTCGAGCGGTGGGCCGGCGAATTCCGCGGGGCCACCCGATCGGTGGCATCGCGAGCAAACCTGCGCGCGGAAGACGAGTCGCCCGAGCCCCGCATTGCCTTGCGCGTGGCCTTCGAGCAGTTTTGTCCTCAACCGTTCCTTTCGTTCGACGGCCGCCCGGTCCTTCTCCCGCGCGTAGAGCTGCGCCAGGAACTGCTGCGACCCCGGCTGGAGATCGGCCGCGCGTTCGCGAACGTCGAGCGCTCCCTGGAATTCCGGTCCGCGAGCCGACAGCCGTTCGCGGGCCGACGCGATCCGTTTCGCCGCGGCGTCGATCCGCCCATGGTTGCGGAGCGATCGCAATGCGACGAGCGAAACCTCACGGGTTGTCGAATCGAGCAGCTCGGTCCAAAGCGTTTCGTCGAAATCCGACTCCAAGGAGGCGAGGCTGACGATCGCGTCGAGCCTGCATTCGAGGGATGCGGTCGTATCGCGAATGAGGCGGCGACATAGGTCCGCGCGCGGACCGGTCTCGCCGCTCATCGCCGCGAATGTCCGATGGGCTTCGTCGCGGATCTCGACATCGGAATCGCGCAGAATGGGATCTAGGACGGCGAGCGTGTTGGGTTGAACGCGGTCGAGGGCGAGGATCGAAAGAACGCCCTGCTTGTCGGCGGCGGTTGTGACGGCAACTTCTCCCGCCGCCGCGCGCGTCCAAAACCGGTCAAGCTCACCGTCCCATGCGGCGGTTGCCGACGCCGGTTTGAGTTTGCGAAGGATGGCGACGCATTGGACGAGTTCCGATGCGCTCAATTCGCCTCGCATGGCGGTCGCGACGGGCCCTTCCCATGCGGTACGCGGCCATTGGTCGGCGACGGCGAGGAGTCGGTCGAGCTTGACGGCGCCGGGTTCCTCGATGCGTTTCGCCAACGCCTCGCTCGCCGCATCCGCGCGAAGTCCCTCATGAAACGCCTCATCGAGCGCGATCAAACCGCACGTCCGAACATCTTGATTGGTGTCGGCGAGCAGCTGCTCGAAGTGGACAGCGCTGCCGCCTCGCGCGATGGCGAGCGCCCCGCGGTAGCGGAGCCGCGCGTCGCGCGCGGCACCCGCCCGCAACGCGGCGATCACCGCGGAAAGCCGGTCGGTCTCGTTCGCCGCGTTCAAGGACGCCTCCATGCGGACGTCCGGATCGGGATCATCAAGGAGTCTCGCCGCCGCGCCGCCGGCATCGGGCAATTCGCTCCGCAATTGCACGGCCAATCGGCGCACGCGCCAGTCGGCGTGCGTGAATGCCCGTTCGATCTGTTTGACGGACTCCGACCATTCACCGGCCCGCAACACCCAGAGCGCCTCCGCGGCTTCGAGCGATCGCCCCTCGGCCGCCACGCGACCGACCGAATCCGCGTTCGCGGCGCCCGCATTTCGAAGCACGCGCCGTGATGCGTCGCGTACCCAATGGTTGCGGTTCGCCAATCCGGCGAGCGCCGTTTCAAGATCGCCTTCCCTTGCGGCGGGAGGGACCGGGTCCGACGCCGCATCGGCCGATCGCGCCGTGCCGGTATTCGCGTCCCCCGTGTACGAGATCTTGTAGAGCCGGCCCGTCAGATCGTTCTCGTCGTCCATCCCGTACCAGTCGAGCACAAACAGGTTGCCGTCCGGAGCCCGCGCGATTTGCGTTGGACGGAACCGGGGATCGGTCGTCGTCAGGAACGGAGTCGTCTCGAGCCGGTTGCCCCGCTCGTCGACCACATGCCGCAAGATCACGTGGTTCGCCGAGGGAAAACCGTGCACGCCCCAATTGGCCACCAACAGGTTGCCCCAATACTCGGCCGGGAACGCCGACGAATCATAGACCAGCACGGTCGTGTGGGCGCCCGGCGGGTTCTCGTACACGGGCGGCGCCCAGGGATGGCGGCCCGCGAGCCATTCCCAATCGACGGATCGCGTTTGAAAATGGTAGTCGGCGCCCGGAATCGCATGGATGAGGCGATTCGGGTTGCCTTCACCATTCGAGAGAATCCAGATCCGTCCGTACGGATCGATATCGAACGAAAACGGCGCCCGCATTCCCTGCGCGAGGATCTCGATGTCCGATCCGTCGGCTCGGAACCGAAACACGGCTCCCGTCGAACCGCGCACGGCGACCGGATCGGCCGATCCCGACAGCTTTGTCGGATGGTCCCCCACGCACAAATAGAAAAGCCCGTCGGGTCTTTCCGTAATGCGGTACATGCCGAACGGATTCCATGGCGTTTCGGCGTCTCGAACCACCGTACGGCGTTCGCCCGCCTTTCCGTCATCACCGAGGGGCGCGGCGAACACCTGGTTCAGATTCGTGGCCCAAAGTTCGCCGCCTCGGACGGCAAGTCCCATGATCGGATCGGCGAATCCGGACGCCACTTCGACGGCGTGAAATCCCGATCCGTCGGCATTCGGTTCGAGCCGCACGATCGGGTTCGACGGATTGCCGACGGGCGAGCCCTCTTTGCCGTAGCGATAGGTGTGGGCCAGACTGACATAAACATGCCCCTGTTCATCCAATGCCATCGTCATCGGATTGAAAAGGGTCGGTTCGGCCGCTACGACTTCGATGCGGAATCCGGGCGGAAGGCTGAATGTCGCGAGGGCCTCTTGAGGCGGGAGAATCGGATGATCCTTGGCGGCCGGAGGCTCCGATGCGCGCGCGCTCGCGGCGATCGACACGGCGCACAGGGCAATAAGGCGTAAGGGCATTCGACGTCGATCGGCCATCATCGGTGGCTCCAGGTGCCAAGGAACGCGCGGGCCAGGAACGATCCGAAGCTCGGATCACGGATCCGTGCCCGCCGCCCACGCGCATCCGCGCCGGATCAACTCGGCCGCCCCCGGAGCGCGGATCGCGCGGTCGTCGTGTCCGAGCGGCGTATGAAACACACGGCCCTCGCCGTATCGGAACGCGAACGCCATCGGATGATCGCGGCCCGTCACGACCGACCGCGCCGTCGCGAGTACTCGGACATCCCGGTCCCCTTCGAGACCGATATAGAGCTCATCATCCGTTCCGAAATCGCTCATCCCACGCGTGACGGGATGGTCGTTGTCGACGACATGGACCGTGAACGGGCCGCGAGGATCGTGCGTATTCTTGCCGTCCCAGACTCTCCCGACGATCTGTCGGTATTCGGGCCAATCGCCGAACGCTCCGCTCGCGAAGTGCAACACGAACAGACCTCCGCCCCGTTTCACGAACGCGGCGAGGTTCTCTCGGATCGCGGACTCGTCGGCGAGCGGTTTGTCATTGCGGAAATGCAGGAACACCAAGTCGACATCCCAAACGTCCTTCGGCGCGAGGAGAGCCGGATCGCGGAGCACGCGCACCGTGAATCGACCGTCTTTCTCGAGCAGATCGACAAGGACGGGCGTCGACTTGTTCCAGTCGTGCGCCGGATGATCGACGCCCGTCACGAGAAGGACACGGACGGGCTTCGCGCCGGGCTCGGCGGCGGCCGCGGGGTGGCTCACCGACAACACGCCCAACAGGGCCAACACGAGGGTGGGCATGGCTGTTCCTTTCCCGAATCAGGCCAAGAGTCCGCGCAGGAAGTCGATGCTCTGGCGGATGTTCTCATCCGACCCGAAACACTCGACCGACAATACGCCACTCCAACCCGACTCTTTGAGATAGCCGACGCATCCCTTGATATTGTCCGCGTTCACGCCGCCGCCGATCGGAACCTCGCTGCAGGCGATCCCCGTATCCTCGCCGCGTGCGGCGGCGGCAAGTTCGCGGCTGACGTCCTTGACATGCGCGTGCGAAACGTACTTGCGGAAGCGGCGGAGATACTCGACGGGATCCAGTCCGGCGATGAACGTATTTCCCGTATCAAAGTTCATCCGCAGATGGGGCGATTCAAAATGGCGAAAGAGGCGTTCCAGGAAATCGCCGTTGTTCGTGCACGGACCGTGCGTCTCGACGTTGATGACGACGTTGTAGTCCTCGGCCCATTCGAGGCATTGTTTGTAGTTTTCGCATGTGATCCGGAAAATCTCCTCGTCGGAATAGCCTTCGGGCTTCGTCGCGCCGTCGGTGGTGTCGACGATCGGGCATCCGATTTCGGCCGCGAAACGGATCGCCTGCTGGACATACTGCACGCCGAACGTCGATCCGTCGGGTCCCATCATCGGATAGGCGGCGTCGATCTGCGAAACGCTCAGGCCATTCTGATCCAGGTACCGTTTGAGCGCGCGCGGATTCGATTGCAGCGAAACCGACGGTTCATAACCGAGCCCGTGAATGAAATACTGGCCGTGGATGACTCCGAATTCGATGTGCGAGAGCCCGTACTTGACGGCGCTCGCCACGGCCATGCGCAGGTTTCCGCTGAGCACGCGCCAGTTGTCGGTGTGCATTCCGAGTTCGATCATGGAAGGCGTTCCTTTTTTCGGATTCGAACGATCAGGGACGAGTCGCGAGGCGACTACCACTTCGCCCCTTTGGGTTTCGCACCGGGGTTCACGAGCCGGACGCTGTAGAGCGACGTTCGCGCCGTGATGAACAACGTGCGGTAGTCCTCGCCGCCGAAACAGAGGTTGGCGGGGCCCTCGGGCACGTCGATCTGTTCGATCAGCTTGCCCTCGGGGTCGTAGACCTTGACGTCTCCGCTCGATGTGTAGAGGTTTCCCTTTGCGTCGACCTTCATTCCGTCGCTTCCTTCGGCCGTTTGAAAGAGCTCCTTGCCAAGGCCGCCGTCGGGCGCGATTTCAAAGCAATGAACGGCCGCCGCCTTCTTGTGGAACGCGGGATCGGGATGGCGCGCGTTGCCTCCCGTGTCGGCGATGTAGATTCGTGTTTCATCGGGCGAAAAAACGATCCCGTTGGGCATGGCGAGGTCCTTGAGCACGACGTCGACCTTGCCGGTCGCCGGATCCGATCTGAAGACCCAATGCCCGGGGATTTCCCCTTCTTCCTCGAGGCCCCATGGCGGATCGGTGAACCAGAGCGTTCCATCGGACCGCACGGCCACGTCATTCGGGGAATTGAACCGTTTGCCGTCGAATCGGTCGGCGAGCACGGTGATGTGGCCGTCGGATTCGGTGCGGACCACATTGCGGCCCGCGTGCTGGCACGTGATGAGGCGACCTTCGAGATCGAGGATGTTGCCGTTCGATTCCTCGCTCTTGCGGAACTCGGACAATCCGCCCGCCTCGGACCACTGCATGAGGCGGCTGTTGGGAATATCGGAGAACACGACCTTTTTCGCCGAGGGGATCCACACGGGCCCCTCGGTGAACCGCATACCCCCGGCGAGTTTCTTCACCTTCGATCCCGGTTCGACCACCGACGCGGACGGTTCCGAAGCATGGCACGTCACGGGGCCGAAGGCGACGAGAATCCCAATCGGCACTCCAACAATACGAAGAACGGCGGGAATGGCGGCGCAACGGCGTTTCATGATGAATCCCCTGTGCTCCAACTGCACTCCGAGTCGACGACGCCGACCTGGAACCAACGGCATGGAACCGACGTGGTGGATCGTCGCCCCGATCGGCACCGCATGTCAAGTGGCCGCGTGGTGGAATAGGGGAGGAAACGCCGACCGCTTGATTCGCTCCGCGGGAAAACTTGCGGATCGCTCGCCGAAAACGCAAAATGGGAGGTGATCGCGGGAATGCGCCTTGTCCTCGGCGACGCCGTTGTTTGGCGGCGTGATCGCGAGGCGGGGACTTGCGGCGCGCGCCGTCGCATCGGTCGGCGCGGAATCGGCGGACCGTTGATGGGATATTTCGGAGGGCTCGTGATGCGAATACCCGATCTCTCGCCCTACGTGCCGGGCAGCGACGGGCCGTGGGACGCGCGCACGGCCGCCCATCTTCTCTATCGGGCCGGTTTTGGTGCGTCGCCGTCCGAGATCGAGCGGGCCGTGTCCGCCGGGTTGGAACCGACCGTTGACTCGTTTTTTTCCGAATCGCCTGGGGAAGAGGAGCATTTTCAGCGGACGTTCGAGGACATCAGCGCGAGCATGGCCAATTTCGGAGAGCCTTTCGTGCTGCGGGCGTGGTGGATCCACCGCATGGTCCGGACAAGCGTGCCGCTCCGCGAGAAGCTCGCCCTTTTCTGGCACGGCCATTTCGCGACAAGTATCGGCAAGGTCGAGAACACGTACCTCATGCACCGCCAGATCGAGACGATTCGACAGTTGGCGTGGGGTAATTTCCGCGAGCTCGTGCTGGCGATCGCCCGCGATCCGGCCATGCTGGTGTATTTGGACGGCGAGTCGAACACGAAGGAACACCCGAATGAGAACTTCGCCCGCGAATTGATGGAGTTGTTCACATGCGGCATCGGCAATTACTCCGAGAAGGACGTGGCTGAGGCCGCGAGAGCGTTTACCGGTTGGCACCGCGAGGGCTCCGAATTCAGGTTCAACCCGGAGGCTCACGACGACGACGTCAAACGGATCCTCGGTCGCTCGGGACGATTCGACGGCTCCGATGTGGTCGACATCCTGATGCAGCACGCCGCCACGCCGCGATTCATGGCCCGCAAGCTGCTGCGTTTTTTTGCGACGGCCGAACCCGCCGATTCGGCGGTCGACTCGGCGGCCGAGTCGCTTGACCGAGCCCAACTCCACATCAAGTGGTTTCTGCGCGACCTTTTCCTTTCGAAGTACTTTTTCTCCGATGAATGCCGCGGCAAGCGGATCGCGAGCCCGGTCGAGTTCGTCGTGGGCGCGGTGCGGACGCTAGGAGTGCGGATTCCGGCGTTTGAATTGGCCGAGCGCGTCGCCGCGATGGGGCAGGAGCTTCTCGCGCCGCCCAACGTGAAGGGATGGGACGGCGAACAGAAGTGGATCAACTCGAGCACCTGGCCGGCCCGCGTGGCGTTCGCCGAGCAGATCGCGGGTCTGTTTAGCGACAACCCTTTCGGCCCGCATCTCGATCTGCCCACCCTCGTGCCGCCCGACGTGACCGACCCGAACGCGATCGTGGACCGCCTCGCGGGGCTGCTGATGGCGGCTCCGCTCGCCGCCGACACACGACGCGATCTTTCCGAATTCCTGATTACCACCGACGAAGGGAAGCGACCCGATCTGTTTCGCGACGATCCCGACTTCCGCGCCGATCGCACGCGGGCCGTGCTGGGAATGCTGCTGGGGCTGCCGGAGTTTCATAACTGCTGAACGCGAATGAGCGCGATGGAGGCTTTCAATGTTCACGCGGCGCGATTTCATGGGTTGCACGCTCGGAGGCCTATCGTGCCTGTCGCTGAAAGGCGTGGTACCGGCGTTATTCGCCCGGTCCGCCGATGAGGCGCGGGCGGCCGATATGAACGATCACGTACTCGTTGTGGTCGAACTGGCGGGCGGTAACGACGGCCTGAACACGGTCATTCCGTTCGAAAACCCACTCTACTACAAGAACCGTCCGACACTGGGTATTCCCGCCGGCGAAGCGATCAAACTGAACGATCAGGTGGGGCTGCACCCGCGGATGGGTCCGCTCGCCGAGTTGTTCAAAGAGGGAAAGGTGAACGTGGTGCAAGGTGTCGGATACCCGGAGGCCGACCGGTCGCATTTCCGTTCGATGGAGATTTGGCACACGGCCAGCACCGACACGAGGCCGCCGACGTCCGGCTGGCTCGGCAAGTTCCTGGATGCCGGGTCGCCCGCCGGCGTCGACGAGGCCGCGCCGCGCGGCCTCGCGCTCACCGGCGTTCTGCCGCAGGCGTTCCAGGCTGAGAAGACGGTTGTCCCCGTCGTGGCTCAGCTCGATCAGCTCGTCGATGTCGAGGACGGCGCGGCGGCCCTCGGCAAGCTGCGTCGGAAACTCAGCACGGCGCCGGGCGGGGAGGGGGAGGTCGGGTTTCTCCGCCGGCAGGCGGACCTGGTCTATCGCACGGCCGAACGGCTCCGCGAGGCGGCGGCGAAATACGAATCGGAAGCGCAGTACCCCGAGGGCGAATTGGGGCCACAACTTCGCCGCGCGGCCCAGATCATCGCGGCCGATATGGGCGTCCGCGTGCTCTTCGCGTCGCAGGGTGGTTATGACACCCACGCCAATCAGGCCGGCACCCACGGCGAACTGCTCGAACAGCTCGCCGCATCTCTCGCCGCATTCCAAGACGACCTTGAATCGCATACGCGGGCCGACCGAGTGCTCGTCGTGACCTTCAGTGAGTTCGGTCGCCGCGTCGACGAGAACGGCAGCCAGGGAACGGACCACGGAGCCGGTTCGTTCTTGTTTCTCACCGGGTCGAAAGTGAAAGGCGGGCTGAGCGGCGAATACCCAAGTTTGGAGAAACTCGGCGATGGCGACTTGATCCACACGGTCGATTTCCGCTCGGTGTACGCCACCGTGCTGGAACGGTGGCTGGGCTGTCCGGCGGAAGAACTGCTGGGACAGAAGTTCGCTCCGTTGGATGTCCTGTGATCCCAAGCCCGGTGTTGCCGCACCCGTCGATGCCTTATCGGGACAATGGGTCTGGGCGTCGTGCCCAATGCCCGTGGCGCGGAAACGGCTGCGGAGACAACGGGACGCGGCGCCCGGCACAAACCTCGCCTGGACTTGATTCCTCGGCGGCGCGGAGCTTAGACTTCAAGGCCAACGTCTTATGCGATGGGCTATTCCATGGTCGAGCCGCACGCTGCGCCTTCGATGACGATACGCGAACTCCTGCGGGAGCCATACGTCGTGACCGACGGAGCTTGGGGGACGCGGCTTCAAGCGGCCGGGCTCCCGATCGGCGCGTGCCCCGACCCTTGGAACGCCGAGCATCCCGACCGGGTCGAAGAGGTGGCGTCCGCGTACGCCGACGCCGGCAGCCGGATCTTGCTGACGAATACGTTTCGCGCGAACCGCATCGCCATGCAAGGAACCGTTTGGGAATCGTCGATCGACGAATTGAATCGCCGTGGCGTCGCGATTTCGCGGCGGGCGGCCGCGGGACGCGCGTTGGTATTCGGCTCGATCGGGCCGAGCGGCAAGATCCTGATGACGGGTGAGGTTTCGGCCGATGCGCTCGGCGACGCGTTCCGCGAACAAGCCGCCGCGCTGGCGTCCGCCGGCGCGGATGCGCTGGTGATCGAGACGATGTCGGATCTGGATGAAGCGCGGATCGCCGTCGACGCCGCGCGTTCGACGGAGCTTCCTGTCGCGGTCTGCATGGTCTTCGACTCGGGAACGCGCCATGATCGCACGATGATGGGGCGGACTCCAGAACAATGCGCCGAGGCGCTGACGATCGCCGGCGCCGACATCGTCGGCGCGAATTGTGGGCAGGGCATCGAAGGGTTTGTGGAAATCGGCCGACGCCTGCGGTCGGCGACCGATCGGCCGATCTGGATCAAGGCCAACGCGGGATTGCCTGAGACAAACGGCCATGCGATGCGGTATCCCGGCACGCCTCGGCAATTCGCGGACGCCGTGCCGTCGTTGATCGATGCGGGAGTCACCTTCCTGGGCGGGTGCTGTGGGACGACGCCGGAACACATCACGGCGCTGGGGAGATCGCTTGCCGAGTACTTCCGCGCTGCGTGAAGCCGAGACGCGCGGGTGGCGAGCCCGCGAAGTGCCGACTGGAAGTGCAGGACGACGACGTCGTGGATATCGTGGATGGTCGCGCCCGCGGTATTGCCCTGGTGCCGCAGCAGGGTCGTCTCGACGGCGGATTCCACGTATCGGGGTGGGACCCGGCATCGTACGCGGATCGAAACGGCCGACGCGTCTTCGATCACGAAAATCGCGGGACCGACCGGCGAGGCGTTGGCGGGTGTTGAGGCCTTTTTTGGGGAAGGCGCGCAAAAGGCGCCGGGATTCGGATTTGTCGGCCGATCAGCTGGAATCGCTCCTGGCCAACATGTGGCTTTCCCCCATCACGCCCGGCGGACCTCCGCTCCTGATTCGAGTGTATACCTCGTTATGCGTCGATCTTTCTTGACGGCAATTTCATTTCTTTCCACACGATGCGAGCGCACTCTCGGTTGAGCCGCACGAGCTGTCGCCGTCGCGTATCGATTACGACGACCGCTCCCGTGTGGGATTTGACGTAAACGAAAGGCAGACAAACTCCGATCACCCTGTATGGCTGCCCGGCGTCCTCCGACAGGTACCGGACGCGAACCGGCTCTTCCGGCGCCGGCGCAACGGCAGAGCCGTTCCAATAGAACGAAGGGAGTTCGGTGATTTCACTGATTACGGCCACGAAATCACCGCGAGCGATGTCCTCGCCGGCGATCCTCGAGGCCACGGTCATTTCCGAATCTGATTGTGTCACGACTTTCATGTCTTGCTTACAGCGAATGAGTGGAAGCGGCGGGATTCGAGCCCGCAACCAACGGGTTATGGACCATGTACTCCGAACCGGCAGTCGCCGTTTGTTTTCTTGGAAGGCCCAACGAAGTGGTGCCGAGACGTCGTGCCTTTCGGCACACCTTAACATGGTGTTGATGTAGTCCCGACCGTCAGTTGGGCAAGTGTTAAGACCATCCAACGAAGAAATGGTTCAGACGTTTTCATCAATCGACTCGATCAAGGGATTCGATCAAGGACACCCATCTCGGGACTCGATCAAGGACACCCATCTCACATGACTCGATCAAGGACACCCATCTCACATGAAACAGGACACCCATCTCCTCGGCGATTTGAAAATGGGTGTCCCATGGCGAACCATGAAACAGGACACCCATCTCCTCGGCGATTCCTCGGCGATTTGAAAATGGGTGTCCCATGGCGAATTCCATCCCCAATCGGGCGTATCCGCAGTCGCGGCAACGCTCGCCCGAGCGTGCCGGGCGTTCCGAATGGGCGAAGTGAGGCTTGGAACGGCGTTCCGATCGCTCGACGTTCGCTTCCGCCGACACCAAGTGTCCGGCTCGCGCGGCGGCCG
>VGZC01000053.1 GCA_016872725.1 Planctomycetota bacterium
GCCGCTCAGCGCCTCGCAAATCGAGGCGCGGCGGAACGGCCGAATTCCGGCCGATCCGAGGAGCGCCGAGTCGATCCTCGGGCGGGCCAGGAAGCTGCGGGCCGAGGGAAAGACCATCGCGGCGCGCTACGCATACGAATCGGCCCTGCGGCGCGCTCCATCGAGCTCGCGCGCCGCGATCGCGCGCGAGCTCGACGAGCTGAACGCGGCTTCAGCCTATTGGATCCGGTAGACCTGACCTCTCAGCCGAATCAGCAGTTCCTCGCCCTCCATCTGCGACGCAAGCACGCTGTTCTCGTCGGGCGAATTGTCGGCGACCAGCCGGAAGTACGCGTCGCTGAACCGCGCGACGTCCTGGATCCGGTCCTTGTGCTTCTCGACATCGATCTCTCGGGCGTTCGACGCAATCCATAGTTGACCTTGTTTGTACAGCGTCGTGTTGCCGACCTGCCTCAAGGCATTCACGACGATCGCTTCGCCCGTGTCCAGATCGCGCAGAGCCATGCCGGCGGATCCATCCGCCACGCCGAATCCGCCGCCTCCCGCCGGCATCGGGGCGGCCTGCGCGTTCTTGAATTCCTGCTTGGCCGCCCGCTGAGCGAAACCGGACCGCCCTTCCGTTTCGGCGAGCCTGCCGAGATTGTCCCGGACCCGCTCGTTCAAACCGGACGCGTCCGCCAGATCGGCGCGGCGCGTCTCGTCGGCGAGGAACGACGTGTACGGAGTCAGGATGCCGTGCGTCGTCGAAAGGGCGACCAACTCCTTGATCAACTCGTCGTTCTTCCCGCTCAGGTCCAGCTCGTCGATGATCTCGCCGATCCGCCGCGTCGCCCAAAGACGCTCGACGAATCCGTTCGACTGGTCCGCGCTGTGTTCGACAAGTTTCGCCGGGAAATCGAATTGTTTCGAGTCCGCGCCGATCCGGCCGCGGATCGTGACCTTGCCGTCGCCGGGCTTGCGGTATCGGCCCACGAGCACAATCTGCTCGCCGGCGAACAGGTCGTTCATCCGCTTGGGATAGACGCGGTTCACCGACGATCCGTCCTCGGCGGAAGCGCCCTCGACGTCGATCGCGAACGAGACGTTGGTCATCAACGGCGCCGAAATGCGGTTGTAGAACGCGCTGACATGCTGTTCGATGTCCTCGTCCGGACGCACGTATTCCCCGACGCCGTTGTTCTCGTAGACGATCCGGTCGAGCAGCCGGCTGTTGACGTCGTATCCGACGCCGAACGTCATGATCCGAGCCTTGATCTTGTTGTTCGCCGCCGCGTTCGCGACGATCTTCGCCTCATTGCGCTCCCCGACGGTCGGGAGTCCGTCGGTCAGGAACAGGACGTACGTCGGTTGGCTGTCGTCGTTGAGCATGGCCAGCGACGTCGTGAGCGCCTGATTGATGTTCGTGCTGCCTCCCGCGTAGATGCCCTCGACGAAACCGATCGCCTCCTTGCGCGTCGCGTCGCCGTAACGCTGCAATTCCGGACGGAACGACTCGACGTCGCTGTCATACGCCACGATGTTGAAGAGGTCGCCTTCGCGGAGGTTGTTGAGCACGAACCGAAGGGCGTCCTTGGCCTGCTCGATCTTCTTGCCGCTCATGCTGCCCGATCGGTCGACGACGAGCACGACCGTCTTGCGGGCGATCTGTTCGCTCGACGCCTGGAACTCGGGGCTGGCGAGCAACAGGAAATAGCCGTCCTCCCCGCGTTCGGGCCGATAGCTGACGAGGCTCGCGCCAAGCGGGCTCGCGTCGACGTCGTAGAACAACCGCAGGTCGGTCGCCGGGACGATCCCCTCGGCCGAATACGTCACCAGGGCATGCCCCGCATCCGAACGCCGCACGTTGATCGGCACGGTCGGACTGTAGACGCTCTTGATCGGCTCCGCGCTCTCGATAGCGATTTCGAACGCGAGCTTTTCGATGGGCGACGCCGTGTATTTCGCGGTGGAAAGCGGAAACAGGAAGTCGACGAGTCGGCCCTGTCGGCGAAGCAACTGGTTATAGCGCAGCGTCACCTTGCGCTCGGCGCCCGGCGGAACCGGAAAGACGCTCGTTCGGAACATGCCGAATCCGACCCATTCGAGCAGCGCGGGATCCTGGTTGCGCCGCACATGACCTTCGTAGATCGCCCGCGCCTCGCCGGCCGGCAGCAATTTGGCCTCGATTTCCTGGCCGTCGACCAGAAACGTCAACCGATCGACGGCTCCGTCGTAGGGGAGCGGAAAGACGAAACTCGCCTCCATCGGCGCGCTGCCCGTGTTGACGAACGACTGCGTGACCTGAACGCGCGCGACCTGGTCGGCGACCTTGGCCTGGACCGAGAGTTCCTTGATGCGGTAGCTGATCGGCGGTTCGGGCCGCGGCGGCCCGGGCCGCGGCGGCCTGGGATGGGGCGGCGGCCAGGGGCGGGGCAGGGGAACGGGATGGGGATGGTTCACGATGATGAGCACGCCCTGTCCGCGCGCCGCGCCGGTCCAGAACCATCCGATCGCCGCGATCAGAGCCCAAACGACCCACGATTTGCCGTTCCGAAGTCTTGCGAACATGAGCTCGGTCCCCTTGTCTTCCCGCGAATACTCGATGGCGCCCGCGGGTCCCGCCATTCCCGCTTCCACGTCCTTATGACGATTCGGATCGCCTCGCGGATTCCAACCCCGCCGTCCTTCACGCCCCATCGCTTCGGTCCGAGCTCCGAGCCCCGAGGTCCGGGCGCGCAGGCAAGTCCCCAAGCCCCATAGTTGCCGGACGAAACATGTGACAAGATACGAAGCCGGGCTTGGCTCCCCGGATGGTCCGCGGAGCCGCCGGTGGCCCGGTCGCTCCGATCGGTGGGAACATGCCCGCGTTCCTCGCTTTCGCACTCGGACTCCCGCTGCTTGTCGGTGGCGCCGAGTTCCTTGTTCGGGGCGCCTCGGCCGTCGCGCGGGCCGCCGGAATCTCCGCATTGGTCGTCGGCCTGACGGTCGTCGCCTACGGCACGAGCGCGCCGGAACTCGCCGTTTCACTCGGCGCCGCGCTCGCCCAACAACCCGACATCGCGGTGGGCAATGTGGTCGGAAGCAACATCGCCAACATCCTGCTCGTGATCGGTTTTTCAGCACTCTTGAACACGCTCGTCGTCGACCGCGCGGTCATCCGCTACAACCTGCCGCTCACACTCGCCGTGTCGCTCCTTCTCGTTTGGCTCAGTCGCGACGGGACATTGGATCGAATCGACGGAATCGTACTCGTGGTGGGCGGCGTACTGTACACGGTCGCCGCGATCCGTTCGAGCCGCAAGGCGACCCGTTTGCTCCGGCAACAGCTTGGAGAGCCGGAACCTGTCAGGATCCGGGCGGCGGAGTGGATCTGGCGCGGCGTTCAGATCGTGATCGGTTTGGCGGCATTGGTCGTCGGCGCGAACTGGCTGGTCGACGGCGCGACCCGATTCGCAACATGGCTCGGCGTCAGCGAACTCGTCATCGGACTGACGATCGTCGCCGTGGGCACGTCGCTCCCCGAACTGGCCACCTCGATGGTCGCCGCGCTCCGCGGCGAACGCGACTTGGCCGTGGGCAATGCGATAGGCAGCAACATCTTCAATATCCTCATCGTACTCGGCGTCGCTGTGATCGCCGCGCCCGACGGAATGGCCGTTGGTTCCCACGTTCTGGATTTCGACCTTCCGATTATGGTGGCCGTCGTCGTTCTGGCGATCCCGATCTTTGTACTGGGCTCGGACGTTTCGCGTTGGGAGGGTTTCTTGTTCACCGTCTATTTCGCGGCCTACAACATCGTGCTCTACCGACAGGCCGAGCACGGGGACGGCGGGAGTACGCGAACATTCGTTCTCGCCGTCGCCATTCCGCTCGCCATCGTACTCCTCAGCTTCGCGCAATCGTGGATCGCAGGGAAAAGAGGTTCCGCGGGAAATCCGATCGAAAAGCGATGACCGTCTCCGTCGCCGTAGCCACCGTCGCCAGACGGTGGCCCCCTTCCACCACGCTCGGGCGAGCGTGGCTGCGCCCACTTCCGACCACGAAGGGAGAACCCATTCGATGCATGCCCGTATCCACCGGCGCGATTGGCTTCGCGCGGGAGCCGGCCTTGCTGCGCTCGCGTCGACCGCGGATGTCGTGGCCGGCGACTCGGAAGGCGATGCGGCGCGGCGGGAATCGACCGTTGATGCGCGTCCCGAGTTCCGCTTCTGCCTGAACACGAGTACGATCCGCGGTCAGAATTTGTCTCTGCTCGAACAGATCGACGTCGTGACGAAGGCCGGATACGACGGCATCGAACCGTGGATGCGCGACATCGAGGCATTTGTTCAAGGCGGCGGAAAACTCGACGACGCCCGCAAGAAGATCGCCGACGCGGGGCTTGTCGTCCCCAGCGCGATCGGGTTCGCCTCGTGGATCGTGGACGACGACGCGAAACGCGCGGAAGGGCTCGCCGCCGCTCGGCATGACATGGAACAACTCGCCGCGATCGGAGGCGTTCGGCTCGCCGCGCCCCCCGTCGGCGCGACCCAACAGGCCGGGATGGACCTTCAACGCGTCGCCGAGCGTTATCGAGCTCTGCTCGAAATCGGCGATCGGACGGGCGTCGTTCCCGAGCTGGAATTGTGGGGGTTCTCACGAACACTCAGTCGCTTGGGCGAACTGGCGTTCGTCGCGGCCGAGTGCGGCCACCCCGGCGTCTGCCTGTTGCCCGACGTGTATCACATCCACAAGGGCGGTTCGGATTTTGAAGGCTTGCGGCTCATCAATGGGCGAGTCATCCATGTCTTTCACATGAACGATTACCCGGCCGAGCCGACCAGGGAGTCGATCCAGGACGCGCACCGCGTCTATCCGGGCGACGGCGTCGCGCCGCTCTCCACAATCCTCCGCATCCTCCATGAAACGGGCTGCCGCGCGATGCTCTCGCTCGAACTCTTCAATCCCGAATACTGGAAACGGGACGCGTTCGACGTCGCGCGCACGGGCCTCGAGAAGATGCGCACCGCGGTCGCCAAAGCATTTGATGGCGATTAGCGCGCGGTGAGCCACTTCAGATAGGCGAGCAGGATTGCGAATGAGCCGACGATCATGAGCCATCCGAGCGCGCTGCGCCAACCGCGCCGCAGACCCACGATGGCGCGTCGGCAATGCGGGCAAACGGAAGGAATAGGGCGATCGAGCTCGGCGCCGCACGCGCAGACCGCTCGCCGCCGCCGCGAGGCGCGACGATGGACTCCGGTCGATCCGTTCGGCGCGGAAGGAGATCCCATTTCCTACTTGGGCGTCGTCTCGCTCGGCGGCGGATTGCCGGGAGCCGGCGCATCGCCCTTCGGCTGTTCATCGGCCTTCTTCCCACCGGCCGGCGCATCGCCCTTCGGCTGTTCATCGGCCTTCTTCCCACCGGCCGGCGCATCGCCCTTCGGCTGTTCATCGGCCTTCTTCCCACCGGCCGGCGCATCGCCCTTCGGCTGTTCATCGGCCTTCTTCCCACCGGCCGGCGCATCATTGGCCGGTGGGGTGTCGATCCCGGGCGCGTTGCCGCTCGGCGGCGCCTCGCCGGGGGGCGCGGGCGTTTCACCCGGAGGTCCGTCCTTGCCAGGTCCCTCCTTGCCCTTCGGATCGCGACTCCGGCGTCCGCCGCCACCGCTCGCGCCGGCCGCGACCGGTTCGGCGGGAGGCGGCGCGTCGATGCGCGGCGAGACATAGTCCGGATCCGCTTCGATGGGTAGTTCCTCGTTCAGGAAATGCAGGTCGAAGATCGGCTTCTTGTTGTCCTTGATGCTCTTTTCCTCGAGCGGCGAATAGGCGACCCAAATCCAATACTGCTTCCACGGAAGGCCGGCCGTCCAGGCGTACTTCTCGACGTACTTGTTCGGGCCCATCTTCTTATACGCGGGATCCTTACCCACGATCGCGCGGATGTCGTCGCTGTTGAGCGGGGGCAGCGGCGAGGCGGTGCGTTCATTGACCGCATTCTCGATATTCTCGTAGGCGAGTTCCGCCGCGGGCCTCGCCATCTTGCGGTCGTACGCGAACGCGCCGATGAGCACGATGAGGAGGATGAACAAGGCCAACTGACGGAGTACGGTCGATTTGCCGGAGGAAGGGGAAGTCGGCGGACGTTCGTGCGAGGACATGGCACCACCCTGAAACGAAAGAGGAGGATTGCGCGGACGATTCCCGCCTTAGTCTATCGAACGGGCCACGGCATTTCCAGCAAGCGCGCGAGCCGCGAAAACTCCCATGCCGTTTTCGCGATGGCGGCACTGCCGTCTTGTGGGTGGGGCAGGCATCTTGCCTGCCGCCGTGCCCTCGTCTGACTCGTCGAGCCACGCCCACGCTGTGGGTGGGGTAGGCACCTTGCCTGCCGCCGTGCCTAGGCGCGGACGAGCTCGCGAGCGGCCGCGACGATGCGATCGGCCGTGACGCCGAAGTGCGCGTAGAGCGACTGGAAGGGGGCCGACGCGCCGAAGGTAGCCATTCCGATGAATGAGCCTTGCGCACCGAGGTAGCGATCCCAACCGAGCCGCACGCCCGCCTCGACGCCGATGCGGGCCGTGACGGCCGCCGGGAGGACGGACTCGCGATACGCCGCATCCTGCCGGTCAAACAGCTCGAAGCTCGGCATGCTGACCACACGCGCCCGAATCCCTTCGTCCGCGAGCGCCGATTGCGCGTCGAGGCAAAGGTGGACCTCGCTGCCGGTGCCGATGAGCATCACATCGGGCGCGGCGCCGCCGAGATCGCGCACGACGTACGCGCCCCGCGCCAATCCTCCGGCCGCGCCGCATCGCGATCGATCGAGGGTCGGCACGTTTTGCCGGGTCAACACCAACACGACCGGTTGCCGAGGATGGCTCATCGCGAACCGATAGGACTCGGAAACCTCGTTCGCGTCGGCCGGGCGCAGCACGACGAGCCCCGGAACCGCGCGGCACGCCGCGAGGTGCTCGACGGGCTGATGCGTCGGTCCATCCTCGCCCAATCCGATCGAATCATGCGTGAATACGAACAAGCCGCCGACGCGCATGAGGGCGGCGAGCCTCAAGGCGGGACGCAGGTAGTCGGTGAAGACGAAGAACGTCGCGCCGTAGGGACGCAGGCCGCAAAGCGCCATGCCGTTCACCGCCGCTCCCATCGCATGTTCGCGGATTCCGAAATGCAGATTGCGGCCCGCTCGGTTCTCCGCCGAGAAATCGGACTCCCCGTCAATGCGCGTCATGGTCGACGGCGCCAGATCGGCCGCGCCGCCGATCAACCAGGGAATGCGGCTCGCGAGCGCGTTGAGCACCTTACCGGACGAGATGCGGGTCGCAAGACCCTTGGCGTCGGCGGGAAACAGGGGCAATCCGGCTTCCCAACCCGGCGGCAGATCGCCCTTCCAAATGCGGTCCAACTCGGCCGCCGCTTCGGGATGGATCGCGCGGTACGATTCGAACGCCGATTGCCACGCGTCGCGCGCCGCCTTGCCTCGCGCGCCGATTCCGTTCGAAAAATGCGCTCGCACGGCATCCGGCACGAGGAACTCGGCGTCCTCCGGCCATCCGTACGCGCGTTTCGTCAAACGGACCTCGTCGGCGCCCAGAGGCGCGCCGTGCGCCGCGTGCGAGTTGGCCTTGTTCGGCGAGCCGTAGCCGATCGTGCTCCGAACGATCATCAATGTCGGACGGCCGTCGCCCGCGGGCACGGATCCCCCGCCGGGCGCGAACGACTCGAAGGCGCGGCGCAGCGCGCCCAGGTCGTTCGCGTCGCTGACGCGCAGCACGCGCCATCCGAGTCCCTCGAATCGGAGGGCCGCGTCCTCGCTGAAGGCGAGGTCGGTCCCTCCCTCGATCGTGATCTTGTTGTCGTCGTAGATCCAGCACAGGTTCGCGAGGCGGAGATGGCCGGCAAGCGACGCCGCCTCGTACGCGACGCCCTCCATCAGGTCGCCGTCGCCGCACATCGCGTAGACCCGAAACGCGAACGACGGAAACCCCTCCCGGTCGTATCGAGCCGCGATCCACCGCGATGCGAGGGCCATCCCCACGCTCGTCGCCACGCCTTGGCCGAGCGGCCCGGTTGTCGTCTCGATGCCCGCGACCTCGCCGTACTCCGGGTGCCCCGCGCACGGATGACCGAGTTGGCGGAAGTTCTTGAGGTCATCGAGCGTCACGGCCGGACCGGGCCGCGGCGTTCCGTCCGCATCGATCGCTCGGACGTCCGCCAAGTGCAGGATGGAGTACAAGAGCATCGACGCGTGACCGCATGACAAGACGAACCGGTCCCGGACGGGCCATCGAGGATGCGCCGGATCGAAGCGGAGCCATTCATTCCACAGTGCGCACGCGACGGGCGCCAGGGCCATCGGTGTTCCCGGATGTCCGCTGTTGGCGCGTTGCACCCCGTCCATCGACAACGTGCGGATCGTGTCGATCGCCAGCCGCTCGATGTCGGCCTCCGCCGCCATAATGCCTCCGCCTCCGAATGGGTCCAATGTCGCACGCCGCTCCGCGGCGTGTGCACCGCTACCGACCATCTACCGTCGCGAGGCGCGGCACGGAGTGCCGTGCGACATTGTCGCACGCCGCTCCGCGGCGTGTGCACCGCTACCGACCATCTACCGTCGCGAGGCACGGCACGGAGTGCCGTGCGACATTGGCTCGAACGGCCAGTGTATCGGACGGTGTTGGAGGGTCAAGGCAGGAGCCCGACGAACTCGCACGCGACGATGAACCGCCGCATCGGGTCGTCGTAGTCCCGCTCGCAGCGCGTTACGCGGGCGAGCATCTGGACGGGCGCGCCTTCCGTGCCGAGCCGCAGGACGATCGGCCGATCGGCGGGGGCCGTGGCGGCGCAAAACGAGATGCCCTGCTGCGATAGATCGCGCGTCTCGACGGTCTCGAACACGCTCGGAACGGCCGCCCCGTCGTGCGACGCCGCGTTGACCGGAACGACTGCCGTGTATTCGACGCGCGGACTCTTGCGCTGGTCAAGCCAGACGGGAATCCCCGCACGCGGAGCATGCTCGAGCGATTGCAGGTACGGTTGGGCGTTCGCGGACATGGTCGGTACCCATCGAAGTGGCGGCGATGACAAACGAACGGCGCGTGGTGCGGGGCCGCCGTGTCGGCGAGGCCGGCGAGGGCGGCGTTAACGGCAAGCCGTGTCCTGTTCGAACCAGGGACGGCTCGCCGGTTCGGGAATCCCCGACGCGCGCCGCAGACGGCTGTTGACGAGGTGGGGCATCCAGAGCGCCTTGTTGACCAGCTCGATCAGCACATCCGGATCAAACGGTTTGCGCAAATAGTAGGCTCCGCCCGCGTCGTGCGTGCGGCGCACAATATCGGGAAGCTGCGACGAGGATACGAACATGAGCGGCACGTCCTCGAGACCCGGCATCGTGCGCAATTCGCGGCACAGTTCCAGGCCGCTCAATCCGTTCAGATTGACGTCGCAGAGGATCAGATCGAGGGGCAATTCGGATGCGGCCTTCCGCGCGGCGGTCGTGTCCCGCGCGCAGTGGCATTCGTAGCCCTGCATGTCCAAGACGGCCGCGACGGCGGTCATGGTCAACGGGTCCGGATCGATGATCAGAATCACGGCTTGGCGATTCGCGGTCATGCGACGGCCTCCTCCGGCGGGACGGCTTTGGGCGGCGAGCTCGACGCGGGCTCGACGACGCCCGGTCTCGATCGTCCGGATCGGCGAAGAGTCCGGACCCGGGCAATCATAGCTCGCAAGCAGTCTTCGGCCCGCCACGCGGTCGAGCGTGACCGAAGATTCGCGAGGCCGCGCGTCGCGACGAGCCGTTTCGACCGCCAGAACCGGCAGGACCCGACCGGATCACGCCGACGCGGGAGCGGGAAGGGCCGAGCATCCCATGAGGAACTCGTCGATCGCTCGGGCCGCCGACCGGCCCTCTTGGATGGCCCAGACAACGAGCGACTGACCGCGACGGCAATCCCCGGCCGCGAAGACGCGAGGCACATTCGTCGCATGGCGGCCCGGCGCCGCGCGGTAGTTCGATCGTTCGTCGCATTCCAGTTGAAGGCGATCCGCGACGTAACGCTCCGGGCCGAGGAATCCGAGCGCGAGCAGAACCAGATCGGCCTTCCATTCGCGCTCGGTGCCCGGCAACTCGCGCGGGATCATGCGGCCTCCCTCGCGCGCCCATTCGACCTCGATCGTCCGTACGCCGGCGACCCGTCCGTTGCCGTCGTCGAGGAACGCCTTGGTCAGCAGGCGGTAGACGCGGGGATCGTCGCCGAACCGCTCGGTGACTTCCGCGTGGCCATAATCGACTCGGAGAATCCGCGGCCACTGCGGCCAGGGATTATCATCCGAGCGAAGGCTCGGCGGTTTGGAAAGCAACTCGAAATTCACGACGCTGCGGCAACCTTGCCGCAGGGAAGTCGCGAGGCAGTCGGTCCCCGTATCGCCGCCGCCGATCACGATGACATCGCGGTCTCGCGCCGACGGAATCCCATCTCCGTCGAGCCGGGCCCGATCGGGGCCACCGTCGAGCAACCGGCGCGTGTTGCCGGTCAGGAACTCCATCGCGAATCGGATCCCGTCCAATTCGCGGCCCGGCACCGCGAGATCGCGCGGCTGTGTCGCGCCCGTCGCGAGCAGCACGGCATCGTGCTCCGCCACGATTCCGTCCGGATCCACGTTGACGCCCACGTCGGATCGCGTTCGGAACTCGATCCCCTCGTCGCGCAGCAGATCGAGTCGGCGCCGGACGACCCCCTTGTCGAGCTTCATGTTGGGGATGCCGTACATCAGCAATCCGCCGACGCGGTCCGCCCGCTCAAACACGGTCACGGCGTGTCCGACCTTGTTGAGCTGATCGGCGGCCGCGAGCCCGGCGGGTCCCGAGCCGATGATCGCGACGCGCTTTCCCGTGCGCCGCGCCGGCGGCGACGCCTTCACCCAGCCCTCGGCGAACGCGCGGTCGACGATCGCTTGTTCCAGATTCTTGATCGTGATCGGATCGTCGTTGACTCCCGCCACGCACGAGCCCTCGCACGGCGCCGGACAGACGCGTCCCGTGAACTCGGGAAAGTTGTTCGTCTTGTGGAGCCGATCGATGGCGTCGCGCCATCGGCCTCGATAGACGAGGTCGTTCCATTCGGGGATCAGGTTGTCGATCGGACACCCCGTCGCCGACTGGCAAAAGGGAACCCCGCAGTCCATGCACCGCGCGCCCTGCGACCGGAGATGGTCGTCGGACGGCGCCGAGTAGATTTCGAGGAAATCGTCGAGCCGGTCGACCGGATCGCGGTACGGCACGGTTTTTCGGGGGAATTCCAGGAATCCGGTCGGTTTTCCCATCAATCAATGATCCTATTCGGGTTTCGGAGCGGAAACGGGCGCCGCGCGCCTATTTGCTGGGAACTTCCTCGCGAATGTCCGCCTCGACCTCCTCGTCGTGCGACTGCCGCTCCATCAACACGCGTTTGTAGTCGGTCGGCATGACCTTGACGAATCGACCCTGCGCTCCGGGCCATTGTTCGAGCAGGCGCGCGGCGACGGTGGATCCGGTGTATTCGCGGTGTTTTTCGAGCAGATCGAGGAGTTCGGCGGCGTCGAACGCCGACTCGACCCGTTCGAGTTCGACCGTGCCGAGATTGCAGCGGAGCGAAAAATGGCCGCCTTCATCGAGCACATAGGCGATACCTCCCGACATGCCGGCCGCGAAATTGCGGCCGGTCGGCCCGAGGATCACGGCCCTCCCGCCGGTCATGTACTCGCACCCGTGATCGCCGACACCCTCGATCACCGCCCATGCGCCGCTGTTCCGAACGCAGAACCGTTCAGCTCCGCGGCCCCGGAAAAACGCCTGACCGCTCGTCGCGCCGTACAGCACGACATTCCCCACCACGATGTTGTCCTCGGCGCGGAACCGGCTGCGGTCCGGCGGGTAGACGACGATCATGCCACCGGAGAGGCCCTTTCCGACATAGTCGTTCGCGTCGCCTTCGAGATCCAGGGTGACGCCCCGCGCGAGGAACGCGCCGAAACTCTGGCCCGCCGAACCGTGGAACTTGAACCGGATCGTGTGATCGGGAAGCCCCTGATCGCCCCATCGCTTCACGAGATGATGGCTCAAGATCGTGCCGACGGTTCGGTTCGTGTTGAGGATCGGAAGCTCGGCCCGCACGGGATCGCCCCGTTCGAGCGCGGGCGCGGCGATTTCGATCAAACGGTGGTCGAGCGCTTTTTCCAGGCCATGATTCTGGGCGATCACGCAACGGACCTGAACATGGTCGTGACGGCGTCGCGCCGGTTCGAGCACGGGCGTGAGATCGAGTCCGTCGGCTTTCCAATGCCGAATGGCGTCCTCGGCCTCCAACGCGTCGACGCGTCCGATCATCTCGTCCATCGTGCGGAACCCAAGATCGGCCATGATCCGCCGAGCCTCCTCGGCCACCATGAAGAGATACCGAATGACATGCTCGGGCTTTCCCGCGAACCGTTCCCGGAGGACGGGATCCTGGGTCGCGATCCCGACTGGACACGTATTGAGGTGGCACTTGCGCATCATGATGCAGCCGAGCGTGATGAGCGGCGCGGTCGCGAACCCCATTTCCTCGGCGCCCAGCAACGCGGCGATGACGATGTCGCGGCCCGTCTTGAGTCCTCCGTCCGTTTGAAGGACGACGCGGCTGCGCAGGTCATTGAGCACGAGCGTCTGGTGGGTTTCGGCGATACCGAGCTCCCAGGGCAGGCCCGCGTGCTTGATGCTGGTCAGCGGCGAGGCGCCGGTGCCGCCCGTATCGCCGGAAATCAGGATGAGATCGGCGTGGGCCTTCGCGACGCCCGCCGCGACCGTGCCGACACCCACTTCCGAAACGAGTTTCACGCTAACCCGTGCCGACGGATTCGCGTTCTTCAGATCGTGGATCAGTTGGGCGAGATCCTCGATCGAATAGATGTCGTGGTGCGGCGGCGGGCTGATGAGGCCGACTCCGGGCGTCGAGTGGCGGATGCGGGCGATCGTTTCGTCGACCTTGCGCCCGGGCAATTCGCCGCCCTCACCCGGCTTCGCGCCCTGCGAGATCTTGATCTGAAGTTCGTCGGCGTTCGCGAGGTACCAGATCGTCACGCCGAACCGGCCCGACGCGACTTGCTTGATGGCCGAGCGTCGGCTCGCGCCGTTCGGCAGCGGCGTGAACCGCTCGGGGTCCTCGCCGCCCTCGCCCGTGTTGCTTCGTCCCCCGATCCGGTTCATGGCGATGGCCAGCGTCTCGTGCGCCTCGGCCGAAATCGACCCGAAACTCATCGCGCCCGTGCAGAATCGGCGGACGATCGCGCTCGCCGGTTCCACTTCCTCGACCGGGACACTTCCGCCGTTCGCGCCCGAACGGAACCGCAAGAGTCCGCGCAGCGTCCTTTGCGATCGGGACTCCCGATTGACCTTCTCGGCGAACCGCGCGTAGGCCGACGCGTCTTCGCCGCGCGCGGCGAGCTGCAAATCGGCGATGATCGACGGTTCCCACGCGTGCCGCTCTCCCTCGGCGCGCCAATGGAACTCGCCCGGATTCGGGAGGACGTCGAGCGAATCGGGCGGCCGCTCGGGATACCCGAGCCCGTGGCGCCGCAGGGCCTCTTCGGCCAGCACGTCGTAGCCGGCGCCCTGAATGCGGCTCGCCGTTCCCGCGAAACACTCGACGACCACTTCATCGCGCAGTCCAAGCGCCTCGAAGATCTGCGCTCCCTTGTACGACTGGAGCGTCGAGATCCCCATCTTCGCCATGACCTTCAAAACGCCCTTGGCGACTCCCTTGCGGTACGACGCGACGACGTCCTGGTCATCCTCGAAATCGTCGACCGGCAGCAATCCGTCGCGCCGCGCCTGCCAAAGCGACTCGAACGCGAGATACGGGTTGATCCCGTCCGCGCCGTATCCGATCAGCAGACAATGGTGATGCACCTCGCGCGCCTCGCCCGTTTCGATCAGGATGCCGATCCGCGTGCGCCGGACCTTGCGGATCAGATGGTGGTGCACGGCGCCGCAGGCGAGCAGCGAGCTGATCGGAACGCGATCGGGCCCGACCGCGCGGTCGGACAAAATGATGAACGAATATCCCTCCTCGATCGCACGCTCCGCCTCGCGCCGGATCCGTTCGAGGGCGGTCCGCATCCCCGCCGGCCCTTCGGCCTTCGCGAACGTGATGTCGATCGTCCGCGATTTCCAGCCGCGATGGTCGATGCCGCGGATCGCGGCGAGCTCCTCGTTCGTCAGGATCGGATGGGCGACGAGCAGGCGCTCGCAGTGCGAGGCCGTTGTTTCGAGCAGGTTCCGCTCGGGGCCGACATAGCATTCGAGCGACATGATGATCTCCTCGCGGATCGAATCGATCGCGGGATTCGTCACCTGCGCGAAGAGCTGTTTGAAATAGTCGTGGAGCATGCGGGGCTGGTCGCTCAGGCAGGCCATCGTCGAGTCATTCCCCATCGAGCCGACGGGGTCGCGTTTCTCGGCGACGAGCGGCAGCAGCATGAATTGCATCGTTTCGGCCGTGTATCCGAAGGCCCGCATCCGCGCGAGCAGCGTCGAGGGCTCGAAACCATGCGCCGACGCGTCCTCGGGCAGTTCGCTCAGCTCCACGCGCCCCGACCGAAGCCACTCCCCGTACGCGCGGCTCGACGCGAACTCCGCCTTCAGCACGCCGTCCGCGATCAACTCGCCTTTCTCGAAGTCCACCAGGAACATGCGTCCCGGCTGCAATCGGCCCTTCTCCTTCACCAACTCCGGATCGATCGGCAGCGCGCCGACCTCGCTCGCCATGACCACGCGATCGTCGAACGTCAGGTAGTAGCGGCTCGGACGCAGGCCGTTGCGGTCGAGCACCGCGCCGATATAGCGTCCGTCGGTGAATGCGATCGACGCCGGACCGTCCCAGGGCTCCATCACCGTCGAATGGTATTCATAGAACGCGCGCTTCGCCTCCGGCATCGTCTCGTGCTTCTGCCACGCCTCGGGGATCATCATCATGATCGACTCCTGAAGCGTGCGTCCCGTCATCAGGAGGAACTCGAGCACATTGTCGAACGTGCCCGAATCCGAACAATCGGGCTCGACGATCGGAAAGAGCCGCGCCAGGTCGTCGCCGAACAGGGGCGATGCGACCGTTCCCTCGCGGGCCCGCATCCAGTGGATGTTCCCCTGGATCGTGTTGATCTCGCCGTTGTGCGACATGAAGCGGCACGGCTGAGCCCGGTCCCAGCTCGGAAACGTGTTCGTCGAGAATCGCGAGTGGATCATCGCGAGATGCGACGTGTACGACGTATCGGTCAGGTCGGGATAGTACGGACGGACCTGGTCGGGAGTCAGCATTCCCTTGTAGATCATGACCTTCGTCGAAAGGCTGCAGACATAGAACAACTTGGCCTGCGAAAGCCGCTCGCACGATCGGAGCCGGTGGCTCGCCCGCTTGCGGATCAAATACAGCCGGCGCTCGAACGCGTCGCCGACGAGCGGCCCGCCCCGCTCGTCGACGCCCGCCGCGACGATCAAATGCTCCATGAACGGCTCGGATCGGCGAGCGGTCGGGCCGATGTCCGCGATGTCGGCGCATTGCGGTACCTTGCGCCAGCCCACCACGCGCTGGCCATGCTCGCGCACCAACCCCTCGACGACCTCCTTGCAATACGCCCGCTCGTCCGCGCGGGTCGGAAGGAAAACAACGCCCGCTCCGAATCGGCCTGGATCGGGGAGCCCCGTCTTGAGTTCCCGCCGAGCCACGTTGGCCAGGAACTCGTGCGGAAGGGCCGTCAAGATTCCCGCGCCGTCCCCCGTGTTCTCCTCGCAACCGCACGCGCCCCGATGATCCATGTTGCGGAGCAACTGGTCGGCGTCGAGCACGATCTCATGGCTGCGCCGACCCCGGATATGCGCGACGAAGCCGACACCGCAACTGTCCTTCTCATACGCCGGATCGTAAAGCCCCGACTTGACCGGCCATTCGTTCGGTTCGCCGTTCATGACGCGCGCATTCCCTCCGCCTGGATTCATTCCGCACCACCGGAGACCGCAAGGGGCGGCGCGGGCGCCGCCGCCGTGACGGACGCCGAGGCCGCTGGGCCTGATGGACTCGCGGGATACTCCCGAAGCAATTGCATGAAACGACGCGCGGCCGTTCCCAGTTCCTTCCCCCGGCGATAGACGATGCCGATCGGCCGCACCAATGTCTCGTTCGCGAGCGGACGAACCACCAACGATCCCAATTGGACCTCGCGCACGACCGTCGGCTCCGGCAAGAGACTCACGCCGGCGTTGATCTCGATCGCCCGCTTCAAGGTCTCGATGTTGTCGAACGCCATCACCACCTGCGTCTCGGCGTGGTGCCGAGCGAGCGCCCGATCGACGACGCGGCGGATCTTGAGCCCCGCGTCGAACGCCACCATGCTCGCGCCGTGCAACTCCTCGAGCCGGATCGGACCCGGCTGAGCCAACGGGTGCTGGGGTGAACAGACGAAGACCATCGGCTCCTCCCGCCACGCCAACGCCACGATGTTGCGCGAACCCTTGGGGAAACTGACGAGCCCCAATTCGATCTGGTCCCCCTCGACCAGTTCATACACGCGAGCCGGATGCTCGTAGTCCAATCGGATGTTCGCCTTCGGATAAAGGCCCATGAAGTACTGGATGAAGTCGTTCATGTGGCTCAGGCCGATCGAGTAGATCGACGCGACCCGAACTCGGCCCGCCACCTCCTGACGCAACATGCGGACCTGCTCCTCGAGCGCGACATACCGCTGGACAATCGCCCGACACCCCTCGTAAAAAACGTCCCCCTCCGCCGTCAGTACGAGCGGCCGCTTGGACCGATCGATCAGCTTGACCCCAAGCCTCGCCTCAAGCTGGTGCACGACCTGGCTCGCCGCCGACTGCGACAAGCCGTTTCCCGCCGCCGCCCGCGAAAAACTGCGCCGGTTCGCCACGTCGCAAAAGACCTTGAGCGACTTCAAATGCACGTCCCGCTCCCAACGCCCCGCATACCTCGCCTAACGCGACTACTATTAGCAAATCAAATAAAAGAAACGGCCCAGAATTAGCCCGCAAGATGCCAGCCTAGCCGTTTCCTGGGGAATGTCAATATTCCTCGTGCGCACGTGCCGCTCGTTCCGGTCCCATGCGGCGCCCGGCTTTGTGTCGACCCGCGGCGCCGTGCAGGAGCGTGGCTCCGATTCGGTCTATGGCCAACCGGTGTCCCTGGACGCGCGTATTGGTTTAATTACGAAGAGGGCGCCATGCGGTTGAGCCGCTCGTGCGCGCGGAACGAGCCGTCGGCGGACGGGGTTAGGCGCGCCACCAGGCGCGAAACCGGCCAAAGACCGAATGGGGCGCGCGATCGTCGCGGGATTCGCCGTTCGAAGCCGCCGGTCTGGTCGCGGGCGCCGGAGACGGAACGTCGGGTTGGCCCTTCGAGGGGCCGGGCTTCGCGTTCTTCGTGGCCGCCGTCGGTTGGGCTGGAGGCGAGGCCGTTTTTTCGCGAACACGATAGACGGCCGTCACCTCGCGATCGCACGAGAGGCAAACGGTGGGCGGTTTGTCGACGCGCGCTCCGCAGTAAGGGCACTTGAAGTACGACGCGGAGCGCTGGGCCGCTTCGAGGAGTCCGTTGACTTCACTGGCGGGCACCCACTGCGAGTCGTCCTTGCGAACGGGCGTGTCCTTGTGGACTTCGCCCGAGCGGATCTTCGCGAGGATCTCCGCCGACGAAAACGGACCGAAGCTGCGGCCTTCGATCTCGTAGAACCACTCGGAGGGCTCAACGGTCGTTGGCCGTCGGCGAATGAGGTGGTCGTCGGAATTGGACGGGTTCACCAGCGACACAAGCGAACTCCGAACGGAGGTCGGCCTCGATGAAGTCGACCGACGGGAATAGGAGCCCCGGTTGGTCCCGTACCGGCTCCAATCACCGTTCGATTGTACGCGAAGCGGCGCGCCGGGTCCAACCACTCGCGGGGATTTCCACCGCGCCGTCCCCACGCCCCGGTCGCCGCGCCCCTATTGGTGAGCACGTATTCGGCCGGGCGTTCATACGGGTCGGACGGAAAAAAAACCCGCTACCCGCCCGTTTTCTTGGGGAGATACTCGTGAGCCCGTTTTCGAACGACCACGGCTTCGAGGAGCTTGTCGGGTTCGGGCGCGTCGGGGCTGGTCGGATCGCGGCGCCGGATTTTTTCCAGCACTTCGATGCCGCTGATGATGCGACCGAAGACCGTATGGCGGCTGTTGAGATGGGGCGTCGGTCGGAAGGTGAGGAAGAACTGGCTTCCGCCCGAATTCGGGGTTTCGGTCTTCGCCATGCTCAGCGTCCCTCGAAAGTGCATCCGGGCATCCTCGCGGCCGAACTCGTCGAGGATCTCATACCCGGGTCCGCCCGATCCATCGCCGACGGGGCAGCCGACCTGGGCCATGAAGTTGGGCAGAACACGATGGAAGTTCAGGCCGCTATAAAAGCCCTTTTCCACGAGGCTCACGAAATTCCCCACGGTATCGGGCGCTTGGTCCTCGAAGAGTTCGACGACGATTTCCCCTTGGGTCGTCGCGATGCGTACGCGGGGCAGATCGTCCTTTTGCGATTCGGCGTCGCGCAGCGCTTTTTCTTTTTCCCACAGGGCCTTGTACGATCCGACATCGAGCAGCACTTGCGAACCCGTTTCGCTGATCGAACCCGCGGCCTGGGCTTCCTTGAGGTACTGCTCGGCCGCGTCGAACTGATCGAGGGCGAACGCGGCTTGTCCCGCGATGTCGTAGACCTCCTTGGATTCCGACTTGTGATCGATCAGCGGCTTGGAGGTCCTCATTGCGAGTTCATACTGATCGGCCGCTTGGTAGTCCTTGGCGAGGTCGATCAAGAACCGGGTGATTTGGCGATCCGTTTCGGGCGCGCCCTCGTAGGCCTTGATTGCGGCTTCGCGCAATCGAGGCAGGACGGTATGGCCCTTGGCGACCAGGGCGGACCACTGATCGACCATGGGTTGCGCTTCCGCCGGGGGCGCGACGAGGAACCGCGTGCGTAGGTCGCGCATTTCCTTCAAAAGGGTCTTCCATTCCTCGAATACGGTCGCGAAGTCCTCGGCGGGCGGCGGATTCGCCGCGTTCTCCCGCGCGGGTGCCGCCGGTGGTTGGGCCGGCGCGGCCTCCTGAGCGGCCGATCGCGGGGCGAACCCCGCGCCGACCGTGCACAGAACCGTCGCGCCGACCAAGATCGCCTTCAATCGCGTCCGCAAAGATCTCATGATGGGCTACCTCCAGCCGCGCACGTTCGGGCGCGCGGCTTGCTTCGTTGGGCCTACTCGGGGACTCATTCGGCAATCGGAAAACGTCCGGACGAATTTCAATCTCCGTAGATTAGCAAACCTCCGAGTCGAGAGGAAAGGGACCGCGCGGCACCCGGTCTCCTGTCCAGGCCACCGGCCGGGTTGGTACGATGGCCGGAATGGCGAGACCACCGGGCAAACGAGCGACGGGAAAACCCCCAAAGGCGGAGCGGAGCGAGGATTCCGACCGATCCGAGCCTCGGATCCGCATCATTGGCGGGTCGCTTCGCGGTCGTTCGGTCCCGTACCTGGGCGACCCTCGGACGCGGCCAATGAAGGACCGCGTCCGCGAATCGGTCTTCGATCTCTTGGCTGACAGCGTGGTCGGGCAGGAAGTCATCGACCTGTTCGCCGGAACGGGCGCGATCGGCCTTGAAGCGATGAGCCGGGGCGCCTCGGGGGCGACGTTCATCGAGCGTCATGTGCCGACGGCGCGGCGCATCCGCGCGATCTTGGCGGAGTGGGGGCTCGAAGCCCGCGCCCGCGTCGTAACGGCCGACTCGTTTTTTTGGCTCCGGCACGATTGGAAACCGTCCTCGACACCCACCCTCCTTTTCTGCTCGCCCCCCTACGCCAGCTATGAATCGCAGCGCGCCGCGCTTTGCGGCCTACTGACCGATTTCGGGTCGAGATCGGCGCCGGGGAGTCGCATTGTCGCGGAATCGGACGAGCGGTTCGACGCGACGGTATCCCTGCCCGGATTCGCATGGCGCGTCCGCGCCTATCCTCCGGCCATCCTCGCCATCGGCTCACCCATCCGATCCTAAGCGGCCTGTCCCGCCCATCGTCGCACGCCTCTCCGAGGCGTGTTTTCCGAGTCAACGCGTATCTCCGAGGCGTGTCAGCCCATTCATCGTCGCACGCCTCTCCGAGGCGTGTTTTCCGAGTCAGCACGCCTCTCCGAGGCATACGGCAGCTCATTCCGGCAAGCCGGAATCTTGCCCCACGGAAAATGGCCGGTTTGGGCGCTATGTGCCGATCGGCTCGTCGGAATCGGTCGGTCGCCTAAGTTTCGACTCGAACATCCGTTTTCTCCGATCCTAACGTAGAAGCCGCCTGTAGGGGCGGCCGTCGAAGGAGCGTGCGCGGAGGAGCGCGGATGGCGAGGAAACCGGCCCAGAGAATCGGGCCGTATCCCGTGGTCTTGAGCGGGCTGTTTGTCTTGAGTTGTCTCGCCATCCACACGTGGCGGATCGAACGGGCCGCTCCGCGCGGCGCCGAGGCCTATCCGTATCACGGCGCCGACGAGCGACTCGGGGCGCGGGCCGACGAGATGTTCCGAGTTCCGCCCCAATCGCGCGCCAACGCCGACGTCCCCGCCGACCGAGCGTCCCGCGCCCGGTCCGAGAACGCGGCGTCGCCGTCGCTCGGTTCGGATCGGGACACCGTGGTCCTCGACGTCGATCGGGACGCGGGCGACATCACCGAAGGGTGGGCTCCCGAACCGCGTCCGATCGACGTGTCGCTGCTCGATGCCCTGGCGCCGCCGGGGATTCGGTCCCGGATTGCTCCGCCGGTTGCGGACCGCGTGGTGATCGGCGCGGACCTGCTCGAACCGCTCGACATGCCGCCTCCGCCGGACGTATTCGACGACGGGGATCGGATCGCATCGCGGGATCGGCGCCGCGCGCCGTGGTTCGAGCCCGGAGAGATTCCGCCCGCATTGCCGCGACAAGAACCGTCCATCGGCTACCGCGATCGGCCAACGTGGCCCCGAGCCGCGACGCTCGTCGCGCAGTTCGAGTCCCTCATGGTCGACATCGACCACGGACCGGTCCGCGCCTGGTCGCGACGCGTGATCGACTTGCTCGCGAAACTGGAGTCGACGGCGGTGATCGGTTCGAGCGAATCGGCCGGGGTCCTGGAACAGCTCGCGGGCGCCGTGTCGGAGCGTCCCGCGGACGGCGCGGAGCTTCCGGCGCCGGACGCGAGCCGCGTGAGCCGCGCCCGGTACGCGCTCGAGCGGCGGCTAGCGGTCTGGCGCGGCGTGCAGAAGGCCGTGAGTGAAGAGCCGGAATTCCGCGTGTCGATCGCGAGCGGCGGCGTTGCGGCAAGCCTCGAAGGCGTGGATCGCCGTTTGCGGCCGATGGACGCCGCGCGGGGATGGCGCGAGTACCTGCTCGTCGATGTCCTGCGCCTGGTCGTGGAGCCCGGGTCGGGCGACGACGCCGCGCGCCGCGAACTCGCTCGACGCCTCCTGCAACGCATGGTGAACCCCAACCTCACCGCCGAACAGCGCGCGTTCCTCGACGGAACCGAATTCGTGCGCCTCGGTGACCACCTGCGGCGATGGGCCTACGAGCCGATCGACTACGGGGAACTGCTCGGCCAATTGGAAATGCTCGAGGACGGCAATGTGCCGAGTGAGCCGGAACTCAATGCGCTGTGGCGCGTCCTGCGCTGGTCTCCGTGGTCGCAGACGACGGAACTCGCCCAATCGATCGACACGCATTACCGCAATGCGAACATCCGGATCGCCGTTTCGGGTGAGTTCATCAACCGGATGCTTCCGTCGGTGCAGACGATCGAGGAAGACGTCGACGATCAGATCCTGGGAACGCCCGTTACGGGCCGAAGCACGACGATGGCCAAGCTGTTTGTCGAACTGATTCCGGACGGCATGCGGTGGAGGATGGGGTTGGTCGCGCGCGGGAACATCGATTCGGAGACCCGGAGCGACAAGGGTCCGGTCACGCTCTTCACGACCGGAGCCACGCGGTACCACGCGCGCAAGTTGCTGACGATCGATCGAGGCGGCGTGTTATTCCATCGCGCGGAGGCGGAAGCGGCGAACAACGCGGAACTGACGAATGTGGCGACCGACTTCGATGGCATGCCGCTGCTCGGCGCCTGGCTCCGGTCGCTCGCGCGGCGCGGCCACGCCGACCGGGTCGGCGACGCGAACGCGGAAGTCGAATCAAAAATCGGTTATCGGGTGGCCCAGCGGCTGGACGAGGAAGTCGCGTCGCGGATCCAAAACGCCGAGGAACGGTACCGCGAACGGTTGCTCAAGCCGCTTCGCGGACTCGGCCTCAACGCCGTTCCCACCGACATGCGGACGACCGAGACGCGGCTCATCGCCCGGTATCGGCTCGCGACCGACAGGCAACTCGGATCGCACACGCCGCGTCCGATGGCGCCCGGCGACAGCATGTTGAGCGTTCAGATCCACGAATCGGCGATCAACAATATCGTCGGCCAATTGGCGCTCGACGGTCGCCAGATCACGTTCGTGGACCTCTATAAGGAACTGGGTTCCGCGTTCGGCCTCGAAGCGAATCCTCCGGACGACGTGCCGGACAGCATCCAATTCGCGTTCGCCGAGCGGGACGCGGTGCGGATCGCGTTCCGCGAGGGCCGCGCCGAGCTGACGATGCGGTTCCGCGCGATGCGGGCGGGCGACAATTTGTGGGAGGATTTCGAGGTCTTCACGCGATTCTCGCCGATCGCCTCGGGACGGACGGCCTACCTGGTGCGGGACGATACGATCGAACTGCGGGGGCGCCTCGGATTCCGCGATCGCCTTCCGATGCGGGCCGTCTTCACGGCCATGCTGGCCCGGGAACGCAAACTCCCCCTGCTCGATCCCCAGCTCATGAACGACGACAGGCTCGAAGGCGTCCGCGTTTCGCAGTGCGAGATCGTCGATGGGTGGATCGGCGTGGCGCTGAGCCCGCCGGAGAAGGTCGCGGCGAGGCGTCCGCCCGCCCGCGCGTCGCTCTCCGACCGCTTCCGCCGCCGATTCTGATCGACGTGTCCTTCAGGCAAGGAACGTCAACGCTGGTGCTCGACGACCGCGATCCTCGCGGCCATCGCACAGAGCGCCAGGAACATCACGCTGATCGCCGCGTTCATCGTCGAAGGGTCCTCCAACGCATGGCATCGACGCGGAGGTCGTTCGGGAGTGAGATTCGCCGCCGGGCGCGGTAGGATCGTTGCACGGCGGGGACTCTTCGCCGCCGTCGCAATCGGCATGGACGGCACGATCGCGCGGCGGCCGACTTCCTCCCGACGGCCGTACGGCCCGCCCGACTCGGTGGGAGCGTGGCCGCGGCCCGCGCGGGAATTAAGATGGATGGGAACGCGGCCCATGCGAACCGGAACGTAATCAGGAAAGACACTGCGTATGCGGAAACAGGGAGCACCGGCCGTCGGCATCGATCTGGGAACCACCTATTCGGTCGCCGCCGCGCTCGATGCGTCGGGTCGGCCAAGGACCTTGACGAACGCCGAGGGCGACATCCTGACGCCGAGCGTGGTGCGGTTCGACGGATACGATGTCGCGGTGGGACGGCCCGCGCTCGATGCCATGCTCACCGACATGCCGAACGTCGCCGAATGCCCGAAACGCGAATTGGGCCAGCGGGTCTTCCCGAAAATGATCGGAGGACGCCAGTATCCGCCCGAGGCGCTCGAGGCGTGGGTGCTCAACAAGATAAGGCTCGACGCCGCCCGCCATGTGGGCGATATCGAAAAGGTCGTCATTACCGTGCCGGCGTATTTCGACGAGGTCCGTCGCAAGGCCACGATGGATGCGGGATACATGGCGGGCTTCGACGTGATGGACATCATCAACGAACCGACGGCGGCCGCCGTCGCGTTCGGATTCCACGAGGGGTTCCTTCGCGGCGACGGCGCGGCGCACGGGTCCACGTCCCCCTCGTCGAGCCAAAACGTGTTGGTCTACGATCTCGGCGGAGGCACGTTCGACGTCACGGTCATGGAGATCCGCGGCCACGACTTCCTGACGCTCGCCACCGACGGGGACATGCGGTTGGGCGGCCGCGATTGGGACCAGCGGCTCGTGGATTATGTGGCCGAGGAGTTCATTCGGACGTACGGCGTCGATCCCCGCGAGGACCCCCACGCGTTCGGCCGTTTGCTGCGCGCGTGCGAACTGGCCAAGCGGCGCCTGTCGAGCGAGCCGTCGGCGACGATTGTGTTCGAGTACGAGGGATGCCCGAATCGAACCGAAGTCACCAGGGCCCTCTTCGAGGAACTCACCGTCGATCTGCTCGAACGGACCCTGCTGACCACGCGCCAGACATTGGAGGCGGCCGGCATCGCGTGGCGCGACGTGGACCGCATCTTGATGGTCGGCGGATCGACCCACATGCCGGCCGTGCCCCGGATGTTGGAACACCTTTCGGGACGCGCTCCCGATCGGTCGGTATCGCCCGAGGAAGCGGTGGCCCAGGGCGCGGCGCTGCACGCCGGCCTGTTGCTTTCGCTGCACGCCGGCGCGGCGCCTCCTTTTTCGATCCGCAACGTCAATTCGCACAGTCTCGGCGTCGTCGCCCAGGATGCGAAGACGCACGAGGAACGGAACGCGATCCTCATCCCCCGCAATACGCCGATCCCCGCGGACGCCCGGCGCGTCTTTCGAACGCGGCACGCGAACCAGGCGTCGATCCGCATCGAAATCATTGAAGGCGAAAGTTCGTCGCCGGCCGATTGTTCGTTCGTCGGCAAATGTTCGGTGCGGCCTCTGCCGCCGAACCTCCCCGCGAAGACGCCGATCGAAGTCCGCTTCCACTACGAGGAGAACGGCCGGTTGAATGTGCGTGTCGGACTCCCCGGCGAGCCGACCCTCCTGCACCACGAACTCACGCGGGAGAATTCGCTCTCGCAGGAGCACCTCGATCGATGGCGTCACTACATCTCGCAGGTCCCGCCGCCCGGCCACGAAACGGCCTGAGCGGACAATTGTCGCACGCCTCTCCGAGGCGTGTTGTGCCGGAGAAAGGCTTTGGGGTAGGAAGCCTCGCCTCGGAGAGGCGAGCGACGAACCGAGGCGTGTTGTGCCGGAGAAAGGCTTTGGGGTAGGAAGCCTCGCCTCGGAGAGGCGAGCGACGAACCGAGGCGTGTTGTGCCGGAGAAAGGCTTTGGGGTAGGAAGCCTCGCCTCGGAGAGGCGAGCGACGAACCGAGGCGTGTTGTGCCGGAGAAAGGCTTTGGGATAGGAAGCCTCGCCTCGGAGAGGCGAGCGACGAACCGAGGCGTGTTGCGCCGGAGAAAGGCTTTGGGATAGGAAGCCTCGCCTCGGAGAGGCGAGCGACGAACCGAGGCGTGTTGCGCCGGAGAAAGGCTTTGGGATAGGAAGCCTCGCCTCGGAGAGGCGAGCGACGAACCGAGGCGTGTTGCGCCGGAGAAAGGCTTTGGGATAGGAAGCCTCGCCTCGGAGAGGCGAGCGACGAACCGAGGCGTGTTGCGCCGGATGGCGGCTTTGGGATAGGAAGCCTCGCCTCGGAGAGGCGAGCGACGAACGCCTCACGCGGGTGGAAAACGGCGATCGAGGGCCGAGCGGCAATAGGCGTGCAGGCCGAGTTCGATGACTTCGCGCTCGAGCGCGTCTCGGCTTGGGCATGCCGTTCCCAGCATGCGGGCCACCTCGTCGAGAAGCAGGTCGGAAAACCGCATGCGGGCACGCTGGAGCGTCTTCCTAAGGGCCGCCGGAGAAAGGACCGATTGTCCCGAACGGCGCCGGGACAGCGCCTCGGCGAGCTGTTCCGTTGTGGAATCGGGGTTTCGAGTGCGTTCCTCGAGCAGCGCGTAGTAGGGTTGCCCCATATCGCATTCGTGTTTCCGCAGCGCCGACCAGGCGTTGGCAAGCATCTCGTCGCGGCAACTGGCCACGAAGTCCGCGCCCTCGACTTCATCAAACGCCTCGGAGGCCACAGTCTTCGTCCATCGCACGCTCGAATTCAGATATTTGGCGAATCGAGTCACAGTTGAAATCGGCCGGCTATTGGGGAATAGTTACGGTTCAACGCGGACCGGATCCAGCACGCTCACGGCTATCCGGCGGTTATTGCGATGTCGGAAATCAAAGTCTGTCCCGATGCGGAACAAATGCGCCGATTCGTCTTGGACGGGCTCGATCCCGCCGAACGGGATCGCTTTGCCCGTCATCTGAGCGACTGCGAGGCGTGCCGCCAAGAGGTCGACTCGATTTCCCGCGCGATCACCCATCGCGGCGGCGAGGAAGATACGCAGGTCGTCCGACGATCGCCGTCGGTGGACGAACTTCGATCGCGGCCCGACGGCGTCGAGTCGGAGAAAAAGCGGACCTATTCAGTCTGGGCGCGACGCTCTTCCATCTGCTCACCGGCGGCCCTCCTGTGAAATCCTCGCACGCGCTCTCACCGATCCAACGATTGATGGCGCGCGAGACCAAGCCGGTCCCTCCTCTTTCGGAACACTGCCCATCCGCGCCGCCCGAGCTGTCCCAACTTGTCAGCCGGAAGCTCGACCACGACCCGAACTCGCGGCCCTCGTCGGCCCGCGAAAGCGGCGAGGCGCTCGTCCCGTGTCAACGCGGTGGATGGTCGGACGCATCGCGTCCTGCGAGGCCATGCCGCGCGCATCAACGGCGTGGCGGTCGAACCCGGTGGACGGCGATTCGCGACGTGCGGCGACGACCGAGTGCTCAATGTCTGGGACATGGATTTCGGCGAGCGGATTTGGACGGCCGTCAATCGGCCGCGATCCGTTCGCGCAGGCCCTTGAGACCCCGATGCAGGAGTCCGCCGACCGCCGCCGAGCTGCGGTCGAGGTGGTTCGCGATGTCAGCCAGTTTCCAGCCGTGCCAGTAGTGCAGCTCCAACGCGACGCGCTGGTCGTCCGGCAAGCCGGCCATCGCTTCAGCAATCCGCAACGATCGCTCGTTGCGGTCCGCGATTTCCGAAGGTGTCTCGCCGTCCGCCGCGATCCACCGCTCCAGTCGAACCGATGACGCGTCAAGCTGCTGCTGGAGCGACCGCTCGCGGCGCACATCCCGCTTGTCGCGGTGGAGATCGCGCGTCGCGTGCGCGAGGTTTCTGGCCAGGATCTGCCGAAGCCACGCGGCCATCTGAGCGCTGTTTTCGCCTCGGTGATCAGGCAGGCCGCGATGCGCCTGCAGCATCGTCTGCTGGATGATGTCCGAAGGACCGAGCTTGGACTGCAGTCGGTGGTCGAACTGCGCCCTCGCCAGAAACTCCAGGTAGGGACGAAACCGTTCGAGCTCGACCGATGCCGGCTCGACGGATTTCCTCCGTTCCACCGCCTCGACGTCTTTCGTAGACCTCGCCACAGCGCGTCCCCAACCCCCTGGATACCCACTGGAACCGTCCCCGTTCGCTGGATCATACTTCCCGGAGACGCTTCAATCCAATCCAGGCCGTGTTTTTCGTCGCCGGCGTTATTTCTTCGAGCGAGCCTCCCCATACCCTCGCAACGTTCGCGGTCCCAAAGGCTCTCTTGGAGTGGGAGACGCCCGCAGACCGGCACAGGGAACCCATCCGTGACCGTTTTTTGGATCATTCTGACGGTCTTGATCCGGGCCTTGATCGGTCATGTGATCTTCCTCGGGATCGCGCCCTATTCCAGTTTCTCGCCGGGGCCTCGACCCCGAGCAAGAGGCGAGGCGTGTCCGACGCGCCCTGGCGGCACGGTCCTTCGATCGTCGCGCCTTTGCGGGCCATGCCGCCACGCGAAGTCACCGCGCCGCCCGCCGCCTCACACGGCGCCCTGTTCGAACGCGCGGATCGCGGCCCGCACGTCGTCGGGAATCGAGCGCGGCGCGTTCGCCGCGTAATCGAACATCACGATCACCGAATCGCCCTCGGCGGAAACCGCGTCCTGACGCTCGCTCCAGACCGCGTGCGCCATCGTCAGGCTCGTGTTGCCCAGCTTCGTGATCTTCGCGCCGATCCAACTCGTGTCGGGATAGCGCACCTGGCGCCGGTAATCGCAGCGGACGGCGGCGAGGATCGGTCCGAGGCCGGCCGCGGCGAGCAGCGGGTTGATTCCCGAGTGTTCGAAATACGCGATCCGCGACGATTCGAACCAACGGATCGAGACCGTGTTGTTCACGTGACCGAATGCGTCCTGGTCGCCCCACTGGACCGGGAGACGGATCACGCTGTGGTATCCGAGGGCTTTGAGCGGGTCGTGCGGTTGGTTCATCGAACAAACGGGTCCTTTTGGGCACGGAGCGAATCCGACCCGCTCATCGTCGGACGATCTGGATCGCGCATCGGGATCCCCAGCCGTTCATCGCCAGATGGATATAGAGCATGGCGAGGGGTTCGAGGAGCCTGGCATGCGCGAGGGGCCCGGAATCGACGGGGAAGAATCCGATCGCGTTGGCCAGATCGGCCACGATCCGTTTCGCGTCCGTGTCGTCGCCGCAGTGGAAGAGCGTCGCGGGCGTACCGGCGTACGACGGATCGGCCATCGTCGCCGAACTCACCGTGTTGAACGCCTTCACGACGCGCGATCGCGGGCAGCGACTCGCGATTTCCTCGGCCGCCGACGCTGTGAAGCCGAGATCGAGCCCCGAGAAGGTCGCGTTCAGCGGATTGACGCAATCGATGACGACCTTGTTCGCCATTCGGTCGGCCAGTTCATCGCAGATGTCCAGCACGCCCGGCCACGGAATGGCCAACACGATGGCGTCAGCGCCTTCGACGGCGTCGGCGTGCGCCGCCGAGCGCGCTCCCGTTTCGCTTGCCAGCGCGGCGACGCGCGGATGCGCCGGGTCGCGCGTCCCGAACATAACCTCGTGGCCGGCGTCCATCCAGCGCCGTCCCAACGTTCCGCCGACTCTCCCCGTTCCCAACACGGCGATCTTCACACATCGTTCCTCATCACGCCACACAAGCCACTCGACGTACCCGCGTCGACCGCCGGGCGCGTGTTCCACACGTCACGTTCGCGCCGTCATCGAATCGGGTTCTGTTCGAATGCCCGGCGAGCCGGTACCTTCTTGGAGATCCGTTTCGCATTACGCACGGAAACCCCACCCACGACTTCCGGGTCAGCCCGGGACCTGGGCGGCGATTGGATGACCTCGCGCCGCGAACCGATCGGCAACCGACGGGAAGCCGTAGTATCATGTCGAACCAAGCCAACGGCAAGGTGAAGGCGCCGCTCCTCGCCTTCCTGCTCGAAAACTCGCTCTTCCTGATCGCGGGCGCCGTCGGCGCGCTCGTCTGGGCGAACGTGGACGAGGCGACGTACCACCACTTCATTCACTTCGATATGCGGCGGCTGTTCGTGGAGCCCTCCGACGAACCGCACGCCGAACGGCATACCGAACCCGCGCGGCCATCGGAGAATGCCCATTCGGGCGGGTCGCCGCGCGGGCCGGTGGGCGACCCGGGCGACACGAAGGCGGTGAAGCCGGGCCATCCGTCGCTGACGATCCATTTCCTCGTGAATGACGTCTTGATGGCCCTCTTCTTCGCGATCGCGGCGAAAGAGGTTTGGGAATCGCTTCTGCCGGGCGGCGCGCTATCGAATTTCCGAAAGGCGGCTACGCCGCTGCTCGCCACGGCGGGCGGCGTCGTGGGACCCGCGATCATCTACGCCTCGGGAGCCTTCCTCCTCGGTGAATGGGCGTCGCTCGGACGCGGTTGGGCGATCCCCTGCGCGACCGATATCGCGTTCAGCTACCTGGTGGCCCGACTGGTTTTCGGAAACGGCCATCCGGCGATCGCCTTCCTGCTGCTGCTCGCGATCGCCGACGACGCGGCCGGGCTCGTGATCCTCGCCGTCTTCTATCCGAGCGCGACGATGGTCTTGAGCTGGTTGCTGCTCGCCGCCGCCGCGATCGGGCTCTGCTTCGTGCTGCGCGCGTTCCGCTTGCACAGTTTTTGGTGGTATCTGGTCATTCCGGGAACGATGAGCTGGATTTCGTTTTATCTTGCCGGTGTTCATCCCGCTCTGGGCCTGGTGCCGATCATCCCGTGCATGCCCCACGCGCACACCGATCTGGGCGCCTACGCGCGCGGGGAATTGGGGCGGCTTGATACGCTGAGCGAATTCCAGCGATGGTGGAAGAACCCGGTCGAACTAATCCTGGGCCTTTTTGGTTTGGTCAATGCGGGCGTCGTTTTCAGCAGTATCGGGCATGGAACATGGCTCGTCATGTGCGGCCTGCTGATCGGCAAGCCGGTCGGCATCACGCTGCTCACGTGGTTCGCCGAAAGAGGGCTGAAGACCGAGATTCCGGCGGGCATGACGTACCGGCATGTCGTCAGTTTGGGCTGCGTTGCGGCGATCGGGTTCACGGTCGCCCTGTTTGTTTCGACGGCCGCCTTCCCGACGCCGGGCCCCGTTCAGGACTCGGTGAAGATGGGCGCATTGTTCAGTTTCTCGGCGGCCATTCTCTCGTTTATCGTCGCGCGCATTCTGGGCGTGCGGCCCGAGGGTCGGCCATCGCCGTTCGAAGATGTGGGCGACGAGGCAACGCTCGACGACGCCGCGCGCTGACGGCGCGAGCCGGATTCGCGGCGAGTCGCGGGGCACCCGATCTGGACGCGCCAGCAGTCATGCCCGGCACCCGTCGTCGGTCGATTGCGCGCATCGTAGGGAACGCGCCGGTTTTCCGGACGCGTCGCCGAACCTGGGCTCGCGGTTCGCCCGTCGCGGTACTCGCCATGCGTTGACTTTCCCAGCGCGGCGACCTATGGACCTATGGGTAGGGGGGATTCGACGCCCAAGGTCGCCACGGGACCGCGCGGAGCGTCGAGTCGCGCACGGAACCGGTTACGTGAATCATCGCGAAATGGGCCGGGCGGCGGGCAGCGGTCGGTCGGAGTCGGGGAGATCGCCGAGTGAGCGTCGTTCTGGATATCTTGACGGTGGGTACGGCCGCGGCGACAGGCTGCGGCGCCGGTTGGTGGCTGCGCGGCGGGACGGGTCCGAGCTCGGCGCCTGCGGGCGATTCCGGTGAATCCGAAGCGCTCCGCAAGAAGGTGGCCGAGTCGCAGGCCGCGGCGGCCACCGCGCAGCGGGACGCGCAGACCGCGCGGAGTCAAGCGCTCGATGCGGCGCGCGATGCCGCCGCGCACAAGTTCGAAGCGGCTCAGGCCCGAACCGAAGTCGCGCGAGCCCGCGAGGAGGCGCAGGAAGCGCACCGCGCCGTCGCTCAGATGCAGGAAATCGCGGCGCGCATGGCCGCCGACGTCGATCAGCACAACAGCCGCGTCCAGGAGATCAACGCGGAAATCGGTGAGAGCGGCGCGACGGGCCTCGGCGCCGACGCCATCGCCAAACTCATCGAAGCCAACAACAAGATGCAGGAACAACTCCAGTCGGCCGAGAAGAAACTCGAAGAACAGGAAAAGGCGCTCGAGGAGCAGATCGCCGCGGCCCGCACCGATACGCTCACCAAGCTCGGTAACCGCCGCGCGTTCGACGCGAAACTCGCCGAACTCGAAGGCCTCTTCCGCCAACAACAGCGGCCGTCGAGCGTCATGATGATCGACGTCGACCACTTCAAGAAATTCAACGATACGTACGGACACCAGGCGGGCGACGAGGTTCTGCGCAGCGTCGCCCGCGTGCTCCGCGACAACGTCTCGTCGAACGCCATGGTCTGCCGGTACGGCGGCGAGGAATTCGCGATCATCTTCGGAGGCTGCGACCTGACCATCGCCAGCCCGGCCGCCGAACGGGCGCGGGCCGCCATCGCCGACAGCGTCGTCGAATTCGAGGGAAAACAGCTTCGCGTCTCCGCGAGCGGCGGAATCGCCCAGTTCCGACCGAACGAGACGGTCGAGGCGATGGTCAAACGGGCCGACGACGCGCTCTACGTCTGCAAGGAGGCCGGACGCAATTGCGGACATTGGCACGACGGCGAAACGTCGCACCCGATCACCGAACGGTTCAAGAAGAAAGCCGAGCCCGGCGCATCCGAGGAATCGTCCGAGCCGAAGGCCGTTCCCGCGAACCGCGACCCGCTCACCGGACTCTCCGCCCGCGCTCCGTTCCTCGAAGACGTCGATCGGCGCCTGGCCGAATGGCGCTGCGGCGGACCCGACGTGTCGATGATCGCCGTCGAAATCGATAAGTTCGACCGGTTGACCAAGGCGTTCGGCGAATCGGCCGGCGAAACGATGCTCAAGGCCACCGCCCAGTTCCTCAAAGCGACCATGCGCGACATGGATCACGTGGCCCGCGTGAGCGACCGGCAATTCGCGCTGACGCTGCCCGGCGCCTCGGTCGAGGACGCCGCGGCCGTCGCGGAACGGATCCGAACGGCCATCGAGAACTGCAAATTGCCGGTCAAGGGCGGCGTGCTCCAATTCACGATCAGCTCGGGCGCGGCTCAGATGATCATGAACGACACGACCGCGTCGTTCGTCGAACGGGCGAACCGGTTCCTGAAAACGGCCGCCGATCAGGGAGGCAACCGGTGCGTGTCCTGCGAGGAACCGGAGCAGATCGCCGTCACGGGATGACCCGCTCGGAGCCGCGCGACCGCACCAAGTCGTCCAAGAAACAAAAAAAGCCCCCGGATACTAACGGGTCCCAGGGGGGCTTAGGACTCCGCGCGGATTCCGGGAGCGATTGGTCGGTGAGTTACCACAACGTCCTGTACGGGCGCGTCACCCATCAACGGCGGGAACGACGGAACGATTGACGAGGGACCGACAGCCTCCATGCCGACGGTTTGCCCCGCGGTCGCAGGACCGGATCGAATCCGGCCCCCGTGCGGACACTTCGTTCATCGCATCCCCTGGAACGGCACGCATCGAAGGACGTGTCATCCATCCTCCATCCCCTCCGGCGCCTCCGTTGCCGTTGATGAGGCGGGAGAATAGGCCATTCGCTAAATCGGGTCAATAGCGTTTTTTCTTGCCCGGTGCAGGTCCATTCGTTGCATCCTGGCCGATAGAGATAGCGGGTTCGTTCCGCGACCGGCAGTAGGCGCGCCTTGTCACCCGCAACTTCCAGTGTTTCCACTCCTGGGATTCTTCAAGGCACCAAGATTGGCAATTGCACATCCCGTCCGAATCGGGTGCCGAATCGCCGTTCCAATTCCGATTCCGGTCCGAATCGGATGCCGAATGATGAACCAACCACCTTTGACCACACCAACCGAGGCGTCTCCATACCTGCGAAAGACATCGCCTACACCCCGCCAGTAGCCGCCCTCGTTGTCATCGCAGCTACCACCTTCCGACATCGTGTCACTGCTGAAGCCGCCACCCCCAGGAGGTATCCCCGGCTTTCCACGCCGCCAGGCGCCGTCGTCTGGCCTGCCGTTCTCACGAACGCCTATTCGACGATCCATGATCGTCCGTCGATTGTACGGCGGGTCGTCGTCCGCGCTGTCGCATGCGATCGGGGAATCCGCGGTGCAAGCGGGCTCGGCGCCGAGCGGGGAACCCGGTTCGCGGAACAGGCGGGCCGGATGCGTCCGCTCGCGCACCTCCCGCAACTTGGTGATCGACACGTGCGTGTAGATCTGCGTGGTCGACAGGCGTGTATGGCCGAGGAGCGCCTGGATATACCGGACGTCGGCGCCCCCTTCGAGCATCAACGTGGCCGCCGTGTGCCGGAACAGATGGCACGCGCCGGGTTTCGCGACGCCCGCCCCGCGCAGATAGGCCCGCACGATCTGCG
>VGZC01000054.1 GCA_016872725.1 Planctomycetota bacterium
CCCGTTTCCATCCGGGCCCGCGACGTGGTCGACCCGGATGCCGGAACCCTCGGGGGATTAGCTCAGTTGGGAGAGCGCTTGAATGGCATTCAAGAGGTCAGGGGTTCAAGTCCCCTATCCTCCACCTGACTTACGACGATTCCTGCGAACAATGTCGCCAAGGGTGTCACTTGCGCAGGAGACGTCGCGATGCGGAAACCGTTTCATGTAAAGGCCAGGAAAGTAGGTTCGCGGTGCGACATTTTTGGGCCCGTCCTCTTGTGGGTCGGATCTCGATGGATCTTAGGAATCTCGCGTCCGAAGCCGAAGCCGAAAACGTCCGGCCAGGTTTCCCGTCAGAGGTTTCGCCCCGCTCACGTTCGGCCAGCGTTCGAGTTCTCGTCCCCTATCCTCCACGGATCGCGGGTCCGACATACTCTTTGCTCACCACGATACCGTCAAACTGGACTTTGCTGACGTGTCCTTGCGGCGCCTGGGTGATGTAGCACAGCACCCAGAGGAAATTTAGTTTGAGCCGGTCATCGCGGCGCCATCGGAAGCCCTCGAACGGCGAACCGCCGGGCGGGAACGAAAGGCGCTCCGGGCCGCTCAGCGCGTCGTTCCACCGAACGCCCTCGCCCCCTTCGTCGAGCCGGAACGTGTCGTAGACCCACTTGCCCCTGGGGAAGCCCCTGCCCAAGTGGCTCACCAGCTTTCCGTCGATCCACAGCGCTTGCTCGCCGTTCGTGTCGCCCACGTCGTTCATCTTCATCATCAGTTCAAGGCAGTGCCATTCGCCCCGCTCGACGTTGAGTCGGGGGTCGCGGATGAAGCTGTTGCCCCACGTCTGGCCGCGGGGAGGGCTGCCGCGCATCTCCATCCAATAGCTGTAATAATCCCAACGCCAGGCGTCGCCGAACGGTTCGACACCCGTGCTGAACCGGTCATCGCCCCGCGGCCGTTCCCCGGCGCCGCCCTGCGGGTAGGCCGTCGGCGGGTGGTAGCCGCCGACGTGGAAGAAATGATGGATGGGAGCGCAGTCACGATCGAACTTAACGTAGAAGCGGACGTGGAGCTTGTCGTAGCCGGGTGACAACCGTCGATAAAGGTGCCCCCCGGTGCCCTGGCCTCCGACGTGGCGCATCATCAGGGACCGCTTGCCGCCGCTTCCCGGCGGCGCATCGTCCGCGAGCGACATGATCTCGGGCGAGCCGATCGTTTCCCACCGGTTCCTCAGCTCATCGATCGACTTCGCTTCGAAGTTCTCGACGAAGACGACATTCGCGTCGTTTTCGATGCCGGCGTCGCCCGGGTACTTCGCCGCCAAACCGGGCCCTTCGGGCAACTCCGGTATCCGCCCGTCTTGGGCCGTCGACCGTCCGCTCGCGGTCAGCATGACCCACGCGACCAGAACGACGGACGCCGCGGACCGCGGCCGCATGCGAGGAAAACGAGCCCTGATTCGAATGCACTCGACCATGCCAATGTCTCCTTCTCCCACCGCTTCTCGTGCTCGTAATCGTACTCGTGCTCGTAATCGTACTCGTGCTCGTAATCGTACTCGTGCTCGTAATCGTACTCGTGCTCGTAATCGTACTCGTGCTCGTAATCGTACTCGTGCTCGTAATCGTACTCGTGCTCGTACTCGTGCTCGTGCTCGTGCTCGTGCTCGTGCTCGTAATCGAACGTCCGACCCGTTATCATGGCTCGATGTGAGCATGGGCACGAGTCCGAGCCCGAGAAACAGGTGGGAGCCTGTATGTCGAAGTGTCTGATCCTGGCCGTGTCGTTCCTGTTGGCGGTGCCTTCGTTACTAGTCGCCCAGGAGTCAAGGCCGGGCGAGATGGTGGGCTATTTGCTCGTGCCCAATGAACGCGTGCCCGAGACATTCGGCGGCGATCTGGTCATGCTGCCCGAGTACATTCGGCTTGAATAAGGACGAAAAGGGGAAACCGGCCTGGGTGCGGATGCCCAAGGAGGAAGTCCCCGTCGAGACGGGGCTCGCCGACGCGCGTTTCGACCGAAAGCGGAACGGACCTCCCAAGACCTACGAAACACCTTCGGAAGCGGACAGTTGTTGGAGGAAGCCCGGTCCGAAGGCCGGTCCGTTCAAGGCGTATCCGGGAGACGGCGGCGGCGTGACCTATTCCTGGTATCGCTTCGCCGATCAGCCCGCGCTGCTCAACGCCGACATAACGGACGCCGAGGGGACAACCCTCGATCGCGGCGGACGCGGGAATCGGCCCTTACGACCGGCGGATTCGATTCGACCCGACGCACGAATGCGATTCCGCGCATCGTAGGGCGTTCGCTCGCCTGGAAGAGACGGCCCCCATCGATAGACTTCGGATTGGAGTCGATCCCGTCCTGTCGGTCGTGCGCCGGGCGCGAGTCGTGACGGTCGTGCGTTCGAGCGAAACGGGACGGGCGACTCGATCGAGACTGGCGCAAACCGCGCCGATCGGCCGAAGGAAGAGACGTATCATCCGCGAATCCCGGGTTCCACCCCGATCAGGAGCAGGAACGGGCACGGACGCGCCCACGGCCATGCCGGCATCCGAACGAAACGGCCGGCCACCGATCCTCCGAGCGTCCGATGTCCGAACCACGCAACCTCCATCGGGATCTGTTCGCGCTCATCCTGTTGGCTGTCGTCCTGTTCCTCGGCGCATCGCTGACGACGTACGACGCGGCCGATCCAGTTCCCCGTCCATTCCCGCCGCTGAGCCGGTGGTACACACCCGACATCCCGGTCTATCCGCAAAACGACGTCATCCAAAACGCGTGCGGAAAACTCGGCGCACTCGCTTCCGACCTGCTGCTGAACGGTTTGGGGCTCGGCGCCTACTACTTCGTCGTGTCGCTCGCCGCGCTCGACGGCTTGCTCCTTCGGCGAAAGCCGGTCGCGGGTCCGTTCGTTCGAGCATGCGGCTGGTTCGCGTCGCTCATCGGTTTGACGGCCCTCGCGAACCTGCTTGTTCCGTCGATTTCGGTCGGGCCGGTGATCGGCTCGGGCGGATACCTCGGCGCACTCGCGGCGGCGTGCCTGCACCAGCATTTCGCGACGGCCGGAAGCGTCATCCTCGCCGCGAGCCTCGTCGCGGGCGGACTCCTGCTGTGCACCGACTACGCGATGCTCCGCGCGGCGGCCTTCGCGGGGCGCGTCACGGTCCACGGCGGACGAACGGTTCTCCGCACGGCGGCGAGCCGGCGGCGCGCGGCGCCCCGGGAAACCCCGGCCATGCCGGTCATCGCGACCGACTGCGAGCAGGAAGAGAAGGACGCGCTCTCCGTCCGAATTCGACGCACGGTCGAATCGTCGGACACCGAAACGGAGGAGGTCGACGACGGTGACGATTCGGGCGACGCGGAGGACGCGGCCGATCCGAACGAGGCGATCGACGCGGCGGCCGACGGCGTGACCAATGCGAGGCCGGCCAAGGGAGCCAAACAGTCGCTCCGGTTGATCGCCGGACCGGAGGGAGCCACCGCGCGCGGCGACTCGGCCGAGAAGCCGGCCGGGCCGCGCGTCCGCAATCGCAAGACGCGGAATGAACGCGACGACGTGATCACGTCGCTGAACGAAGCGGCCGTCGTCTCCGAACCGTCCGAATACGAACTCCCCCGACTCGATCTCCTGATCGCCGGTGATGAAATCTCGTACGAATCGCAGGACAAGGAAGTCCGTCGAAAGGCGAAGATCCTGGAACAGACGTTCGCCGACTTCGGGTTCCAGGTCAAAGTCGTCGAAATCGAAACGGGCCCCGTCATCGCGCAGTACGAGGTTCAGCTCGAAGCCGGCTTGCGCCTGTCCCGCATCACGGGGCTCGCCGACGACCTGGCGATCGCCCTGCGCGTGCCGAGCGTCCGCATCGTGGCGCCGATCCCGGGCAAGAACACGGTGGGAATCGAGGTGCCGAACGCCGAGCGGCAGATAGTGCGGCTTCGCGAAGTGGTCGAGGAATGCCAGCCGAAGGCGGCCAAGATGCGGATCCCCCTGTTCCTTGGAAAGGACGTCTCGGGCCGCGCGCTCCCGGTCGACCTTTCGACGCTGCCGCACCTGCTGATCGCCGGCCGCACGGGGACCGGAAAGAGCGTCTGCCTCAACGCGATCATCTGCTCGATCCTCATGACCCGGCGGCCCGACGAGGTCCGGTTGCTGCTGATCGATCCCAAGATGGTCGAATTGAGCTGCTACGGACGGTTACCGCACCTCATGCATCCGGTCGTCACCGACATGCGAAAAGCCGAAGCGATCCTCGCGTGGGCCGTCGACAAGATGGAGGAGCGCTATGCGCTGCTCGCGCGGGCCGGTGTGCGCCACATCAGCAGTTACAACCAGCTCTCCGAGGAGGAGCTGATGGAGCGGCTCGAACCGGAGAACGACGAGGAACGCGCGAATATTCCGTTGCAGTTGCCCTTCATCGTGATCGTGGCCGACGAAATGGCCGATCTCATGATGACCGCCGGCAAGGAGGTCGAACAGCACATCATTCGGCTCGCCCAAAAGAGTCGAGCGGTCGGTATCCACCTGATCCTCGCGACACAGAAACCGACGGTCGACGTCATCACGGGGCTCATCAAGTCCAACCTGCCCGCGCGCATCGCGTTTCAGGTCGCGAGCCGAACCGACAGCCGCGTCGTGCTCGACGAAATGGGCGCCGATAAGCTGCTCGGCAACGGCGACATGCTGTTCCTCTGGCCCGGAACGAGCACCCTGCTGCGCGGACAGGGAACCTATCTCAGCGACGACGAAATCGAACGGGTCGTCGACGCCGTCAGCACGGGGGAACAGCATTTCGTCCATGAACTGGTCAACATCCGCGTGAGTGACGGCGCCTCGGCGAGCTCCGAGGAACTCAAGAAACGCGACGAACTCTACGAACAGGCGATCGACGTGCTGGTGCGCGAGGGACGGGGCAGCGTGTCGCTCCTCCAACGCGCGCTCGGCATCGGGTACGGTCGAGCGGCGCGGCTGATCGACTACATGGAAGAGGACGGAATCGTCGGCACGTACGCGGGGTCCCAGGCGCGCGAGGTGCTCATCAGCCTTGAAGATTGGGAAGCACGCAGCCTCGGCGGCCCGTCGGCCCCGCCCCGCGACGCCGATCCCCCGGCCGCGCCTCGCCGTTCCAACCGCCTTCGACCCGGCTCGTCCGGTTGGGACGAGGATCGCGCCGACGATCGCGCGCACCCGACCGGCCGCGGCGCGGTGAATCCGCTCAAGACGCGCGCACTCAACGACCACCCCGATGAAGTGCTCGATGTCGAGTCCGAGGATCTCACCGAGGATCTCGATGAAGCACTGGAAGGACGGGACGCCGAGTGGGACGTCGAGGATCGCGAAGACGACGCGTTCGATGAGGATGCGTTCGACGGCGAGGACGACGATGCCGACGACGACTCTCTCGACGACGATGCCGACGACGACTCTCTCGACGACGAGGATAATGCGAACGACGCGGACGACGCGTCGCGGGATGAGGACCTGGTCGCGGGATCGGAGGATCCGGACGACGAACGCCCGTCCGCGCGCCGAGGCGCGGTTCGGCGCCCTCGCATCGCGCGGCGGACCTCGCTACAATAGGCCTCGCGCCGACCAGGGCGTTCGCTCGTCCACGTGCGTCGGCCCCCGGTTCGATTACGAAGGTGAGGCGCGCATGGTCCGATCCGTCCCTCGCGGCGTTCTGTTCGCCTTGATGTTGGTTGCCGCCGGATCGCTCGATCTCCGCGCGGATGAGGCCCGCCCCAACGTCTTGTTCCTCATCTCCGACGACCTCAACAACATGTTGGGATGCTACGGCGATCCGATCGCCAAGACACCGAATCTGGACCGATTGGCGTCGCGGGGCGCTCGATTCGATCGGGCCTACTGCGCGTTTCCGTTGTGCGGCCCAAGCCGCAATTCGCTGCTGACCGGCCTCTATCCCAACAGTACGGGAATCCACGCCAATCAGCAGATCTTCCGGCAGACGATACCGAATCAGCCGAGCATGCCGCAAGCGTTCCGCAACGCGGGGTATTTCGTGGCGCGGATCGGCAAACTGTACCATTACAACGTCCCGAATTCGATCGGCACCAACGGCCACGACGATCCGGCCTCGTGGGAATTGGAGCTAAATCCGCCGGGCGTCGATCGGCTGGAGGAACACCCCAGGATCTTCTCGTTGACGCCGGGCCAGTTCGGGGGAACACTCAGTTGGTACGCGTCGCCGAAATCGGACGAGCACCACACCGACGGCAAGATGGCCGAGGACGCGATGTGGGTTCTTGAGCGGTGCGCGCGGCGCAAGGATCGTCCGTTCTTTCTCGCCGTCGGTTTCTTTCGGCCTCACACTCCGTACGTCGCGCCGGAAACGCCCTATTTCGGCTGGTTTCCGGCCGGTAGCATGCCGGTCGTCGAAGGAGTCGCCGAAGATCAGGCCGACTTGCCGGCCCCCGCGCTCGGCAGCCGCAAGAAGGAACAGGACGCGATGACCGACGATCTTCGACGCCAGGCGCGACAAGCGTACTTGGCGAGCATCAGCTTCATGGATGCGCAAGTGGGCCGCGTCCTCGATGCCCTTGAACGACTCGACCTGGCCAAGGACACGATCATCGTCTTCACCAGCGACCACGGCTATCACATGGGAGAACACGGGCTCTGGCAGAAGATGAGCCTATTCGAGGAGAGTTCGCGGGTTCCGATGCTCATCGTGCCGCCGGGATCCTCGCGTTCCATGGTCGTGCCATCCCCCGTCTCGCAAATCGACATCTTTCCGACACTCGCCCGGATGTGCCGCATCGACGCGCCGAAGAACCTACAGGGCCAAAGTCTCGTCCCCATGCTCGATGATCCCTCCCACGTCGGCCGAGGTTGGGCTCTTACGCAGGTGACCCGGGGCGGCGGCCGTGCGCGGGCTGCCGTCGGGACCGATGCGTCCTCCGACGGCGGACGGTTCTTCGGCTACACGCTTCGCACCGATCGATGGCGATACACCGAATGGGACGAGGGAAGGAAGGGTCGTGAGTTGTACGATCACGACCAGGACCCGCGCGAATGGGTGAACCTGGCCGAGCGGCCCGAACACGCCAAGACGATCGAGGACCTTTCCGAACAGTTGAAGGCGGCCGTGAAGGCCACCCTTCCGCCATCCGGGGAAATTCCCGCGCTCAAGCCCGATCTTTGGGCGCCCCTCCTTCTTGACCCGTAGAACGAACGGGTGGAGCGGCCTACTGCTTCTTTGCGGCGATTCCCAGTTCGTCGAGCTTCTTCACGATGTCCTTTCCGTGGGAACCGACTTGGACCTTGTTGTCGATGTGGGCGATGCGGCCGTCCTTGTCGATGAGGAACGTCACCCGTTGAGCGAATCCGCCCAGGGATTGATAGACGCCGTACGCGCGGGCCGTTTCGCCCGACGGGTCACTGAGGATCGGATAGTCCAGTTTCAGGCTCTTCGCGAATTCGGCGTTCTTCTCGACGGCGTCGCAACTCGCCGTGTAGTACGCGATTTCAAGCCCCTTCAGCGCATCCCCGTTCTCACGGAACGAGACACATTCCTTCGTTCACCCGCCGGTGAACGCTTTGGGGAACCATGCGAGGATCACGGGCCGTTTTCCGGCGTGATCCGACAACTTGTGTACGGCGCCGTCGCTGCCCGTCAACGTGAAATCGGGGGCCGGGTCTCCGACTTTCGGTGGTTCCGACGATCCGATCCGCAACGCGGCGGAGAGCGCCGCGATTCCCCACAGCCATCGCGTGTTCATGTCACGATTTCCTTTCATTCGACGGATTATTGGCGGCCGCCGCCGATCTGGGGAGCCGTTCCATGGCGAGTTTCCATGGAATTGCCGAGGGGAATCCGATGCGTGCCCTCGGGGATGAGTGCCCTCGAATTCGACGGCGATTCAGGCACCGTCGCCCAATAGGTGTTCGAGCTCGCGTTCATCGAGGACGGGGATGCCGAGTTCCCGGGCCTTCGCGAGTTTGCTTCCCGCGTTTTCGCCGGCGATGACAAGATCGGTTCTTGATGAAACCGACGACGCGGGTCGACCGCCCTGACTCTCGATCAGCGCGTGAATCCGATCGCGCGTGAACCGCTCCAAGGTACCGGTCACGACCACCGTCTTGCCCGAGAACGGACCGGTCTCCGAACGGCCGCCTCGATCCGACTCCATGCGGACTCCGGCTTCGGACAACGCATCGACCTCGTCGCGTCCCCGCGGGCTTTGGAGATACGAGTGAACGCTATCGGCGATGGTCGGACCGATTTCGTGGATCGACGCGAGCTCGTCGCACGAGGCGGCGCGGAGTTTTTCCATCGTTCCGAAATGGTCCGCGAGGATGCGGGACACGCGAGCTCCCACGTGCCGGACCGAAAGGCCGTTTAGCAGGGGAGCCAAGCCGCGATTGCGGCTGCCGTCGATCGCCGCGACGAGACTCGCCGCCGACTTCGCGCCCATGCGTTCGAGCTCGGCGAGCTGATCCGCTTCGAGTCGATACAGGTCGGCGAACGAGCGAACGAATCCCAGATCGACGAGCTGATCGATGAGTTTCTCGCCGAGCCCGTCGATCGACATCGCGTTGCGGGTCGCGAAATAGCGGATGCGCTCCTTGATTTGCGCCGGGCACGACTCGTTGGGACACCGGATGTAGACGCCTTGTTCGTCCTTCACCAATCGCGCCGCGCACGCGGGGCAGTGCGCGGGAAAGGCGAATTCGGGAGCGCCCGGTTCCCGCAGGTGTTTCTCGACCCGCACGATATGCGGAATGATCTTGCCGGCCTTCTCGACGACGACCGTGTCCCCCTCGCGAACGTCCTTGCGGATGATCTCGTCGGCGTTGTGAAGGCTCGCTCGACTGACCGTTGTTCCGGCGAGCTGGACCGGCTGGAGTTCGGCGACCGGCGTGATCGCTCCGGATTTTCCGACCTGGACATGGATGCGATCGAGGCGGGTCGTCGCTTCGAATTTCTCGAACTTGTAGGCGATGACCCAGCGAGGGCTCTTGCTCGTCGCGCCGAGCCGATCGCGCTGTTGGAACCGATTGACCTTGAGCACGAGGCCATCGACCTCGAAATCGAACTCGTGCAGCCGCTCGATCAGTTCCTGGCAGTACGCGACGGCTCCGGAAAAGTCGCGGAACGTCCTCGCGTACGGAGTCGGGCTGAGTCCATACGCGCGGACTTCGTCGAGAAACCGGCCATACGTCGTCGCGCGAAGTCCCTCGCACCGCCCGAGTCCATGGACGAAGAACCGGAGTTTGCGTCGGGCGCAGAGTCGAGGGTCGAGCAGCCGGATGCTCCCCACGACGACACTGCGAGGGTTGGCGAACGGCGGCTCGCCCGCTTCGGCCTGGAGTTGGTTGAGCGTGACGAGATCGGAGTTCGTCATATAGACTTCGCCTCGGACTTCGAGCCGGCTTGGCGGAGCGTCTCCGAGGAGGCGGAGGGGCACGTCGCGGAGCGTGCGCGCGTTGTGGGTCACGTCATCGCCGACCCGCCCGTCTCCGCGCGTGACCGCTCGCACAAGATCACCGGCCTCGTACACCAGCGCGACGGCCACTCCGTCGATCTTCATCTCGACGGTCCATTCGATCTCCTCATCCGGCAGAAGCCGCGCCGTCCGCTCGCCGTACTTCTCGAGGTCCTCGATGCGGTACGTGTTGTCGATCGAGAGCATGGGGAGCGCATGCGTCACCTTGTCGAGACCTTCGACCGGCGACTCGCCGACGCGCTGCGTGGGGCTGTCGGGAGCGATCCACTCGGGATGCGCGGATTCCAATTCGACGAGTCGACGCATCAACGCGTCGTATTCGCGATCGCTGATCTCGGGCTGGGCTTCGACGTAGTATTTGCGGTCGTGGTGGCGGATCGCGTCGCGGATCCGTTCGATTGTCGCGCGCGGATCGGAACCGTTCATAGGCCATTTCCGGGAGTCGGTGATGGACGCCGCGCATGCGCCGGTCGGCGATCGCCTAGCGCCCGCTCGGAGGCCGGCGCGACGCGGAAACTCCGCACTCGGGCGCGACGGGGAACTGGCCCGCCGCGGCCGAATTGGGAATGAGGCAGAGGAAACGGAGCGTCGTGCTTCCCGTGTTGCGGAACTGGTGGACCTCATCGGGGTCGACCAGGACGACATGACCGGCTTTCAGCGGACGCTCGACGTCGCCCTGCAGGACGACCCCCTCGCCTTCAAGCACGTACACTTCGTGCTCGTACGGATGGCTGTGGCGGGGCGTGAAGCCGCCCGGCGCGACGTCGAATTGCCGCATGGCGAAATTCGGCGCTCCGTCAGGCTCGCACAGGAGCCACCGAACACCGCATCCCCAGGCACCTTCCATCGTGACGGGCCGGAGCGGCACGTCACCCGCGTCTTGGACCTTCATCGCATGACCTCGTCGGAAATGCCCGATACGTTCGCCGGTTCGGAGGCGGCATCACCGTCCGGACCGCCGCCGGCCCGCTTGGACCGGGAATCGTCCGTGCCCACCAGCCCCGCCGTCATGACGCCGAGCGCGGCGAGTTCACCGAACAGGAGCCATGTGCCGTAATGGTCCATCCACGCGACGAATCCCGACTCGACGTCGCGCACACCCGACCTCGCGTGTTGATCGAGGCGCACGACAGCGACCGCGTAGGCGCACGCGGTTACCGTGAATAGGGCGCCCGCGACCAGAAGGCCGATCTGGTACCGATTGACCAACTTGCCCGCCATCACCGCCCGGTCGCCCTCCGCGAGGGAACTTGACATCGCCTTCCCCTTACGCGAGTTGCTGCTGCACCGACGTGCCATCCCTGGAAGTTTGGACTTGAAATCCCTGCTCCACAAGCCTGCGGCGCAGTTCGTCCGCCGTTTGGAAATCGCGGTCGGCGCGCGCCGCGTCGATTGCACGGCATGTCTCCAGGATGGCCGGATCATGGACGATGCCGAACTGCTCGACACCCTGCGGAAATGTCGTGGGTTCTAGCGGCGCGACGCCGAGCACCCGGTTGATCGAGCGGCAGACTCCGAGCGCCTCACGCGCGTCTTTCGGCTTCTTGTTCGACCAAGGGAGCACGGCCGCGAGACCACCCGCGACGTTGAGATCGTCGCTGAGCGCCTCTCGGAACTCGCGAAGAACCGGGTGCGACGCATCGGCCTCGACGGACGCGCCGCCCGTTTCCTCCTCCAATTGCCTCACGAATCGGTTCAGCTTCAAGACGTTGCCCGCCGAATCGACGAGCCCTTTCGCGGTGAAGTTCATGTTCGCACGGTAGTGGGACTTGATCAGTTCGTAGCGCAAAACGGCCGGATGCACGGGCCGCCCGGTCACCTTGCCTTGGAGCACGTCGCGCACCGTGAAGAAGTTGCCGAGCCGCTTCGACATCTTCTCGCCTTCGACCAAGAGGAATCGAACGTGCAGCCACACGCGGGCGAACGCGGTCTCGCCCGAACCACCCCGCGACTGGGCGATCTCGCACTCGTGATGCGGGAAGATCAAGTCCTCGCCGCCCGTGTGGATATCGATGACGTCCCCAAGCTCCCTCATGGCCATCGCCGAACATTCGATATGCCAGCCGGGGTACCCTTCACCCCATGGGGACTTCCACTTCATCACATGCGCGGGGTCGGGCTTCCAAAGCATGAAGTCCGAGGGATGGCGCTTCTTCGCCTGGTCCTCTTCCATCACGCGACCTCCCGAGCCCTCGCGGAGCATGTCGAGCGTATTGCCGCTCAATCGCCCGTACTCCGGAAACGACTCGACACTGTAATAGACCACACCGTCCTCGGCGACGTACGCGTGGCCGTTCCGCACGAGCCGCTCGATGAGGCCAAGCATGTCGTCGATGTGCTGCGTCGCGCGCAGGATGTTCCGGGGATACTCGAAGGCGACTTTGAGACCGAGCTTCCGGCCGTCTTCCAGGAACGCGTCGGTATAATACGCGGCCACCTGATACGGGTCGTCGGGATTCTCGACCGCGCCCGCCTCGACGCCTCCCGATTTCTTCGCCTCCTTGAGCTTCCGGGCCGCGACCTGCATCTTGTCCTCCCCCGCTCCGTCCGCGACCTGGTCGTCGGTCATGTGCCCGACGTCGGTGATGTTCATCACCTGACGCACGTCGTAGCCCATGAACTCGAAGTACCGCCGCAGGAGGTCGGCGAACAAGAACGATCGAAAATTGCCGATGTGGGCGAAATCGTAGACGGTCGGACCGCAGCCGTACATCGTCACCCGCCCACGCCGGATCGATTCGAATGGTTCGGTCTGTTTCGTCAGTGTGTTGTGGAAGAGGATCGCCATCTGATTGGAGTCTCCGCGGATACCGAGGGGTAACCGTGCCGTTTCCGAAACACGCGGACCGACTAGGACCCTACGTGTCCATGATAGGCTTGCGCGAACTTGCCGCGAAGGTGGGCGAGCAAAGCATCGGGCGCCAGTTCCCGCCCCGTTGCCCGTCGGCACAGCTCCGGCGCGGAAAAGCACCGTCCTCGCGTGTGGATCTCGCGCCGCAACCACTCCAACAAACCCGTGTAATCGCCGCGCGACCACTCCGCGTCGGACGCCCTGTCCGACGCTCGGTAGGCTTCCGCGATCTGTGCGGCGAGCAAGTTGCCGATCGTGTACGTTGGAAAGTACCCGAAAAGTCCGGCGCTCCAGTGCACGTCCTGCAGAACGCCCGACGCGTCATCGGGCGGTGTGATTCCCAGGAACTCGGCGTATTTCGCATTCCACGCGGCCGGCAGATCGGTTGTCGAAAGGGTGTCGTCGAGCAGGGCCTGTTCGAGTTCGAATCGGAGCACGATGTGCAGATTGTATGTGGCCTCGTCGGCTTCCACCCGGATCAGCGAAGGTCGCACCATGTTGATTTCGCCGAGAAACGCGTCAAGCCGGGCGCCTTCGAGCGCTGAGGGAAACCGGCGCTGGGCGATTGGGAAATGGTGCTCCCAAAACGGTCGGCTCCGGCCAACCAGGTTCTCCCACAAACGCGATTGCGATTCGTGGACTCCAAGCGATGCGAAGCTACCCGGCGGAGTTCCGTACCAGTCGGTTCGAAGGCCCTGCTCATATATGCCGTGCCCCGCTTCATGCAGGATGCCAAAGAAGGCCGTTGGGAAAAAGCGTTCATCGTACCGCGTTGTGATGCGGCAATCGTGTGGACCCAGCGTCGTGCAAAACGGATGGTCGGTGACGTCCAAGCGACCCCGCGAGAAATCGAACCCGATGCGTGCCGCCGCTTCAACCCCGAACGCCTCCTGATCGGATCTCGAATAGAACCGGCCAAGCAGTCGGGCCTCGCGGCCTCGACACGCGTCGGCCGCCTCGGCGACCCATGGGATCAACGCGAGGCGAAGTCCTTCTAGGACACCCGTGAGTTCCCGAACGGTAGCGCCCGGCTCGTATTCCTCGAGCATCGCATCGTATCGGGCGCCGCCGTGGCCGAGCGTGTCGGCTTGTTCCCGTTTGAGGGCGAGGATCCGATCGAGTCGAGGGCGGAAGAGCGCGTATTCGTTCCTGTTCCGTGCCTCCGCCCATGCCTGCTGCCCCAAGACGGTTTCCCGCGCGAGCTCCTCGACGAGACGAGCCGGTATCTTCGCGTTTCGCTCGAAATCGCGACGCATCACGCGGATCGTCGCGCCCTCGTCGGAATGCGGGTCCGCCGCAAGGGGACTCTCGGCGAGCTCCCCGAGGCAATCGCCGAGTCCCGGATCGGTGCGGATCGCGTGGAGTTGACCGGCGACGCGTGCGACCTGCTCGGCGCGATAGGCCCGGCCCCCGATCGGTAGCGTCGTTCGCTCGTCCCATTGGAGGAGCGCCAGCAGGGCATCGACGAGGGCCGCGTCGCGGGCGCGGGCGAGGAGTTCGCCGAGCCGGTTTTCCGGGTCACGGGGCATGCGCGTTCCGTCCGTCGAGCCGTCAGTCGATCGAAAGAGAGGCCGAGCCTTGCCGATGGCGATCCAGGCTTCGCTCGATGTCGTGCGATTGGTCGTTATAAAACGTCTCGCCTTCCGGCGGAAAGAGGGACCGAAGCCATGCCGCGGGTCCGGACGCCGTACCGGGTTTGGTTTTCCAAGGTCCCCCAGTGCATCCGGGAAGGATGAGCACGGCGCATCCGATCGCGAGCTTCACGCCTCCGAACGAACACCCCGTGTAGCGGAATCGACCCATGACCAGCCTCCTCACAAAACGCGGGATGTACCGAATTTCGCCGATCCGCTCCAGATCAGTCCCGGACGACCGATCGCCGGAGCGCCGTTCGCCCTGTTCGAGTCCCGTTTCGCCCTCGACGTCCACACGTACCCCGGCCAAGATCACGACTTCGCATTCTTCGCATTTTCACGATTCGCCCCATTCAACCCATGACGCTCATGCCGCGTCCGCGAGTGACCTGCCGCGTCCGCGAGTGACCTGGCCAAAATTGAATTCGACGCAAATCTCCAAACGCCACCAGTCAGCCCATTCAACGCATGCTAGCCATACCGCGTCCGCGAGTGACCTGGCCAAGATTGTGTTTGGCCAAGATTATGTTTGGCGATGGTCAAGATTGCGTTCGCCCGCGACCCGAGGCGTCGCGTGGCTTGACGCGGGCGGTGAAGTCGGGCGACGGCGGTCAGATGAGGTCGCGCAGGTCCCTGAGACCGATCGGTTCCCGCGACGCGAACGGCTCACCGTATTCAACGCCGATCATGCGCCCCCAGTAGGCGCTCTCGTCGCGGAGTCGGTCGAGGATTGTCGCTGAACCGGCGGGGTTGCCGACCAGGAATTGGCTTTCATAGCAGGCAATCGCGGATCGCTTGAGGTTCCAATGCGGGCTTATGTCCAGCACGAACGCGGGGCGTGGGGCATGCCGCAGGTGGATGCAATAGTAGTAGTAGATCCGTTCGGGATACCAAGGCTCGCCCAGCATGTCGGTCTTGGTCAATTTGGCCCAGAATCGCGCGGCTTCAATCAGCGACGTCGCCGCGACATGGTCGGGATGGGCATCCTCCCAGTACGGCGCAAAGAGCCAAGTTGGGCGAACCCGGCGGATCACCTCGGCAACCCGACGCCGCGCCCCCAAGCTCGGTTCGAGCGACCGGTTCGGAAGGCCTAGGTTCTCGCGCCAATCGAGGCCCAGGGCTTGGGTCGCCGCTCGGGTTTCGCGTGCGCGGATTTCCAACGAGCCATGGGGCGTCGGTTCGCCGTCGGTGAGATCCAGTACGCCGACTCGCCGGCCCGAGGCGATCAGGCGCGCGATCGCGCCTCCCATCCCCAATTCCGCGTCATCCGGATGCGGCGCGATCACCAAGACATCAAGCATTGGGACAGTATCTCCTTTCGCCCCCCCCCTTGGGGTTCTCCGCGGCGCGAGGCCAGGACGCCGTTGATGAAAGGGGGAAGCGAAAAAAGAAGGAAGGTCGTGAATGGGCTCAAGATACCTGAATCGCGGGCCGATAAACGGCCTGATTGCGGACGCACCGACATGGTTGGGGGGCCAACTCGTCTGAGGTCCACCTTCGATCATGCGCATCGAACGGGAAAAACAGCCGTTCCGAAATCCCGTCCGGCAGAGCCCAGCCCGGCCGACAACCGGACGGCACCCCATCCGGATTCGCTCGAGTCATCGGTTCGGCCGTGGGTATGCCGCCGCATGCCTCGGCGTGTTCGTCACCCTATTCCTCGGGTGCGCCGCCATCCCCACGAAGCTCTGTCAGCCCTCGTATCATAACCCATTCCCCCAGCTTCACCGCGTCGCCATCCTCCCATTCTTCAATCTTTCCGAAAATCCACACGTCGACGGCGAGCGTGTCGCCCTGCTGTACTTTGAGGAAATGCAGGCGATACCCGGTTTCGAGATTCTGCCCGTCGGCGTGACCCAACGGAAAGTCGAGGATCTCGGCGTCGACTTGACGGAAGGCACTGACTATCAGGAATTGGCTCGGCGTCTGAATGTCGACGTCCTCTTGATCGGGGCGGTCACCGATTTCCATCCATACTATCCGCCCCGTATGGGGCTCACCGTGCGGTGGTACGCGGCCAATCCGGGTTTTCACCCGATTCCGCCGGGTTACGGGCTTCCGTGGGGAACGTCGCGGGAAGAGTATATTCCCAAGTCGTTCGCATGGGAGGCGGAATTCGCGCTCGCCCGCGAGCAACTCGAAACCCAGACTCCCACACCGGGTGATCCGAACCGACCCGGCGCCTTAGCGCGCGAGGCAGGCGAAGGCCAAGCAGCGGGCGGCGAAGCCGACGGAGGCGACGAGGCACCGTGGGGCGGCATTCGAGCGGACGGGCTCCCCGGCGGCTGGCCCGATCCGACGGGGTTCATCCCGGACGGTCCCCAGCCCGTTCGACCTCCCTATCGCGGCCAGCGTGAGCCGATCATCCGCCAGACACGCATCTATCATGGTAATGACCTCGATCTCACGCGGATGCTGGAGGACTATTACGAATTTCGGGACGACGCGCGGTTTGGCGGCTGGCAGGCCTATTTGCAACGTAGTGACGATTTCATGCGATTCTGTTGTTACGCGCATATCACGGAAACACTGGCGTCTCGGGGAGGAGTTGGCGAACCCAAAGTGCTGTGGCGATGGCCAATCAGCCGATATGACCCGTAGCCCTCAACCGTGCGTCCCGAAGGAAATCCACGGCGCCTACGGCTCGCTCGAACGGCGGGATTGCCGCTCGGCCATCCACCCGCGCGAGTCGGAACGGCACCGTCGGCCGGTCGTGCCCCTTGTGAGTCGCTCGCCGGTGGCTCGCGGCAGTCCATGGAAGGAACGTTTGTGTCCCAAGACATCAATGTGCTGGCACTCGTCAAAGGCAGCGAGCGGTACGTGTTCCTTTTCGACGACGCGCACCGCGCCGAGGCGCTGCGGACGCTCGGGCGATTCGCATCGAATCCGGATCTGAGTTTCACCTGGTATGACGCGGCCGTTCTGAGCCAGAAGATCCGGCACGGTTTCACGCCGCGGGCCGGCGCCGCGTCCCGATTCGAGCTGACCCAGGCCTCGGAAAGCAGCGAGATCGACGAATAGGGCTGGGCCGGGTTGCCGAGCGGAATAGGGGGGGGTGTTTACCGCGCGGCGAACGATGAAGGGCCGGTGGGGAACCGATTCGAACGGGCGATTCCATGCGGACGGCGGTTTCGCGGTATCTGCGGTACTTGCGCGTCGAGCGCAATGCGGCCGATCTCACGATCAAGTCCTACCGCGAGGATCTGACCACGCTGGTGGACTACCTCGAGGCATCGCTCGGCGCCGACCCCCGTATCGAAGGCGTGACTCCGCTCGTTCTTCGCTCCTATTTGGCCGCCTTGCAAGAGGCCGCCTACGCGCGCAGTTCGATTGCAAGGAAGCTCGCGTCCCTTCGAAGCCTGTTTCGATTCGCCCAGCGGGAAGGCCTCGTCGTCGCAAATCCCGCCAAACCGCTGCGCAATCCGCGCCGCGAACGCAAGCTGCCGCATTTCCTGACGACCGCCGAAGTCGGTCGATTGCTCGCCGCTCCGCGACCGGGCGCGCCGTTTGGATCGCGCGATCGGGCCATCCTCGAAACAATCTACTCAGCCGGGCTTCGCGTAAGCGAAGTCGTCGGAATGAACGACGGCGACCTGGATTGGAACGAGGGCCTTGTGCGGATCCGCGGAAAAGGGCGCCGGGAACGATTCGCGCCGATCGGATCGCATGCCGCCCGCGCCTTGCGGTCCTGGCTGGCTCGACGACATCTGTCGGAAGGCGAACCCCAAGGGGCCTCGGCGCCCGTCTTCGTCAATCGATTCGGAACTCGGTTGACCACGCGGAGCGTCGCCCGCATGCTCGACAAATACATCGCGGAGACGGGGCTGGACGCGCGGACGTCGCCGCACACGCTGCGACACAGTTTCGCAACCCACCTGCTCGACGCCGGCGCGGATATCCGGGGAGTCCAGGAACTGCTCGGCCACAAGAGCCTCGTGACAACCCAGGTCTATACGCACCTCAGCACGGTAAGCCTGCGGCAAGCGTATGAGAAGGCGCATCCCCGAGCGCGCTAGGGATCCCCGTCCGAAGAAGCCGCAGGCCAAGCGTCGACCGGGCCCCATGCCGCCTTCATACCGCGGTTTGAAGAGTCGGCGGCGGGCGCCGACGGCGGGCCACTCAGACCAATCCGCGTTTCACCGCCCAAACAGCGGCCTGCGTTCGGTCGGTCGCTTCGATCTTCCGCAGAATGTTCTGAACGTGCTCCTTGACCGTCTCCACGCTGATGTCGAGCGATCGGCCGATCTCGCGATTGCTCAGACCGAGCGCGATGTGCCGTAATACCTGCAGCTCGCGATTGGTCAACGGGACATCGTTCGCCGGACGATCGGACCGGTGGCTCATCGCGTGCTTGACCTGCACGAGCATGCTCGATTCCGGTGGGCCCTCGTGCTTCGCCGCACGCGAAATGGCCGAAATGATCTCGGTCCTAGGCGAACCTTTCAGCACAAAGTCGGACGCACCCAGCGCGACGCTGCGCGCCACATACGTCGGATTGTCGAAACTCGAAATCATGACCACCGGGAAGTCGGGCAACTTCTTCCGAAGCTTCTCCAGCGCTTCGAGTCCGTCGACATCCGGCATCCGGACGTCCATCAGGATGACGTCCGGCTTGTGGCGGGTCACGTCCTGAACGGCCTGCTTGCCGTTGGTCGCCTCACCAACCACCTCGATATCCGTGCCCGAAAACAGGCACCGAAATCCCTGCCGAACCACCTCGTGGTCATCGGCGATCCAGAGTCGAATCGACATAATGGCACCTATTCCTCCGCGACTGCCGACCTGACGGGCTAAACACCACCCCAGCACGCCGCGTCGTATTTCACGCGGAGATGACTACGTCGGTCGCCTGCGTATGCCCCAAATCTACCATTTTTGATTTTCCGCGCCATCCCCCCAATCCGCGAACGACCGCGCCTCGTTGGACAGGGCAACGTCCGGGAAAGCTCCCGCCCCATCGTTGGATCCAATCTTACCGAAAGAGGGGTGAGCCATCAACGGGACTCGATTGGTTCGGTTCACGGGACGGGGCGGGGGGAGTGGAGTTGTTGCCGTTTTGACTCATCCGTTGCCGTGACGTAGATACCTTACCACGCCTTCCGGCCCGCTCCGACGAAACCACCGGTCTCGAGGTCGAACCGAAATGCCGCATTCCCTGTTGCTCGTGGACGACGATCAGCACGTCTTGCGTTCCATGGCCGGTTGGCTTCGGGAGCTCGGGTACGACGTGGGCGAGGCAACGGGCGTGGAAGCGGCTCGGAAGCAACTGGCTCAGCGATCGTTCGACCTGGTGCTCGCCGACATTCGGCTCGAGGACGGCGACGGTTTCGACGTTCTGGAGACGTGCCGCGCGCACCATCCGGGAACGGCCGTCATCTTGGTGACCGGTTACGGGACGGTGGAGACGGGCATCGACGCGCTCCGGATGGGCGCCTTCGACTTGCTGACCAAGCCATTGATCGACGAGGAGCTCGAACTGGCGATCGAGCGCGCGTTGTCCCAGCGGAAGGTGATCGAGGAGAACCGGCAGCTCAAGGCGCAACTCGACCTCCGATTCGGTATCGAGAATATTGTCGGGCACGATTATCGGATGCAGCGGATCTTCGACATCATCGACAGCGTTGCGGACACGCGGGCGACCGTGTTGCTCACGGGTGAGAGTGGTACGGGGAAATCGCTCCTTGCCCGAGCGATCCACCGCCGCAGCGCGCGGCGCGACGGGCCATTCGTCGCGGTCGCATGCGGCGCGTTGCCCGAAACGCTGCTCGAAAGCGAGCTCTTCGGACACGTGGCCGGCGCGTTCACCGGCGCCGTCGGAGAAAAGCGAGGCCGGTTCCTGCAGGCGGACGGCGGCACGATTTTCCTCGACGAAATCGGAACGGCGTCGCCCGGATTCCAGGTCAAATTGCTGCGAGTCCTGCAGGAATTCGCATTCGAGCCGGTTGGCGGAACGAAGACGATCCAGGTCGACTCGCGGGTCGTCTTGGCGACGAATGAGGATCTGGCGTCGCGGGTCGCGGCGGGCACGTTCCGCCAGGACCTTTTCTACCGAATCAACGTGATCTCCGTCGAATTGCCGCCCCTGCGCGAGCGCACGGCCGATATTCCCCTCCTCGCTCGGCACTTCCTGACGCAGGCGTGCGAGGAGTCGGGAAAACCGTATCGGGAGTTGGGTTCCGAGGCGATCGACGCGTTCCGCCAATACGCGTGGCCCGGCAACGTGCGGGAACTGCAAAACGTGATCGAACGGGCCGTGCTCCTGGGAAAAGGCGATCGGATCGGGATCGCCGACCTTCCGGCGCACGTCCAGTCCCGCGCGTCGCGCCCGGCGGTCCGGGAATCGGCCCATTCGCTGCGCGAATCGCTCGCCGAACCCGAGCGTCACATCATTCTCGAAGTGCTTCGCGCGTGCCATTGGAACCGTACGGTCACCGCCGAACGGCTCGGCATCAACCGTACGACCCTTTACAAGAAAATGAAGCGACTCGGCCTCGAAGACCCGCGTTTCGCGCGCGACGCCCAAACGACCGACCGTCCTCCGCATCCTTGACCCTTCGCCGGAACGGCTCCTATAATCCGCGCCTTCGTGTGGTGGCGCGAGCGGCGACGGTCCGTTCGCGCCTCGGATGCCGGATTCCCGCGAGCGAGACGGTTGACGATGAAGATCCACGAGTTCCAGGGCAAGGAGTTGTTCCGTGCGGCGGGAATCGTCGTACCCGAGGGGCGGGTCGCGAGATCATCCGGCGAGGCGGCGGCCGCCTTCACGGCGCTCGGCGGTCCGGTCGCCGTCGTCAAGTCCCAGATCCACGCGGGAGGCCGAGGCAAGGGGACCGTGCTGGACGATCCGTCCCAGCGCGGCGTCCAACTCGTCCGGTCGGCGGACGAGGCCGGGCAGGTCGCCGGCAGACTGCTCGGCAGGAAACTCGTGACGATCCAAACCGGTCCGGCCGGGCGGACCGTGCGGCAGGTTTATGTCGAGGCGGGATGCGACATCGCGCGCGAACTTTACCTCGGCATCGTCCTCGATCGGGCGGCCGCGCTTCCCGTACTGATGGTCTCGACGGAAGGCGGCGTCGAAATCGAAAAGGTCGCCGCCGAAACGCCCGAGCGCATCCACAAGGAACATTTCGAACCGCACGCGGGACTGCACGCGTTTCAGGTCCGCAAGCTCCGCAAGAAACTCGGGATCGCCGGGCCCACCGTTCGCGGCGCGGACGCGTTCATGAAACGGCTGTGCCGTCTGTTCGTCGATCTCGACTGCAGTCTCGTCGAAGTCAATCCGCTGGTCGTGACGCAAGCGGGCGATCTCACGGCGCTCGACGCCAAGATCACGTTCGACGACAACAGTCTCTTCCGACACGCCAAGCTCACCGAACTCCGCGACCTCGCCGAGGAAGATCCGGCCGAGGTTCGGGCGGGTGAGGCCGGCCTGAGTTACGTGAAGATGGAAGGGAACATCGCCTGTCTCGTAAACGGAGCGGGGCTCGCCATGTCCACGATGGACATCATCAAGTACCACGGCGGCGAACCGGCCAATTTCCTCGACGTCGGCGGCGGCGCGAAGACCGAGCAGGTGACGGAGGCGTTTCGGATCCTCCTGTCGGATCCCAACGTCAAGGCGGTGCTCGTCAATATCTTCGGCGGCATCATGCAATGCACGACGATCGCACGCGCCTTGCTCGAGGCGTACCGGACAGTCGGCTTCAACGTTCCGCTCGTCGTTCGCCTGGAAGGCACGGAGGTCGAGGAAGGCCGCCGAATCCTCGCCGAGAGCGGAGTCGACATTATCGGCGCGACCGACTTGTCCGACGCGGCGAGGAAGGTCGTCGCGGCCGCGAACCGCGCTTGACGGGCGTCGGCGTCGCGATCGGCGAGCCGCGCGGACTTCGATCCAACCGAATTCGAATGGGTGATTCCGATGAGTATCCTGGTTGACCGAGAGACACGCGTGATCTGCCAGGGAATAACCGGCGCGTCCGGTCAATTCCACACCAAGGGCTGCCTGGACTATGGAACGCGCATGGTCGGCGGCGTCACGCCCGGCAAGGGCGGCGAGACCAGTCTGGGGCTGCCCGTCTTCGACACGGTCGAGGAAGCGGTCCGGCAGACCGGCGCGAATGCCACGATGATCTTCGTACCCGCGCCGTTCACCGCCGACGCGATCTTGGAAGCGGTTGACGCCGGCATCACGCTCATCGTCGCGATCACCGAGGGCGTCCCCGTGCTGGACATGGTCCATGTCCACGACGTCGTGCGCCGCGGGAACGTGCGTTTGATCGGGCCGAACTGTCCCGGCATCATCACGGCCGGTGAATGCAAGATCGGGATCATGCCGGGCTATATCCATCAACGGGGAAAGGTCGGCGTGATCAGCCGCAGCGGCACGCTGACGTACGAGGCCGTCTGGCAGACGAGCAACCTGGGCCTCGGACAGACCACGTGCGTCGGACTCGGCGGCGATCCGATCGTGGGCACCTCGTTCATCGACTTGCTCGCCTTGTTTCAGGCCGACGACGAGACCGAAGCCATCCTGATGATTGGTGAGATCGGCGGTTCGGCCGAGGAGGAGGCGGCCGCGTTCATTGGTGAACGGGTCACGAAACCGGTCGCCGCATTCATCGCGGGGCGCACCGCGCCGCCCGGCAAGCGGATGGGACACGCGGGCGCGATCATCTCGGGAGGCAAGGGCACGGCCGCCGAAAAAACGGCCGCCCTCGAAGGCGTCGGGATCGAAGTCGCGAAGAGCCCGGCAGACATGGGGATCGCCGTCGCCCGCGCGATGGCCAAGCGACGCTAACGCGCTCGGCCCGGATATCCGCTATAATGCTTCGTTCCGGAATCTCGCCGTTTAGGCGGGCCGGGATGCGTCGCGACCTCCCGCGCGGTGTATGTTTCCTGGAGTGGATCGCCGTTTCCGTCGGGGCGAGGATCGGCGGACGGGACGCGCCGGGATTCGGCGAGCGGGACGGTGGCGGCGTTCGAGCCTTTCTCGGCGGCCGGGTCCCACGACCGGTCGGCATCATCGGGTGGTGTCCAGAGGAAATCATGGCCGCGGCGAATTCCGCATCGCGCATCGACCTCGACTCGCTGCGGCGAGCGATTCAGTCGGTCGAACCCGCCGCGCTGTTGATCGAACCGCGCATTTTGCGGCGAGTCATCAAGCAGGACCGGCGATTGGCCGGGCTCGGTCTGCAGGTCCCCCACCGCAAGACCTACACGATCCAGCGCGACCGGTTGCTCGTCATCGCCGATCGCGGGGAACTCGCCTTGGCCCCTGGCGACGACCTGCCGCGCAAGGTCATCCTCCTGGCGCACCCGACCGACGGGGACTATCTGGAAGACGCGCCGGCGCCCGATGTCCTGCATGCCTATTGGCGGCTGCTCTTCCATGCGCGGATCCACTTGGCGGGCGAGCAACGGATCGCGGCCGGCGAATGGTCGGACTCGGAAATACGGCGGCGCATCGAAGCGATCGGAACGGTCGCGTTCGCCGAGATCCGGCAGGTGCTCGACAAGGACGACATGCTCCTGCCGCCGAGCGACGACCGCGAGGCCTACCTTGAGTTCCTCGCGATCTACCTGGAGCTGCGTTACTTCGCGCCCAAGGACCTGACGCACTTCTTTCCGGCGATCCGCGACTGGGCGGCCGTGGATCGTCTCGTGAGCGGGGACGTGGAGCACGAGCGGCTCCACCGGGAATCGCGTCTTCCGGGCGCGGCCATGCTGAGCCCTGGGGCTCGGGTGCTGCTCGAGGACGACGCGCGCCGCACGAGTTCGGCCGACGCGATCACGGGTCGAGTGCTTGCGGCGCCGTCCCTGTTCCTGCGTCTCGCCGCGCGGGCGCAGCGCGCCGGAGCGATCGGCAACGGCGTGAAGGCGCTGATCCTCCGCGCGCGGGCGCTGCGCGTCGCGCCGTCCGATCGCGCCGAGGAAATGGAGGAAGCGGCGAGCGCCGAACTCGAACGACTCGTCGCTCGGCTTGGCGAGACGCTCGACTTGCCGACCGAACTGTGCACCCGGTGGGCCGCGGCGCTCAAGCCCCTCGTGCGCCACGCCGCCGAGGATCGATGGAGTTCCGAAGCGCGCCTGCTCTACGACCTGCAGAAGGCGTGCGTCGAGCATGAGCGGGGCGTGTACCGAATCGACATTTGGGGTTGGCTGCGATCGAAATGCCGAAACCCGCTTCGGAAGCCGCTGCCCCTGCTCCGGCAAGTCCTCATCACGAAACACCTGCGCACGTCGGCGCGCCGGATCTCGAACCTCCGCGTCGACGCGCCGTCGCGCGAATCGCTCACCCGTCTGATCGAAGACGCCTTCGATCGGATGGAAGACCGGATGCGAACCGATCTGCGCCCCCTCATCGCCGGAGTCCTCGATCAGGAAGGGCTCGTTCCGACGACGGTCGCCGAGCGGGTGGCGCGGCGCAAGATCATCGAGGAGCTCCTCGATCGGATCGTCGAACGGGGGTTCGTGAACATGGGCGACCTGCGCGACGCCCTGTCGATGAACAACCTCAAGATGCCCGATCTGTCGGGCATCGAGGAAACACTCGTCGGTGACCAGTTGTTGCGATCCGACCGGCGGCTCGCTCGCGATCTCGAGGGCGTCTACCGACCCGGCGCGATCTACTTGCGCGTACCGCAGAGCCTCAGCTCGCTCGCGTTCGGAACGCCCGTCGGCCGGTTCCTGACTCAATTCGTCGTGTTGCCGTTCGGCGGCGCCTTCCTCGCCCTTTCGGGCCTCGCGCACGTGGTGGAAGGCCTTGTCCACGTCGGGACGGGAATCGTACTCGAAGGCGATGGCCAACTCAGCGCGGCCGTCGTGGAATCGGCGGCGGCCGAAGCGGCCCGATGGGCGGCGGCGCCGATCAGCGCCGGTCCGCTCGTGTTTCCCGCGATCCTCCAAGCGGCCCTGGCGACCGAATCCCACGAGCCGAGCCATCATGCGTGGAGTTGGTCATTTGTGGTGCAGGTCGCCGCGCTCGGTACGTTGATGCTGCCGCTCATCCATCGGCCTGATTTCCGGCAGCGCTTCGTGCTCGCCCTGTTGCGCCTGTTTCGGCTCGCCCATACCCTGCTCATCGAATGGCCCACCCGCATCGTTCGCTCGCCGATCGTCCAACGAATCCTCCAGAGCCAGGTCTACCGAGTCGTCCACGGCTACGCGATCCGACCGCTCGCCTTCTCGCTCATCGGCCTGATCCCCCAGATGCTCGATCCCGATCCTTGGGACTGGACGTACGCGCTCAACGTCTTCCTCGGAATCAACCTGTTCCTGAATTCGCCGATCGGCCGGTACGCCGACGAACGGTTCACGGACTTGATGGTGCGCGCGTGGCACGAATTGCGCATGCGCGTCATCGCCGCCGTATTGCAGTGGATTGTCGACGTCTTCCATCAGGTGCTCGAAGCGGTCGAACGCGTTCTGTACATCGTCGACGAATGGCTTCGGTTCCGACAGGGAGATCCTCGGCCGTTCCTCGCGGTCAAGGCGGCGTTCAGTCCGATCTGGTCCGCCGTGCGCTACGTCATCCGCATCTATGTGACGTTGCTGATCGAACCGCAGGTCAATCCGATCAAGCATTTCCCCGTCGTCACCGTATCCCACAAGATCCTCCTGCCGTACAGCCTCATCCTGACGCGCGTCTTCGCGGCTCCCATCCAACCGTTCCTCGGCACGTTCCTCGCGAATGCGTTCGCCGGCGCGACGGTCCTCCTGCTCCCCGGCGTGTTCGGATTCCTCGTCTGGGAATTGAAGGAGAACTGGAGGCTCTACGCGGCGAACCGGTCGGTCCATCTCAAGCCGTCGCGCATCGGCCATCACGGCGAAACGATGATCCGGTTCCTGCGGCCCGGGTTTCATTCCGGCACGATCCCCAAGCTCTTTCGCCAACTCCGCAAAGCGTGCCGCGACGCCGGCGAGACGGGCGAATGGAATCGCGTGCGGAGGCACAAGGCGAGCCTGCATCATGTCGAGGAGTCGTTGCAGCGGTTTTTCTTCCGCGAGTTCTGCGTCCTTCTCGAAGAGAGCGGGACCTTGGGAATCGGCACAATCACGCTCGGCGACATGCGACTCGCAACCAATCGGGTCGAAGTCGCGCTTCGGGCCGTGCCTCCGCCCGGCGCGCCGGCGGCGACCGGGGATGCGGCGCGAGGATCCGACGCCGCCCTTTGCCTCGACTTCGAATACCGCGAAGGCTGGCTCGTCGCCTCCGTCCACCGGCGCGGTTGGCTCGATCAACTCGACCCGGTCGAGCGTCCCGTGGTCGAGGGCGCCCTTCAGGGACTCTACAAGATCTCGGCCGTCGACTTGGTCCTCGATCGGATCGAGCTTGTGTTCGCGGGAAAGGCCGTCACGTGGGAACTCGGCGAAAAGGCGATTGTCGCGTACGCCGATCGTTCGCGGACCGCGCCGATCGAGATCCCCCTGCACCGCGCCAAGCTCCGGTTCCTGCCTCAGCGGGAGGAGCCGCAGAGCGACCACTGGCCGGCGAACGGTTCCGAACCGCTTATCTTCTCGGATGCTCCCATCCCATGGAACCGTTGGGTACACTTCTGGGATTCGGAGAAACGGGCCGCGCCCAGCCGATCGCCGATCGTCGCTCAAGGCGCGGACCGCTCATGACGGCGGGGCCGGCGCCGACGACGATCGCACGGGAGAAGCGACATGGTTCGAGGGCTCTGGGTCCTTTCGATTCCCAAGGCGCGGACGCCTTGGAACGCGGTAGTGCGGGGAGGCGGACTACTCGGATGCGTTATCGCCGTCTCGTCCGCGAGCGTCCGACTCGGCGCGGACGAACCGGCTCGGGTCGCGCCCAAGGTCCGTCTGACGGAATATTACCGGCGGCTGAGCGAGCCCGAGCCGATCGCGAAGCTGGAGGGCGAGCCGCTGCGCGCCCATCAGCGGCGCATCAAGGAGCGTCTCCTGCGCGTGACCGGACTCGATCCGCCGCCCAAGCGGATTCCGCTCGATATCCATGAATCGCAGGTGCTCGATCATCCCTGGTGCACCGTGCGGCGCGTCGCCTATCGGATTTGGCCTCGGGTCTACGCGACGGGCCTGTTGTATGAGCCGAAGACGGGATCCGACGAGCGGTTACCCGCGATGCTCTGCCCGCACGGGCATTGGGCCGAGGGCAACGCGCACCCGGACGTCCAGCGGCGCTGCCTCTTCTTCGCGAAGCTTGGTTACGTCACGTTTTCGCCGACGCAGAACCACTACGAGGACTTGAATGCGGGCGTGTCGCACCAGACCGTCATGATCTGGGGCAACATGCGCGCGCTCGACTATCTCGAAAGCCATCCCCGCGTCGATCCCGGCCGGATCGGCGTCGCGGGCGAGTCGGGCGGCGGCCTGCAGACGCAGATGCTCGTCGCCCTCGATCCGCGCGTCCGGGCCGCGACCGTGGTCGGCCTCACGTGCGATTTCCGCGAGATCATGTTCATCGACGGCTGCCACTGCGCGTGCAACCACTTCCCCCGCGTCATGCAATTCACCGACCACCCCGAAATCAGCACGCTCGGCCAACCCGCCGCGCTGCAGTTCCTGACCATGAACGACTGGACGCGGACCTTTCTCGAAAACCGATTTCCCGAAATCCAACGACTTTATTCCGCCAATTCCAGCGCCGATCGGACGGAATGCGTCTACTACGACACGCCGCACAACTACGATCGGCCAAAGCGCGAACGGACCTACGCCTGGATGGAGCGATGGGTGAACGGGCGCGATTTGGGATCGGAGTCGTCGATCGCGGAACCGGAGACCGAGCCTTTTCCCGTCGATGTGCTCACGAACCTGATCGCGGCGGCGCCCGAGGATCTGGGATTCGGCGAAATCGGCCGCATCTATCGCCGCGAGCGGAGTTATTCGATGCCGCCGCTCGACGACCCGGAAACCCGACGGACATGGAACGACGCGATGGCCGGCTCGCTCCGGGAACTGCTCGGCGAATCGCAGCGACTCCCCACGACCGCGCGCGCCGGCAACCCGACCACCGAGGAAGCGGGCGACTTGCGGATCACGCGGATCGATCTTCCGAGCGAGGGGAATCTCGTTGTTCCGACTCTTTTCGTCAGGGACAACGCGCCGCGCGATCGACGGCCCGTCGTCATCCTGTGCGGACCCCAGGGCAAGGACCGAGGGCTCGGTGAATCCGGGACGGGATCGGCCGCCGAACGCGCCAGGTCCGGCGCGCTCGTCGTCCTTCCCGACGTGCGGTTCATCGGCGAACTCGCGGCGATCACCGACGCCGGGCCCGCGCAACAGCGGAACGCATGGCAACGCAACGGCATCGTATGGGGCCGGCCCCTGCCGGGGATGGCCGCGACGGATTTTCGGTGTGTGATCGATGGGCTGGCCGAATGTCCCGACGCCGATTCCGGGAAGATCGCATTGGTCGTTCCCCGCTCGGGAGACCTCGCGATCGGCGCGCTGTTCGCCGCCGCGCTCGACCCGCGCATCCGATCGATCGATGTCGACTTCGACGGCGCGTCGTTCGCGAACGGCAAACTGCCGATCGTCCCGTTCGTCCTTGGTCACGGCGACGTATTGCAATGGACGGCCCTGCTGGCCGATCGGCAAGTCATCCTGCGCGGAGCACCCGCCGACGCGGCCGCGACCGCGTGGCTCGAAGGCGTCTTTGCCCATGCCGGAAATCGGGACGGCCTGCGGGTGGTCGCCGCGTCGCCGTCACCGTGATCCTTCCCACAGATTCCTCAAGTGGTCGACCGTACGGTCGACGAGGATCTGGCCGCCGGCCGGGCCGATCTCGTTGCTCTCCGCGATCGCGCTGTAACCGCCTCCGGCAGCCGCGCGCGCCGACGGGAGATAGCTGCCCGGCCCGGCCAACTGGATCACGAACGTCTGGAGCGCCGGGCTCCTCGCCTTCATCTGGATCGAGTAGTCCGCGAACAGCTCGAACGGATTCGTGCAAACGGCCACATCGCCGAGCCGCACCGCATGGAGGTCCATGTGATAGGGCGCGACGGTCCCCGCCTGTTGCCGTTCGTACCGCTCGACGACCTTGCCGTGCCACCAGACGAGCGTGCTGTTTTTGGGATCCGATCGCAGTTCCTCGACCTTCGCCTTGGCAAGCCGCCACTCGCGTTCGGTCACTTCGCGGCGCGGCAATTCGAGCCGCTCGATGCGATGGACGAGCGGAACATCGGCGTGTTTCTCCTGGCGGGCGCCTTCGTACGCTTCGTTCCAAGCCGTTTCGATCCGCCGAGCGATCTCGGTGAGCCGATTGAGGCCGCGCAGCCGCATCATGCGCTCCTCCGCTTGCTTTCGGAACATCAGGTGGGGCGACTGGTCTCCCGCGCCGCCGGTCAGTCCGAGCACGTGGAGCCCCTCGCCGTGGCGCGCGCGGAGCGATGTGCGCAGCGGGTGCCAGAAGTCGGCGTTGAGCACGCCGCGACCCTCGACTTCCTGCGCCGGGCATGCGACGTTGACGGCCGTCGCGATCAATCGGTCGTCGCCGTCCCAGAAACAAAGCACCTCGACGCCGTGATCCTCGTACCCCTCGATCATTCGGAACGACGGTTGATCCGTGCCGCCGTACATCACGGCCCTTCCGTCGTCGTAGACGGCTCGGCGATTGTATCCCACAACGGCGTGCCCAAGCCCCCAACCGACCTTGCCCGGCTTCCGGGACTGCCAGGCCGTCGCGATTCCGTCGGCGATCCGCTCGGAAAGGAACGCGACGTACTCCGTCGGCCGCATCACGGCGGCTTCGGGAATGTTGTAGATCCCCTCGAGCAAGACGGGCGCCGTGTGCGTATGGGTCGCGCACAGGATGATCTTCTCGACGGGGAATCCCTCGACCCGTTTCGCGACTTCCGCGCGCGTTTGTTCGAGCACGGCGTCGGGGATCGCGACGACGTCGCACGCGACCACGACGCATTGCTCGGCGCTCGCCGCATTCGAACGCGATTCGAGCGCGAGCACGGTCGCCGTGATCGGACTTTCCGCGCCGGTGGAGATCCGCGTGTGCAACTGGCCCCACAGGGCGACGGGCCGTTCGGGAGTGACGTCGATCGTCGCCGCGCCGACCAGAAGTTCGTCGGCCGCGCAATCCGATCGGCCGATCCCGGCGACCGCGACAAGACACGCGGTCCATGCCGTCGCGACGATCCGCCGCGCGAAACGGCCCCGCGTCCGGAACGGACGGCTCGGCGCCGATCTCCTTCGCTTCGATGCGTTGTTCATGATGACCTCACCGTCGTTGTCCAAGTTCCGAATCGTCATGAGAGGATTGGCGTCCCGTATCCGTCGTCGTGGGGCACACGCCGTGCCACCGCGGCTCCGTTTCGTTCGACCCGGCACGGATGTGGCAGGCGATGCGGCGGGATTCGGCGGAGGATCGGTAGAGCGCATCGAGGATCTCGAGCACGGCGCGCGTCGTGTCGGGCGTGTTGCGGCACGGGCGGCGCGAAGCGATCGCGTCGAGCCAGTCCCGGACCAAGGCGAAGCCCTTTCCGCCGCCGTAACCGCGCGCCGTGTCGGCGGGAATCCGAAACGTCTCCTCCATCGCATGCCAATGCGGCTGCGGGCCGTGGATGTCGAGCCGTCCGCCTCCGTCCGACGGATTCCACTCGACCCACCGCTCGGTCCCTCGGATGGTCCACCGGTTCTCGCCCGCCCAGCGCGGGATCCAGTATCCGCCGACCAACGTCGCGATCCCGCCTCCGGCCAGTTCGAGGATCACCGCGCCGCCGTCCTCGACGTCGGTCGGCACACCGCCATAGACGCCCGTCCGCGCGGTTACGCCCACGACCGGCTCGTCCGTGACATAGGCGAGCAAATCGAAGGAATGGCAGGCGAGCCAATGAAAGAAGCCTCCGCCGCTCGATGCCCGATCGAACAGGTAATGGTCCGCGCCCCGGCGGCGGACGTCGCTCGTCACGAACGTCATTTCGACGCTGATCAGCCGCCCGAATCGCCCCTCGCGGACCATGGCCTTGAGCCGTTCGGCCGCCCGATCATAACGAAAGACGTAACCGTTTTGGAACGCGACGCCCGCATCGCGCACGGCGTCGACAGCCGGTTGCCATTCGGCGGCCGTGCGTGCCGAGGGTTTTTCGACGAGCACGTGTTTTTTCGCGCGGGCGAGCGTCGCGACGGCGTCGGGCGTTTCCCGATCGGGAAGGCACACGACGGCCGCGTCGAACGCGCCGCGCGCGATCAGCGCGTCCACTGTCTCGAATCGCGGCACGTCCGCGAGACGTTCCTCGAGACTCGTCGTCGCGCCTCCGAATCCCGGCACGATCGCGGCGACGGCGAGTTCCCCGGTGAACTGGCCGATCAACTCGCGCCACGCCGCGCCGTGCGGATGGTCGACGCCGAGGAACGCGAGTCGAATGGGCTGGGGCATTGGTCAAGGTCCGAGGGCGAATGCGCGTCGCGGGAACCGCCCGCATGGTACTCCGCACGCGAAAGGCATTGAATATGGGGCCTGTGATTCAACGATCAAGGAGCCGTCGATTATGGCGGGTTGCTAACAACGCGGTTTCCGCGAAGTTGTCGCCAATCTGCGGCGCTATTCGGCGTAAGGCGGCACCATCGTGTATTCCGGGTTCGCGGCACCGCCGCCGCGAACGATCAGCGGGTGGGCATCGACCTCGGCCTCGCGGAGGGCCTGCCGCAGCTTCGACAGTGCCTTACGCAGGCGCTGGCTAATCGATGTGGACCTCGACCATTCGCGCGCTGTCGAGCTCGCGCCGCAGCTCTTGCCGCCGACGCCGCTGGTGTTCGGCCGACCCGGAAAGCCACGTTCCCACTGGTGGTACCGTGCAGCCGCGCCGCTCGTCACCGAGAAATTCTCCAGCGAGTCGTCGGGCATGATCGTCGAAGTTCGCTCGACGGGAACGCAAACAGTTTTTCCCCCGACTGTCGACGAGAGCGGCGAGCTGATCGCGTGGGAAGACGAGGGCCAAGCTCCGGCCGAGTCCTTCTCGCGGGAGTTTCACCCGCACCCCGAAAGACGCACCATCCACGGCTATGCCGGCCTGCTCACCGAATGCCAGGGCACCAGACCAGCGATTTCTTCGACGGCTTGCTGCTTGGCTTCATCCGGGTCTGGCTTGCGTTTTGGCATGGCTACCTCATGCTCCTCCAGTCCGGCAGTCCCTTCTTCATTTCCTTCGTCGCCACCTTCGCATCGAAATCCTCCGGGTCAAACCGGCCCCCGGTCCATTCCAGCATGTTCTCGTGTTCTTCGTGCTTTGGGTTGCGGATCGCTTCGAGGAAGTCGCCATAGCCCCACACACCGCCGCAGTCCTCTGGTGGGCAGGCTCGTTCACCTTCCATGCACAGCGGATACTTCGCCTTGGGATCGACGGGCGGATTTCCCTCGAAAAGGACCTCGTGTTCCCAGCCGTCGCCGAAATCGTACTCGTACTTGAAAGCAAACCGTTTGCCTGTCTTGGGCAGGATTTGGCTGAGGTTGGTTTTCGTGGAATCCACGCACTCGAAGTCCTCGAAGCCGTCATCCAAGAGCTCGGAATCGCCGTACCGCTCGCCCTTGATCTCGAACTGATGAAGATGGCTGTTGGTCCATCCCATTGCCGTCTGGATGTGTTCGTGGAGCTTGTCGAGCGTGCAGTCCTGGACCTGAATCCGCCGCCAGATCGGAGGCTTGGCTCCAAGCAGCGTGATCTTGAATTGGAACAGGAGATCGCTTTTCGCCGGACGACGATTGGTGGGGGTCGGGGCGGCGAGATCGAAGACTTCGGCGTGTTCCTCCTCGAAGAACTTCACCACACGGCTCATCACGGCGAGCAGCCGCTTCTTATGCGGACTTCGGGCACGGACAGCAGCTTGGCCGGTTTCGTCGTTGAGCTTGTGCAGTTCGTTCCAGGTGACGGGGACGACCAGCGTGCCTTCACCGGCCTGCTCGACCTTCTTCTTGAGCTTTCCGCTCAGTTTGGTGTATTCGAGCAGCGTTTCCCGCTGCTGCTGGGTGAGCTTGAGCGGATAGGTGTGGCTGGCCTTCTTCGTCCGTTTCAGGCGGAAGACAATCGGCCCCGTGCCTTTTCCCGCCATGTAGTCGGCAAGACCCTGCTGGAGTCTTTGCCGAGCCTGCGCCGGGGTCAGGGGTTTGTCGTCGTCGTGGGGCACGTTGAGTCTCCCGCTTACCATTTCGCTGCGATGAAATGCTCGATTCCGATAGTTTGCCAAAGGGCGAGGTTGGCGGCGTCATCTGAACGCACCGCCGTGACTTTCTGTTTCGCTTCACGGGACAGGGCCGAACATAAGCTCCCGGTAGTCAGCCCGCAAGTCATCAAGGTAACTTCTCAATAACCGGGTGCGCGCGGAGGAGCGGCGCGCCTGTTCCCGGATCTTGTCCCGCAACTTGTCGATGAACGACAGCCGTTGATCGACCAGCGGCGCGCGCTGCCCGGGGAGGATCTCGAAATCGAACTTGACCTTGAGGGCCGACATGCGCGGAAGAGAACGTGAAAACCGCCCTTCGTGTAAAGACCCGTTATTCGCGGCCCCCCAGGTGACCACTCCGAGCGGGGAAACCGAGCACGTGGCGGGAACCAACAACGTGTCGGAACGCATTCTGCGCGGTCCCGCTCAGGATCGGAAAACGGGGCGGACCAGCAAGACGACGCGCGGCGCCC
>VGZC01000055.1 GCA_016872725.1 Planctomycetota bacterium
ATTCGCCGCCACCTCGGCCCGTGTTCCCCGCCTTCCAGCCATACCAACCTCCCGGAGTGAGACCTCGATCGGACGTCTCGCCCCAGGATACCCCCGCCGTCAATGACGCAATCCGCCGGACGTTTACCGGTACGCCACCGCACACCGATCGACGCGATGCTGCTCGACGGCATGCATCCGGCCAATGCCGGTCACGAACGGGTCGCCGAGTTGCTCATCCCTGCGATCCGCGCCGCGCTGAGGTAGCCGCGCTCGCCAGAACGTAGCCGCGCTCGCCAGAGCGTGGCGGGAGCGCGGACCCATCCGGCGACGAGGGCGGCTCGCGCCCCGCGCGTGACCGGGCGCTTATCGCGGCTTGCTTTTCTCGAGTTCGACGATCGCTTCGGCGAACGCCATGCCGATGCGGCCGAGGATCTTGGCTGAGCCGAGATAATGATACGCCTGGTTGGAGATTGCGACGTCGAGAATCTTGCGTTCGCGGTCGGTGAGTTCCTCGCCTCGCAGCTTCTCGAAGATCGCGTGCTCCTCCGCCGCATTCCGACGGCTTTCGGCGGCGAGCGATTTCGCCTTGCGTCGGAGCCCCTCTTCCTTCGCCTTCACCGCGGTCAGCTCGCGATCCCAATACACTTCGGTCCGCACGGCGATGACAGTTCCCGCGAACTCGGGCCGCAAGGCGGGTGCGGCCATCGCATCGCGGAAATGCTGATGCGTCGCCTTGTAGCGTTGCTGGTCGGGACCATACTCGGAGGTCGGCCCTCCCACGCCGAGCACGCCGATGACGAACGGCAGGTTCGGCGCGCCGAGGTCCTTTCGCACGTCGCGGATGAAATGTCCGAGCACGTCGCCATAGGCATCGTAACCACCGGGCTGGTCGCGATGCGGATAGACGCCGCCATCCACCATGTCGTTCCAGCCCTGAAACCACACGAACCCCGCAAGTTCGTAACCCTGGGCCGCGTCGTAATCCGGAACCACGCGCGGGATATCGGCGAGCACGGCCTTGACGTGTTCGACCATCAGGCGGTAATGGACCCCCGTCTGTTTCGCCCGCTCCGCCCGCAGGGACTCGACGTCTTTCCCTTGCTTGCGATAATTGGCCAGCTCGACGGCGTTGAACGGGTAGGGCCCGGCGCTCGGCGGGCGGAAGTCGGTGTGCAGGCTCTTGCCGCCCCATGAGGTCTTGATAAGCAGGATCGGCCCGTCGGTGGATTTCCGCATCTGGATGCCGAACGTGTATTCCGGCCCGATCTTCGGCCCGTTGTTCGACGCGCCGAACCCGACCGTCAACGGCCCCGTCTGTTCGTGTTCGGCGCAGCCGATCGAGGAGATCCAGACGCGATCCACGACTTTCGGCGAACCGTCGGCGTTTTGCATGTCGGCCAGCATGGGAGCCGTGGCGGAATCCATGCCGATGTGTTCGAACGTCGTTACCCGCGCGTGCCCCTGCATGTTCGACTGACCGGCGAGGACAAAGACCTTGAGCGGCTGTGCATGGAGCGTGGCGGGAAAGAGGAAGAGCGCGGCGAGCGGGGCGAGTCGTTTCATATGGGATTCCTCGACCAGGGTGCGTACGGGCGCCGGCCAACGGGTCCGTATTCCTTCAAGGGACGGCCGGACCGCTCGCGAGGAACGCGACCGCGCCGTCGATCCAGTCGCGGAGGAACTCCGGCGTGTGGATTCCGAGCGCGAATGTCAACAGCATACAGATCGCGACGGGCGCGACCATCGGGATCCGATCGCGGAACCGCGTGGCGTTCGCCGATTCCGGTTCGGGACCGAGCGCGCAGTGGATCAGCGTATTTCCCATTCCGAGGAACACGATGAGCATGAGGGCGAGGAATGCGAGGCCGGCGGCGAGCTGTCCCGAGGCGAACGCGCCGCCGACGATCATCGATTCGCTCACGAACGGACCGAAGAGGGGCGAGCCGGTGATCGCGAAGAAGCCGACGAGCAACAGGCCGCCGCTCGCCGGAAGGCGCCGCAGCACGCCCCGCACCGCATCGGTCGATTTGCTCCCGTAGGCGCGGTGGATGTTGCCGGCGGCGAGGAACATGCCCGTCTTGCACACGGCGTTGTGGATCACGTGCAGGAGCGCGCCCGCCACGGCGCCTCCGCCGATGCCGAGCCCGAAGACGAGCATGCCCATGTGTTCGACGCTCGAATAGGCCAAACACCGCTTGATGTCCTTTTGCTTCGCCATATAGACGGCGGCCGTCGCCATCGAGAGCAGACCGAAGAACAGGAGAATCCGGCTCGCGTAGTCCGCGTCGTCCGCGATCCGCGCGATGTGGACGAACCGCAGCACGCACAGGAACGCGCAGCTCGTCATGCCCCCGGCCAGAAGCGCGCCGGCCATTCCCGGCGCCTCGCCGTACGCGTCGGGTTTCCACGTGTGCATCGGCGCCAGTCCCATCTTCGTGCCGTAGCCGACGACGAGCAGCACGAAGGCGGCCCGCAACCAGGGGAGTGACAAGGTGTGCGGCCGTTCGACCAGTTCGTCGATCAACAGCGTCGACGCCGAACCGCCCTCGAGCATCGCGTAGGCGAGGAAGAACGAACCCAAGAGGGCCATCGCGATTCCGACGGATCCGAGCACGAGCGTCTTCCACGCGGCTTCGAGCGAGCGCGGATTGTGGTTGAAGTAGATGCTCGGAATGGTCACCAGCGTCATCGTCTCGGCGGCCACCCACATCAAACCCAGATGGTGCGCCAGGGCGACGAGATTCATGGCCGCCAGGAAAAGGAGCAGGCAGGCGCAAAGCACTCGGTTCGGACGCTCAGCGCGGATCCGAAGATAGCTCGGCGCATAGAGCGAACAAAGAAAAAAGACGACTCCGACGATCGCCAGGAACGGTCGGCTCAGCGGATCGACCGCCAGCCACCGGTTGAAGAGTCTCGGATCGCCGTGCGGCACGAGCCTCGCCACCAAGGCCAATTGGACCGAGGCCGCGGCGGGGAGGATCCACGGACGGAACCGATTGCTCGGAATCGCCATGGCGATCGCGGCGGCGGCGAGCGGCGCGAGAATCAACCACACGATCATGGATCACGCCCCCATCCCACGATTGCCCCATCGACGATGCGTTTTCCCAAGAACAACGCAATACCCGCGCATCCGAGCCGCCCGCTCATTCCCTCAACGTCCGCAAGTGCTCCGTACTGGCCTCGGGAAACGCGCGGCTCACATGGTTTACGATGATGATCATCACGAACACGCCGACGAACAGGTCGAGCACGACGCCGAGTTCGACGAGCACGGGCATGGCGTCGATCAACAACAGGCCAAAGACAAAAATGCCGTTTTCCATGACGATATAGCCGAGTACCTGGCCGAGGGCCTCGCGGCGCGTCACCAGCACGAGGAAACCCGCGAGCACCGTCGCGAGCGAGGCCGGAACGAGCAAATGGTGTTCATGGCCTTCCCGCAGAGGCAGACGCGATGCGAAAAGGAACGCCGCTCCCGTGCCGATCCCCCCGAGCAACACGCTGGGCGTGAACCCGATGACCGAGCTGAGCGTCGGACGGATATCGGCGAGCCGGACGGCGCGGTGCATCACGTTGGGGATCAACAGGCCCTTGATGCCGACGATGGCCGCGGTCAAGAGGCCGAGTCGGATGAGGGCTCCGAGGGCCGCCGGCCCACCATGGAATTCGGCATGAAAACCCTGATGGGCGACCGGGTACAGGAACCCGAGCAATGCGCCGTGCAGGCCCACGACGAAGATCAGTGACCGCAACCGGGGCGTCCCGAGGATGTGGAAGTTGAGCGTGAGCACAAGCACCATGCACGGATCGACGATTCCGGGAACCATATCGGCCTTCCGTTAGTGGACGAGTGCGAGGATCATTCCAAAAAGCGACAGGACGCCGGCGCCGGTGAGGAGCGCGGGGATCGACGTCAAACGCAGACGGGCCAAGGTTGATTCGATGACTCCCACTCCCACGGCGACACCGATCGTCCCCGCGAGGACGACGATCCAATCGAGCGGTTCCGAACCGGTGCGCACGGGGAACGCCAAGCGGACAACGAGCGCGCTGAAGACGAACAATTTGAGCGACGCGCCATAGAGCACCATCCCGAACGCCGGTCCGCTGTGGTCGAGCACCATGACCTCGTGGATCATCGTCAATTCCAGGTGCGTGTTCGGATCGTCGAACGGAATCCGGCAGTTCTCGACCAGCAGAACGACGAACCAGCTGATCAACACGAGCAGCAACGACTCGGCCGCGACGCTCCAACCGTGGAGCAGCGCGGGCCCGAGCATGCCGTCCAGCGAAAGGCCGCCCGTCAATCGGGCGATGGCGATCAGTCCCAGGAAGAGAGCCGGTTCGGCGAGGCACGCGTAGGTCGCTTCGCGCGCCGCACCCATGCCTTCGAACGCCGACCCCGTATCGAGCGCGGCGGCCATCGTGAAAAAGCGGCCGAGCGCGAGGGCGTAGGCGAGCAGGATGAGGTCGCCCTCGAACGACAAGGGAGCCGAGGCGTTTCCGAGCGGGACGAGCAGCGCGGCGAGCAGGCCGGTGGAGACCGCCGCGACCGGCCCGAACAGGAATACCCACGTCGTCGTTTCGCTCAGGACGCTCTCCTTGCGGATCAACTTGACGATATCGTAGTACGTCTGCAGCAGAGGCTGGCCTCTTCGCCCGGCGAAGATCGCCTTGACGCGGTTGATGACGCCGGGGAGCAGCGGCGGCGCGACGAGCACCACGAGGATGTGGACGACGGACACGAACGGAAACGACTCGAACATCGATCTATCTCGCTTGGCGAACTTCCGGCGAAAGAATGATCCGACGTCTTCGGCTATCTCCAAAGCAACAGGAACAGGATGACGGCCAGGATGTACATCAACGAGGCTTGCAGGTTGCCCGCTTGCAGATAGCGGGCCCAGGAGAACAACCAAAGGACGCCGCGCGTGAGCGGGAAGAGGGCCTTTTCAAGGACCGTGTCGCGCACGTGGCTTTCAAAATGGGCGTCGTCCGGAAAGAGGGCCTTGATCGCGGGCCGGTGCGTCTCGGGTCGCAACGCCCATGAGAACAGGTGAACGAGCGTCTCGGCGAACGAGGACGACGTGTATTGCATACGGGCGGACGGCGCGGCGTACCCGCAATCCCATGTCAGCGACCGCGGCGCGCGCCCGACGCCTCGAACGCCCAGGAACAGGGCCCCGGCCGCGAGGAACCCGGCGAAGAGACCGGCCACGCCGCTGATCGCGGCGAGCGGCGCGGATTCGGCGAGCGAGGCGGGGCCCGCGACGCCGCCGGTGAACGCGGCCGCCGCGACATCCAGGATCGGCGCGACGGCGAGCGGTACGACGCCGATCACGACGCAGCAGGCGGCGAGCGCCGCCATCGGTCCGAGCATCACGAAGCTCGATTCGTGCGCCTTCGCCGCCTCGGGAGTCCGCGGCGCGCCCAGGAAGACGATCCCGTGGACCTTCACAAAACACGCGACGGCGAGCGCTCCGACCAGGGCCAACCCCGGCGCGGCCAGCGCCGCGACGCTCGCCGTCGACGCATCGGCACCCGTCGCCACCCGGAACAGGCCGATGTAGATCAGCAACTCCGACACGAATCCGTTGAGCGGAGGAAGTCCGCAGATCGCGACCGCCCCGATGAGGAAACAGGTCGCCGTAACGGGCATGCGTTTCCCGAGCCCGCCCAGTCGGTCGATCTCCCGCGTGCCCGCGCCGTGGATCACCGATCCCGCTCCGAGGAACAACAGGGACTTGAACAGCGCGTGATTCCAGACATGGAGGATCGCTCCGCTGATTCCGAGCAACGTCCAAACGGGGTTGCCGACCGACCGTCCGACGAGCGCCAGGCCGAGCCCCATGACGATGATGCCGATATTCTCGATGCTGTGATACGCGAGCAGCCGCTTGATGTCGTGCTGCCCCACCGCGAACGCGACTCCGAGAATGGCGGATACCGTTCCGATCGCGAGCACAAACAGGCCCCATTCCGCGGGCATGTCGGGGACGAGCATGGCGACGCGCACCAGACCGTAGATCCCCATCTTGATCAGCAGACCCGACATGACCGCCGACACGTGGCTCGGCGCCTGCGCGTGGGCCGAGGGCAGCCACACATGCAGGGGCATGATGCCCGCCTTGGTGCCGAACCCGACGAGCGCGAGCAGGACGAGCGCGGTCGACGCGGCCGTGCCCGTCTCGCGGATCGGAACGAACTCGTAGGTTCCGTTGATCGCGTACAACAAGAGGAACGTCCCAAACGCGCACAGCGTCGCCAGATGGCTCGCCGCGAGATACAGCCACGCGGCCATGCGCGTCTCGCGGATGTGGTCCTCGGCCGCGACCAGGAAGAACGCGGCGACCGCCATCGTCTCCCATCCCGCGAGGAACATCAGGCCGTCCCGCGCCGTCACGATGACCGTCATCGCTCCGCTGAGCAGTCCAAGAAAGAGGCCGACCCGGACGCCGTTTTCGGGGTGCTCCGACTGCCGCCAGTATCCCAGCCCGTAGATCGATGCCAGCGATGTGACGAGCAGGACGGGAACCAGAAACGCGGCCGAGACACCGTCGATCGCGATCCCGACCGACAATCCGTCGAACGGAGAAGGAAACGCGAGGGGAGGCGTGGGGCCTTCCATCCACCAGCCGCGCACGGCGAACGCCCCCGCCGCGTTGCCGGCGAGCAGGATCAGCGAGGTCAGGGCCTGCACGGCGTTCGACCGAGGCAACACGAGCGCCGGAAATCCGCTCGCCATCGCGATGAGCCCGCTCGTCAGTATCAGCGCGTGGCTGGTCATGCGGATATCCTTGTGCCGTCATATTCCCGCGTCGGCGGATCGTCCCGTTCCACGCGATGTCCCAATCCCGGTCCGTTTGGCAGACGCACGGTGAACCGGGCGCCTGCCCCATCGCGATTCTCCGCCTCGATCACGCCGCCATGCGCGTGGACGATCGCCTGACAGATGCTCAGCCCCAATCCGGTGCCCCGTGTCTCGGCGGCCCCCGTCCTGGGCCGATTTCCTTGGAAGAACCGCTCGAAGAGATGGGGCATGTCGGACGGCGGAATCCCCGGCCCCGTGTCGCTCACCGAGAACCGGACCTCATCCCGTTCGGAATCGAGGTCGAGTCGCACCGAAACTTCCCCTCGCGCGGGCGTGAACTTGAGCGCGTTGTCGAGCAGGTTGTGCACGACTTGCCTCAGATGGTGCCGATTGCCGTGCACGACGGCGGGAGGGAGAGGCCCGCATTCGAGTCGGATGTCGCGGTAGTCGGCGACACCCTCGAACATGTCCATCGCGCGCGTGATCATCTCGTCCACACGCACCGATTCGCCCGCGGCCTTCAAACGCTCGCCTTCGGTCTCGGCGAGCAACAACAGTTGATTGACGAGCAATTCGAGGCTTCCGGACTCATCGAGGATATCCGCCAGGAGTTCCTCGTATTCGCGCGATGTGCGCCCGCCGGCGAGCGCCACTTCGATACTCGCGCGGATCGCGGCGAGCGGCGTGCGCAGTTCGTGCGCGGAATTCGCGAGGAAATCGCGGTGCTCCCGAAGGTACTCGCCGATCCGATCGAGGAGCCCGTTGAGCGTCACGGAAAGGCGATCGAGTTCGTCGCCCGTGCCGCGTATGTCGAGCCGCTCGTCGAGGTGCGAAGGGCGCAGCCGGGCCGTCGTCGTGATGATGCGCGCGAGGGGCCGCGTCGCGCGGCCGGCGAGCCAATATCCGCCGAGCGGCGCGGCGACCAGGACGCCCGCCGCGCAAAGCGCGAGGAACCGGTCCAATCGCGCGATGTCGGCGCGCATCATCTCGAGCGACGCTCCGATCCGGACCACCGTGCCGTGATCGGGTACGCCTTTCGAGAGCACGCGCCATTCGCCGGACGTGAGGGTGGTGAGCGGTCCGTTCGAGCGCCGCGCGGGATCGCCCGGCGCGTGCTTGGATCGATAGTCGATCCGCCCGCCCGACGTCGACAACTCGGCGAACCACTTGTGCCGCGCGTGGCCGGAGTCCTTGAGATCGAGCTGCGCGTAGAGATCGGATCGGTCCCTGTAGGCGGCGAGGGCGAACTCGATCTCGCGCAGGTCCTCTTCGAGCACCTGGTCCAATTCGCGGAGCAGCGTGATCCGCACGCCCTCGCGCAGCGCGACAAGCGTGACGCAGGCCGTCGCGATCACGACGACCGCGTTCCAGACCATCAGCCGGAAACGGAGCGTCCGGAATCTCCATCCCTTATCGCGCCCGTAGGGCATACCCGATCCCCCGCACCGTGTGGATCAACCGATCGTCAAACCCGCGCTCGATCTTCGATCGCAACCGGTTGATGTGGACCTCGATGACATTCGTCACGCCCTCCCAATCGGCGTCCCACAGATGTTCGCACAGCATTCGGCGCGTCACCGTCTGATCGGCGTTCCGCACAAGGTACTCGAGCAGATTGAACTCGGTCGGCGTCAGCTCGATATCCCGCCCATCGCGCGTAACCCGCCGAGTCCGCAAGTCCAGCACGAGGGGCCCCTCGCGCAGTTCAGTGCGACTGCCTTTGCCCGATCGGCGGCCGAGCGCGTCCACGCGCGCCGAAAGCTCGGCGAACGCGAACGGCTTCACAAGATAGTCATCGGCTCCGGCCCGCAGCCCGGCCACGCGATCGTCGAGCGACCCGAGGGCGGTGAGGATCAACACGGCTTGCTCGCCACCCTCCGCGCGCAGGCGGCGGACGACGTCGAGCCCCGAAAGGTCGGGGAGCATCAGATCGAGGACCATCACGTCGTACCACTCGTCTTTCGCGCGTCGCAACGCCTCGTCACCGCGAGTCACCCAATCGCACGCGTGGCCCGCATCGGTCAAGCCGCGCTGGATCGACTTGCCGAGCAGCGAGTCGTCTTCGATCAGGAGCAATCGCATGGTTCGGCCGGTCCTTTATGTTCCAAACGTTACCGCCGTTCGAGACAGATCCCCACTTCCTAACGGAAATGTAATCCTTCGGGCGATCGCGCGCCCGCCACCCCGCCGCGCCACGTTACGGATTTGTAATTGAAATCGGACTTTTCCTCGCGGATGCGGAACGATACTACTGTATTGAGCGATTCGGCGGATCGGCGCCTTGGGGGACGACCGATCGGAGGGCGGGCCGACCGGGCGTTGGTAGGCGTCGGGAGCACGACCCATGCAATTGACGGTTCGCCAGGTCGCCGATCTGTTCGGCGTAACGGAGAGCACCGTTGCCCGATGGATCCGCGACGACAATCTGCCCGTTCACGATCTGAAGTCGCAATACCGGTTCGATCGCGCGGAGCTGCTCGAATGGGCGGCCACGACGCACCGCCGTTTTTCGCCCGCGATCTTCGACGAGATCAACGGAGATTGCGTCGCGGAAGTCCGCCTCGCCGACGCCATCGAGCGCGGAGGATTGGCGGCATGCGTCGCCGGCGGAGACCGGTACGAGGTGTTTCGCGCGGCGATCGCCGATTGGCCTCTGCCCGAACCGTGCAGCCGGCACGAATTGCTCGACCTGTTTCTGGCGCGTGAAAAATCGGGAGGAACGGCGATCGGATACGGGATCGCCGTTCCCCATCCCCGCTATCCGGTCGTCTTGCCCGGCAGCCCGTCGATGATGCGGGTCTGTTTCCTCGAACGGCCGTTGCCGATGGGCGGGCGGGACGGGCAGCCCGTCGATGCGCTGTTCCTGACGATCTCGCCCACGGTCCACGAGCACCTGCAGTTGCTCGCGCGCCTCGCGTGCGTCGTGAAGTCCGACGCATTCCGCTCCTTCCTGAAGTCGCGTCCCGACCACGGGCGGATTGTCGAGGAAGTGCGACGGGTCGAACAGGCGTTCCACGAACATCGAGACGAACATCGGGAGTTGTCATGCGGCTAGACGGGAGTCGGATCGGATCGCGGACACGCCGTGATCCGGTCGCGCCGACGCGTGTCAAGTCGAACGCCGAAGGGATCGCCCACCGCGGGACGCGCTGATGACGGTTATCACCGACTGCGTGAAGACGTTCAATTCGAAACCGGTCCGGCAGGCCGATGTGCCGGTGGTCCGGTTCGACGACTTCCGTGACGCGCTCGCCTCGACGCTCGCCTCCCGCGACGGCGAGCTGCTCGCGTTGTTCGGGGTCCCGCGAGGCCCCCAAACGGTCCGCGTCTACGGAGTGACCCTCGAGGGAATGACGGGCGCGATCGGGCTCATGGCGACCGATGTCGGCGAACGTTATCCCGCTCTGACGCGCGACGTCAGCCAGGCGCATTGGTTCGAACGGGAGATCGCCGAGCAGTGGGGCGTGGTTCCGGAGAACCACCCGTGGCTCAAGCCGATCCGATTCCACCGATCGTACTCAAGCGGGCGCGACGCGTGGAACCGGGTGGTGGGCGGCGCGATCCTGCCGTGCGTGATGCCCGAAGGAACGGACTACTTCAAGATCCGCGGCGACGAGATCCACGAGGTCGCGGTCGGACCCGTGCACGCGGGCGTCATCGAACCGGGCCATTTTCGGTTTCAGTGCCACGGCGAGCATGTATTCACGCTCGAAATCGAATTCGGCTACCAGCACCGCGGGATCGAGAGGCGACTGATCGGTGGTCCCGACAAGCGGACGCTGCCGCTCATGGAGACGCTCGCGGGCGACACCTCAATCGGTCATGCGACGGCCTATTGCCAGCTCATCGAGGGTCTCGGCCGCGTCGTAGCTCCCCTTCGCGCCCAGGCGATCCGGGCGGCGGCTTTGGAACTCGAAAGGCTCGCGAATCACACGGGCGATCTCGGGGCGCTCGCGGGCGACGTGGGATATCTTCCGACGCTGTCGTATTGCGGCCGGATCCGGGGAGATTTCCTCAACGCGACCGCGCTCGTTTGCGGCAACCGATTTGGACGGGGACTCGTTCGGCCCGGCGGCGTCGGATTCGACATCGACGAGCCGATGGCGGCGGAACTCCGCGGGCGGGTCGAGGCGGCGCATCGCGACGTGACGGGCGCCGCCAATCTGCTTTGGTCGACATCGTCGGTGATGGCCCGGTTCGAGGGAACGGGGACCGTGCCGCTCGCCACCATCCGCGCGCTCGGCGTGACGGGGACGGCAGGCCGCGCATCGGGGCACGATCGGGACGCGCGCCGCGACACGCCCTCGGGCTATCATCGCTACGCGCAGATCCCCGTTTCGACGTGGCACACAGGGGATGTGTTCGCCCGCGCCTACGTGCGGCACCTCGAGATCCAGCGATCGTGCGAATACCTGATCGAGAACGCGCCCCAGTTGCCGGCGGGCGACGTGCGGCGGGACATCGGCCCATTGATGGTTGACGCGATCGGCGTCTCGTTGATCGAGGGATGGCGAGGCCCTGTCTGCCACGTGGCGATGACGGGCGCCGAAGGGACGTTTTCGCACTACAAGGTGGTGGATCCGAGTTTCCGCAACTGGATCGGGCTCGCCATGGCCCTCCGCGATCAACCGATTTCGGACTTCCCTCTGTGCAACAAGAGTTTCAACCTGAGTTATTGCGGGCACGACCTATAGTCGGCCGAGCGGCAGACGGGCCGCGGAGGATTCGAACATGCTGAGCGTGATCCGCGAGCGATGGCGGCAAGGCCACAGGACGATCGCCTACCCGGCGGGCGACTTGCCCGTTCTTCCGGATCGGTACCGGGGCCTGCCGTGCGTCGACGGCGCGAAATGTCCGTCCGAATGCCGCGCGTGCGCCGACGTTTGCCCGACGGACGCCCTTCGGTTCGACGCGGGGGTCCGCATCGACATGGGCCGTTGTCTGTTCTGCACGGACTGTACGAGCGCGTGTCCCGAAGGGGCCATCGCATTCACGCGGGAATTCCGCACTGCGGCGCGGACGCGGGACGCGTTGGTGACCGACGGGGCGGCGTTCCCCCTCGCGCGGGCCGTCGACGCGAAAAGCCGCCGGCTGTTTGGACGATCGCTTCAGCTCCGGCAGGTCAGCGCGGGCGGCTGCAATGCGTGCGAGGCGGACATCAACGTGCTCGCGACACCCGTATTCGATCTCGGCCGTTTCGGCATCAAGGTCGTCGCGTCGCCCCGCCACGCCGACGGAATCATCGTCACGGGACCGGTGACCGCGAACATGCGGCTCGCCCTTGAAAAAACCTACGCCGCCATACCGGACCCGAAATGCGTCATCGCGGTCGGCGCGTGCGCGATCAGCGGCGGCCCGTTCGCGGGCCACGACGAACAGCACGGAGGATGCGAGGGAATCCTCCCCGTGGACCTCCATATTCCCGGTTGTCCACCCCATCCCCTGACGATCCTCGACGGCATCCTTCGATGGCTCGGACGCATCGAGTCATCGGGGGCCCCGACGATCGACCGCGACAGCAATCACTCATGCGGAACCTTGAGCACCGACACCCATGCGATCAGCACCCCATATCGCCCATAATGCGCCCCAATTAGGAACGACCGTCGCAGACCCTGACGCGGACCGTCTGAGGCAGCTCGCCCATTCGATCGAACACGCCGCCCACCTGCTCCCGTCGCAAGGTCCGATCACCGTTTTCGTCCACCACAACACGCTCCACGCGTTCGAGGATCTGCCGTTCGAGGAAGGATTGCGCGAGGGGGTGCGGATCCTGGGCTGCGAACCGTTCCTGACCGAAGACCAATACCGCGAATACCTCGTCTCGGGCCGCATTCGCCACGACGACCTTTCCGCCGTTCTCCAGGAGGATCTCGGGGACGGCGCGGGCATGATGCTCGGATTCCTCGGAACGCGGTTCAGCCTGCGGATGGCGATGCTCGAACACCCGTTGCGATCCGCGTCGAGCGCCGAGTTGCAATGGGCGGTGGCGGAGTCGGACGCGATGCGGCGGTTCCTTGGGTTCGTGCACGGCCCGACGAAAGTCCGCACGATCGCGGAGACGCGGCACTGGGTGATGCGCGATCTCAGGAACGAAAACGGCGGTCATTCGCCGCGACTCGATCGCGTCAAGACCCACGCGCAGGATCTGTTCGCCCTCTTCGGCCGTGCGACGGTGGAGCGATGGTCCGAATCGACGTGGGAGTCGTTCTGCCTTCATCTGCTATGGCGCATTTGCCTGGACGGCGCCCGCCGCAACGATGGCCGGGCGCCGTGCCGTCGGAACGTCCCTCTCCGACACGCCGCATTGATCGAGCGCGTCACGGGCGAGTCGTGCGACGCGCCGGTCAACGACTTGATGATCCGGTTCTGCGCGGCGTATCTCGACCAGGGTTTCGCGAACTGGCGTCTGCCGCACCGCGACCAGGGTTTTTTCCGGTCGTTCGCCGGGCTTTTCGGCCGCGCGGGCAGCCTGCCCGATCGATGGGCGCGGGGCTTGGTGCGCGAACTGCGGAGGATCGAGAAAGCCCGCATCACGCCGCTCGAGTCGATCGATGAGTCGCTGCGGCTGCTCGGGGTCGACGAATCGGAACGCGACGCGTTCGTGCTCGCGACGCTCCACGCCCTGCCGGGCTGGGCCGGCATGATCTGGCAGATGGAAACCAACGCCGAATGGACCATGTTCCCGGCGGCCAGGGGGTCGCTCGTCGAATTCCTCGCCGTGCGGCTGATCCTGGATCGACTCGCGGCCGCGTATGCCGCGCGGCGTTCGATCGGTTTCGCCGGCGATCCGGCCGACCTGCGCGCCGCGTTTGCGGACCGGATCCCCGCGACCGACGGGTTCGGGCCGGCGCAGCGGGCCTTCCTGGTGTTCCAATTGGCCCAAGTCCGCGGATGGTTGCCGAGCGAGATCCACGCGTTGCCCGACCGTCAATGGGATCAGCTGCTCGCCGAGACCGAGTCGTTCGACGCATTCGAGCGGCGTCGGATCCTCCACCGCGCGTACGAGCGCAGGTACCGGAACCAGGCGCTGGACGCGGTCGCGACGCACGCGGGCCGGCGGCGTCCCTGGGCGCACGAATCGAGTTCGAATCGGGAACGCGCGGAGGTCTGGAGCGGTTTTCCGCGCATCGCGCGGGGCGAGCCGGACGCGTCGGCGGAGTCCGAGAACCCGAGCGTCCAAGTGATCTGTTGCATCGACGACCGCGAGGAGTCGTTCCGCAGGCACTTGGAGGAAGTCGATCCGCGGTGTGAGACGTTCGGCGCCGCCGGGTTTTTCGGCGTGGCGATGTATTACCGCGGTGCGTCGGACGCGCATCACCGGCCGCTCTGTCCCGTCATCATCAAACCGAAGCACTATGTGAATGAACTGGTCGCGTTCACGTTCGTGAAGGAACACAAGCGCCGCGCCGACACGCGCCGCGTGCTGGGCGAGGCGTCGCACCGTTTCCATCAGGGAAGCCGGACGTTCCTGGGAGGCGCGCTGACCGCCTTGGGAGGAACACTCGCCTCGATCCCGATGGTGGCGAGAATCCTCGTCCCGCGCGCGACGGCGCAGGTCCGGACGCTCCTCGCCGGACTCGTACGCCCCCCCGTCGTCACCCAACTCACGATCGAACGCCGCGAGGGGGACCCGGGTCCCGACGACCCGCATCTGGGTTATTCCATCGATGAGATCGCCATGATTGTCGAACGCCTGTTGCGCGACGTCGGATTGAACGACCGGTTCGCTCCGATCGTTGTGCTCTTCGGGCATGGTTCATCGAGCCTGAACAATCCGCACGAGTCGGCGTACAACTGCGGCGCGTGCAGCGGCGGGCGGGGCGGCCCCAACGCCAGGGCGTTCGCGGAAATGGCGAACGACCCCCGCGTCCGCGATCTGCTCCGGTCCCGCGGGCTCGGGATTCCCGCCGAGACGACGTTCGTCGGCGGGTATCACAATACGTGCGACGACAGCGTCACGTTCTTCGATCTCGATCGTCTGCCGACCAAACACCGGTCGCGTTTCGAACGGATTTGCGACGCGATCGACGAGGCTCGCCGCCGAAACGCGCACGAACGGTGCCGTCGTTTCGAATCGGCCCCGCTCACATTGACCGCCGAGGCCGCGTTGCGGCATGTGGAAGGGCGCGCCGAGGATCTGTCGCAGGCGAGGCCCGAATACAACCACGCCACCAACGCGCTGGTCCTCGTCGGTCGGCGGTGGTGGAGCCGCAATCTGTTTCTCGACCGCCGAGCGTTCCTGCAGTCGTACGATCCCGATCACGACCCGGACCACGAGATTCTGACTCGGGTCCTTTCCGCCGTGATTCCCGTCTGCGCGGGAATCAGCCTCGAATACTACTTCTCGTGCGTGGACGTCAAGGTGCTCGGCTGTGGTTCCAAGCTCCCGCACAACATCGCGTCGTTGCTCGGCGTCATGGAGGGTGCGGCGAGCGACCTGCGTCCCGGCCTCTCGCAGCAGATGATCGAGATCCACGAGCCGATGCGGGCGCTCTTTGTCGTGGAAACGACGCCCGAGGGAATGCTCGCCGTGATGGACCGCAATCCGGTGATCGGCCGATTGTGCCGGAACGGCTGGGTGCAACTCGCCGTCATCGACACGGTCACCGATCAGATCCGGGTTTTCCAGGACGGCGAGTTCCGCGCCTATCGCGTCCGGTCGGACGCGATGCCCTCCGTCCGTTCGTCGTCCGAGTGGTATCGCGGCTGGCGCGATCATTTGGGGTTCGCCGTGATCGAGGAGCCCCAGCCATCCTGAACCGACCGCGTCGACCGGGCGTTCGGCCTTCGCATCCCACCGACTCCAACCCTCCTTCGCAGGAAAAATCCGTGACCGCGCAGTCCATCACGCAAGTCCTCGGCACGTGCATCGTCGCCGCGCCCGCCGCGCTCCTCGCGGCGCTCGGAATCCCGTCGCTGTTCGGCGAACCACTCCGGGAACGGGCCGCCGTGCGGTGGATCCACGGCGTCATGGCCGTCGGGCTCCTGTCCGCCGTCGCGATGCTCGCCGTCATGCTCAACGCCGGACAAACGCTCGTCGAGATTCGCATCGGCGACTGGGTGGGAATTGAGACCGAGCACTTCCATTTCCACGTCGCGTTCATCTTCGACCGGCTGTCGGTTCCGTTTGTGATCCTGATCTATGTGTTGTGCGGAACGATCGGGAAATTCACGAGCCGTTACCTGCATCGGGATCGGGGATTCAACCGGTTCTGCGTCTTCTTCGCGTTCTTCACGCTCGGAATGGTCGTGTCGTCGCTCGCGGGAACGATCGAGGTCCTCTTCCTCGGTTGGGAACTGGTCGGCCTCTCCTCCGCGCTGTTGGTCGCATTCTTCCATCTGCGATCGAACCCGGTTCGTAACGGTCTGCGGGTTTGGGGCGTCTATCGGATCGCGGACGCGGCCTTCCTGATCGCGGCCCTCATGATGCACCACATGACGGGTGGAGGCGACTTCACGGGGCTCATGGGAACGGACGCGTGGCCGAGCGGTCACGCGACCATCGCTTCGGAGCAGGCGTTGATTGTCGGCCTGCTGCTGCTGCTCGCCGCGTCGGGCAAGTCGGCGCTGGTTCCTTTTTCGGGATGGCTGCCCCGAGCCATGGAGGGGCCGACGCCGTCGAGCGCCGTGTTCTACGGAGCGCTTTCGGTGCATCTCGGCGCATTCCTGCTGATGCGGGTCAGCCCGATGCTGGACCTGTCGATGGGATTGCGGATCGCCGTCATCGGACTCGGGCTCCTCACGGCCGTCTACTCGGCGATCACCGAGCGGGTGCAGACCGATGTGAAGAGCGCGCTGGCCTTCGCGTCACTCACCCAAGTCGGATTGATCGTCGCCGAGATCGGTCTGGGCCTCGATTACGTCGCCCTGATCCACATGATCGGCCACGCGTGCTTGCGGACATTGCAACTGCTGCGGGCTCCGACCCTGCTTCGGGACTACCATATGCTCGAAAACGCGATCGGCGCCCGGCTGACGCACGGCCCGAGCTTCTGGGAGCGGATTGTGCCCGATCGATTTCGCGCGTGGTTCTACGCGGTCGCGTCGAACCGGGGGCATCTGGATTCGGCGATCGATGACTACGTGACGGCTCCGTTCCGCGCGGTGTTTCGCTGGTGCGACGCAATGGAACACCGCTGGACCAGGTTCCTTTCGGGTGGTGAACCGTCCTCGGGGACGGCCGAGGGCCCGGTGGATTAGCGACCGGCGCGCCGAACCGGTCTGAGTTCGGCCCATGACGCTCCAGACACTCGGACAAGAAGACCATCAAGGTAGTCCCTCATGAATGAACTGAGCTTTCCCTGGCTCGAATGCGCCGTTCTGATTCCGCTCGTTGCCGTTCCTGCGGTCCTGCGCGTGCGGGATCCCGAGACGGCATTGCGCCGCACGCTCGTCGCATCAAGCCTCGCGTTCCTGTGCGCGGTTGCCGCGTCGGTCGATTTCGGCTGGTCGGGCGGATTCGACGCGCGCGCTCCGTGGGATCCGTGGTCGGTGTTGGCGGGGCGCGACGGCATGGTGATTGACGGTCTGAGCGCGCCGCTCCTGCCGCTCGCCGCCCTCCTTTACCTGCTTGTCGTTGTCGCGACGTTGCGAACCAAGATCCGCCGGTTTCCGTTCGCATGGACGCTATTCTCGGAATCCGCGTTGCTCGCGCTCCTCGGTTGCCGCGACCCCTGGGGCGTGATCGGACTGCTCGCCATCCAGACAATACCGCCGTTTTTCGAGCTTCGGCGGCGAGGGCGGTCGACCCGCGTCTACACGGCCCACATGCTCCTCTTCCTCGGACTGCTCGTCGGCGGCTGGGTGATGTTGGATCTCGAGCAGTCGGCGACCGAGCACTCGATTTGGGCGATCGGCATGTTGATCGGCGCGGTGGTCATCCGCAACGGGAGCATTCCGGTCCACTGTTGGATGACCGACTTGTTCGAGAACGCATCGTTCGCGACGGCGTTGTTGTTCGTGACGCCGATGGCGGGCGCGTACGCGGCCGTTCGTCTCGTGCTTCCCGTCGCGCCCGACTGGGCCCTTCGCAGCATCGCCGTCGTGTCACTCGGAACGTCGGTCTACGCGGCCGGCATGGCCCTCGTGCAACGCGACGCGCGCCGGTTCTTCGCCTACCTCTTTCTGGGAAATGCGTCGCTCGTCCTCGTCGGGCTCGAGGTCGCCACGCCGATCAGCCTTGCAGGCGGTCTGTGCGTTTGGCTTTCGGTCTGCATGTCGCTCACCGGATTCGGCTTGACGCTCCGCGCGATTGAATCGCGCACGGGTCGCATCTCCCTCGATCGTTACCACGGCCTGTACGATCACATGCCCCGCCTCGCCACCTTTTTCCTGTTGACGGGGCTCGCGAGTATCGGGTTCCCCGGAACGGTCGGATTCGTCGGCGCCGAGCTCTTGATCGAGGGCGTCGTGGGGGTCTATCCGATCGTCGGAACGCTCGTCGTGCTCGCCGGAGCGCTCAACGGCATCGCCGTGCTCAAAGCCTATTTCCGGCTGTTCACGGGGACCGAGCATCTCGCGTCGATCTCGCTTCGAGCGCGCTGGCCCGAACGCGTCGCCGTGCTCGCGCTGAGCGTCCTGATCCTGTGCGGCGGACTCTGGCCCGAGCCGGGCGTCGCATGGCGATACGACGCCGCCCAGGAAATCATCGCCCGCCGCCGGATCCGCCTGGCGGGTTCCGAGCGTCATGTCGTCGAGGCGCACCGGGTGCCCGAGCACCCGGCGTCCTCGATTCCCGTCGTTCCACCAACCGACCGATTACGGAGGGTCTTCTGACATGTCCGAATCCCACTCGGGCTCGATCACGGCCCCCAAAGGCGAACGTCCCGTCGGCAACGCCCAAGGGTTTGTCCGGCACGCCCGGTACGACGTGTTGTCCGGATTCCTCGTCTTCCTGATCGCCCTGCCGCTCTGCCTGGGAATCGCGCTCGCCTGCGGCTATCCCGCGATCGCTGGAGTCTTCACGGCGATCGTGGGGTCGATCGTGACCACATTCCTGAGCAACTCCGAACTGACGATCAAGGGCCCCGCGGCGGGCCTGATCGTCATCGCCATCGGAACGGTCGAGGCGTTCGGCGGCAAGGGGTTCATGGGCGAGTTCACGCAGGCCGACACCGACGCGTATCGGATGGCGCTCGCGGTCGGCGTCGTCGCGGCCGTCCTGCAGATCGTCGCCGGCTCGCTGCGAGCAGGCATTCTGGGCGAGTTCTTCCCTCTGTCCGCCGTGCACGGCATGCTGGCGGCGATCGGCGTGATCATCATGGTGAAACAGATCCCCATCGCGCTCGGCGTGCAGGGAGCAAAAGGGGAACCGCTCGAAATGCTCCGCGAAATCCCCCATTACTTCGAGGAGATGAACCCGGAGATCGCGCTGATCGGATGCGTCGGCGTGGTGATCATGTTCATCTGGCCGATGGTCCAGCGCATGCACGGCGTGCTGAAGGCGATCCCTTCCGCGCTCGTCGTGCTGCTCGCCGCCGTCCCGATGGGCGCGGCATTCGACCTGCTGCACCCCCATGCCTACAGCTTCCACGGTCACACGTACGAGCTCGGCGAATCGTACCTCGTCAACATGCCGGACCGCATGTTCGGCATGTTCGACTACGTCACAACGCCCGACTTCCGCGCCTTCGACGGCGAGCATATCGGGACGGCCCTCCCATGGGTCATCATGTTCTTCATCATCGGCAGTCTCGAATCGGTCTTGTCCGCCAAGGCGGTCGATATCCTCGATCCGTGGAAACGGAAGACGGATTTTGACCGTGATCTGGTCGCCGTCGGTGTCGCCAACCTGGCGGCCGCGGTCATCGGAGGTCTGCCGATGATCTCCGAGATTGTGCGAAGCAAGGCGAACATCGATAATGGGGCGCGAACCCGGTTCGCCGACCTTTGGCACGGCGTGTTCCTCCTGGCGTGCGTCGCGCTGATCCCCACCGTCCTGCACCGCATCCCGCTCGCCGCGCTCGCCGCCATGCTGATCTACACCGGATTCCGGCTCACGCACCCCCGCGAGTTCCTGCACGTCTATCAAGTCGGCAAGGAACAACTGCTGATCTTCGTCTCCACGCTGGTCGGCGTCCTCGCGACGGACCTGCTGATAGGCATCGCGATCGGCGTCGTTGTGAAACTGACCATCCACATGGTGAACGGGGTGCCGATGTGGGCTCTGTTCAAGCCCTACCTGGATATCGACATGGCCGAGGACGGAACGGCCGTCGTTCGCGCGAAACAATCGGCCGTCTTCAGCAACTGGATTCCGTTCCGGCGGCAGATCCACCGGCTGGGAGTCGACGAAAGCCGGAACGTGGAGCTGGACTTCACCGAGTGCAAGCTCGTCGATCACAGCGTGATGGAGAAACTCGGCGAGCTGGAGCGGGACTTCGCCGACGCCGGTCGGATCCTGCGGGTCACCGGACTGGAAGGGCATCGACCGCTTTCCAGCCACAACCATGCGGCCCGAAAGCGGGCGATGACTCGTCTCCGCCGCGTCACCGTCGTCGCCGGCGCCGAACTCCGGGACGAGCTTGTCGCCCAATTCGTCGACCTGGGCGCTTCGGGCTATACGGCCATCGCCTGCTCAGGCGCGGGAAGGCGCGCGCTTGCCGAGGGTCAAGCGCCGGCCGACGACCAGATCCGGATCGAGGCGGTCGTACCCTACGCGGTCGCCGACGCGATCACGACCTACCTCCAAGCCGTGTCGCGGACGAACCGCATCACGGCGTGCATCGAAACGGTTGAGGTGCTCCAGCACGGCGCGTTCTGATAGGCGCCGGTCTTCGCGGAAATCGCGGGAAATTCGCCCCTTTCCGGCTCGCACAATCAAGAAATCGGCCCTACCGGCGGCCTTCGTACTCCCTGAGGAAACCGAGGAACTCGCGGCGATGCGTCTCCTCGCTCGCCAACGCCTGGATGCAGAGGTCCTGCGTCACGTAGTCATCGCCGTCGCAGAGCTTGATGATCTTGCGGTACTGGGCGATCGCTCCCTCCTCCGCCGCGATCACGCCCTTGATCACGTGCACCACGTCCGTGCTGTCGGCGGACGGCTGGAGTGAGCCTTGGATCGATCGGAACGCGCCGCTGCCGGGAACCGATCCACCAAGCTCCTTGATGCGTCGGCCCAGATTCCGCGCATGCATGAGCTCTTCGGCAATATCGGCCGCAAGCGCCTTCTTGATCTCCTCGGCGCGGACCCCGTCGAGATTCAGCGAGTTGGCGATGTAGTTCATCACCGTCTCGATCTCCATCCAATACGAAGCGGTCAGCTCGGCGACAATCTGCGAATTCTTCTCACTCATGGCATTCCCCGTCCGTCGAATCGGTGTCCGTTTTTTCCGTCGTTTCCCACTTCTCCAGTGTTGGCGCCGGACGCCGTTTTGCCAACCACACATACCAAAATGGATCAACGGCCAAGCCGTCCATGACGAAAGTCGTCCCCGCGCCCGCGCGCGAACAAAAAAAGGCTCCCGAGTCCGAGAGGACTCGGGAGCCTTCCGCATGTTCAACGCGTCGTACCCCGCGCGATCGCGGAACGGTCGACTAATGGGCCGCCGCGACCTTCTCGGCGTCGAACGAGAAGTCCAGCGACTTCTGTTCACCGGCCTTGAGCGAGATCGTCTGTTCCTGGGTGACCGGCTTTCCGTCGCGCTCGATCGTGACCGACACGACGTAGTCGGTCCATTCCTGGCCCGCCGACAGCGAGCTCGTGCGGAAGACGCGGACCGCGCCGGAGGCCGACGTGTCGTTGCCGGCCAAGCTGACCTTGGCATCCGCGGGAACGTTGACCGTCAGGACGGTCTCGGGACGCGGCTGAAGATCGAACGTCAGATCGCTCGTATCACCCGCCTTCAGGTGAACGACCTTCGTATCCTCCGCGATCTTCCCGTCCACTTCCGACTCGACTCGAACCTCATACGTGTACGTCATGCCGGGAACCAGACCGCGGGAAACGTACTGTCGGTTCGCGCCCGTGCTCTTCGTCGCGCGGCCGTTCACAAACACCTTCGCACCCTCGGGGACATCGACCGTCAGGACGGCGCTTCCGCCAAGGCTCGTCTGAGTCGTCGGAGCCGGAAGTCCGTCCGTGCCCTCGGGCGCCTTCGGCGCCGCGTCGGGAGCGGCCGGTTCGGCTTGGGGAACACCCATGGGTGTCCGGTAGTACGTCGCTCCACTGCACGAGCAACTGCATGAGCAGCCGCACGAACTCCAGCAACCATACTCGACCACGCGCACCGTTCCGACGCACGAAACGCACGACGCGCACCCGCAATAGGCGCGGTAGCGGAGGTGTTCGAACGGATGGAACACGTGATGCACGAAATTGCGGACCGGGCCGCCGTGGCAACCCCAGCACCCCACCGCGCCATAGCAGCCATAGCCGCCGTAGCACCCGTAACAGCCGTGGCACGCGTAGCCGGAGTAGCACCCATAGCACCCAACCGGAGCCGCGTAACAACCGCCCCAGCATCCACCCGCGCAGCCGTACCACCCCCAGCCGGCTTGCGCCGGCGCGGGATTCAGTACGGCGAGCGCCATGGCGGTCGCCGCGACGAAGCTCAAACCCCTCAACCCCTTCCACGTTCGCATTGTTTGACCCTATTCCCTCTCGATAGATCCGGCATCACCGGTAAACTCAACCCCGGCACGCACCCTTACCGGGGCGCGTCTCCCACAGCATACAACTTGACTGCGTTAATTCAAGAAGATTGGGGGAGATTTCGGGATCGCGAAGACTGCGGGGGCCGGAGGCTGCGGCGTTGCCGGAATTGTCGGGCATGGTCCGAGCCGGCGCTCGGAATGCCCAGATCGGCGCACGAGCGGGCCAGTCCGCTCAATCGCGTTCGATCGTGAACTGGATCGTGTCGAAGGACGCCTCCCCCGTCGCTCCGAACAGGCCGATTCGAAACAGGGCCTCGCGGGCCGTCTCGGGAACTCGGAACACTTTTTCGACCGTATGCCAATCGCGTGTTCCCTCGAGAGGGCCGGCGTTCTGGTAGCCCAAATCGCGGCGGTTTTCGTCGTAGAACGTCATGGCGACGGTGGCGTAATCGCCGACCTTGTCGATATTGCGGACGCCGCGCAGACGCACCATGGCCGCGACTCGGATGGATCGAACCTCGCGGCCGTCGACGGCCAGTCCTTGCAAGAGGCTTGCGGGTCGGCCGGGGTCCTCGTTCGAAAACGTGACGCAGGCTCGGCCTTGGGACGGGGCTTGGGTATCGAGGCGGGCAAGTCGCTGGTAGTACCAGCCGGGAACGAACGTCTCGTCCTTCGCGGGATCCTCGAAATCGGCGTTGATCAGCTTGGGGTTCGCGGGGTCCGGCAGGACCTCCCTGCCCTCCTCGGCTTTTCCGGTCATGGGTACAAACAGGGTCGGCTGGAGCGCCTCGGAGACCAATTTGCCTTCTTTCTTTCGCATCAAGTAGAGCGTTTGCTGGTAGCGTTCGCCGACGGGGACGATCATCAGTCCGCCCTCGCGGAGCTGTTCCTGGAGGGGAATGGGGACGCGTTCGGGCGAGCACGTGACGATGATCTTGTCGAACGGAGCGAACTCGGGCCAACCCAAATAGCCGTCGCCGATTTTCGTGTGGACGTTGGCGTATTTGAGCCGTTTGAGCGTGCGTTCCGCGCGGAGTCCGAGCGGTTCGACGATTTCGATCGTGTAAACATCCTTCACGATCGGCGAAAGCACGGCGGCCTGATATCCGCTTCCGGTTCCGATTTCGAGCACGCGGTCGGTCGGTTGGGGGTCGAGCGCCTGCGTCATGAAGGCCACGATGTACGGAGAGGAAATCGTCTGGCTGTCGCCGATCGGCAAGGACATGTCGTAATACGCTTGATTCCGGTATGACCGGGCGACGAACTCATGCCGAGGCGTTTTCGAGATGGCTTCGACGACGGGCTGACTGGTGATGCCGCTCGGAAGGATGATTTCCTGGACCAGTTTTCGGCGAGCCGTTTCGAACGGATCCCGCGTCTGAGCGCCGACCGGCCCGATGCGTCCGATCAGGAGGATACCCGCGGACCAGGCGGCGGCGCGGACGGCACGCGCGAATGGGGGGCGGGCGGCTGATCCGTCCATGCGCCGGCGCGGGGCGTGGCGAACCTCGGGTCGATTCCGGCTTTGATTGTCCATTTCAGAGCCCACATCTCAGGGAGAACCGAGAAACGCGCGTATGTCGCGGGCGCGACTCGCCGCGCATGCATTATATCGTCCGTTCCCCGCGCGCGTCGGATCGGTCTTGTCACGGCGTCACGATCCATTCCGCGGCGGGAACGGATGGGAGTCCGCCGCGGCATGGCTAGTGACCCGGACCCGCATGGGCTGGCAATTGCGGTCCGCGCGACTAGAATGTCGGCCGTTCGCGGAGTCATCCCCTTTCTGTCCGAAACGGGGTCGGTTCAAAATCGGGAGTCCATCCGGATGCGCACCAATCCGGTCAAGAAGAAACTGGCCGCCGGAGAGCCATCGTACGGCACGTGGCTCTCGCTCGGCGATCTCTACGCGACGCGCGTGCTCGCGCGGATGGGGTTCGATTGGCTCACGCTCGACATCGAGCATTCGGCCGTCGATTGGTCGCAGGCCGCGATGATCTTCGGCGCGGTCGCCGACGCGGGCTGTGTCCCGCTCGCCCGCGTGCCCGAGGGATCGCACCACGACATCAAGCGGGTCCTCGACGCGGGCGCCTGGGGGATCGTCGTGCCGATGGTCGACACGGTCGAACAGGCGCGAACGGCGATCCGGGCCGCGAAGTATCCTCCCGTCGGCAACCGGTCGGTCGGCGGCGGCATGCACGCGATGAATTTCGACGCGCCGGCGAGCGAATACTACGAGCGGGTGAACGACGAGGTGCTCGTCATCCTGCAGACCGAGAGTCCTTTGGGCGTGGAGAACGCGGAGGCGATTTACGCGTTGCCCGGCGTCGACGCGATTTTCATCGGCCCGAACGACCTGCGGTTCCAAATGCGCGAGGCCGACGGCCGGTTTCCAACTCCCGAGGAACACGAAGCGATGGTGCAGCGCGTGATCGCGGCGGGCAGGAAGGTCGGCACGCCGACGGGCATCCACGCGATGGACGCGCCGTCGGCCCTCCGCCGCGCCGCGCAAGGCATGCAGTTCCTCGCCGTCGGCAGCGACTTGCGGATGATGACGGTCGAAGCGGGCCGGATCCTCAACGAAGTCGCGCCCGACCGCGCGGCGCGCGACGTGGCGCGGTACTAACCGCGACAGGTGGTTCGGATGAACGTGTATTTGCTCGCGACGCTCGATACGAAGGGCCCCGAGGCCCTGTTTCTGCGATCGCGGCTCGCCGCGCGCGGCGTACCGGTCCGCATCATGGATACCGGTTGTTTGGGAACGCCATCGTGCCCCGCGGACATCGCGCGCGAGGCCGTGTTCGCGGCGTCCGGCGTGTCGCTCGATGAAGTCCGCGCGGCGAACGACCGCGGCGCGGCCGTCACGGCCGCCATGCGGGGCGCGGCGCGGCTCGTCCGCGAAGCCCATGATCGCGGCGACGTCAGCGGCGTGCTCGCCATCGGAGGCTCGGCCGGCACGACGATCGGCACGTCCGCGATGCGCGAGCTCCCGCTCGGCGTTCCCAAGCTGATGGTGAGCACGCTCGCCTCGGGCCAGGTCCGCCCCTACGTCGGGGACAAGGACATCCTCATGCTCAATTCGGTCGTCGATATCGCGGGGATCAACCGGATCAGTCGAGCGATCCTCGGGAACGCGGCGGCCGCCATGGCGGGCATGGTCGCGCGAGTCGAGGGCGAAGACGATTCGACCGGCGCGGACCGCCCGCTCATCGCCGCGACGATGTTCGGCGTCACGACGCCGTGCGTCCAGCGCGCCCGCGAGGTGCTCGAACAGGCGGGCTACGAAGTGCTTGTCTTCCACGCCACGGGCAACGGGGGGCAGGCGATGGAGTCTCTGATCCGCGATCGAATGCTCGCGGGCGTGCTCGACATCACGACCACCGAGCTCGCCGATGAACTCGTCGGAGGCGTGCTATCCGCCGGCAAGGACCGGTTGACCGCCGCCGCGCGGACTGGCACGCCGCAAGTCGTTTCGGTCGGCGCGCTCGACATGGTCAACTTCGGGCCGCCCGCGACGGTGCCCGAGTCGTTCCGCGGCCGGACGTTCTACCAGCACAATCCGACGGTGACCTTGATGCGCACGACCGTCGAGGAGAACGCGAAGCTCGGCGCCGAAATCGGAGCGAAGCTCGCCGCGTCGACCGGCCCGACGCGCATCCTCCTTCCACGACAAGGCGTCTCCGCGATCGATCGGACGGGCCAGCCGTTCGACGATCCGGCCGCTCGCCGCGCGCTGTTCGACGGAATTCAATCCCATCGTGGTTCGGTTCCGTGTGAGGAATACGACCTGCACATCAACGATCCCCGGTTCGCGGAGACCGCCGCCCGAACGCTGCTCGACCTGATCGCCGTCCGTTAATGGCGCGCGGCACTCCGTGCCGCGTTGCACGACGCAAATCGCCGCGCCCTGTTTGCCCCATTGCCATGCCGGAGACCGATTCCATGGGACGCTTCGCTCGCCAGGATGTCTTGAACCGACTGCGCGCCAAGGTCGCGGCTGGCAGGCCGATCGTGGGAGGCGGAGCCGGAACGGGACTCAGCGCGAAGATGTCCGAGGTGGGCGGCGTCGATCTCCTGGTCATCTACAATTCGGGACGGTTCCGCATGGCGGGCCGAGGCTCTTTGTCGGGCATGATGCCCTACGGAGACGCGAACGCGATCGTCATGGAAATGGCCCGCGAAGTGCTCCCGGTCGTCGACCACACGCCCGTGCTCGCCGGCGTATGCGGAACCGATCCGTTTCGGAGGATGGAGTCATTCCTGCGGCAGGTCGACGACGCCGGTTTCTCGGGCGTGCAGAATTTTCCGACGGTCGGCCTGATCGACGGCACGTTCCGCCGCAACCTCGAGGAAACCAACATGGGATTCGGGCTCGAAGTCGACATGATCCGAACGGCCCACGCGTTGGGCATGCTTACCACGCCGTATTGTTTCAATCCGGACGAGGCGCGGGCGATGGCCGAGGCGGGAGCGGACATCCTGATTCCGCACATGGGATTGACGACGAAAGGCACGATCGGCGCCTCGACCGCCCTGACGCTCGATGACTCGGTGCGCGCCGTCCAGGCGATGCACGACGCAGCCAAGCGGGTCAACAAGGAGATCCTCGTCCTTTGCCACGGCGGGCCGATCGCCGAACCGTCCGACGCCCAGTACATCCTCGATCGCACGACCGGAGTCGTCGGATTCTACGGGGCGAGCAGCATGGAACGGCTCCCCGTCGAACCGGCGATCGCGAATCGAGTCCGCGAGTTCACCCAACTGACATTTTCCAGTCACTCGTGAGCGCCGTGCCGGTCGGGTCGCCGACCGGACCAGGCGCGCGGGATCCGGAAGCTCGGAGCGGACCGCCGATGAACGCCGTAGCACCCGACCGATGCCCGAGGGAAATGCCGATGACCAGGGGGTCTTGGATACCGGGCCTTGTTCACCGGCGTACGGTGTGGGCGGTCATTCTGGCGGTCGCCGGGCTCGGGACGATCCGCGGCCAGGAGCCGGCGTCCGACCGGCGGGTCCCACCCCCCGATACGCTGCCCGCGGAGCTCGTGTTGGATGCGGTCCCCCTGGGGCTCGGGCCGCGGCCGATTCCCGATTCCAATCCGCTCACCGCCGAACGCGTGACGCTCGGACGCCGTCTGTTTTTCGAGCCGCGGCTTTCGAGCGACGGCTCGCTTTCCTGCGCGAGCTGTCACGATCCGAGGCACGCCTTCACGACGTCGGATGCCCGGGCGGTCGGTTTCGAGGGGAAAGTGAACCGCCGCAACGCGCCGACCATCCTGAACCGGGCGTTGGGCGGGTCCTTTTTCTGGGACGGTCGGGCGGACAGCCTGGAAAAACAGGCGATTGAACCGATCGAGAACCCGCTCGAACTCCATTCGACCCTGCCCGATGTGCTCGCGAGGCTCTCGGCCGATCCCACGTACGTCGCCCAGTTCCAGGCGGCGTTCGGCGAAGGACCGATCACGGCCGACCATTTGGGCCGTGCAATCGCGTCGTTCGAGCGGACGCTCGTTTCCGCCAACAGCCCGATCGATCGGTTTCAGGCGGAAAACGCGAGGGCCGTTTCCGATGACGCTCGGCTCGGCCTTTGGGTCTTCGAGAGCAAGGGCCAGTGCTGGCACTGCCACAGCGGTCCGAATTACTCGGACGAGTCATTCCACAATACGGGCGTTTCGTGGAATCAAACGCCGCTCGATCTGGGCCGATTCGAGATCACGGGGCAGGAATCCGATCGCGGCGCGTTCAAGACGCCGACACTGCGCGAGGTCGCGAGGACCGCGCCCTACATGCATGATGGCGGCATGGCGACGTTGCGGGACGTCGTCGAATTCTACAATCGTGGGGGAATCCCGAACCCGAATCGGGATGCCCGCATCAAGCCGCTCAATCTGACTCCGCTCGAGATCGACTACCTGATTGCCTTCCTGCAAAATCTCTCGGGCGAACTCCCCACACGACCCTGACCAAGCGTGGACCGTAGCGTGGGCTTCAGCCCACGTGGCCAACGCTTACGGAGGATGCCGATTCGGAAGTCAGGTAGGTAGGACCGTAGCGTGGGCCTCAGCCCACGTGGGCTAACGCCTACGCCACCTGGATCACTCTCCGCCTTCCGCCTCGGCCAGCAGTTTATCGACGGCCTCGTCCAGTTCCCGCTCGCGAACATTCTTGTAACGAATGACGCCTTTGGCGTCGAGCACATAGATCGTGGGCCAGCCGTGGACATTCCACTGCGTCGCGATCGGGCCCGACGTGTTCTGGTCATACCAGCTCCGCCACGTGATCCCTTTCTCCTTCATCGTCTCCTTGAGCTTCTCGCGATCAGGATCGCTATTGATTCCGAGCAGGGCGAACGGCTTGTTGGCGAGTCGTTGCACGAGCGACCGCTCGTGTGGGTACATGGCCCGGCAAGGGCCTCACCAATCGCCCCAGAAGTCGAGGACCACGACCTTTCCGCGATATTCGGAGAGCTTGAACACGACTCCGTCGACATCCTCGCCGTCGATCTCCGGTGCGGATTTCCCGATGGCCAGATTCTGGATCTCGAACAGCTCGCGCTCGACCGATTTGGCGAGCGTTCCATTCTGGACATCCGCATAGTCCTTGACGACGCGGCCGAGCAATTCCTCGATCTCCGCGTTCAAACGGTTCGCATCGGTCTTCGCGATCCGATCGGCGAGCCCGCTTCCGTAGAATTCCGCAAGCCGCTCCTTCATGTCAGGCCGCTGGGTGACAAACGCGACCAGCTCGGCGCGCTGCTTGAGTTGCCGGGCGAGCGAATAGCAGGCCCAGCCCTGGACTTCGCGGTGCGGGTTCTTCTCGATCAACGCCCGCATCAGGTCTTCCGCTTCGGGCGCCAACTGCGTCGCCATGACGCGGCAAACGCCGGCGAGCCGATCGCTGCCGGCATGGTGCTCCAGTACCAACCGCACGGCTTCGGCCGTCGTCTTCGGTTCCCGCACGTTCTGCAAGACCCAGACGAGCCCGTCGAGCGATGCCGCGTCGGCGGGCGTCTTGGCGGCGAGTTGCATGATTTGCGCGGCGACGCCGTCGGCCTTCGGCATCTTTTCCGCGATCAGCTTCTGACGCTCTTCGTCCGTCTTCGCCTCGCGGTATTCGGACATGAACGCCTGCTGGGCCTGCGTGAAGCCGTCGATCAGCTTCTTCAGTTCCTCGCCGGGCGACTCCTGCCCTCTTGCATGGGGGACGACGAGTCCCACGGCGAGCGTGAGCGCCACGCAGCGCGTGACCCTCCCGCGCATTCGATCGGCCCAAGGTCCGTGCATGCCAAAAGCCCTCCATCTGGGAATTCGTGTGGCGACGCGAATCAGATTTTCTGGCCGAGTCCTCTTGTAAGCGTCATGAACGCCGTTTCCAGGTCGACCGATTCCTCGCCAAAATACCGCAACCGGCACCCGCCGCCAATCAGGGTGGTCGCGAGATCGGCGTAGTCGGTGACACCGTCGCGCAGCGTCGCGGCGATCCGGCCGGACGCCGCGTCGACCGATTCGACGAGCGGATGGTCGGCGAGCAATCGCGCGGCGAACTCGGCGTCCCCGTCCACCTCGATCTGGATCAGCGTTCTCTGACGAACTTGCTTCATGACGTCGGCGACCGTCGCATTCACGCTGATGACGCCCCGGTCGATGATGCCGACCTTGTTGCACACATCGGCCATTTCCGGCAGGATATGGCTCGACACGATGATCGTCTTGCCCATGCCGCCGAGCCTCCGCAGGAGGCCCCGCATTTCGATCCGCGCCCGCGGATCGAGACCGCTCAGCGGCTCATCGAGCAGCAGGACCTGGGGATCGTGGAGCAGCACGCGGGCGAGCCCCAATCGTTGGGTCTGGCCTCGGGACAGTGTGTTCGCGTACGCGTCGCGTTTGAAGTCGAGGTCGACGATTTCGAGCATCTCGTCGCATCGCTTGCGGCGATGGGGGCCCCGGATCCGGTACGCCGCCGCGAAGAACTCGAGGTACTCGATCACCTTCATGTCGTCGTACACGCCGAAGAAATCGGGCATGTAACCGACCAGCCTGCGGATCTCCTTCGGCTTGGTGTAGATCGAATAGCCGCAAACGTAGGCCTCGCCCCACGAGGGATTCAAGAGCGTCGCGAGAATCCGCATCGTTGTCGTCTTGCCCGCGCCGTTGGGCCCGATGAACCCGAAGAGGTCGCCCTCGTCGAGTTCGAGTTCGATGTTCCGGATCGCGAACATCTCCCCGTATTTCCTGGTCAAGTCGACGGTCTTGATCACCGCGCGGTCCCTTCCACGGATGGCTTGTTCAACGGTTCCACGGGCACGACGATCCGATACCACGTCCATTGTTCGCGCTGCGCGACGACCTCGGCGCCCGCCGCGTCGACAAGCTCCGCGCATGCCGATGGACCTCGCCCGACGATGAGCGCCCTCCCCAACCCGACCAATCCGCTCAGGTCGACGAATGCCTGGTATTTTTGCGTGAGGCCCGTGTACTGGGGACCTCCCGCCGCCTCGTGGAGCATCATGATCTCGAGAATGCGGGGGATGTCCCGGTCCCGCGGATCCCACGGCGTCGTCGCGTAGCTGGTTTTCGAATCGACGATCTTGCGGCGAGTCAGCCGCCATTGGAGATCGCGCCGTTCGAGCCCTTCCAGGGCGATCGGTTCGCCCGGCCGCCAGGCGCGGGCGATGCGATACGTGAATTGACCGTGCACGATGAACGCGTCGTCGAGCGGTTCACGCAACGGATTGGCGATCGTGCCGCGCAGGAATCCGTTGCCGTCGACGGTCAGCGCGGGACGATTCGCGAACGCCCGCCGATGCGACCATTGCCCGATCAGGCTCTTCGTGGCGCCGGCCGTCACGGGCAGTTTGGCGAGCCGCACGCCGAGCTTCTTATTGGAAACGAGCGAGTACAGGTCGGGCGCGAGGGTCTCCGCCGCCATGGTGTCGAAGCCGCCGAGCCCGGCTCCGGGAAGGCCTTGCCAGGCGAGCCGCGCTCGAGGTTCACCCCGTCGCGGTTCCTCGAGCGGCCACCGCGGACGAAGCTCGACGTCGAAACTGCGAGTGGCCGGACTGTAAAGATGGGCCCACACGGTTCCGCGGATTCGTCCCGATTCGAGATCGATGTCGACAACTTCGACGGCCTTCAGACGGGGCGCCGCTCCGCCGTGCCATCGGTGGCCCAGGAACACGATCAGCCCGCACGCGCCGCCGATGAGGAGCGGATAGGTCGCCCAGGTCCACTCCATACGGCCGACGAAACGACTCAGCAAAAAAAAATCACCGGGCCCGATCAGAACGGCATAGATGCCGACGATCAACATCACGGTCGTGAAGGAGACGAGGCGAACGGCGGACTGCGACGCGGTCGCCGGAAAATGGTCGAGCGCCGCCCGCAATTGGCCCGCCATCTCCTCGTAGCCGATGTGCGTCACGCGGCGTGAAAGGGGAGCCTGCGCGGCCGCCGTTTCCGATTCACCCGGAAAAACGAGGTCGAAAAGCAGGCCGGGCGTCGCGTTCCAACTTGCGAACGGTTCGGCGTCGATGTCGAACGTCACCACGGTGCCCCGGCCAAGTCCGATCGGATAACGCAGGATCCCGGGAACCTCACCCGACGTCCGGCGATCGAGGTACGCCACGACGCGCGCGGTTCCGGCGTCGATCCGCGACGCGGCGAACGGTTTGAGCGGTTGTTCGGCCCGCGCGAAGGCTTCGAGCCCCGGCCCCGCTTGGTTCCGCTCGACGCCCACCACCCGAACCGGAGTCAACGCGGTCCAAGGACCGTCGGTTCCGGCGACTTCGAGTCCGTTGGCGCCGAGCGTCAGGACGGCATGTCCGCCGAGCTGCAGCCAATCGAGGATCGCGGCGCGCCGGACATCGCCGATCGCCCGCGCGATCGCCGGTTCGCTGGAGGTGAGCACGAGCGCATCAACACCGTCGTAGCCAAGGTCGCTCTCCGGCAATCGCGCGGCATCCTCGATCGACGTCACGACCGGCGCGTACCCGCCGGCGATTCGGCGGCGCTCCATCGCTTTGTCGATGCGAAGTCGCGATCCCACGACGACGATCCAATCCTGTGTGGAATGCACGGGAATCGCGTCGCCGCCCACCGAGACGCTCGCCGTCGCCAACGCCTCGCCCCCCGAGACGAAGCGGGCGATAAGCCGACCCTTCACGCGGCCGATCTTGATGTAGCGTTTCACGACGACCGAACGGCCCGGTTCGATGCGAAGACGCTCATCGCGTTCGCCGTCCGGATCGGAGAACCGAGTCGCCAGTCCATCCCCGTCCGCGACCAGGAACTCGACCGAACCCTCGATCGGTTGCCCACCGCCGGCCACGGTGACGCGCGCTTCGGTCCAGCAGCCGACCTTGAAACGGTTGTCGAGTCCGACGGTCAGGTTAGCAAGCGAGGGACCGGAATGCGGACCCGCGCCGAACGCGGGTGGAACCAGAAGCGCGGCGAGGAACAGGCCGACACATGCGAGATCACGGAAAGGGCCTCGCGGGTTCCCATCGCGGCGGTCGAGGCCATCCTCCGTGCATGTTGTCGCCATGATCGTCACGAGCCTGAAACCGCCGTCGGATGATGGGAACAAGTCCCTTTGGGCACCATGTGCCATCATAATCCAAGTTCGCCGCGCATTGAGGGGGGGTACCAGCGTCTTGAGGGATGACTTGGTTGCCCAAGTCGCTGATCACTCGGCGATCAGCCATTCTTGGCATCCAAGTCGTGCGCGGGCTCCTGTGGTTCGCGGCGCGAACCACGACCTCAAGTCGCTGATCGCTCCGCGATCAGCCATTCTTGGCGTCCAAGTCGTGCGCGGGCTCCTGTGGTTCGCGGCGCGAACCACGACCTCAAGTCGCTGATCCTGGACCGTCCCACAGATCGGCATCCCAGTCGCGCCAGAGTTCATCCCATCCATCGTCCCGCGATTTTTCCCGATTCGAC
>VGZC01000056.1 GCA_016872725.1 Planctomycetota bacterium
CGTTCAAAAATCATGGCGCCGAACGGCGCCGTGGTACGCACCCCCCTCGGATACCCAATCCACCTCAGCCGTCCAAACCGATGAAATCCCGGTCAATTCAGCCGGTGTTCCCAGTGTGGACTTCTTCGGGTTCATATCGCGTCCCGCTTCGCGCGATTCAGTTCCCGGATCAGCTGGGCCGTCGTGCGCAGCCGCGCGAACTTGCGCCGCCAGATGTCGAAGCACGTCGCCTGAACCGCGTCGTCCAGCGTGGCCACGCCATCGGTCGCCACAGTGACGTGGTAGTTGCGATTCGCCGCCGAAAGCACCGTACAGTTGACACAGATTTCCGTGACCACCCCTGCAACAATCAGGTGCGTTGATTGTCGGCTGCGGAGTGCCAGGTCGAGCGGCGTATCCAGAAACTTGTCGTAGACATGGCTGGCCACCACCAGCTCCCCGGGCAGTGGGGACAGGGCTGGCACGATGTCGGCCGATTCCGCCCCGCGTCCCGCCTCGGGACCCACAAGACAGTTGCCCGAAGGGCGGCCGAACCCGTTCGCCTTCCCGTCGCGCGGCGGCAGATGCTCCACACCAAACGGCCGCCCACGCAGGCACGGCACCGCTGTCGAATAGACGAACTGCGTGAACATGACCGCCACTCCCACCCTGCGGCAGCAATTGATCAAGCGGCGCACGGCAGGCACGATCGCGCGGCCTTTGGGTACTTCCAGGGACGCGCCAGGATCGAGGAACCCGCACTGCATGTCCACCACGAGTAACGAGGTACGATCGGGGAGGCAGCGATGCATGGTGTCAATGTCGTGTTGCCGGAGTCGCGCCGCCTTGAGGTCGTTGATGATCATGCCCTTCAGTATGGGGCCACGTCGGCGGGTGTGCGAGTAGGGATTTCCCTTACTTGAAGGCGTCCGGATAGGGAGTTTAACATGCGGCAGGCAACTCCCGTTTCCCCGTCACACACCGCACCCTTGTACACGCCACTTCCGCTGAACTGCAAGCCACTCGGAGAAATGACATGATTCCGAACCACACCCCGTGCTGCCGCCCCATGGCATGGTTCGCGCCGCTGCTGGTCATCTTCGGTGTGCTGGCCCTGACGGCCAACGCCGCAGGGCAGTCGGCCCTCGAAGAGTTCACTTTACGGGAACACTTCGGCGTGAGTCACGCCGATCAGGTGGTGGTTTTCGAACTGCAGAAGAAGACCGATCCCGGCCAGTACCATCTCCTGGATGAAGCCGGCAAGGATGTGCCGTTCCAGATGGTCGATGGCGGCCCCCACGGCAGCATCGCTTTCGGCATGGATCTGCCGGCCAACGCCACCCGGACCTTCAAGCTCATGAGCGGGCGCGGATCGAAGGTGCCGGACGGCGTGAAAGTGGACGAGGCCCATGCCGACTACATCGAGATCTCCAACGGGGTCGCCGGCGTGCGAGTGCCCAAAGTATACGCGCCGCTCTCCAGCACGCCCAAGACGCCGATTCAAGGCGTGCGTTTCCGCGACGGCTCGTGGTCTCCTCCCGGCACGCCGTTGCAGTTCAAGAACAGCAACAACGAAGGCGGCATCACCAGCGTGGACGCCATGACGGTGACCGTGAAGGAGCGCGGCCCGATCCGCGCCGTCGTCGAGGTGACTTACGCCATCACCTGCCCGGAGCTGAGCTACGGCGCCCTGAAGGTGCGGCCCGCGGGTGCGGCGCACTATACCACCACTTTCACGCTGGAACGTGGGCAACCCTCCGTGTTGATCGAGACCGACACCGACCTGTTTTCCACCTTCTCCCTGAGCCTGTATGGAGGCGTGCGCCCCACGCAGTTGCGCTACTGCGGGAGCATCGCCACCGAGCCCAGGTATGGCCGCATCGAGGACGGTTCGGTGTATCCCGTCGCGCATTCGCGCCCCGGCATGGATGCCATCGTGGATCTGGATTACGCCAAGCCCGTCGAGGTTGGCTACCAGACCGGGGACGGCATGCGGGGATGGATGCGGTTGTGGGATCCCTGGGCCCGCGACACCGGCTGGTACTGGCAGATGTACGACGCGGATGGAAAGCCCGACAGCAACCTGATGGGCATCTTCGCCGGCGCTCCGTCGCGCCTGATCGGCGCGGGTGACAGCGGCCCTGGAGTCTACAACCGTCCGGGACCCGATGTCGGGATCACGGTGCAGACCAACCTTCGCGGCGGGGACAACTCGCTGCTTCTCGACACTTCCGCGCGCACGATCCGTTTCGCCTGGGGCATCTTCGCCGGCACGAGAGCCGACGCACCGGACAAACTCACCGACATCCCCGGCGTCAAAAAGCAGTGGGTTCTGCACGGCAACGGCATCAATCTCCGCAAGCTGATCCGCTGGCAGCTGGACTATCCCGATCCGAACCCGCCCTTCGGCGCCATGTACATGCCGCGACCGGCCATCGAGGCCATGATCCAGCGGCTGCGCACCGACGAAGCGTATTACCAAGCCTGCTGCAACAGCGACCCATACAACCGCGATCTGTTCGATATGTGGCGCGACGCGTCCGGCGCCAAGGCGCACGCGATGGCCGAACAGCTGCACAAGGACATGAGTGGACTGGTGGACGACTGGGCCAACGGCCATGGCTACATGTCGATGAAGTACTCCAGCCAACCGTGGTTGATTCCGCCCTCGAAAGTGGATCGCTACGACCAGGTACTGGCCAGCGGCTTCCTCAGCCCGGAAGAAAAGACGCGTCTCAAGGCCGGCATCGCGCTCTTCGCCAACTGGCTCTGGGATGACGACCAGTATCCGTTCCAGACCGGCGAAGACGGCAAGGAGTTTCTGGCCAGGGTCAACATGGGCAACCCCAACATGGTTGGACAGTGGATGGGCGCACGCGGCACCTACACCTGGTTCATCGCCTCGCATCCGGCCATGGCCCCACGGTTGAAGGCACCTGCCGGGCGCGTGGGTTCGGTCGTGCCGTATCTGGGGCAAGTCAACGAGTTCGGCGCGCCCTCCGCCTGTCCGCACTACGCAGGAACTCTCACCCCCATCCACAACGTGGTGATGCAGCGCAACATGCTGGGCTACAAAGATTGGGAGACCGATCCGAAGCTCCCTCGCTTCGCCGATTGGTGCCTGAACATTATGAGCCCCGCGGACATCCGCTTCGGCGGCCTGCGCAACAACATCGTGGACGGCGACAGCCAGCCCTGCGACGGCGCCACATTGCTGGCGGAGATGGGGACGTCTTGTGCCGCGTCACACCCGGCCCTCTCGAAACGTCTGATGTGGATGTGGCAGGCCAACGGCCGGCGCCACAGCGGCTTCTACGCGAGCTCCCATCTGCGCATCAATGAAGACCTGCCGGCCGAAGACCCGCAACTGGGCAACGCCGTCTTCCCGAACTACTGCGCCGTCCTGCGCAGTGCCTGGAACACGCCGCAGGAATCCAGCGTCCACGCCATCATGGGAGATTCCTACTACGACCACCGCGGCAGCAGCAGCGGCGAACTCATGATCTACGCGCTCGGCGTTCCCCTCTCGCTTGGATGGGAGAACATGTACAGTCCGCACAACCCGACCCCCTACAGCCGATGTGGGTTGGTGCCAGAGAAAGCGTTGTCCATCGCCTGGAACGCAGACCTGCCCAGCGTATACGAACCGGCTGAACCCTGGGACTGGAAAACGCAGAGGCAGGACGCCTTCGCCTCCTTCCGCGACAGCGCGTGGGCCAAGATGTCCTCAGGTGCCAACGAAGGCGATCTGAAGTGGACGCGTCAGGTGTCCTTGGTCCACCCGGACCCGTCGTGTCCGCTACTGCTCATCAGGGACACGCTGGAAGGCGAGCGGGCGGCCGAGCCGATGATCTTCAACATGCACCTGGTGGCCGAGGGCCCCGTGGAGACCGCCGCCGGGGCCGTCTCGCCCGGCGAGGCGTTCTGGGACGTCGGCGACAGGAACAAGCAGCAGCCGCCCGCCGGGGGCAAGGCCTACCTGCTGCCGGCCGGCCTGAACAAGTTCGCCTTCCAGGGCCAGCAGTTCGGCAAGGCGGGCGAAGCGCCGGCCATTGATTTCGAACTCTACTCCTTTGCCAAGGACCCGCGCGAATTCTGCCTCGGCGGCTGGGGCCACAATGTCAGCCAGGGCGCACATGTGGACAACGTTTTTCGGCCGGTCAACGGCCGCCCCTACGAGCTGCGCCAGCACATCCTGCACATCAAGGGTGCGGGTGGTTTCACCACGCTCATCGTGCCGCGTCTCAAGGGCGCGGCGGTGCCAGTCGTGAAACAGGAAGGCGAGGCGTTCCGGGTCGCGCTCAAGAGCGGGGAACTGGTGGTGTCGGCCGACGGCTACAGCTACACCGGGACGAACAAAGCGGTGGCCACCACCTTCGGCGCCGCGGACGTGGCGGCGGAAGGGCTGTCCGTGAAGGGAGGGCCGACGGAACTGGTCCATGACAAGAAGGCCGGGACCATCGCCGTCACGGCGCACCGTGCCGGTGGGCAGCGCGTGATTGGAGTGTCAGCAGGTAGTTGGGAGACGCAGGATTCGGCAATGGTGTGGGACGTGCCCAGCAGGACATGGCGGATGAGCTACGAGGGCGGCAGCCCAGGGAATACCATTGCCAAGACGGTCCTGCTGCGCAAGAAATCCTAATGGTCAGAGGCTCTGTCAATTCGTCCAATTCAGCCATTTGGAATATTTCGTGGCGGCGAGCTACGGTAGCCAAAACACGTTCGCGATCGAACTCCAGCGAGCACTGGTCTGGACAGACGCTGAGTCAAGCGTGTTTGGCACGGGCCCGAGTCGGGCCCGTGGGTCAATTGGACGCGAAGCACCAAGAAGAAGTCGAACTCGCGGCACGCGAGTGCACCGGCCTGTTCCAGCGATCCAGCTGATGTTTCGAGGGCAGAATCCATGAACCGGTACTTGAACGTGCTGAAGGCCGCGGCGTACCCGTACACCACCCGATGAGCCACCGCTGGACAATGGGCCGGACGATCCCGAGGAGCCGGATGAACCTGAACCGCTGCTATGACGCGCAAAGTAGTGGCGGACATACGAAACAAACTGTGTGGTAATTGGCGACTGTTCCCGCGGGGGGCACGGGCAGTTCACGGCGGGGGAGGACCCGTGACGGATTTGACGTATACTTGACGGATTGAACGCTTGGTTTATGGCTTGTTTTATAGTGTGTAGTTGTTCAAGAAGAAGATATGTCAATATGTCAACCGGTATCTCTCGTACCCTGTGTACGTCCGTCTTTCTTATAGAGAAGCCCCGGTTGACGGATTGACAGATTGACGGATTCATCGGATCGCATACACCAGTCTGGGGCGTGTTGAGGTCTCCACCTGCCTAGTTTCGATCAATCCCGCCTCTTCGAGATTGGCGATGACCTCGTTCCGCTCACGTTGCGACAGCCACTGCGTGCGCCTGGACAATTCGCGGCGGCCGATCTGACCACCGGCGTCGCGAATCACACGCAATACTTTCTTCTGGCGCGCGTCGAATTGTCCGTCGGCGACCCATTGGCCGGCCAGGAACAGCACTCGACGCGTCAGATACTCCGACAGTTCGCAGGCGCCAACGGCATCGAGCAGGTCGCCGGCGAACTGGGCCCGATTGGAGCGCGAAGCCATGATTGATCACGTTGGGAAGAACCAACAGGAAAACTACCCGGGCCTGACCGTGTCGCGCGACGGCGACGCGATCGTGGTGCGAATCCCCGTCCGCTTCCACCGGCGCAACGGCCGCCAGATGGTGCTCACGCACGGCGGCACCAACGGCCAGGCCGGACCAGAACGTGAGACTAACGGGTCACTCGTCTCCGCCCTCGCGAAGGCCTATCGCTGGCAGGAGCAGCTCGAGTCCGGAGAATACGCCAGCCTCGAAGACCTGGCAGCGGCTAACGGTGTCGACCGCACCTACGTCGGCCGCATTCTACGGCTTACGTCGCTGGCTCCGGAAATAGTCGAATTGATTCTCGCTGGAAACGAACCTGAGGGAATCAGTCTCAGGCGACTGCAGAAAGACCTGCCCCTAGAATGGTCGGTTCAATTGCGGAGGAAGAACAGCAGCTGAGGCCGGCGAGTTGCATGAGTTATCGGCCCTCTGCAGGCCCGTCCGCACCTGCCAAATTCACAGCGCACTGTTCCGGTCTTTTGACACAGTACTTCTCTCGCTCCCGTGCGACCAAGTGACGCAGATCGTCCACTGACCTTGTGTCTTTGCCAAGGTGTAATACCCTGTGGCAGTTCGCGCACACCAAGTGCAGATCTTCGATTCGCGTCGTCTCTCCCGGCTCCATTCGGGATATCGGGATTCCGTGGTGGCATTCGATGAAACCGTCTGCTATTCCTGCATATGCCACAGAGAAGTCGAAACCGCAGACTTCGCACTTGAGACACCCTTTCTCACGAAAGACAATTTCCTTCTTTCGTTTTACCAACCGGGGATTTCTTTCGCGGATTTTGTGGAGACGAAGTTGTATCCTGCCCTCGGCAGCCTCATCCACATCTACGGATTCGTCGACAAAGCGCGGCCACCCTCCAGCAAGCTGCTCCAGCCTCTCCCACTGATTGTGCGAAATCTTGAAGACTGTCCCACCAGTAGCACGGGACACGGACAGGTCGGCGAGCAATCCAGTGCGATCTTCGTGCAGCCACAATGGCAGTCGATTGGAACGGACGTATCGGACCCACACGCTGCGGGCTGGGTCCTTTTCTCGTTTACCTGACCTCCAATATTCTTGCAGGCACTCAGGCTCAGCGATATCGACCGGATCCGTCAACACCGTGCCGAGCGCGACGATCCCACGCTGATTTCCGTCGCCCGCCGCTTTCCAGATGGCGACCCGGTCGCCAGCGTGCACGTCTCCCCGTGATACCGCCCAGAGATCTTCGACCAAGTCATTCAGCGCGTCCTCAATGCGATAGTGTCGCGGATTGCAGAGTAATGCCCAGTAGTGACATACCTGAATGTTCTGCTTCGCATCAATGAGAGCGGCAGCCTCCGGGCTCACTGCGCGAATCCTCGGCATGAGCGACACGAGGTCGATGGGCTGTATCGACATTTGGCCATTGAACCGTGGGCAGGCATTTCGAAGCTCTTGGACGGGTAATCCTTCCAACGTTACGAAGGTAGACTCGAACGTCGCTTCGTATTCCGTACAAGGGACAATGTCTGTCTTTGGCTCATCAAACTCGTGACCTTTTCGGCAGCGAAAACGCGGCGTCTTAGTTTCTCGAACCTTGCTCTGTGCAATCCCGCATACGGGGCAGCGATGAAGTGTCTTTCGTCCATCGCGCTGATGGATGTGCTCAACTCTTCCTACGCCGATGGCACCGTCGGGTGTAGTCAGAACAACAAGATCATCGACTGTCAGTTGCTTGTGATTCGGCACGAGGCTATCGTAGCGATACGTCCGGTTTGGAACGTCGTCGTAACCGACGTTCCCCGAATACGCCCTACGGTCACCGTAAGCCAACAGGAGCCAAGCACGACATTGATTCGTTGCTTCACCAACGTTGCTCATGAGTATCCGCCTCGTGGACAGACGAGTCGTAAGAGATGAAGGAATACCAACCTCTGTTACACGTCATGGCCCGCATTCTATCATCATTTTGTTGCGACAAAATCCGATTCGGAACGTGAAAAGTGCCCACCGACGCAGAAACAGAGCTGGTCTTCCGCACATTCGAGCGGGAAGTGCTCGACAAGCACTACACAACGCTTGCGATCTGGAGGCGAGACCGCAGCACCGCAGTGTATGCCGCCCTTGCTCAATTCGATTGCTTCGCCATTCTTTCGTTGTGCGGTCCTCCCGCGTTGAGTGGGATTGGAACCACACAAATTCTGAAGAACTTGGAAGAAGGACTTGCTGAAGCACTTCGTTGGCTTCACAACGGGAACCCGCAAATCGACCTCACGCCAACGGACGATCCGAAGATCATCGGTGAGGCGGGAGAGTTCTGCGGATTCGCTGGCAAGTATGTGGACATCGCTGACTTCCACAAGATGTACGGGAGAGGACAGGTCGAGATAGAGGTAGACGAACCCTCAAGAACGGTTCGCTTCCTCACCCCAAAGGGTCGCCTCCTCGCGGCATCACTGATCGGCATGGCCGAGCAGTCGCATCGTCTTGGGAAGTTGCCTGTAGTAGCAGACCCCTCATCAAGAGCAGAGTTGGGCAAGAAGATATTCACTCTTCTCAGCGAAACGAACTTCCGATACGAGTCCGGGCACATCGTGTTGGCTGATGCGTCAATCGCGAATAGGGAAATGATCAAGGAGCTGTTCGACCAAGCGATGCCGGAGGAGCCGCTCCCGCTGGACGAAGAAGAAGACCTTATAGGGTTCACAGCCGGCGAGTTTGAAAAGTTCTTCGCTGCGCTTCGCCGGTGGAGCTTTTGCTGTACGTTTGGTTTCCTTCTTTCAATCACAAAATGGGGCAAGCAGCAGTGGGAATGCGCGCCCACCCAATGCATTGCGCGTACGGAATTCCTGGAATCGATGCAGAGCTTGACTGCACTACCACGCACAACTGTTGAAGCGATTGTTCAAAGGTTGACTTATGATTGCAAGGCCAAGTGGCCCGACGTGTACCAGCAACCTCTCTTCTGCGGGGCCAATACGGTTACATGGAGCGCATCCGTCATCCAGAACTCGAAGCAATTGCGGAACATGCTCAAGTTGATGAGCCGAACGAAGAGCCTTCAGGATCACGCCGCGAATCTTATTGGCAGCCGTGAGGGGCGAATGCTCTGGGAATTGGGCCACATGCTCTCTCGACGAGGCAAAACCGAGTACAAACTCACGACGTCCATTTCATGCGGTGACGACAAGGGTGAAGTGGACCTTGTGGCGTACAATCGGAAACTCCCTGACGAGTTGTTAATCGTCGAAGGGAAGGCTGGTTTGGGAGTTGACGAAATTAATGAAGTAGATGCAGCGACAACGGAAATGCAGGGCGGACAAGAACAGCTTGCAAACGTCAGGGGCATCTTGGCGAGGATGAGCGACGGAGAGAAGGCTGCAATCTTCAAGTTCGTGAATTGGTCGCTGGTGAAGAGAGTCTATGGAGTCGTCGTGTCTGCAGATGCTGAGCCAAATGACAGATACGACCACAGCGAGTATCCGGGCATCTCACTACAGACCATTAGGGCACGGCTTCGAGACAATCACTTCGGCTCGCCACAGAAGTTCTGGCGTGCGTGTAAGGAACGGAACTGGATGAACAAGCTGAGAGCCTACACGGAGAGGTACTCACCGATCAGTGTTGGAGAAGTGACGTATGAGTTGCCTGTCCTTGTAGAGCCTGCGGACGATGCCGACGAACGGCATCGAAAGGACATGGAGCGCATGATGCGCGAGTTCGAGGATTCGACGACACCAAGAGAGCGGTCAACGAAGCCTCGGAAGAGGCGTCGGCGGTAGCTGGGTATTCGGCGACAATCCACGGCGACTGGGAGGAGCCTTTTGAACCGCCCGGGCACACAATCGTGTTGCCCAAATCTGCCTCGGTCCGGCACACCGGACGCGATGTGCGACACTGGCTCATTACAGCCGCCACCGCGGACTTCCGCAGCTTGCAGGGCACTGAATACGCGAGACACGGGTTGTCATGCGAATGTCTACTGGCAGAGCACCACAAACTGGAAAAAAGTCGCTTTCCGCAACCTGTTGTTTTCACTGGACTTCCATCGCGGGACTCACTTGGGGTGTATCACGCGATTTCGAGACTCTTGGGCCAGTTCGAGACTTTTGGGGCTTGTTGGGCGGGGGGGTGAGTCCCGCGATTTCGCGACCGCGAATCAAGCCCGCGCTCGCAAATCCCGCAATACGTGCACCAAACGAGCAAGGCCCGCCAGTTCTCACCGGCAGGCCCTGTCTGGATCGAGAGGGGTTGCGGAACCCGATCAAATGGAGGCGGCGGGAATTGAACCCGCGTCCCAAGAACACTCGACTGCGGCCTCTACGTGCGTAGCCGATGGCTTAGTTCTCGTCACCCGGCGTTCCGTCGGCAAACCACCGGAATGACCAGCCGAAAACGGGGTTTTTTGACCTCGAGCGTGCTCGGCATGACTCGAGGCGAGCCGGATTTGGCGACCGACTTTTGAGCCCAACCGGCTAGGGCCCGCAGTCGGGGCTACCTGTTGTTAGGCAGCCAATGCGAGGGATTCCTCGGCACTTAAGTTTGTAGTCAGCTTTTTACGTGGCCAACTGACCAACCACGACACGCCACCGAAGCTCCGTGAATCCGGTCGAATCCAATTCGCCCCCGATATTCCGTCGCGTTTATCTTAACGTCCCGGCGCCCCCCGGGCAAATGGCCGTTCGCTTTCATCGATCACGACAAACGGCCCAGGATCTTCCAAGCCACGTAGGCGATTCCGACCGGGATCACCCAGGCCGCGAAGTACTCGAACCGGCCGCTCCCCAGGACCCGGTCGAGCAGCCATAGGGCGACCCAGCCCACCATCATGGCGCACAGCGCGCCGACGGCGAGCTGTTCCCAGGGCGTCACAAGCTCGGCGCCGCTCAGCAGCGACAGGCCTTCGAGCAGCCCGGCGCCGCCGATCGCCGGGATGGCCATCAGGAAAGCGAAAACGGCCGCCGATCGGGGCGCCAAGCCCACGATCAAGCCCGCCGATATCGTGAGGCCGCTCCGCGAAATGCCGGGCAAAACGGCGACCGCCTGCGCCGCGCCGATCGCGAGCGCCTCGCCCCAGGTGAGGTCCGCATGCGGCCTTTCGCCCCGATGCCGGCGGGACGCCCAAAGCAATACGAGCCCGGTGACCGGCAGCAGGCATCCGGCCAGCAGCGGGTTCTCCAGCAGCGAATGACTCATGTATTTCTTGATCGGAAGCCCCACGGCGACCGCCGGGATCGTCGCGACGATCAGTCGGCCGATCGTGCGCCGGTCGTCGCCGAGAAGGCGAACGATGCGCCGCCAGTAGTAGATCAGGATCGAGCCGAGCGTCCCGAGGTGCAGCACGATCGACAGATCCAACATCTCGACGTCGCGCCCGAGGATTTCCGAGAGGATCACCAGATGGCCGCTCGAGCTGATCGGAAGGAACTCGGCGATGCCTTGGACGATCGCGAGCACGATCAGGACGGCCCAGTCGTGATCCCCGGTCAACGCGTCGGATGCATCCACGATGGCCCGCCTTGCTCGGAATTGAAACCCTCGATGACGGTCGCGCGGTTCGTCCGGCGCGCGCCGGCGGAGGCTCCAGGGATCGGCCCCCGCGATTGGAGACCTCCAATTCTAGCCCACGCCGGTCGACGGGCATCCCGGATCCCCGGGGTTCGACGTCGAGCGTTCTGAGCGGCCGAGCGGCGATCTCCCCTACAATCGGAAAGGGCGATTTGGCATAATCCGGAGCTTGCCGCGCGGGCGGGCCTCGCCGACCCGCCCGTTGCCCGGCGATGGGCGGACGGCGTTTCGTGGTCGGTATGAGCTTGGTTTGTTGGGAGGATCCTCGTGTACAAGAACCTCAACCCGAAGGCGCTGGGCGTTTCCGGGCGTCAGAGTGAGCTGATCGAATTGGCCCTCACCTACGGTTTCCGCGGCATGGACGTCGACATGGCCGACCTCGCCAAGCGGGCTCGCGTCAACGGGACTCCTCAGGCGATCCGCTTCCTCGACAGCGCCAAGATCCGCATCGGCGGTTTCGATCTTCCCATCGCGTGGAAGGGAGACGACAGCCAATTCAAGACCCAGCTCGAACAGTTCGCCGAGGCCGCCAGCGTTGCCGCCGCGCTCAAGGCCCACCGTTGCATTCTGACCGTCGCGCCCGCGTGCGATACTCGTCCGTTCCAGGAGAATTTCGAATTCCATCGCCAGCGGATCGGCCAGATGGCGGATGTCGTCGCCAAACAGGGAATCCGCATCGGCCTGGCTTTCCAGTCGCTGCGTTCGCAGCGGGAAGGCAAGCAATTCCAGTTCATCTACGAAACGGATAGTCTGCTCACGCTGGTCCGAACGATCAACGCCAAAAACGTCGGAGTTGTCGTCGATACGTTCCATTGGATGCTCGGCGGCGGTTCCATCGATCAGATCGTCTCGCTCCAACCCGATCAGGTCGTCGGTGTTCGGCTTGCCGACTATTCGCGCGACGAGGACGTCGACAAATTCGACGAGCGGTCGCGTCGCATTCCCGGCGAAGGAGGCGGCGTCGACTGCCAAGCGATTGTGAACTCGCTGGCTCAGCGGAAGTACGACGGCCCGTTGACGCTCTTCACGCATGCCAGTCTCTTCCGCGGCAACACGCGGGAGTGGATTGTCCAGCGGGCCGCCAATGTGCTCGACGAGCTCTGGCGCGGCGCGGGACTTGTGAAGCCCAAGCCTGCCGCCGCGGGCTCGACGGAATAGGTCGAGACGGAATCGTTCGCGAACAAGGCGGCTCGCGCCGCTCGGGCGCCGACTGCGTACCGATTGCGCGGGCGGTGACGTTCCCCGCGATCTCCCCCGGAAAACGGGTCCCGCGCGTTGTGCCGACTGTGCGGCCCGGTCCGGCCCGCAAGCCGGTGGACCCGTTTGAAACGGTCATGCGGCCGTTCGGCGATGGTCGATGCCAGACCATGCCGCCGATTCCGCGCACGGCGTCAAGGAGCGATGCGCGGCAACGTCTCGCATGGACACGGATCGTCGCATGTTCGCACGGAGTCGGGAAGGTTGGATGCTTGGCTGGCCTCTCGCGCTGGCCGGAGCCCTCTTGGTGGCGGCGGCGTATTCGTCCCGCCGTTCCTCACCGGGCATCGCACCGATCGGCTCGGAAGGGGCGCCGAGCGCGCGCGTCCTGTCGGGACCACCGGCGAGCCACTCCGATTGTCCGGTGGAACCGCCGATGCTTGCGATCACCGAGCGGCCTTCGCGTTCCGTCGCGATGCGACCCCTGATTCCCGAACCCTGTTCGGCGGAAGCACCGCTCGATACGATCCCCCATTCCGAATCGACCGATACAATCGGCACGACCGCGCCGTTCGCGTCGAGCCCGGAACGGCTCCCACCGGTCGATGCACCGATTCCTCCGGACGACGGACCTCGATTGGAGTGGACTGGGATCGTCGTCCCGAATGCCGCGCGGGCGGCGGGTCGGGATGCCGGAGCCGCGTATCCGATCGCGGCATCGACGCCCGGTCCGGATCCCATTCTCGCGGGTTTGCCGTCCCCTCGGCCGGCCGACGCGCGTCCCTCGGCGCCTCGGCTTTCCGAATCGGAGCGGCGGGTGCTGCGCGAACAGGTCGAACGGAAACTGACGGCGGGCTTTGGGCTCGCGGAGCGACACGCGTTCTTCTCGGCGAAGCGGGAATTCGAGCAGGCGCTGCGCGTCGTCGCCGAGGCGCGGGATGCGTGGTCCCCGTCGCATTCCGTTTCGCCTCGGAACGAATCGGTGTTGTCGCATACGGACGCTCTGGCGCGGGCGATCGAGGCGATCGACGAAGCCGACGATTTCGTCGCCGATTCGCCGAGGTCCGCGCCGCGAACGTCGATCGCCAATACGATCGCCACCCATCGAACGCCCATCTTGCGGGACCGTCCCGAAGCGGCGCCTTCGAGCGCCGAGGCGATGCGGGCCTATTACGAGTACGCGCGGAGCATGCTCCACTACGCCGTGGCGGGCGAACCGCTCGCGGCGCACGCCCTGTTTGGACTCGGCAGGATCCATCAGGTCGTGCCGAGCGGAACAAGTGCATCGGGCCTGTCCGGCCCGAAAGCCGCGCTCATGTATCAGATGGCGGTCGCCGTGGACCCGGGCCACGTGCAAGCCGCCAACGAATGGGGCGTTCTGCTCGCACGGTACGGTCAATTCCACGAAGCGCGGTCCGTGCTGCAAGCGACGCGGTTGGACCTGCGATCGGCGGAGGTCTGGCACAATTTGGCCGTCGTTCATGAACGGCTCGGGGAATGGGAATGGGCCGCAGCCGCGCATCAGCATTATCAGGCGGCCGAATGGAATCGCCGTTCCGGCGTTATCGCGGCCGCTTCCCAATCGAACGGCGCGATGTCGCCGTGGGTCGATATCGACGCGTTGAGTGCGGTCTCGCGGGAGGGAGGTCCCGGCGCTCGAGGTACTGCGGCGGCCGGCGCACCGGGCGCGATCTATTCGGCGCAGGGGATGCCGCCTTCGGGTTCGGCATTCCGCCGCTGATACGAAACGTCGACGGCGCGTGGAGTGGATCACGGGGTTGGGACGGGAACGGAAGGTCATGCAAGGAGACGGGCGGCATGGAGAGGCGAGCCGGGGTGATGTCGATGTCGAGCGCGCGGTGGTTGCTCGGACTTAGCGGTTTGGTCGCGGTATCCGGGCTGTTCGCCTTCAGCCGCGCCGAGCCGAGCGCGGGACGACGCTCGGCGGAAACGGATCGCAAGCCACCGGCGGGAATGCGCCGAGTCGCGGCGGCCCGACTCGTCGCATTATCGAACGCGGGAATCACCGACTTGACTTCGCAATGCGAATCGGCTGCCGCGTCGGAAGGGGTCGTGCGCTGCCAAGCCTGGCTCGCCCCCGCTGCTCGGCGTCGACTGCGCGGACGGTGGGCCGTGCCGCGAGCCGCAATGGGATGACGCGCACATGATCCCGTTCCAGGCGTTTCTTCAAGGTGAGTACATCGGCCCGCATCGGCTGAGCCATGTTCCCGAATACCGATTGCGCGTCGGCGATCAGATCGAGTTCGTCTTCCGTAAGACGGTCGAGCCGAGCCAGGACGCGTATCGGCTCAATGTCGGCGATCAGATCCGCGTGCAGTCGTACGTCGACGCGAACCTCGATACGACCGTGACGATCCAACCCGACGGGATGATCACGCTGCGGCTCTTGCATCAAGTGCGCGCGGCGGGTCGGACGATCGACGAATTGGAGTCGGGCCTCGAACGGCTCTACCAGGAGTTCTACAAACAGCCGTCGATCACCGTAACGCCCGTCCTGCTCGAAACCAAGCTCAATGAACTCCGCGCATCGGTCGACAGCCGGCAGGGCTTCGGCGGTCAGAGCCGCCGCGCGACGGTGACGCCCGACGGGATGATCCAATTGCCGGGCCTGGGCTCGGTCCCCGCGCAAGGTTTGACGGTCGACGAATTGAAAGGAGAGATCGACGCTCGGTACGGGGAACTCGTCCACGGCATGGAGGTGACGCCCGTTCTGGTCCAGATCGCGCCGCGCTTTGTCTATGTGCTCGGCGAAGTCAAGAACTCGGGTCGTTACGAGATGGCCGGGCCGACGACCGTGATGCAGGCCATCGCCTTGGCGGGCGGATGGAATGTCGGAGGCAATCTTCGCCAAATCGTCCTTTTCCGACGGGGCGACGATTGGCGGCTCATGGCGACCCGCATCGACGTGCGGGGAGCCCTCTACGGGAAACGGCCCTGCCCGGCGGACGAGCTGTGGGTCCGCGATTCGGACGTGCTCGTGATCCCCAAACAGCCGGTGCAGGTCGCCGACGACTTCATCCAGTTGGTGTTCACTCAGGGGATTTACCGAGTCCTTCCGAATCCGTCGATCAATTGGGCCGTCCAATCGTCGTCGCTCTGATCGGCGCGTATGATGGACTCGTGTCGCGCGCGACGGGGCGGCGGAGCGAGGGGCCGATGCGATGCGTGAGGATCGACCGTATTACCGCGGGGCTTGGTTGTTGATGCTCGGCGCCTTCCTCACGGCGGGACCGGGTATCGCGTCGATCATCGAAACGATGACCCGCCCGCGCGCCGCCGCTGCCGCGCCGATCGCGACGTGGGTCTGGCTCGTTCTGTTCGCCGGCTTCCTTCAAGTCGCCTACGCGACATACGTGGCGCAGTGCAAACATCCGGCCGCGCTGCGCGTGGTCTCGGCCGTTTGCCTCGCACTGGCCGCGCTGGCCGCCGTCTGCCTTGGCGGTCTCGTGTTCGCGGGACCGACCTCGTGGACCGTTCGGTATCTTCCGCCGGTCGGCCCGTTTGGGGTCTCCGGGGAACGGCGGTTGGGGTGGCCGGTCGCTTGGTGCCTGCTGATCGTCGGCGCGCAGGTCGCCCTGTCGGTGTGGTTCGCGGCGCAAGCGACCGAGGCGCGCAGGTCGAGGACGGTTCAATCCTCGTAGACTTTCGTGCTCTCTTCCTTGGAGACCGGTTTGGACGCGGATCCATCCTGAAGCTGGACGAGGATGCGGGCATCCCCGGCCTGTGCGCCGCGTGTTTGGACGCGGAAGACGACCCGTTCGCCGGCCGCGAGCTCGCGAACCGGTTCGAACCGCACGACTTTTCCCTGGATCGCGCCGGCCGTCGGACCCTCGGCGTCGATCGGTTCGAGTTCGTCGGGAAGCGTCGCCGTCATCACGACGTTCGCGGCCGACCGTGTTCCCCGGTTCGACACCTCGACCGAGTAGGTTGTCTCGGTGCCGATCTCGATCGGGTCGGCCGAGTCCGTGATGGTGAACGCCAACTCAGCGCTGCTCTCGACGCGCACGGCGTGTTCCTTGATCGACTCGGTGTTCATCGCGCCGCGCGCCTCGACCCGCAGCTTCTGCTCACCTTCCTCGACGGGAAGCGTGACGAACTGAACCGTCCCTTCCTTGCTCGGCGGCAATTCCTCCAGATTCCAAACGACGGCGTGGCGTTCGGGCGCGTATTGGCCCAGCTTCGTGGCCGAAACGAATTTCAACCCGCGTGGCAGGAAGGCGACCAGTTCGATATCGCGGGCGGGTGCCGTGCCCGGATTCCGCACGAGCACCGCGTAGGTCGCCTGGCGTTCGAGATAGCGCAGCGTCGGACCTTGGACATCGACGTCCAATACGGGCGCGAGCACTTCGATATTCGAGTCCTTGACGAGATCGAGATCGCCGTCGTCGCGGACGCGCACCGTGTTGGTCAATATGCCGGCCTTCTCGGCCGTCATGTTCAATTCGACTCGACGCGATTCGCCGGGCCCGATCGTTCCGATCGTGTTTTCGAGTTGCCGGCCGGCGGGATGGGCGAGTCCGTCCGGCACGTCTTCCTCGATGACGACGCCGCGGGCCGGACCGGTTCCTTCGTTCCGCACCTGGATGACGACGGAAGCGACTTCACCGATCAGAATGGTCGCCGGAATATCAACCTCGACCTTGATCACCGGTCGTGTACTCACGGTGCGCGCGCTGGCCTGCGCGGCGAATGTGACCTGAGCGACGCTCCCCAATTCGCCTTCGACCTGGGGCACGATCGTATACGCCAATTCCGCCTCGCCGCCGGGCGGGAGTGCGCCGAGCCGCCAGACCATCGCGCCGTCGGCCGCCGCGGCCTGGGGATTCGTTCGTGCAAGGACCGAACCGTTCGGCACATGGTCGGTGACCGTGACATCGTTCGCGACGACCTGGCCGATGTTGCGGACGAGTATCCGGAACGTGGCCTCGCGGCCAACCTGAACCTCATCGGGCGCAGACTTCACGATCGACAACGATGGAGTCTGAATGCCTTCGAGTTCGGCGGGACCGGGCGCCGCGGCGACCGCCTCTCGGGATGGAAACGTCGATGCCTGGGAGCGGGGGAGATTTCCACCCAGGGACCTCAGGCCCGACTCATCGATCGTCGTCGCCGGGCTGCCGGACGGCGCGGACTCCGAGCCTCCATGGCCCGTGACGCTTCGGTCCGAATCGACGGGTCGGCGACTTTCATGGTTCAGGTCGGGCGCGCGAGCCGACGGTTCCGAGTCCAACGAGGGGTCACTCCGAGTCGAAGGCTCGGCTTTGGGCGAACGGTCGGCCGCCGTGGTGCCACCGTCCGGAATACTCCCGCCTCCAAAACGAGACGGACCTGGCGGCGGTCCGCCCACTGGCGCCTTGCCGGTCGCCTGTGTGGAATCGGGCCGGCTGTCGGCCGTCGAACCATAGACCGAGTCGTTCGAGCCGTTCGGCGCGCCGTATCGATTCGAAGGCATCGGCATGAGCGGCGGCGCGCCGTCATCGAGACCTGAGGGTCGCGACGCGGGTTGAGACATCGGGTCACTCGCGCCGAAGACCGTTCCCGTCGAATCCGCGGGTCCGCCCGCGGGAGATGAACCCGCCGCGCCGGGCGGCGGACCGTCGTCCAAAGGGGTTTCCGATTCGGAGGGTATTTGGGAGGAAGGCCGTTCCGGCGGCGCGTCGGCATGCGCCGGATCGATGGGGCGAGGCGTTCCGAATGTCGATGCCGTTCGGACCCCCGAATCGTCCAGCGAAAAAGTCGACGGAGGCCGACTCGGCGGCGACGACCGATCGTCCTGATGGGGAACCGGATTCGGACGCCGAGCGGACGAGGCGGGTTCAACGGAATCGGTGAGGCTTCCGGGGATTCCGTTGTCCGTACGCATCGAATGAGGCGCCGCGTCGGAATCACCGATCGATGCGACGGGCGGCGCGGGTGCTTCGCCCCGCGCGGAAGGGCCCGGTCCGTCTTCCACATCCGATGGATCGGCGACCGTCACCTGCTTGCCGTTGTAGATCTTCTGCGCCTGTGCGATCCCCAGCACGCTCGCCGTCAGCCCGACGGCGAACACGCCGAGCCGCACATACAGACGTTTGCGCATCGAGCCTCCGTTCCAACTCGCGATCACCGATCCGATGCGACCCAACATGTGCGCACTCGCTGCGGAAAGGACGGCCGCCGAGCCCACTTGGACCCGGGATTCGGGTGGGCGTACTTACCAGAACGCGGACGGCAAGGGAAGGTCAATGTCGGCCAGCCTTCACCGTCTTTCTTGCCTTCACCGTCACCACGGCCCGCGCAGAACCCGCGGGGGGTCGGCCGGAAGTTCGTCGGCGTCGTTCGCCGTCACGGCCACGATCGTGATGCCGTGTCGATTCGCGAATGCGATGACCGCTTCCCGATCGAGGAGAATGGTCCGATCGGCTTCGATGGCAAGCGTCTTGCCGCCCGATTCGCGGAGGGTGGTGAGCGTGCCGATGCCGATCGTCGGGACATCGAACCGCATGTCTTGCCGCGGTTTCGCGACCTTCACGACCGTGAATCCGCCGGAGGGACATAGTTGCCCCGCGCGGCGAATGCACGCGTCGGTCCCCTCGATCGCCTCGACCGCGAGCGCGGCCTGTCCTTTCACGGCCACGCACTGCCCCACATCGAGCCGCCCGAGTTCCTTGGCCATGCGCCAGCCGAAGACGATATCCCGCCACTGCCCGTTCGAGACCGGCCGACCGCTCCATCGACCCGCCTGGATCAAGAGCTCGGGCGCGAAGTCGGTCGCGGGCGCGAATTCGATGCCGGATTGAGCGTAGGCGTCCACGATCGTCCCCAAGAGCGTATCATCCTTGCGGTCGCGCGACCGGGCGATCCAGTGCGGATAGAACGTGCGAAAACAGGTCCAATCGGGAAAATGATGGATCCAGGCGAACCGACGGAACAAGAGGACCTTGTGGATCTTGCCGGCCATCGTCGCGCGGCGGACGCCTTCGCGCCGGAAGAAGCGGATCGCGCCTCCCAGCTTCGCGAGTCCGATCGGCCGGTAGACATCGCAGATCGATTCGAGCTCCTTGGCCGCGTGGCCCTTGACGCCGAGACAGCGGATCGAATGGCCGCCCTGTTTCAACGCGCGGGCGATCACGACGGGATACGTTCCCCAACCGGCGATCAAGCCGATGGGCTCTCCGCGACCCGGGCCGATCGACGGCGGGTCCGAGGCCGGCCGGCTCCGCGAGGCGCCGATCATGCCGCTTCGGAGTGTTCGTCGTCACTCGACTCCGCCTCCCTGGCGATCCCGAGTTGCCGCGCGATGCGGGCGACGAGCCGTTCGAGCGCGCGGAGCTGTTTCCGCATCGAGGGGATGCGGCCTCGCGCGATCAGGATGGCCAACTCGTCTTTCTCGGGCCGCGCGGGAGTCCCGAGATACCATTCACCGGCCGGGATGTTCGAGGACACGCCCGACTTCGCGCCCAGTCGAGCGCCTTCGCCGATATCGACGTGATCGCGCACGCCGACCTGCCCGGCGAGGATGACGTAATCGCCCGTGACGCAACTGCCGGCGATGCCGACCTGTGAGCAGAGCAGATTGTGGCGCCCGATGCGGCAGTTGTGGGCGACCTGAACGTGATTATCGATCTTCGTGCCGGCTCCGATGATCGTCGGCGCGTAGGTGCCGCGGTCGATCGTCGAGCACGCTCCGATATCGACATCATCGTGGATCTCGACCCATCCGGCCTGCGCGCCGAGCCGGTGCTGTCCGTCGTGGAACGTGTACCCAAAACCGTATGCGCCGATCACCGCATTGGCGTGGACGCACACGCGCCGCCCGATCCGCGTTCCCTCGTAGCAGACCACGTTCGGGAACAAGATCGAATGCGCGTCGATCTCGGTACCCGCCATGATCCGACAGCCGCTGTGCACGATCACTTCGGCGCCGATCCGCACGTTCGCGTCGATCCAGGCCCCCGCGTGGATGGTCGCCGTCGGATCGATCCGAGCGGTCGGGTGCACGTGCGCTTCGGGACTGGTGCCTTGAAAGGGCACGGAGACGATCGGATGGAAATGGCGGAGCAGGCGTGTGAACGCCGCTCCCGCGTCGTCCACAACGATCAACGGAAAGTGCAACGCGTCCGTTCCGGGCAGTGCGCGGGGGACGAGCAGCGCGGTGGCCCGGGTTTTCGCCAATTCCCGTTGGTATTTCGGGCTCTCGTAGAGCGCGATTTCGCCGGATTCCGCCCACCGCAAGGTCGACGCGGCGTTGACGACGGCCGACGCGTCGCCTCGCACTTCGCCGCCAACACGCCGCGCCAGTTCACCCAAGGTCGCCATTCGAGGAATTCCTTTTCCCGGCAGGATCCGCGGGCCTCGGCCCGCGATCGGCGTTTTCATTCCACAGAGCGGCCGATCCCGCGGCCGCACGGTGCGAATCCTAAACCACCGACGGCCTTTCCAACAAGGTCGATTCCGGGACGGACGGACGGAAACCCGGGAATCCGCTCGAACGACGCATTGACTATGCGATTCCCCCTAGCGCCGACTTCGATCCCGCGTATGCGTTTGCCGTTCGCCTAATGCACGCGATCGCGCGCCGCAGGCTCGTGGATTGCAGCGAGGCCTCATTGGGATCCCATCGGTTTTCGGTGGATTCAATGAGGCGAGACGGGTAGGCAGGTCCAATGGAGCGTCGGCTGCTGGGCCGAGGAACCATGTCTTCTCGGATACCTCGATTCCCGGACTGCCTGGCCAAATTGACCATCGTTTGTTTCGGATCCTCCAAGTCCTCGACACCGAGAGGAATGCGGCTTAAGGAGACGTGGAGGAACTTCGCAATATTCACACGATCGGCCAACAGCCACGCCTCAACTTCGCGGACCGCGATACGGAAACACATGAATGCCGATGGTATCGCGAGACGGCTTCGCCGAAAGGGAGGCGCGCAATCCGCATCCCGGTCAAGGTCCGCCAAGACGATCCATGGACGAAGCGGCATCCATCATTATGGGAAACGCGTCTGCCATTGGTCAGCTATCGAATAGAGTCAATTGTCGGGCATCTCGGGGAGCCGTTTTGGGAATTACGGCTTCCGGCAACGGCAAACCTCCATCCAAGAGCGCTGTGATTTCGATCGCCTTTCCGGCCGTCCCTATGGATGTCCCGATTCTGAACGCGAATGTTTGTGAACCGCAGCGATGTCTTCGCGCCTCGCGGTTGTGACTCCCGTTTCATGACGTGATGTTGTCCCCGCGACTTGCGTTTTATTCAATATCGATGGAATCGACGGTGCGCGTCGGCACGTCACCCGGTGGACGCCTAGAGGAACAGCCATCGGACATCGTTGGCGACGACGAACAGCATGAGCGCGAGCAGGCAGGCGAGCCCGACGAATGTCAGGCCGTTTTGCCACTTCTCCGGCACGGGCCTGCGGATCACGGCTTCCACAAACAGGAACATGAGGTGGCCGCCGTCGAGCACGGGGATCGGCAGGGCGTTGAGCAGGGCGAGGTTGGCGCTGAGAAACGTCAGGAAGATCAGCAAGCGGGAGACGCCCTGAGCCGCTTCGTGCCCCGCGACGGCCGCGATGCGAATCGGTCCCCCCAGGTTGTTCATCGACAATCGTCCGCGCACGAGCAACCCGAGCACCGAGGCCACTTCGCCAAGCCGTTCCTTGGTCTCGCGACCTCCGAGCCGGAACGCCTCGCCCCAGGCCGACGCGACATGCGTTCGCTGGAAGGAGGTCAGCACCAGACCACGTTCGACGTCATAAGACCCGGGCACGATCATCGGGGACACCGAGATCGTCGACTCGCGACCGTCGCGGCGCGCGATCAATCGCACTTCAAGGTCCGGCGGAAGCTCCTGCAGGCCGCCATGGATCGAAACCCAGTTGTTCATCTCATCCAATTCGACGATCTCGCTGTATTTTTTTCCAAGCCATTCGACGGCGACGGCATTCGCGTCCTCGTTCTTCGCGAGGATCTGCACGGCGACGACGCGATCTCCGGCGACAAGCCCTTGCGATGCGGCCTCCGAGCCGGGTTCGACGCGCGCGACGAGCGGCGCGACGTCGAAGGCGATTCCGATCGAGTCGATCGCGACATAGCCGCCCATTCCGAAAAGGGGCGAGGTCACGACACCGGTGCGCCGTTCGACCGTGACTTCGATCGGCTCTCCCTGCCCGCCGTCCGCGGGCGACGTTCGCTCGGAGCCCGAGGTCGCCGGGTGCGTCTCGCGCCGCATGATCCCGAGCCGCAGGGGGCCCGGCGGAATCGCCTCGCATCGCTCGGGCAGCGTAAGCGGATCCCCGATCGGTTCGCCCTGAACGGAAACCAACACGTCTCCCTTGCGAACGCCGCCTTTCGCGGCCGGCGAATCGGCCTGGACGGCCACAATGGGCCCGATCGTCATCGATACGCCAAGCCATTTCACGGGGCTCGGCGGAACGACGCTGTCGACCGACCGCACGATCCCGCCCTCGCGCCGCTCGACGGTCAACGTCACCGGTTTGGCGCGCAGCGCGGACAGGACCCGGTCCAGTTCGAACGCGGGCAGGTCGCCCCGCTCGTTCGCGGCGGCCCGGTCGAGCGGCCTGCCGTCGACCGCGATGATGCGGTCTCCCGCCTCGAGCGGAGGGGACGCTTGCCCCGCGGGGCCGTATTCGAGGACGGGCCGCCGCGGGGCGAGTGTTGTGGACCTGGGGGCAAGTACGCCGAGCGTGGCGCGGCGTGTTTCTCCCTTGCCGCGGAACCGGGGCGTCATGCGCGCCCAGCGAGGCTCCTCGCCGGCCGCGCGAACCAGCACATCGATCGGACTCGGTTCGTCCATCCCCAGTCCCGCGCTCAGAACCTTGATCGTCAAGTCCTTGTCGAAACGCAAATGCTCGGCGGGCTCGCCCGACTTTCCGATCTGGACGATCTTGTCGCCCGTTCGAATGCCCGATTCCCACGCGGGGTCGCCCGGCGTGACTCCCGCGATTTCGCAGGTGAGGTAACTGATCCCCATCCGATAAGCCACCGCCGCCATGATCACGGCGAAGATCAGATTCATCAGGATGCCGGCCGAAATGATGAGCATCCGCTGGGGAACTTTTTTGGCCGGATAGCTGCGGGGATCGAGGAGCGATTGGGGCGGCACGCCCTCCTCGGCCGCCCGCGTCCGAATCCGTTCGGCTTCCTTCGCGGCGTTCGCCGGATTGTCGTCCTGGCCGAGCATTTTGACGTAGCCGCCGAGCGGAATGAGGCCGATGCCGTACTCCGTTTCGCCCCACTGGAACGCGGCGATCCGAGTGGGCATCGGAAGGCCCAGGAGCGACCAGCGCGGCACATCGAAACCGACATAGAACTTGTCGCATTTCACGCCGCAGAACTTCGCCGCCAGGAAATGGCCCAGTTCGTGCACGAAGATCACGAACCCGATCCCAAAGAGGACTTTTCCGATCGTCGCGAACGTGGAAAGGAGTGCATTCAGATCCAATTGCCCCATCATTTGCCCATCCACCGCACCACCTCCCCGCGGGCCCATTGGTCGAGCCGTTCGAGTGTTTCCAAATCGGGTGTCGCCTCAAATGCGTGATGCCGCAGCACGTCGCGGCAGGTCGGCACGATCCGCGCGAACGGCAATCGGCCGTTCAAGAACTGTTCGACGGCCGCTTCGTTGGCCGCGTTGAGCACCGCGCCCGCCGTGCCGCCCGACCGGGCAACCGAGTAACCCAGTTCGAGCGCCGGGAACCGATCGAGGTCGGGGGGTTCGAAATCGAGCCGTTGCGCGGTCGCGAAGTCCATCCGATGCGCCGGTCCCTCCCACCGTTCGGGATAGGTCAGCGCGTACTGGATCGGCAGCCTCATGTCGGGCGGGCTCATCTGCGCCATCACCGATCCGTCCCGGAACTCGACCATCGAATGCACGACGGACTGGGGATGCACGACGACGGAGATCTGTTCCGGTTCGAGATCGAAGAGCCATCGGGCCTCGATGATCTCGAGCGCCTTGTTCATCATCGTCGCGGAATCGACGGTGATTTTTTTTCCCATGTTCCAGGTCGGATGTTCGAGCGCGTCGGCGACGGTCGCTCGCTCCATTTCGTCGCGGGTCCGAGCTCGAAAGGGCCCTCCGCTCGCGGTCAGCACGACGCGCCGGACATCGGCCCGTCTTCCGGCCTGCAGGGCCTGGAAGACGGCGCTATGCTCGCTGTCGACGGGAATGAGCGTACCTCCGGAGCGGCGCGCGAGGTCCATGACGAGCGGGCCGGCCATCACGAGCGTTTCCTTGTTGGCCAGCGCGACCCGTTTTCCGGCGGCGAGCGCCGCCCAGGCGCCGCGCAGGCCCGCGCTTCCGACGATCGCCGCCACGACAATATCGACGTCGCTCCCCGAAACCAACGACGCAACGGCTTCCCCGCCTTCATGGACATCAATCCCCTCGGGTAAACGCCGCCACCCGTGCGTCGCCGCCGACCCTTCGCGGGTGGCCACGATCCACGCGGGCCGATACCGAGCCGCTTGGTCCTCGAGCCGTTCGAGCCGCGAATGGGCGGTGAGCCCGACGACTTGGAATCGGCCTCCCGACGCCGCGATCACCTCCAGCGTATTCCGACCGATGCTGCCGGTCGACCCAAGGAGGGCGACCCGGCGCGGTTCCCGAGTCATCGCGCGTCGATTCCGTAGGCATGCCCCCTTCAACACCCCGCCGTTTTGTAGCATGTTTTCGCGTCGGCGGGCGACGCCACCAGAACGGCCGAACCGATCGATTCGAGCGCCGACCGCCCGGCATCCGCGTCCAATGGGGAGCGCGATCCGGGACGTTCGAAAACGCGATCCGCGATGGAGCGCCTGCGTGGCCGATGGTAACATGCCTCAACGGAATGACTTCCGTCGTGGGACGGGGTATTGTAGGACCGATGCCCCCATCGATCAAGGCGAACCGCCCCGCATTGGACAAACGTCGGAAAGCCCGCACAATGGAATGTGCGGGATGGAAATCCACCCGGCTGGGAACAAATACGGGACGAAGCGGATCGAACTGATTGGATCGATCGGCCGTCCATCGCCTACCGGACACCCGTCACGAGGTCGTTGCCGATGACGCACGAGCATGGTTCGCCCAAAAAGACGTCCGATGGCGGATCGCCCGGATCCAACCGCAATCATGTTGTCTGGTACGTGATCCTCGCCGGCCTCGCTACCGTCCTGTTCGCCTCGTGGATGCTCCCGTCGCGCCAATACGAGATGGCCTACCCCGACTTTATCCGGCTCATCGAGGCGAGCCACCGCGTGGCGCCAGGCGGTCCGCTCGCCGATGGAATGAAGGGCGAATGCGAGGTTTCCGAACCCCACGGGTCGAGGATGATCGACGTTCGGTACGCGAACCCGAGGCAGGTGCGCGTCGCCGAACGGATCATCCTGGCGCGTGTCGACCGGGAACTCCTGAGGACGAGCGACGTGGGTCCCGGCGAACCTTTGCTGCAGGCGGTGACGGTGCGCGTTCGGAAAGGCCTGTCTCCCGCCGCCGAGGAATCGCTCGTCGACCTTCTCACCCGCGCCAACGTCGATTGGTCGCACGACACCGAACCGTTCAACTGGTTCTCGTACCTCCCCATGTTCGCCATCACGACCGCGCTCGTCATCATGTTCTTCATGGTGTTGCGGCGGATCGGCGGCGCGGGTGGTCCGATGCAGTTCAGCCGGAGCCGCGGCAAACTCTACGCGCTCGAGGATCTCGGCGTCACCTTCCACGACGTTGCGGGGATCGACGAGGCGGTCGAGGAAGTCCGCGAGATCGTCGATTTCCTGCGCAACGCGGAGAAATACCAAAAGCTGGGAGGCCGGATTCCCAAGGGCGTGCTGCTCGTCGGACCTCCCGGAACGGGCAAGACGCTGCTCGCCAAGGCGATCGCGGGCGAAGCGAGCGTACCGTTCTTCAGCTTGTCGGGCAGCGATTTCGTCGAGATGTTCGTCGGAGTCGGCGCCGCGCGGGTGCGCGACATGTTCCAGCAAGCCGAAACGAAGGCGCCCTGCATCATCTTCATCGACGAGCTCGACGCGCTCGGCAAGAGCCGCGGGAACAGCCTGATCGGAGGCCATGACGAACGCGAACAGACGCTCAACGCGCTGCTCGTCGAAATGGACGGTTTTGATTCGAACCGGGGCGTCATCGTGATGGCGGCGACGAACCGCCCCGAAACGCTCGACCCCGCCCTGCTGCGTCCCGGCCGGTTCGACCGCCATGTGCTCGTCGATCGGCCCGACGTGCGCGGCCGCGAGGCGATTCTGAAGGTCCATGTCAAGAACGTGAAACTCGATTCCACCGTCGATCTCAACCACATCGCGGCGATCACGCCCGGTTTCGTCGGCGCCGATCTCGCGAATCTGGTCAACGAGGCGGCCTTGCTCGCCGCGCGACGCGACAAATCGGTCGTCGGAATGACCGAATTCAACGAAGGCGTGGAACGCGTCACGGCCGGGCTCGAAAAGAAACAGCGCGTGATGAACGGTGAGGAAAAACAGCGTGTGGCGTACCACGAGAGCGGGCACGCGCTGGTCGCCTACTCGCTGCCCAATACCGATCCCGTCCATAAGGTCTCGATCATCCCGCGCGGGATCGCGGCACTCGGATACACGATGCAGCGGCCCGACGGTGACCGCTACCTGATCACGAAGTCCGAACTCGAAAGCCGCATCCAGGTGCTGCTCGCCGGTACGGTCGCCGAGGAGATCATCTACAGCGACATCTCGTCGGGCGCGCGGAACGACTTGGAACGGGCCACCGAAATCGCGCGCGGCATGGTCATGGAATACGGCATGAGCCGGTTGGGACGCGTGAGCTACCGCGAATCGCCGACGTCGCCGTTCCTCGCCACGGGCGGCGGCGACGATCGGGCACATGGTTTCAGCGAGACCACATCGCGCGAGATCGACCTCGAAGTCAAACGGATCCTCGACGAGGAACTCGAAAAGGTCCGCCGCATCCTGCTCTCCCGAAGGGCCGCGCTCGTCGCGCTCACCGAACGGCTGATCGAAATCGAATCGATCGACGCGCAGGAACTCCGCGAGATCATCGAGAAGAACTCGTCCGGTCCGATGGTCGTGCCGGGAACCGACGCGTCACCCCGGCCGTCGCCCGGCATCGAAGTCGACGGCTCGGCAAAGGCGGGCGAACTATGACGCCCGGTTCGCTCGCGCATCGCGAATAGGAGGCTCCGCATGATTGGCATCGCGCGCCGCGCGTGGGCCGCCGCCGTTCTGGGATGCCTGCCCGTGGCGGCCGGATGCGCGGAATATTACTGGGCCGATACCACCATTCACTCCGACGGATGCGTCGAACGGGCGATCGTCCAGCCCCGTTCGTCGCTGACCGCGGGTTTCGACGAACGGAAATGGGATGCCGTGTTCGGAACCCGGAAGCTCGACGGCGGCCTGTCCTGGCCCCGCTCCCGAACGGAACTGAGCGCCCCTTCCGCTCCGACTCCGAATTCCGAATACGTCGCGGCGCTCGGCGAATTCCCGACGGTCGCCGACATCCCGTCCCATTTCGAGGCCAAACCCCCCGAGGGTGTCGAGGGCCGAGCCGAACTCGTTCGGACCTACGACCGACGCGACTTCGGCCTGTTCGTCGAACATGTCTGGATGGAGAAACTCACCGATATCGTCGAACTCGGCGATTTGCTCCGAGCACGGCGCGAATTGGCGCATCTCGTCATCGAGGACGGCGAGCGTTTCGCGAGGATCGCGTTCCCCGACGTCGATGCGGGTCCGCTTATGAAATGGGTGCGTGACGAGGGCGTCGCGTGGTTCGACGAATTGGTCGACGCCATGGTCGAGACGGCGAGCCAGTCCGAGTCGATGGAGGCGTTCGAGCGTCGCGCCGTCGCGATCTGCGCCCGACATGGGCTCGACTTGAGCGATCCGCCGAATCCGGAGAAAACAGAGAACCCCATCGAACCGGGAAAGTCCGAATCGCTCGGCGACCGGATCGACCAGCGATTCGAGGTCTTCCTTCGCGCGAAGTGCGTCGATCTGCTGCGCGACACGAACGGAAACCGCCTTTCGGACGCGCGGATCGACGCCATCCTCGATGAATTCGTCGGCGACACCGAACGCGCCGCGGAATCCAAGTCGCGCCTCGAATCGCTCGGCGACGCCTACATCATCGAACGCTATGGCAATCGCGAGGTGTACGAGCGGAGGTTGCACGGCTTGCTGGCGCGGGTGGTCGGCGTCCACAACGCGCGACTGGGCCTCCGGCTCTTCCGGTACTCCGTCACCATGCCCGGATGGATCGTGAGCACCACCGGCGTCCTCGTCGACGACCATCAATCGGTCTTCGTGTTCCGCGCCAATGACGCGTATCCCTTCGGCCATGTCATGGCATGTCGATCGCTGGAACCCGATATCGAGTCCCAAGCGAAGTGCCTCGGAACCGTTCGGATCGCGGATCGCGCGTCGCTCACGCGGCTCAAGGAATTCTGCGACAACGATCCGGGACTCGCCGAGTCGTTCCGCACGGCGGTCCGCGACGGGGCATTGCGGCCGATCGCCGAGCATCTCGCGGGTGACGCGTGCGCGCTGCCCACCAGGAGTCAAGACGAGGTTCGCCGCATGATGGGACTCGAATAGGGCGGGTCCCGTGTATCGCCCTCCCGGACCCCGCGAGGATGCTCGATGGCGGCGAAGAACCTGGTTCTGATCGTAAACCCGCGAGGCGGCGTCCGCCGAGGGCTCTCGATTCTGGAGCGCGTGCGTCCGCGATTCGAATCGGCCGACGTCGCGCTCGACGTGCACGTCACGCGGTTCGCCGGTCATGCCGCCGAACTGGCCCGAACACTCGACCTGCGAGGCCGTGACGGATTCTGCCTGATCGGCGGCGACGGCACGTTGCACGAAGTGGCCAACGGACTCCTGCAACGGGACGAACCGCCTTCCATTCCCGTGGGAATCATTCCCGGCGGGACCGGCAATTCCGTGTTGTCGCACCTGGAATGCGAATCGGTGGAGCAAGCGGTGGAACGGATCCTGGCCGGCAATACGCGGCCGATGGACGTCGCCCGAGTCACCGCGTCGGATGAAAGGGTCTATTGCCTGAACATTGTTGGATGGGGAAGCGCGGTCGACATCAACCGCACGGCGGAACGTTGGAGACGGATCGGGAGTCCCCGCTACGCGCTCAGTGCTTTGTGGCACACCTTTCGGCCCGTTCGACGGCATGCGCGACTGTTCCTGGACGACCGGATCATCGAAGACGGTTTCTTGTTCGTGCTCGGCTGCAACACGCGGTTCACCGGCCATCGCATGCTCGCGGCTCCCCGTGCCGATACGGCCGACGGCAAGATCGACGTCGTGGTGGTGCGCCGAGCGACTTGGTTACAACGCTTGCGGTTGCTGCGCCGCGTGTTCGACGGCTCCCACCTGGAGATTCCCTGTGTGGAATGCCACCAGGCGCGCACGTTTCGAATCGAGACGGAACGTTCGGAATGGCTCAACCTCGATGGCGAGGTAAGAGGCCATTCGCCCGTTGACGTGGAGATGGTCCCGAGCGCCCTGCGGGTGTTCGCGTAGGCGGCGATCCAATAAGTTGGGCGTTCAAGAGGCGGTCTTTTCGCTAATAACCAAGTCTCGGCCCCCCGCCCCGTCCGGTTCGTGCGTTTCTGGCGAGCCCAACGGGGCGCCTTTCGTCATCTTGGCCACGAACCGGGCAGGTCAACAAGTAGAGGGCCGCATCGTTTGCGACAGGTTGCCTCGCGGTCCGGCACGTGAATTTTGTTCGCCTGGTGCATGGTTTCGAGTTCGTGCGGCCGTGCCCCAACGAGCCAGTGACTACCAGGACGCACTGGCAAGCAAGATGCTTGCCCCACTCTGTGGCGTGAGCTTCCAGCTTGCGTTCCCGAAGATCGTTCGGGTGACGGCGCATCCGACACGCGTTCCAAGTCGCGAAGCGACGGTCCCATCAAACGCGCGCGAACACTCGGCGCGGGGCGTCTTGGAACGGCGCCTCCTCGCCTCCGCATCGCGAGCCTGGCGGCTCGCGACGCTCGGCTTCGGGTTTCACGAGGGACGGTAGCCCGGCGACGGTGCGCCCGACGCGGACGGGCCGGGCGAAGGCGGCGAATCGTCGGAACCGAAGGAGGCGCCGGAATTCCGATGCCCGCACTGCCGCGTCGAAACGTGCAAGACCGTGCCATATGCGCGCCGCGGACTCGGCGCGGCGCGCCATTAGCCGCTCCCTCGGCACGGACCCACGGGTTGAATACCCAAATATGATGTATGCCGGTCGCTTCCGGCCCGTTCCGTGACGGTCGACGCGTCCCAAAACTCCTTCCCGCGCGGCGATTTCCCGCTACGCGCCTCCCCCCAGTCCGTCGTGCTCCCGACCGCTTCACGGACAGCTCCGGACCCGTGTTGAATCCAAATCAGGAGTCAGGAGTCAGGAGTCAGGAGTCAGGAGTGGACAGCTCCGGACCCGTGTTGAATCCAAACCAGGAGTCAGGAGTGGACAGCTACAATTCTCCCGTCCAACGCATCGCTGCCCAAGAATAACACAAAGTATCAGCAATTCAACGCGATCACTCGTGCTGCGTCTTCTCGCCAATCATCCACATCCGCACAATACCGTATCCGTCAACGCCGACAACGTGCCGTCCTGCGTGATCGGTCGATAGGGAGTAAGAGGGTGAACCAGGAATGAAGAACTCGGCCTCCAATTGCCACGTTGCGAGACTCCGCACCTCGATGAGACTCGATTCGTACACTCGCTGACCAAGTCCAGCAATAATCCGGTTCATCTTCGCATCGCATGCCACTTCGCCTGCTACCCGTAATCGTGCGTCGCCCACCTCTCGCAGCACTCTCCCATTAACTAGATCGATCAGAAACACGGGACCCTCCGCACGTACCAGCATCCGCCCTTCCCAAATCGGGCCGAACCAAACAGTGGGCTGGTCGGACAAATGCCATTGTAGCGTTCTGTTGGTCGGGTCATAACGCCACATGTGTCCCGCCAAACCGCACACAATGTCACCACTAGGCAAGATTGCGCAGTTTCTAATTTGACGACCGCCGCGGAAACGGAGCCAACTAGCCGGATTCCGATGAAATCGCGGCAACCATTCGCCCAATACGAATAGGAGCGTGGATTCTAGTGTCGTCGTGTCGAGCCTCCAAATCCTACCAGACCCATCTCCCATGTAGATCTGATTGGCCAAGACTCCGGCCCACAACCGAACAGAGTCGTCAACGTGCGCGATATCGCATGAGGCCTTCCTGCGGCCGGTCGCGCCTTCGATGATTGTCAAACGACCGCCGACGCCGTCAGCGATAGCGATGTCGCCTGAGTTACACATGATGCAGGCGTCCGCAATTGTCGATTTCAGACTCCATCGACAATTTCCAGTCTTCGCATCCAGCAACGCAACTGAAAAGGGCGACCAAAGTAGCACAAATGCCCCATCCGGAGACAACGCTGCCTGGGGATACACTCCTCCGCTGTCATAGCACCACCTAGCGGCAGGGAAGGAATCGGCTGATGGCGCACTCGATTGAGATGTTCTGTCTTCACGGCATGCAAATAGGACCGTGGTCAAGAGGCAACAGACGGCAATTCGCCTGGTGTAATTAGGGTCCGACACAATTGCGTTCCTTAATGTCGATTGAGGCACCGCTAAACACAGTCACGTTGTCATTGCGGTGTGGGCGCGCTTCCAATTGCGCGTAAGCCTATCGCGCGGGTTCAAACACGTACCAAACTCCTTCGCCTCGAGCGCCATTGACCATTCCCGCATTTGCGACGATCCGGCGATCGAGCAAATCCGCGAGTTCCTGCATCTGAGGCGCGTGGAATCCGCTTCCCTGACCACATGCTGCAATAACAATTGTCGCATCGGATCTTAATCGGCTCTGGAGAATCGCAACATCATCTGGGCGTGTGCGCAGAATAGGGACATCGAGAAACCCTCTGCTCGTATGTACCCCGCCATGGTAATCACCATGGCCACTTAGAATGAGAAGATCGACAGTGTTCGGCGGATCTCGCTTCAAGGTAAGGGTTATGTCAGTCCATGATTGAATGTGCTCATGATAGGTCGGAAGGCGAAGTACTTGTGGGTGAAACCGCAAATCTCGCCATAATGCCCAAGAGTCGCCGTAGGCGGTATCGTCTGAGATGAACACATGAGACCGACCAGTCGTCGGCTTCTCGATGGGCAACGGTACGACGCCAGGAGGTCCGATCACCCGTGTTTCGCCCGGTCGCACACGGCCCGCGTTCCCGGAGGAATCGTCCAGCGGACGTCCAATCTTGCGGGTCGTTCCGCCACCAGGAGGCCTTCCCGGGCGACCACGCCACCAGGCGCCGTCGTCTGGCCTGCCGTTCTCACGAAGGCCTATTCGACGATCGAAGTGTCCCTCTTGCAGGCCCATGGGATCCGTTGACAGATTCGGATGGTTCCCCACATACCGACTGACATTCGGATCGCCCGCCGCGAAACCTTTGGGATCCTCGCTGATGAACCGGCCGGTCAGCGGGTCAAAAAAGCGGGCCCGAGTCTAGTTCCCGGAGCCGGGCGCGCGGTGAGTCGCGTTTCGAGCGGCGTTTCCCGAGGACTTCAACGGACGCGAACGGCCACCGCCGAGCCCTCGCGCGCCCGCGCGCGAGGAGACCTTGGTAGCGTGGGCTTCAGCCCACGCGGCACGCATCGTCGATCTGGCGTCGGCTAAAGCCGACGCTACGGTTGTTTGTCAAAGATCGTCCG
>VGZC01000057.1 GCA_016872725.1 Planctomycetota bacterium
GGGCTAGGGCGGGTGATTCGCGTGCCACGTACCGAGCGCTTCGGCGAGCGTATTCCCGTCGTGGGCTTCGACGGCCGCGCGATGCGAGGTCTCGACTTGATCGAGGAAAGCGGCCGCGTCCCGGAACAGGTCGGCGTCCGCGTCGTCCGCGCGGAGCGATCGAAGGAAGGCGCTCGCGCCCGCGTCGTCGCGCGGAATGCCCCATCGCCCCAGCCGCTCGACGACGCGGGCCATCCGTTCGAGCGCGAGCCGCTGGGCGTCGGACAGTTCACCGTCCCCGTTGATGTGTTTCGCGTAGAGGCGTTCGGGGAATCCGGCCGATCCCGGTCGGAGGCCGAGCAGGAAGAGTGACGCGAATCGGTCATGCGCGCTGAGTGACGGATGGAATTCGCGGGGCGACGCGGCGTGGATCGCGCGATCGGCGAGACGCTCGATCAGTTCCCGCTCCGAGCCGGAACTCGTTTCCGACTTCGCGACCCACAGGGCGCGGCAGGCGCGGATCGCGTCGAGGCAGCAGATCGCCCGTGGCTTGTCGCCCGTCGGAATGGCGCGCACCACGCCGTCGATCAACCGAACCGCGATCGGCGACTGGTCGGCCTCCGGCCACGACCGCACCGCGTCGACGAGCATTTCGGCGATGTGCGTCTTTCCGACGTCCAGCGCGAACCGATCGGACCGCGGCGCGGACAGTGCGTCGATGAACCCGGTCCGAAGCGCCGCGCGCGAAACGGCCAGGCGGTCGAGGATCATCGACGGCTCGGCGCCCCCTTCGAATAGCCCCGCCTGGAAACGCAGCGCGCCCGAACTCCAACTCGCGCGGTGCCCCACTTCGCGGCGCCCGGCGCGCACGCCTTCCACCGTGGAACCGTACGCCCGGGCGAGCGATTCGAGAGCCGATACATATTGATCGGCGAACTCGATGCGATCGGTCGACCCGGCTTGGATCCCCGCGGCATGTAGCGTCAGAATCGCGTGGGCGGGGCCGTCGATCGTGTCCGCGGAAAGCCGAAGGGCCTCCAGCCGCCCCGCGAGCCGGCGGAATCCGTCGAGCCGCGCCGCGGTGGCACGGATCTCGTCCACCGCCTCGCCGACGGCGCCGCGCGCGGCGTGATCGTCGAATCGCGCGAGCTCGGCCTTCGCGAACTTGCCGGAATCCGTGTTCCAAATGGCGAATAACCGCCCCACCCGTTCGGCCCGGCACGCTTCATCGAGATGCCGCCGCGCGCGTTCCCTCAGGTACCGCCGAACGCCTTCGCCGTCGATCGGATTTTCCGGCGCCGCGTGGAGTCCGGCGATCGATTCGAACGCGTGCCCGTCCAAGAGGCCCCGCGCGCGGGCACGCAGTTCGTCCGATCCGCTGTTGAGCGCACCCATCAAGTGCGGAAGGGCCGCGCTTCCAAGTTCCGCCAATCGGCGGGTCGCTCGGCGACGCTCCGCGAAGTCCGGCGAGTCCATGCCGCGGACAAGGCCCTCGGCCACAACGTCAAGCGACGGGCGATGCGGCGCGACGGTGCCCGGCGCGACGACCGCCTCCGAATCGCCTGCGGCCACGTCGCGACGCGGCATGCCGTCCCCATCCGGAACGACCAACGCGGCGACGAGGATCCAGGTGAACAGGAACGGCATGGCGGGAAAACGGAGCGGAGGTATCCATGGTGTCGAATCGGACATCCGATATGATCGACCAAACCCGCCGCGATGGCAAGACGCACGGACGCCGATGGGGAACCTGGATCAGGGATAGAGTTCACGCACGCCGCGTTCCAATCCGTAAACCTGTTGGATCTCGGCCTCGGTGAGCGCGCGATGGAAGACCGCCAGGTCGTCCATGTGGCCGACGTAGGAGGCGCCGAGCACGAGCAGCACGCGAGCGGGATCCCAGCCGAAACGCAGATCCCAATTCGTGATCGCGCCTTGGAGCTTCCCGTTGAGATAGAGGCGTCCCGAGGGCGGAATATTCGGGTTGTTGATGTTCTCGACCGTGAACACGACGTGCGTCCATTGTTCGCGCGAAAAAGGAGCCCGATCCACCTGCACCATCGGTCGCTTCTCGAACGGAATCTCGGCCCATGGGCGGTTCTCGGGGTTCCAGATCCCGAATAGCGGTCGGATGGCGTAGCGGAAGAAACGAGGCGTCTCGTCTTTCGACCATTCCAGGAAGATGAACCCCTTCTTGCCGTCGTCTCCGACAATCTGAATCGGATCGCAGTAGCCGGGTTCGAGATCCTCGTCGGGATTCAACCGAAGCCATACGGAGACGGTCGCGTCCCAATCGCGGGCGTTGTACCGGAGCACGCCTTCGTCCAGGAACGTGGGCCGGAAGTCGCCCTTCTTGGTGAAGTGCAACGCGCCGCCGAAACGCCCCGCTCCCTCGACCAACCGGACGGCATCGGTCGGCTCGGCGACCGTCCGCTTCGCGCCCTCAACCACGTAACACGTTCGATCGCCTCGAGCGAAGTCGGCGCGCAGCGATGCGTCAAACGACGCATGGAGGGCCAGCGATCGGGAAAGGCTCGATGTCGCGCCGTCCTCCGCGGCGAGGAACGACGCGGATTCCTCGGCGCTGATCTCGCGCACGAAGAGACTGCGCCAACGGATCTCGCCGCCATGGGTCTGCAGCATGATCGGCCCCTTCGCGGGAAGCGGCTTGGCGCGATCCCAATAATTCTCCATGACCGCGCCGTCAACCACGAGCCGCTCGTTCAGCCATACCCAGGCGCGCGCTCCGATCTGGCGGATCCGGAACCGATTCCACTCGCCGAACGCATTGTCGGCGAACACGATCGGGTCCCGGCCCGCCATTCCGGGTGTGTTGTTGAACAAGCCGCCCGAACCGAGATGCGGCTTGCGCGTGGGATTCTCGGGATCGAATTTCTGGTTCCAGTCCCAGATTTGGACCTGAGGGGACCCTCGCAGATAGATTCCGCTGTCGGCCCGGGGAACCGTTCGATACTCGATCAGGAACTCGATGTCCGAAAACTCCTCGTCGGTCGTCGCGTACGGACCATGCCCGTCGTTGACGAGTTCGCCCTGCTCGACGGTCCAGTGCTGCGCGAACTCGGCCCGCTGTTGTGCCAATCCGGCCGCCTTCTTGTCGTCCGGCAGGTTCGCGACGGAATGGGGATTCAGGCCGTGCCATCCCGACAGGTCGCGACCGTTGAAGATCGCGCGGAAACCGGGAGGCGGTTGGGAACCGGGTTCGTCGGAGCACGCGTCGATGTTCCAACCCGCATGAACCATCAGCGGAAGGAACAGAATTATCGAGGTCCGGTTCGCCATGTTCTTTCTCCAAGCGTCGGGTCGTCCGTGTTTCCTGAGGCGACCGGCACCAATCCTAGAGATGAGGTTTCCATTGTTCGACACGAACGAGCAACGCGGCGCGGGCCCACCGGAACCGCGCCTTCACGTCGTTGAACTCGAGGCCGGAACATCCAAGTCGATTCGCGTGGGCCGGGTCGATTGAAAAATCAAGAGTCGATATCGCCGAACGCCCGGGCCGAACGTCCCGCCATCGGCGACGATCGCTCCGTGCTGCGCCGGAAAGCCCCAAGGTTACCGGTTGTCGGGCCTCAAGTCGACCATGGGATCCCGCGCGAACCACGGTCGTGGATCGATGCGAAAAAGCGCTCGCAGCAAATCGAACAGATCGCCATGCTCGTTCGCGAGCCCCACCGGATCGCAATAGAACGCTTCGCACGAAACGGCGAAGAACTCGACGTAATCCGTGAGGCCGTACGCGTCGATCACCGACGGAACCCCCGCGGCTCGCCGCTCGGCCGCGCGGTCGTATTCGCGATGGGAGACCGTCCGCCATTGTTCGATCAAGGCCTTCGACGGAAACGGCGGATCGCCCGCCACGGCGCCGTCGAGATCATCGATGTGGTGCGCGAATTCATGGATCACGACATTGCGTCCCAGGCCGGGATCCGCGCATTCCGCGCGGACGTCCTTCCACGCTAGGACGACCGGCATGTTGGTCGAATAGGCACCCGAAGCGAAAAGGTCCCCGAACAGGCCCTCGATCGGTGAGTCGGGAAGGCGTTGGCGGAATGGACGTAGGTTGAGGATGACGGTGCGAATGCGATCGAAACAATAGGTGTCGGTGAATCCCACGAGGAGCAGGCACGCCGCGCCGGCGACCGTCAGCCTCGCCGCATCGGGATCCCGCGCGCCCTTGGGGACAACAACCTCTTTTTCATGCAGGAAGATCGCGATCAAACCAAGGAGTCGCCGGCGCTGCGATTCGCTCAGATGGTCCCAATACCAAAGCCGATCCGCGAGCCGCTCCGGCCAATGCGCCGGCGTCGGGCGTCCGATCAACCGTTTGCGCCGCGCGTTTCTTGACCAGAGATGGAACACGATCGCCAGGTAATCCGTTGAGCGTCCTGTCCGCGGGGATTCCGTCGCTTCCGTCACGAGGAACCGCGCGGCCAAGGTTGATGGAAACTGGAATGTACCCTATATTGTTCCCATACGCTGGTACCATACGCTGGTAATTGAGAATCACGGGGACGGCTCGGAACGGCAGAGGAAACGCACATGGCCATTGAGCGGCAGCGGGAATTGCGGAGGCGGCGAAGCCGGCGGAAGAAGGTCGCGATCTACGAACGCAAGGCGGCGAAAGCCAACGCGTCCGAAAAGACGGTGCTCGCCCAGAAGATCCGCGCGCTCACGCCCGGCGCCGCCTCCATCATCGGCCGGTTGGGCCTCGAAAGCCGCTGACGCCGCGCCCCGTAGCCACGCTCGCCAGAGCGTGGCCGAGCTGCGCCGCGGTCTGGCGACGGTGGCTATGGGCGACGGTGGCAACGGGTCGTGTTATGGCCGCAGAGCGGCTTCGCCGGCCTCGAAAACGAAATCTCCATCGTGGTGGTCGATCACGGTGGTGGAGCCGCTTTCGACGCGGCCGCGCAGGAGTTCGGTGGCGAGCGGATTCTGGATCTTCTGCTGGATGACCCGCTTGAGCGGGCGGGCGCCGTAGGTCGGATCGTATCCTTCCGCCGCGATCGCGTTCCGCGCTCCTTCGGTGACTTCGAGTTGGATTTCGTTTTGGGCCAATTGGCCGATCAGGCGTTCCACCTGCAAGTCGACGATCCGCCGGATCTGCGAACGTTCGAGCGGATGGAAGACGATCAGCTCGTCGATTCGATTGATGAACTCGGGAAGGAAATGGGTCTGCACGGCCGTCCTGACCGCGTCGCCGATCGCGTCCTCCGAACCGCCTTCCTGGGCGATCCGCATGATCGCCTGGCTCCCCAGGTTGCTGGTCATCACGACGATCGTATTCGTGAAGTCGACCGTGTTGCCGTGGTTGTCGGTGAGTCTCCCGTCGTCGAGGACCTGCAAGAGGACGTTGAAGACGTCGCGATGCGCCTTCTCGATCTCATCGAGGAGGATGACGCAGTAGGGGCGGCGGCGCACGGCCTCGGTCAACTTGCCCCCTTCATCATAGCCGACATAGCCCGGCGGCGCTCCGATGAGCCGGCTGACGGTGTGGCGTTCCATGAACTCGCTCATGTCGAGCCGAACCGTCGCGTTCTCGTCGTCGAACATGACTTCGGCGAGCGCCTTGCACAATTCGGTCTTTCCCACGCCGGTCGGGCCGAGGAAGATGAACGAGCCTATGGGTCGGTTGGGATCCTGCAACCCGCTGCGGCTTCGTCGCACGGCGTTCGCGACGGCGACCACCGCCTCGTCCTGCCCGACGACGCGCCGATGGAGACGTTCCTCGAGGACGAGCAGCTTCGCGCGTTCGGTTTCGAGCATGCGGCTTACGGGGATTCCCGTCCACGCGCTCACGACCTCCGCGATCTCGTCCTCCGTCACTTCCTGCCGCAGCAGACGCCGACCCGCCGACGGTCTGATTTCCTTCAGATCCTCGTGGCGGTCTTCGGCTTCGATGCGCCGCAAAAGGGTCTCACGCTGATTGTGCAGTTCGTAGAGCTTCTGGTAGTCGGCCTCGGCCACCATCATTCCGGCGGATTGCCGGTCCTTGATCGACGTTTCGAGCTGCTTGTAGGCGAGGTCGACCTGTTGCATTTCCTGCCGATTCCGCTGGACATCGCCGAGCCCGAGTTTTTCGGCTTCCCATTGTTCGCGAAGGCCGGCCAAGCGCCGCTTGAGTTCCTCCATTTCGGTTTTGACTTCGCCGAGCCGATCCTGCGCGGCGTCCTCGGTTTCCTCGGCGAGCTGGCGTTCGGCCAATTCGAGTTGCCGGAGGCGGCGCTGGACCTCGTCGATGTCGGCCGGAACGCTTTCGAGCTCCATGGCGACGCGGCTCGCCGATTCATCCACCAGGTCGATCGCCTTGTCGGGAAGGAAGCGGTCGGTGATGTATCGATGGGAGAGCCGCGCGGCCGCGACGAGCGCCGAGTCCTTGATCTTGACACCGTGATGGGCCTCGTAGCGCGGCTTGAGTCCTCGGAGGATGGCGATCGAATCGTCGACCGACGGTTCGCCGACGTACACAGGTTGGAATCGTCGTTCGAGGGCCGCGTCTTTCTCGACGTGCTTACGGTATTCGTCGAGCGTCGTGGCGCCGATGCACCGCAGCTCGCCGCGCGCGAGGGCCGGCTTGAGCAGATTGGCCGCGTCGGCCGCGCCTTCCGCCGCGCCGGCGCCGACGACGGTGTGCAGTTCGTCGATGAACAGGATCACCGCTCCGCCCGCGTCCTGGACTTCGCGGAGCACGGCTTTGAGCCGGTCCTCGAATTCGCCGCGGTACTTGGCGCCCGCGATGAGCGCCCCCATGTCGAGCGCGATGACGCGTTTGTTCTTGAGGCTGTGCGGCACGTCGCCTTCGACGATGCGCAGCGCCAACCCCTCGGCAATCGCCGTCTTCCCCACACCGGGTTCGCCGATCAACACCGGGTTGTTCTTGGTCCGCCGCGACAAGACCTGCACGACGCGGCGGATCTCTTGATCCCGCCCGATAACCGGGTCCAGCTTGCCTTGCTGGGCCCGTTCGACCAGATCGATGCCGTAGCGCCGGAGCGCCTGGTACTTCTCCTCGGGATTGGGATCGCTGACGCGGCCGGTCCCGCGAACCGATCGCAGGGCGGTCAACAAGTCCTGTTCGCGAACGCCGTTCACCTGCAGGAGTTTTTGAGCCTTGCACGCGGTCGTCGTCAGCGCAAGCAGCAGATGCTCGGTGGAAACGAACTCGTCCTTCATCGCCTGGGATTGCTTGGCGGCCGCTTCCAGCACGGCCTGCAGTTCCCGATTGGGCTGGGGAGGCGATCCTCCGGAGACTCTCGCGAACCGGTCGAGTTCGGTGCCGACCATGCCGGCGAGCCGCGCGGCGTCGGCGCCGGCCTTGCCGAGCAGCGGTCCGACGATACCCTCTTTTTCGTCGAGGAGCGCGGCGAGCAGATGGAGGCTATCCAGTTCCGCATGGCCCCGTTCGGCGGCGCGTCCCTGCGCGGAGACGACCGCCTCCTGAGCCCGCACGGTCGACTTTTCCATTCGGAATGCCATGGCTGCGTTTCCCCTTCGCCCGGCCCGACGGGCCGCCCTAATCCTTCACTTCGAATTCGGCATCGATCGCGTCGTCGGTCCCCGACGAACCCGGCGCCGCGCCGTCGCCGCCCGCGGGTTCGGCCCGCTCGGCCTTCTCGTACAACGTCTTGCTGAACGCCTGCGACGCTTGCTCGAGATCGTTGATCGCCGATTTGAGCGACTCGACGTTGTCCCCTTTCGCCACCTGCCGCGTCTTCTCGATGGACGTCTCGAGCGGTTTGCGATCGGCGTCCGACAATTTGTCGGCGTGCTCCTTCATGAGCTTTTCGATCTGGTAACAGAGGTGGTCGGCCTTGTTCCTCGCCTCGGCCAACTCCCGTTTCCGCTTGTCGTCGGCCGCATGGAGTTCCGCGTCATTCCGCATCCGTTCCATTTCGGCGTCCGAAAGACCGGCCGATTGCTCGATTCGGACCGAAGCCTCCTTGCCCGTTCCGAGGTCCTTCGCGCCGACGTTCAGGATCCCGTTCTGATCGATGTCGAACCGGACCTCGATTTGCGGCACGCCGCGCGGCGCGGAGGGAATGCCCTCGAGATTGAATTCGCCCAACAGGCGGTTGTCCGATGCCATCGCGCGTTCGCCCTGGTAGACGCGCACCGTCACGGCCGTCTGGCTGTCGGCCGCCGTGCTGAAGACCTTCTTCTTCTCGACGGGGATCGTCGTGTTGCGTTCGACGAGCGCGGTCATCACGCCCCCTTCGGTTTCGATGCCGAGCGTGAGCGGCGTGACGTCGAGCAGCAGGACTCCCTTCCGTTCCCCCGACAAGACGCTGCCTTGAATGGCCGCGCCGACCGCGACGACCTCGTCGGGATTCACGCCCTTGTGCGGCTCCTTCTTGAAGATCGCGCGGACCACCTCTTGGACCTTCGGAACGCGCGTCGAACCGCCGACGAGCACGACTTCGTCAATGTCGCTCGGCTTGAGCCGCGCGTCTTCGAGCGCCTGCAGGACGGGCCTGCGGCACTTCTCGATCAGCGGATCGATCAACTGTTCGAATTGGGAACGCGTGATCGTGGTCTGCAAGTGCTTGGGGCCGCTCGCGTCCGCCGTGATGAATGGAAGGTTGATGTCGGTTTGAGGCGTCGAGCTCAGTTCCTTCTTGGCCTTCTCGCACGCTTCGAGCAGCCGCTGCGCGGCCATCGGGTCCTTCCTCAGGTCGATGCCGTTCGCCCGCTTGAACTCGTCGGCCACATGATCGATCAACTTCTTATCGAAGTCGTCGCCGCCCAAGTGCGTATCGCCGCTCGTCGAGATCACCTCGAAGATCTTGTGCCCGTCGTCGTTGACCAGTTTGAGGACCGAGACGTCGAACGTGCCGCCGCCGAGATCGAACACGACGATCTTCTCGTCCTCGTTGGTCTTGTCGAGCCCATACGCCATGGCCGCGGCGGTCGGCTCGTTGATGATCCGAGCGACTTCGAGTCCGGCGATTTGGCCCGCGTCCTTCGTCGCTTGGCGCTGCGCGTCATTGAAATACGCGGGGACCGTGATGACCGCCTTGTTGACCTTGTGGCCGAGGTACGATTCGGCGGCCTCCTTGAGTTTGCGGAGCACCTTCGCGGAGACTTCCTGGGGCGTATGTTCCTTGTCGCCGACCTGGATCCGGACATATTCCGTCCGCCCACCCACGACCTTGTAGGGAACGGCCTTCTCTTCGCTCTCGACTTCCTCGTGGCGACGGCCCATGAACCGCTTTACCGAATAGACGGTGCGCGTGGGATTCGTCACCGCTTGCCGTTTCGCCGGTTCGCCCACCAATACCTCGCCCTTGTCGGTATACGCGACGACGCTCGGCGTGAGCCGATTGCCTTCCACGTTCGCGATGACTTTGGGTTCCGAGCCTTCCATCACGGCGACCACCGAGTTCGTCGTGCCCAAGTCGATTCCGATGATCTTCTCACCTGCTGCCATCTGTCGTATCTCCTGTCTCGCCGCAAAGCCGGACGCCCCAAGGCCGGTCGCACTAAGAGCAAAGGACGTGCCAAACCCTGATTGGGCCAAGGTTTGGCCGTTTCGGCGCGTTCGCCCCCGGAACTCCGGCAAATCGAGGCGAACCGGTCCTGGAGAATCCGGCGTTCCGATTGGCATCCCGACGCGCGAGTGCCATTTTGGCATGGCCAAAGCGCGCCACGTCGCGACGCTCGCCTGAGCGTGGCGGAAGCGAGCCACCGTCTGGCGACGGTGGCTACGGGCGACGGTGGCCTCCATTCGTTGACAGGCGACGCGCGGAACACTACAAGGGGAACCGCCGGCCAGGGAGCGTGGTGGACGGCCCGACTTTCGGAAAAGGGCCGCGGTGAATCGGCTACAGCCCGTGCCTCGTACGGGCCGATCCCGACGCGCGGCGCGCGAAGGCGGAATCGATGGCGAAAAAGACGGCCCGACCGGCCAAGGCGTCCGACATTGGCTCGCTCCTGCGACAGCGCGATCGGATCGATCGGGAACTGCTTAAGGTCCTCGCGCTCCGCGCCCGAGTGGCTCAGCGTCTTGCGCGCGCCCGAACGGCGGACGGGAAACCGCCCTGGGACCCCGAGGACGAAGTGAAGTCGATCGAGGCCATGCTCGCCACCGGCGCGTCTCCGCTCGAACCCCGAGCGGTGAACGCGATCGTTCGGGAGGTGGCGAGCGGATGCCGCGCGCTCGCGCGGCGCATGCGCGTCGCCTATCTGGGCCCCGAATTCAGTTTCAGCCACCTGGCCGCGCGCCATCAGTTCGGGTCGAGTGTCGACCTGATACCGGTCGGGACGATTTCGGCCGTTTTTGAAGAAGTCCACCGCAAGCAAGCCGATTTCGGGTTGGTGCCCCTGGAAAACTCGACCGATGGACGCATTGCCGACACGCTGGACATGTTCGCGCGGTTACCGCTTCCGATCTGCGGCGAGGTTTCCATGCGGATCCACCATCATCTGCTCGGCCGATGTCCGCGCGATCGGGTGACCGAGGTCTTCAGCAAGCCGCAGGCCCTTTCCCAATGCCGCGGTTGGCTCGCCAAACACCTGCCGGGCGCGCGGACCGTCGAGATGACGAGTACGGCGCGGGCCGCCCAGATCGCCGCCGAAAAGGAGGGCGCCGCGGCGATCGCAAGCCGTGACGCCGGCACCCAGCTCGGCCTCGATGTGCTAGCCGCCGAGATCGAAGACAATCCCAACAACGTCACGCGGTTCGCCCTGATCGGCGACGCGCCGCCGCGGCGCACCGGTCATGACAAGACATCGATCATGTTTCAGATCGCCCATCAACCGGGTTCCCTGGCCGACGTCATGGTCGTCTTCAAGCGAACGCGATTGAATCTGACGTGGATCGAGTCGTTCCCGCTTGCGGGCTCCCCCAACGAATACACCTTCTTCGCGGAACTCGACGGTTACGCGTCCGACGCGCGGGTCCGACGGGCGATCGACAGCCTGCGCCGCAAGACGCTTCGGCTGGAGGTTCTGGGTTCCTACCCGCGTGCCGAGATCGCCGAATGATGCCGCCGGCGCCATCCGGTCCTCCGATCGACGCATGCCGCGGGTTCCCAACGCCCACTCCCCGTGGTGCGAGAATTCCACTCCGAACGATTGATCGCCAGCCCGCTGGGAACGAACGTCCGGCGTGATCCGCTTGTGCTTCCGCCGATGTATCCGGCAAGCGTCACGCCCGCGTGTGTCGCGGTGAAAGGAGAATGCGACGAGTGCACTGAGAGCATCCGGAGTGATCGCGTTGTGTACAGCGATGCGCGTCGGATACATTGATCGCTCCCGATCGCATTTCACCCTGCGTGCCGTGCTCCGCTTGGTGGGCTTGTCTCACACCAGATACCACGCCTGGAGCCACCAGACGCCCTGCAGCCTGACCGACCAAGCGTGTCCGCGCACTTCGCCGCGGCGACTCACGCGGGACGAAGTCAACGCGATCCGGGACATGGTCACGGCCGACGAGTCCTGGTGGCGCGTGCCCAAGCACCAATGGCTGTAGGGACATCACTTGGCCTCTCGCACCCAAAGTAGCGAAAACTCGCGCAGAAAACTCCCAAATGTTGTGGTTGTCAGCACGCCGCGATTGCCGGGACATTCGTCGGAATCGCCGCCGCGACGGCCAATCGACGTTTCGAATCACCGACCCAATTCGGGCGATCTACGTGTTGCACAGGGCGCCCGGCCGATCGAGGGGAACGGGCATCCATTCTCCGGCGCCATTTCCAGTGCTGTAAGGGGTGCGACTCAGCGGACGTCGCACCGGCCATAACTTACGGCAACGACCCGGAGTTGCAAGGCGCTAAGGATGGTTCGCGTAAGAAGGGGTCGCTCCGCGGGACCGGGGGGCGGGCCAGGAAGGTCCGCGAAAGGCAGAACGCCGTGGCCGTGGCGAGGCCCAGCAAGGTCGCCGCTTCCCAAATGCCGAAAGTCGGCGGCAGGGCGTGCACGACTCCTTGCGCGTCGGTCGCGGTCAAGGTCGCAGGGAAGATCATGACGTACAGATCGACCCACCGCCCGATCAGGACCAGGACCGCGATCCGGGCCATGGCGCCGGCGCTTCGCTTGGCCGGCTTGGGGAGCAACAGGAAGAAGGGCAACAGCCAATTCAACACGACCGAGGCGATGACGACCGGTCCCCAAGGGCCGTGGGTGCGGGTGATGAAGTACGAAGTCTCTTCGGGGAGGTTCGAGTACCAGATCAGCATGTACTGGCAGAACCAGATATACATCCAGAAACAACTGAACCCCAGCAGCAAGCGGCCCAGGTCGTGCAAATGGTCGTCCCGAAAAATCCCGGCAAGCGGACCGTGGTCCTGGCGCCAAGCGAGCGCCAGCAGGATCACGACGGCCAGGGTCGATTGGAACATCCCCGCAAAATGATAAACGCCCCACATCGTGCTAAACCAGAGGGGTTCCAGCGCCATGATCCAGTCGATGCTGGCGAGCGAGAAGGTGACGGCGTAGATCGCGAGGAAGAGGGCGGAGAGGCGAACGTTGGCGGCCGTTTCCGCAGTGCTCCCCGGCTGGTCCTGCGCGGCCGAGCGCGCGGTGATCGAGCGGGCCAGCCACATCCAGAAGACCAGGTATCCGACCGTCCGCGCCGCCCAGAAGGTTGGCGTCAACCAGAGCTCCTTGAATCGGAAGGTCCCGGGGACATGGTCGCCGTCGTGAGGCCAGCCGTAGCGACCCATACCCAAAAGGAGCACGATCGCCAGCAGCAGGCTTGCCAGCGGCAGCAGCCGAGCCAGGGCCTCCGGCACGCGGCGGAAGGCGACGTGCCATCCCGCGCCCGAGACGTCCGTCAGTGCCACGAAGACCGCGCCCCCCAGGGCGAGCGTCAGAACGTAGTACGCCCCGAGGAGCAGGTTAGGCCAGAGACGATCCGGGGCGACGAGGCAGCCGACGGCCATGATGCCGATGCCGACCACGGCCAGCCGCGCTAGCCACGGATATTGAACGCGAATCGCTTCGGACTCGGCAGTCATAAGGGCAAAGTCTCCCACGTTCTTCCGACCGCGTTTGGCCGTCAACCTGATTGGCTCTCCAGCCGCTCTTCGGTCCGGTCGCGACGCGCGGAGTTCCGCTTGAGGAAGTCGATGACGATGGCATGGGTGTACTTGGCGTCGATCCCCATCGGAGAGTCGGGGACGCTGATGCGAGCGATCACCGCGTCGAATGATTCCCGGGCTTGGCGAATGGGGCGTGGTTTGGCATGGACGTGGTCCTTTCGAGTTTCAGGGGGCTCTAGCGTCTCTCTCGGAGCGGGTTCTTGCGGTCGACCGGAACTTCGGACGCGGACGAAGGGGGAGGCGACGGGGTCGGCGGCTCCGGCGCGACGGCCGGCGATGGCGATGGCGATGCGGGCGGGCCGGGTTCCGAAACGGGCGCGGGCGGCTCGCCTTCCGGCGCGGTCGGAGGCTGCGCGGAGGCTGCCGCGGCGGAAGCCGCCCGGGCCTGCAGGTCGCGGATGTAATTGATGGCGTCCCAGCGTTGCGAGCGGGTCAATTGGGACGCGAACGGCGCCATGTTTCCCTGGCCATAGGTCAGAAGATGGAAGACCTGGCCATCCTTCATTTGGAGCGATTTGCCGGAGACGAGGGACGGGGGTGGTGGAAACCCGCGCTGCGGCACGGGGCCGTCGCCGGCCCCTTGAGGACCATGGCAGGCGAGGCAATAGACGCGAAAGATCTCGCCGCCGCGGGCCAGAGAGGCGGCGAGCGACTCGCGCTGCCGGGCGAGGGCCTCGGGATTGTCGCCCGTCTCGTGGAACGGGTTCCGCAGCTCGATTCCAGCGCGGAGGGCATCCTCGGGCGTGGCCTGGAAGTAAAGGGGCAATTCGCCGCGGGCGATGGTTCCGGGGACTGGGGCCTGGAGCGTACGTCCATTGGGGAAATTCGGATTGGCCGCGAAGGCCTGCCAAGCGGGCGAGTATTTCATGTCGGGCAGAAACTCCCTGTTCGGTCGAGCATAGTCGACCCGCGTCAGGGTGGCCAGGGCCGCGACCAGCAGCAATAGAGCGGCAAGCGCAAGGTTCAGCCGGCTCAACATGACGCCTTGCCTCCCGTCCGCGGCGTCTGCTCCTCGATCGCCAGCGAGTCGAATTGTCCGACCACTCGTTCCAGTGTCGCGCGGTCGATCCCGGGGCCGCTGGCGTCGACGGCCAGCACGAACCGATCGTCGGTCACGCGGGGGGCGACGAGACGGGCCTGGCGGCCGGGAAAGAGGCGGCTGACCCACAGCAGGGCGAACACCGAGCCGAACCCAGCCAGCAGCACGGCGGCCTCGAATGCCACGGGAACGTGGGCCGGCAGCGAGTTCCAGGGCTTGCCGCCCACGTTCAGCGGCCAAGAGATCGCCGCGGTCCAATGCTGAAAGACCAGCATTCCGACCGCGCCGACCATGCCGCAGACGAAACAGACCCAGGTCAGACGGGACGGACGGAGCCCCATCGCCCGGTCAAGCCCGTGGACCGCGTAGGGTGTGAAGACGTCGACGATGGGATGGCCGGCCGCGCGAACCGCCGCCGTGGCGGCCAGCAGGTCGTCCTCGTGGGCGAACGTGGCAAGGAGGATTCGGTCGTTCATGCCGCGTGCTCCTGACGATGCGCCTCCCGGCGCCCCGCCGCGGGTTTTCCCAGGTGGGCGGCTCCCTTGATCTCGGCCATCGCGATCACGGGGGCGAAGCGGCAGAAGATCAGGAAGCAGCTAAAGAAGAGTCCAAAACTCCCCAGGAGCGTCGCAATCTCGATCGATGTCGGGGCGTAGTCGGCCCAGCTCGAGGGAAGGAAGTCGCGATGGAGGCTGGTGACGATGATCACGAACCGTTCGAACCACATGCCGATGTTCACGACGATCGCCAACGCGAAGACACATGGTAGCGAGGCGCGGACCGAACGGAACCAGAGCAACTGCGGAATGACGACGTTGCAGGTGACCATGGTCCAATAGGCCCAGCAAAAGGGCCCCAGGGCGCGGTTCTTGAAGACGAATTGCTCGTAGCCATTGCCGCTGTAGAAGGCCGTGAAGAATTCCGTGCCGTAGGCCAGGCCGACGATGCAGCCCATCGAGAGCATCAGCTTGCACATTTGGTCGACGTGGGAGTGCGTGATGTAATCCTCCAGCCGCATCACTTTGCGGGCCACGATCATCAAAGTCAGGACCATGGCCAAGCCGCTGAAGATCGCCCCGGCGACGAAGTAGGGCGGAAAAATCGTCGTATGCCAACCTGGAATCACCGACGTGGCGAAGTCCATGCTGACGATCGTATGGACCGAGAAAACGAGCGGCGTCGCCAGCCCCGCCAGGAGCATGTAGACCGTTTCGTAGCGATGCCAGGTGCGAGCCGAGCCGTTCCAGCCCAGGCTCAGGACCGAGCAGATGCGCCGTCGCCAGCCGGGGCCGCTCCGATCGCGGATCGTCGCCAGGTCGGGGATCAGGCCGACATACCAGAAGACGGCCGAGATCAATAGGTACGTCGAAATCGCGAACACGTCCCACAACAAGGGCGACTTGAAATTCACCCACAGCGAACCGCGCGTGTTCGGATAGGGGAGCGTCCAAAAGGCGAGCCAGGGCCGGCCCATATGGATCAGGGGAAAGATGCCGGCGCAGACGACGGCGAACAGGGTCATCGCCTCGGCGGACCGGTTGACGGCCGTGCGCCACTTCTGCCGAAACAGGAACAGGACGGCGGAAATCAGCGTCCCCGCGTGGCCGATGCCGACCCAGAAGACGAAATTGGTGATGTCGAACGCCCAACCGACCGTCTTGTTGAGTCCCCATGTGCCGACCCCGACGGCAATCTGGTAGCCGACCGCCACGACGCCGAGCAAGAGCGCCGAGCACGAGACGGCCAGCGCGCCCCACCAGAGCCCTGTGGGGCCCCTTTCCAAAGGCGCGCAGATATCGCGCGTCACGTCGGCGATCGTTTTGTCGCCGGTCACCAGGGGTGGTCGCGGGGAGGAATTCGGATCAGCCATGCGCGGCGCCTCCGGTGGAAGGGGCGCCGCCGCCCGCGGGCGGCGGCGCCTTGTCGCGATTGCGGACGACGCGCGAATAGGCCACGGCCGGGCGGAAGTTGAATTCCTCGAGCACCCGGTAGCGGCGCGGATCGGCCAGGGCCTGGCTGACGCGGCTGTCGGGATCGTTCCGGTCGCCGAAGACGATCGCCTGCGCCGGGCACGACTGCTGGCAAGCGGTCAGGATCGCGCCGTCGGCGATCGGCTCGCCCCGCTGTCGCGCCGCGATCTTCCCGGCTTCGATCCTTTGAACGCAAAGCGAACATTTTTCCATCACCCCCCGCGTGCGGACGGTGACGTCCGGATTCAGGGCCAGGTTCTGCCGCGCGTCGTCTCGCTGGTACTTGAACCAATTGAAGCGACGGACCTTGTAGGGGCAGTTGTTCGCGCAGTAGCGGGTTCCGACGCAACGGTTGTAGGCCTGCTCGTTGAGCCCCTCGGGGCTATGCACGGTCGCCAGGACCGGACAGACCGTTTCGCAGGGGGCATTGTCGCAATGTTGGCAGAGCATCGGCTGTTGGAGGACGTCCACGTCGTCGCCGTCGCCGGAATAGTAGCGGTCGAGGCGGATCCAGTGCATCTCGCGCTGGCGACGAACCTCGTCCTTTCCAACCACGGGGACGTTGTTCTCCGACTGGCAGGCGATCACGCAGGCGGAGCAGCCCGTGCATTTGTTCAAATCGATCACGAGGCCCCAATGATGCCCGGAGGGCGTATGATCCTCGGGCCAGAGCTGCGTGGCGGAAAAGTGATGGGATTCCGGCGCGCCAGCCTGCGGATTCCTGACATAGGCGGCGAGGGTCGTTTGCTGCACGACGTCGCGCACTTCGGCCCCGTGAGGAGCGACGTTGGCGGGAATGTGGAGCGAATGATGCAACTGGGTCGACGCCAGCTCGTGGCGGGCGCCGGTCTCGGTCAGTTGAATGGCGCCGCGGACGTAATGGAGCCCGCCGTCGCGGAGCGCGATGAGCCCGGCGGCGTTCTTCCCCACCAGCTCGCCCGGGGCCAACGTGGGCCGCGCTTCGAGCCAGCTTGGGCCGATGTTCGCGAAGCGGTCCGTCCCGCGGACGCCGTAGCCGAGCGCGATGGCCACGACGCGATCGTGCTGGCCGGGCTGCACCAGCACGGGGAGTTCCAAGCCGGTCGCGGGATCGCCGGAGTCAACGCGGACCAGATCGCCGTCGGTCAGTCCCAATTCTCCAGCCAGGCGGGGCGAAACGCAGACGTAGTTGTCCCAGGTTACCTTGGTGATCGGGTCGGGGAGCTCCTGGAGCCAGGGATTGTGGGCATGCCGGCTGTCGGTCAGGCCGACTTTGGAATAGAGGATCAGTACGAGATCCTGGTCGACGGGCCGACCGGTCGTGAGCTCCACGGCATCGCCGCGAAACTCGCTGACGGTCGGTGCGGGACCGGCGTCGAGCTGGACGAAGCCGTCATGGACCGCCTGGTCCCAGAACGGGCGAAAATCGGTCGACTCGCTCCGCGGGAGGACCCTTTCCCGCCACGTGGCCCGCACGATGTCGTAGGCATGCTCCTGGCGTCCCGACCAGCGGGAGAGGCTTTCGAGGAGGGATCGGGTATGGCCGAGGGGCTGGAGCGTCGGTTGCGACAGGCTGACTAGGCCCTGGACCGGCTCCGCATCGGACCAGCTCTCGAGGGGATGATGATCGGGACAGACGAACTGCGCGAGGGAGGCGAAATCGTCGAGTCGCTCGGCGAAGCTGATCGAGAGGGGGAGGTTGCCAATTGCCCGGGCCAGGGCCTCGCGGCCCGGCAGGTTGTGGGTCAGGTCGACGCCGGCCACGAGGAGCGCCCCGATCTTGCCGCCTCGCAGCTCCTCGACCAGGGCGAGGACGTTGGCGTCGTCGCCCTGGCGTTGTCGGCTGGGACGGGCCAAATCGAGGGTCTGACCGTAGTTCCCCAGGCGATGATTCAGGGCGTTGACGAGGACCTGGGTCGCGACCTCCTGGCTGTCGCAGACGACGAGCGATGCCCCCCGGGCATTCCAGAGTTCCTCGGCGAGCTGGTCGAGGACCGCGGCGGCAATCGGCGATTCGGCCAGATCGGCCTGAGGCTCGGACTCGCCCGCGCGGGTCGCTAGTTTGGCCAGCAGGTGGCTCAGCACCAGGCCGTATTCGTCCGGCGCCAAGCGGTACCGCTGATCGGCCTTCGCGCCCGTGAGAGAGAGACGTCCCTCGAACTGGACGTGTCGCGACATAGTGGGTTGGGCTTCCGTCGGGGCGCGGTGGGTTTGCCAGGCGGCGGTGAATTCGACGGGTGAGATCCAGGTGCCCAGGAAATCGGCGCCGAAGGAGACGATCAGCCGCGCGGCGTCGAACCGGTAGTGGGGCAAGATCCGCGCGGCGTGGGTCTTGGCATGGGCGTCGAGAATGGCCGACGAGCTGACCGGGTCGAAGAGGACATGGCGGGCGTCTTTGAACCGCGCCAAAAAGCGATCGATGGCCGCCTGAAGCGAGGGGCTAGTCACAGTCGGCGTCACCAGCCGCACGGCCTGCCCCGAGTTGGCAATGTCGGCCAGCCTCTTCGTGATTTGGGCGTCGACTTGCCGCCAATTGGCGGCCTGGCCGCCTTGCTGGGGTTCGGCCAGGCGTTGACTGTCGTAAAGGCCCAGCGGCAAGGCCTGGCCGACGGCACAGAGGCCGCCGCGCGACAAAGGATGCTCGGGCATTCCTTCCATCTTCAGCGGACGGCCATCACGAACGCCCACCAGCAGCCCGCAACCCGCCGCACAACCGGGGCAGGTCGAGGCGTAGGTCAGCGTGCGACCGGGCACGACCCCTTCGGGCTGCTCGGCGAACGGCAGGGCGGTGACGACCGGAGCCCGGCCGCAACCAGTGATTGCGGCAATGGACAGGGTGAAGCCGGCGGCCTCGAGGAACTCGCGCCGGCTGAGACCTTCCAGCCGAAGAGGGGCGGGCGACTGGTGTGCCTGGGTTCGAGGGGACATGGTTCCGTCGGTCTTCCGTCTCTGGAGCGAGGCCTAGGTTTCAGTAGTGACAGACGGCACAACTCGTGCCAGCATTCACGGGCTTGCCGTCGATTCCCTGGGCGGTCGTCTCGCGATGGCAATTCACGCACCAGCCCATCGAGAGGGTCTCGAACTGCCTCACCCGTTCCATCGATTCGACGGGGCCATGGCAGCGCTGGCAGGTGACGCCGACCACGACGTGGGCTCGATGATCGAAGTAGACATGGTCGGGCAAGTTGTGGACCCGCACCCAGGGAATCGACTGGGGCTGGACATCGGGCCGGCGGTTGAGCTGCTGATCGAGTCCCAGCGAGTCGTACAGTTTGCGGAGCTCCGCGGAGATGATCGGCTGTGGTTTGCGTTTCTCCGCGTCGGCTTGCTTCGATTCGTCCTGAAGGACGGCGAAGGAGCTGGTGACGAACTTGTGGCATTTCATGCAGACGTCGCTGGAGGGAATGCCGGCGTGGCGGCTCTGGCCGGCCCCGGTATGGCAGAACTGGCAATCGATGCCCAACTCGCCGGCATGGAGCCGATGGGAATAGTCGATAGGCTGCTGAGGCGCGTAGCCCCGCTCGTTGTCCGGCAATCGCCAGGCGGCCATCCCGGAGCCGAGCGTGACCAGGCCGAAACCCAGGCCGATCAGCAAGACGATCGTGATAACGCGTTGTTGCATGGCGTTCGCAATCTAGAGGCTTCAGGATTCCCGTTACGACGGCCGGTCACAGCCTTTGCGGGAGTAGTAGAACCAGTTGATGGCTACGGCCAGGGCGTAGAACGCGGCCGCGCCGACGAAGAACGGCCAAGCGCTCTTCGTGCCGGCGGCGGCCGTGCGGGCCAGCGTCTCGCCGATCAACGACGAGAAAACGAACGGCCCGAAGGCGGCCACCGCGCCGGTCCAACCCAACACCTGCGCACCCTGCCGAGGGTTGTGGGCGAAAATCAGCGGGTATTGACGGAACGTCGAGGCGTTGCCCATGCCCGAGAAGAAGAACATGCCGAGCATCAGGTAAAGGAACGTCGAAAACTGGTCGGCCGACGTCGGTGCCAGCACGCCCGTCATGCCCAGGGCGACGCAGATGCCGATCATCCCCAGGCCGGCCAGTTGCGTCAGGATCGCGCCGCCGGTCTTGTCGGCCACGAAACCGAACAGGATTCGCACGGTCGAACCGATCAGCGGGCCGAGAAACGCGTACTTCAGCGGGTCGGGCGCGCCCGCTCCGAAGCCGCCGTACAGGCTCTTGATGAGCATCGGAAACGAGGCCGAGAAACCGGAGAACGAACCGAACGTCATCATGTAGGTGATCGTGCAGAACCAAGTGTGCTTGTCCTTGAAAATGTCGAGCTGCTCGGCGAACGACGCCTTGACCGGCACGCTCCGCAAACCAAACCAGCAGAGGACGCCGAAGATGACCAACAGCGGCACGTACCAGAGCGCGGCGTTTTGCAGCCAGACTTGATGCTCGGACCCGGTCGGCGTCTTCAGCAGTTGCGGCGCGCCGGTGGCCACCGACAGCGCCGCGACGCCGACGATCCACGGCGTGACAAACTGCGTCAGACAGACGCCGAAGTTGCCGATTCCCGCCTGAATGCCGAGCGCCGTCCCTTGCAGCCGCTTGGGGAAGAACAAGCTGGTGCTCGGCATGTACGACGAAAAATCGCCCCCTCCGAAACCTAAGAGAAACGCCCAAAGCATGTACATCCAGTATGAAGTGCCGGGGGTCATCACCGCCCAGGCGAGCCCGACGCAAGGGATGATCTTGATCAACGTGGCGATGGTCACCACCTTGCGGGTGCCGAACAGGGGAATCAGGAACGAGTGGACAATCCGGAGCGTGCCAGCCGACAAGCCGGGCATGGCCAGCAGCCAGAACATGAGCCGTTCGTTCTCCTTAGGATCGTCGGCGAACTTCACGCCGATGCCCGACAGCTTGACGGCCAAGACGCTGAGGATGAACCACGTGGAGAACGACAGCACGAGCGTCACGGTCGTCAGCGAGAGCGTGCGCCAGGCGATCCGGCTGCCGGTTTCGGCCCAGAATTTCGGGTCTTCGGGGGTCCACGTTTTCAGCCAGTTGCCGCCCATTGAGGCCGTACTCATGGTTCGTCTCCGTGAAATGTGTTCCGTCTTGCAACATCGGGTCGTGGTCATGCTGCGTCGTCGGAGGCTAGCCGTCGCCGGCGGCGTGGACGTTTTCATTGGGACCTGGAACATCGTGATCGTGTCGGGCTTTGCCCCATTCGCCGACCCAAGTGCTCGTCCATTTCTTCATCACCAGGGACAGGGTAATGAGGATGCAGATCGACAGGGCCGTGCCGGCCAGGAAGCCGGGCATGTAGCCGTAGGAAGTGTATTTCGAGCCGAGCCCCATGGCGTTGGGCAGGAACCCGCCGGCGAGGCCGCCGATTTCGCCGACCAGGCTGCCGGCCACGGCCGTATTGCCGCGGAAGCGGAGCGGCAGCAGTTGGAACACCGCGCCGTTGCCGGCCCCCAGGGCCGAGAAGACGACGACCATCACGGCGACCATCGCCCACGGGTTGGCCAGCGGGCCTTCCTTGATTCCGACCAGCACGCCGGCCGCCACCGTGCCAAGGACCACGATCACCGCCAGGACGCGGATCATGCGCAGCCCGCCGATGTGGTCGGCCAGCCAACCGCCGAACAACCGCAAGATGCTGGCCATGATGATGATGCCGGCCGCGTATTGACCGACGCTTTGTTTCGGCACGCTGTATTGGTCGTGGAACAGCGTCGGCAAGAAGCTCGTCAGGCCGATGTAGCCGCCGAACGTCAGGGCGTACATCAGGTTGAAGATCCAGGCGTCGCGGGACCAGAGGAGGGCCAGATGTTCCTTCAGTCCCTTGTGTTCGCGGTCCGACGGTTCGCGGGCGAAGAGTTGCAGCATGACCATCGCGAAAACGATCGGGAGGATGGCGAAACCGTAGACCGTCTGCCACGAATACGCATTGGCCAAGGGCGGAGCGAACAACACGGCCAGCACGGCGCCGGAATTGCCGGCCCCGGCGATCCCCATCGCCAGGCCCTTGTACTTCGGCGGGTAGGAACCGCTGCCCAGCGACAACGCCACGCCGAACGACGCCCCGGCCACGCCGAGCACGCATCCCATCGCGATGACGCCCTTCATCGATTCGACGAATCGCCAACCGATCGCCAGGCCGACGATGATCATTCCCATTTCGACCTGCGCGGCGTTCTTGCGGCCGATGTATTGCGAGAGGAGCCCCAGCGGAAAGCGCATCAGCGCGCCGACGATGACCGGCACCGAGATCATGAATCCCTTCTGGGCGTCGTCGAGACCGAACTCCTTGCTGATAAACGGCGCCATCGCGCCGTTGAGCACCCAGACGGCGAAGCAGAAATCGAAGTACAAGAGCGACGTCAGCAGCGTGGGCCAGTGCCCCGACTTCCAGAAACCCAGGTCTTTGCCGGCGACGGCGGTCGTCATGGCGAACTCTCCACTTGTAACGAACTTTGTTACCTCTGGTTACGTTCGACCGACGGGCGTCGGCCGTACCAGCGGACCACCTGCGGCTTGCGCCAAAGGTACGGATTGGGAATCACGAGCACGTGGACCAGGCGCGTGAAGGGGAAAAAGCCGATCGTCAGAAAGGCGAACACGATGTGAAACCTGACCAGGGCGGGCATCGCCGCCACGAACATGATGTCGGGATTGAGCTTGAAGATCGACCAGAGATAGGGAGCGAGGTTCGTCGCGAACCAGCTCGATCCCCAGGGATGGAACAGGGCGACGGCGATCCCGCCGGCCGTCTGCAACATGAGCATGCCGAACAGGAGCCAGTCGGTCGGCGTCGTCACGCAACGGATCTTGCTGTTGGAAAACCGGCGGACGATCACTCCAACCAGGCCGATCAGCGTCAGCAGGCCGAACGCCAGGGCGGCGATCTCCAGCACGTAAAGCCGCAAGGGATGGCTGTTCCAGAGGAGGATCTGCCGGGGGATGAGGAACGCGATCAAATGTCCGGCCGTGATCACGAGGATGCCGTAATGGAACGGCACGACCGCCCAAAAATGATGCTTGTTCTCCAGGAACTGGCTCGACAGGCTCGAATAGGAGAACGACTGCATCCGGTAGCGATAGACCGTCATCAGGAAAAACGTGAACAAGCACACGTAGGGCAAGGCCACGAACAGGAATTGGTCGAGAAAGTTCTTATCCATGATGATCACCCGGAGGATGATAGTGCATGCGCAGCGGAACGAATTCCACGGACTCAGGCGGCCCGCAGGTGAGCGGGAAATCGCGCAAGGGATCCCCTTCCGGAGCGCCCCGGCCCGCCGACTCCTCGGGAGCGGCGCGGCCGAAAGCGCGCTCGAGTAGCAGGGTGAGGACCTGGATGACGTGCCGATAGGGGCTGTCGGCCTTTTCCAGCGCGAGTTGCATCTTGACGACGGCGGGCTGGACGCAGGCCCGGACGAACCGCTCCGCCTCGTCGCCGTTCATCGCGGCCAAGAGCGCGAGCACGTGGACGACATGGTCGGGCAACTCGGCCGTTTCCTCGATCCCATGCCGCCGGAGTTCGCTCCGCAGGCGGACCAGGAGCAACCCGCGGGCGTACTCTTCGCCGAACAAGTGCCAGCCGATTTCCAGGGCGCAGGCCGGATTGATGTCGAACGTCCGGGAGAACGTCTCTTCCAACTCGTGAACCGACAGGGACTCGATGTACGAACCGAAGGCGGCGACGGCCTCCTTCGCCTCGCGCGAATCGGGTGGCAACGCGATGTAGAGGAGCTCCGCCGCCTCGACGTACGTTCCGGTCGGGTAGCTCAACAGGCGAGCCAGGGCTTCGAGTACGGGCGCGGGAATTCGGTCGTTCATTAGAGTCCCCTCCGCGGGCCGCCCACGAAGCCGAAGCCGGCCTCCTGGCGATGTTCGTGGGGGTCTTTCATCATCTCGATCGCCTGCTCCCGGCACATCGGCGGAATCACGAACCGGTCCTCGAAGGTGCAGAGGGCCGTGAGCTTGAAGATGGCGTCCGCCTCGTCGGCCGTGCAGTCGGCCGCGCGGAGGAGCCGCTCGACCGCTTCGCGATCCACGTCGCCGACCGTTTCCGCGCGGCGATGCCAGCGAACGGCCATCTGCTTGGCGAGCGCATAGCGGACGACCCCTTCGTGGCCGCCCCCCAGCAGGTTGGCCAGAAACTTCATCGGCACGCGGGCGTTGTCGATCTCGTGGAACAGATTGTCCGTGGCATGATGGATTGTATCGTTCTCCCGATTGGCCAACACGGGCGACATCGGCGGCACGTAGAACAACATCGGCAGCGTCCGATACTCGATGTGGGGCGGCAGGGCGATCTTCCACTTCATGACGAACTGGTAGACGGGCGATCGCTGCGCCGCGTCGATCACGCTTTCCGGAACGCCGTTCTTCTCCGCGGCGGCGATCACCGCCGGATCGAATGGATCGAGAATCAGCGACCGCTGCCCTTCAACGAGGCGGTCGTCAGGTAGCCGGGCGACTTCCTCGAGCCGGTCGGCGTCGTAGAGCAGAACGCCCAGATAGCGAATCCGACCGACGCAGGAATGGAAGCAGGCCGGGGCCTGGCCCGTCTCCAGCCGCGGGAAGCAGAGGATGCACTTCTCGCTCTTCCCGGTGAACCAGTTGAAATAGGTCTTCTTGTAGGGGCAGGCCGCCACGCACGACCGCCAGGCGCGGCACCTCTGCTGGTCGATCAGCACGATCCCGTCTTCACCCCGTTTGTAGAGGGCGCCGGAGGGGCACGAGGCGACGCAGCAGGGATTCAGGCAATGGTTGCAGATCCGCGGCAGGTAGAAAAAGACCAGCCGCTCGACGCTGCCGAGCTGCTGGCGTTGTTGTTCGGTCAAACCCGCCAGGTTCGGGTCGTTGGCGGCGTAGATCGGCGAGCCGCCCAAATCGTCGTCCCAGTTCGGGCCCGACTGGATGTCGAGCTCCTCGCCCGTGATCCGCGAGATCGGCATGGCCGTCGGCTGGTCGGAGCCCTCGGGGGCGTTGAACAGGTTCTGGTAATCGTAAGTCCACGGCTCGTAATAATCGTCCAGGCTGGGCATGTGGGGGTTGTGAAAGATGTTGGGCACCACCCGCGCCCGGCCGGTGGAACGGATTTCGAGTTGGCCATTGCCGTTGGTCCGCCAGCCGCCCTTGTACTTCTCCTGGTCTTCCCACTTGGTGGGATAACCCGTGCCGGGTTTGGTTTCAACGTTGTTCCACCACATGTATTCAGTGCCTTTGCGGTCGGTCCAGACGTTCTTGCAGGCGATGCTGCACGTATGGCAACCGATGCACTTATCGAGATGGAACACCATGGAGACTTGTGACCGGACGTTCATGAGAGATTCTCCGCAGTCGCTAGAAATCCACCGCGGGACACTTCCGAATCAGAATGTGCGTGTCGCGGTTGCAACCGATCGGTCCCCAGTAATTGAAGTGGTAGGTAAACTGCCCGTAGCCGCCGATCATGAAGTTTGGCTTGAGCCGCGTGCGAGTGAGGCTGTTGTGACCGCCGGCGCGGCGGTTGTTCCGCATTGGCGATTTCGGCACGCTGTAGGTCCGCTCAGGCGAATGGTAGAGGAGGCAGATCCCCGGCGGGATCCGCGAGCTGACCGCGGCCCGAGTGACGACGACGCCGTGGTCGTTGTAGACCTCGACCCAGTCGTTATCGTCCACGCCCAGGGCTTCCGCGTCCTGGTCGCTGATCCAGATCGGGTCGACGCCGCGCGACAGGGTCGTCATCCGCTCGTTGTCGCCGTAGGTCGAATGGATGTGCCATTTCCCATGGGGCGTCAGGTAGTTGAGCATCAGCGTCCGCTCGGCCGGCTGGCTGAAGTTGAGATCCGCGTACTGCGTTGGCAACGGTTTGGGCTTGTAAGTCGGCAGATGCTCGCCGAACTCCAGGTAAATCGGATGATCGAGATAGAATGATTGCCGGCCGGTCAGCGTCCGCCAGGGGACGTTCGTCTCGACGTTGTACGTGAAGGGGGAATAGGTGCGGCCGTTCTCGATCAGGCCCGACCACATCGGGCTGTTGATGAATCGCCGGGGTTGGCTCTGCAAGTCGTCGAACGTGCAGCGGAAACCGCGGTTCTTCTCCGCCAGATGCGCCAGCGGGAGCCCCGTCTTGACTTCCATGTTCTGATAGGAGCGATAGGCGAGCCCGCCGTTGGTGACCGTGGCGAAATGGAGCACCGCGTTGCAGACTTCGACGTCGCGGCGGAGCGAAGGGTAGGTCTTCCCGCCCCACGAGACCGTGGGCCGGGTCCGCAGGTACTCGTCGTACTCCTCCTGAATCGAGTAATTCGTGCCATGGGCCCCCAGTCCGTTTTGGCGGGCCATCGGTCCGTAGGAGATGTATTGATTGAAGACGTTCTTGTAATCCCGCGAGACGACCTTCATCGCCGGCATCGTCTTGCCCGGGATGGCTTCGATCTCGCCCTTGATCCATTGACGCAGGTCGGGCTGGGCCACTTCGGCGGCCGAGTCGTGCGCCAGGGGCGTTGCCACAATGTCTTCCACGGGCTCCGGGAAATGCCGCTCGGCCAGCTCCGAAAACCGCTTCGCCACCGCGCGAAAAATCTGCCAATCGCTTTTCGATTCCCAGCACGCCGGCACCGCCGGCGCGAGGGGATGGATGAAGCTGTGCATGTCGGTCGAGTTCAGGTCCGACTTTTCGTACCAGGTGGCGGCCGGCAGGATGATGTCGGAATAGAGGGCCGACGTGTCCATGCGGAAGTTCAAGTCGACGACCAAGTCCATCTTTCCCTGAGGGGCTTGCGCATGCCAGGCAACGTCCTTCACGCTCCCACCCGCCAGGTCCTCGCCGACGGCGTTGTCGTGCGTGCCCAGGTAGTGCCGCAGGAAGTACTCGTGCCCCTTGGCGCTCGACATCAGGGCGTTGCCCCGCCAAATGAACCAGACGCGGGGCCAGTTCGCCTCGGCGTCGGGATCTTCGACCGAGAACTTCAGATCCTTCTTTTTCAGGCGATCCACGACCCAGGAGACGATCTTCTCCTGCGAATCGGCGCCGGCCGCCCGGGCCTGCTTGGGAAGCTCCAGGGGATTCGTGGGGAATTGGGGATAGAAGGGGAGCCAGCCCTGGCGGACGGCCCTCACCTGCATGTCCATCGTGTGGCCCTGGGCCGTCGTTTGGGCCTGCTTCCGCTTGGGCACCGTATGGTAGTCGGTAAAGTCCTTTTCGTACCGCCATTGATCGGAATGGACGTAGTGCCAGCTCGGCGTGTTCTGGAGCCGCGAGGGTGGGAACCAGTCCTTGGCCAGCGCGATCGACGACCAGGATTCCATCGGGGCGAGCTTCTCCTGGCCAACGTAATGGGCCAGGCCACCGCCGTTCTTGCCGACGCAGCCGCAGAACATCAGGGCGTGAATTCCCGCGCGATACATCAGATTCGCGTGGTACCAATGGTTGATCCCCGCGCCGATGATGATCGTGCACCGACCGCCCGTCTTCTCCGCCGTCACGGCCCATTCGCGAGCGAAACGCAACAGGACGTCGCGGCCGATTCCGGTGTACTTTTCCGACCAGGCGGGCGTGTAGGGGGCCGTGGCGTCGTCGTAACTCGTTGGGTACGCGCCGGAAAGCCCGCGCGCGACGCCGTACTGGGCCATGAGCAGATCGTAGACCGTGGCCACCTGGACCGATTGGCCGCCCTGGGTCTTGAGCGACTTGACCGGGACTCCGCGGAGCGAGGTCGTTCCGGCGGCAAAGTCGTCGAACTCGACCTGGACCACGCCGTCGGCGGCGGCGAGGAACGACAACCGCGGCTCAATCCGGCTGCCGTCGAGACCGTCCTGCAAGAGCAGGTTCCACTTCCCCATCTGCTCGCCCCAGCGGAAACCGCTGCTTCCCATCGGCATCTTGGGACCATTCGACTTCTCGTCCCACATCAGGAACTTCCAGTCGCCAAGTTCCTGACCGGAATAGGCCGCCAGCCGGCCCGCGCGGAGCAATTGCCCCGGTCGCACCACGCCGTCCGGCCCCTTGACCAGCTCGACCAGGTACGGGGCGTCGGTGAATTTCTTCGTGTAGTCGAGGAACGCGGCGACCGGTTGCCGATGATGATACTCCGTCAGAAGCACGTGGTTGACCGCCATCCACCAGGCGCCGTCTTGCCCGGCGTTGACGCCGACCCACTCGTCGGCGTACTTGGAGACCTGGCTGAAATCGGGCGAGAAGACCCACATCTTCGTGCCGTTGTGGCGCGCCTCGGCCGCGAAGTGGCAGTCGGGCGTGCGGGTCATGTTCAGATTGGCGCCCATCACGGCCAGCAGCTTCGCATGGAACCAATCGGCGCTTTCGGAGACATCGGTCTGCTCGCCCCACGTTTCCGGCGAAGCGGTCGGCAAGTCGCAATACCAGTCGTAGAACGATAGGGAGATGCCCCCAAGCAATTGCATCAGCCGCGCTCCCGAGGCGTAGCTGACCATCGACATGGCCGGAATCGGCGAGAATCCGGCAATCCGATCGGGTCCATGCTGTTTGATCGTATGGACCAGCGACGCCGCGATGATCTCCAGCACCGTGTCCCAGTCGGTCCGCCGCAACCCACCTTTGCCGCGGGCCTGTTGCCAGCGGCGACGCGCGTCCGGATTGTTCACCAGGCTCTTCCACGCCTCGACCGGATCGGCATGGTCGGCGCGGGCCCGGCGCCACAGGTCGAGGAGCGCGCCGCGGATATAGGGGTACTTGACCCGCAATGGGCTGTACAAATACCAACTGAAGGAGATGCCCCGCTGGCAGCCCCGCGGCTCGTACGGCGGAATGCCCGCTTCCAGGGCCGGGTAATCGAGCCCCTGCATCTCCCAGGTGACGATGCCGTCTTTCACGTGGATTTGCCACGTGCAGCCACCCGTGCAGTTCACGCCGTGCGTGCTGCGGACGATCTTGTCGAACTGCCAGCGGTTCCGATAGAACTCCTCCCACTGCCGGCCCTGCGGCGTGACTTCGTCTCGAATCCAGGCAATCGCATCGAGCATGCTCATCGACGACCTCGCATTGATGCTTGGTCCACCAACGTGCGGCGGACGCTGTGAAAGCGGTGTTTCCAGATCGCATCGAGCCCAAACACGAGCGCCACGGCCCCGGCCAGCCCCGTCAACAGAAACGTCACGCGATCGGCCGCGGGCTCGGCCGGACTCTCGCTGGCGGAAGCCTCGAAGTAGGCCGTCAGGGCATGGATCTCGGCGGCTCGTATCGGATGGTTCTTGAAAATCGGGAGCATCGTTTCCGTGCCCGGCGCCATCAGCCAAGCGCTAATCGACTTTCGCCCCTTGAGCCGTTCGAAGACGTTCGTCAGATCGGGGCCCAGCCGGCCGCCCCCGAGAGCCGGCGTGTCGTGCATCGTATGGCACGAGATGCAGGCCGCGCCACCCGCCTCGAGGCGAACGTGGCCCAAAAAGATCGCACGGCCGCGCTGCCGGTCGGCGTCGGTAAACGGCTCCTGGGAGATTTGCAGGCCCTTGAACTGCGATTCGGGCAGCTTCGACTCCGCCTCGATCAGATCCAAGAGCCGTTCGGCCCGGTCCTTGTTCAAGCCAGGGAGGGTCGGCATCGGGACGTTGCGCGATTCCTCGAGGATCTTCCGAGCGTAAGCATCGCCGCTGTCGATGACGGCCTTCGGGTTGACCATGAAATTCACCAGCCAGGCCCGATCCTTTCGCTGGGTGACGTCCTTCAGGTCGGGTCCGGTCAGCCGTCCGCCGCCAATCGTATGGCAGTTCATGCAGTTCTGACGGAAGTAGTCCGGCGTGTCCTGGGCCAAAACGCCGGCGGGCCAGATCCATGTCGCAGCCCAGATAGCCACGCCCGCCAGTCCCAGCCGCACCGAGAAAGACCGCTGCCGACGGGCAGGCGCGCTTGCAGGTGAGCCGCCGCAGCCAAGGTCCCACAAGGCGGACAGGGTGTGGTCTCTCCGGTGCGCGCGTTGAAGCGGCGTTTTCAAGGGAAGATGCCGCTTGGGCGAGGAAAGGCGCCGGGATAAGGGTTTCATGAGTCGTGGGCAAGTCGGCATACGTGGCGTCCCATGTTTGGCTCAAGAGGATCGTCCGCAGTGTGAGGATGTGTTGGGCACCTTCGCCGATCCAACGCATGCCGGACAGCTTGAGGCGTTGGGTGTGGACCGTTTTGCAGGCCGCCTCGGTGATTCCGATCCCCAAGGGAATGCGGCGTTTCTTGTGTTCGCTGTACCGCATCCAGAGCGCGCGCATCGGGAGGGTATTCGTAGGCGATGCGGAACCGTTTCGTGCGGGTCTTGATCAGCCGGAGTCGTTTGACGAAAGTGGCGGCCGAATGCAGCACGCGTTTAGCGCCGCGCGGCTTGCGCTTCAGTCGGTGCGGCATGTGCCGCGCCCAGCCGTAGTACCGGGGCGTGCCCGCGCCGAACATCTGCCGCAACACGCGATTCCGAGTGGCTCCCGCCTCGGCGAGGCAGCGGCCAAGGCAATCGCCGAGCGCCGGCGTGACGCCCGCCCGCAAACCCAGCCGCCGTTCCAACGGAAAAATACACGCCTCCTTGACCGGCCGATCCCAAAACCGGCAGCCGAACCGCCACAGGCGGATGGTTCCGAAATGCGTCGCCACATGCGCGTTCCGCGCCTTCGTCTCCGGCCGCCGATATCCCTGCCCTTGATAGACGACGTCGTGCGGCAGAAACCGGCCGTCCCCTTCGCGGGCGCTGAGCAAGCGTTCCAAGAACGGCCGTTCGAACGCCCGGAGCAAAATCCACAGCGCCCGTTCCGAACGGCAGAACCCGCTCGGCGTCAGGTTTTCAGCCATCAGCATCCCAGCCCACACCACCAACTGCGGTCGCAGCCAATCCAGCACGGCGCCGACCTATTTCTCAATCTCATCCGTGGTCGCTGTTGTCGAACCCGCATCCGTTGCGATGGACCTAGTGCCCTGTCCAGGCTAAATTTTAGGATAGAGCCGCTTCAATTTGAGCCTCGCTTTGTCGATCGTGAATTGCCAATCGACGGCTCGTTGTTTCTCGTTGACACGGGCTGACCAAGCGGCAATTTCCGT